>DASXLI010000027.1:0-14467 GCA_036496285.1 Binatia bacterium
GCTTCCGATCACGTCGGGCGCGGTTCCGGTCTGCATCGTGAACCGCTACACCGCGAGCATCACCGGTACGGCGAACATCGCCAACACCGGCCCGCACGCCGGCGAGGGGTCGGCGCTCGTCCATCTCGAGGCCGGCGTCTACAACGGCATCGCGGTCCAGCAGCCCTGTCCGACGTGCGAGGGCGATCCGACTCCGCGTGACGGCGTGAAGGGCGGCACCTGTAACGGCGGCGTGCGCAACGGCCAGCCGTGCGACGTGCAGGGCGACAACGCGCTCTTCGGCGAGGTCAGCCTCGACTGCCAGCCGGTGCGGGCCGCGAACATCGGCAATCTCAACATCATCTTCAATACCGCTACGACGGGGACGACGACCCTCGCCAGCGGTCCCAAGTGCACGGCGCCGGGCTTCACGGGCGTGAACTGCTTCTGCGACACTTGCGCGGACGCGGTCGCCGAAGCGTGCAACAGCGACAGCGACTGCCCGGCCGGCGTCACCTGCGGCGCCAAGCGCTGCATCGGCGGGACCAACGTGGGTCACCCGTGCACCGCCGCCTCGGAGTGTCCGAGCGGGGCGTGCGGCCGGAGCGGCCTCGCGACCGCGCCAAACCAGTGCGACGACGTGACGTGTTCGCCCGACGCCAGCGATCCGAACCCGAACGACGGGGTCTGTGCCAGCGGCCCGCTCGACCGCTTCTGCACGATCGAGACGTTTCGCGGCTGCTCCACCGATGCCGACTGCCAGCCGTCTCCGGCCGGGAGCTGCGACACCTGCAAGCCGGGCCAGACGTGCGGCGGCGGCTTCCGCAATTGCTTCCTCGATCCGATCGTGCGAACCGGCACGCCGGGCACGCAGAACGCGGTGCTCGCCGCGACCTTCTGTATCCCGCCCACGACGAGCAGCTCCGTGAACAGCGTCGCGGGCCTGCCCGGTCCGGGCGCGCTGACCCTGCCGATCCGCGTGCTGAAGAGCGGCGCGCAGTGCGGCAACGGGACGCTCGACGCCGGCGAGCAGTGCGACGTCGGGCACGACACCGCCTGCCCCGGCGAGTGCCAGCCGAACTGCCAGTGCCCGGTGTGCGGCGACAACGCCGTGAATCAACCGAGCGAGCAGTGCGACGGCACGGACGACGGCGCGTGCCCGGGCCAGTGCCAGGCCAACTGCACCTGCGCTGCAGCGGTGTGCGGCAACGGTACGAAGGAAGCCAGCGAGCAGTGCGACGGCGGCGACGACGCGGCGTGCCCGGGCCACTGCCAGGCCAACTGCACATGCGGCGCATTCTGCGGCGACGGCATCTTGAACGGCAGCGAGCAGTGCGACGGCGCGGCCGCGGGCGGCGCCTGTCCGGCGAGCGCGTGCCAGGCCAATTGCACCTGCGGCCCATTCTGCGGCAACAACCAGATCGATCCCGGCGAGGACTGTGACGGCACCGGGACCGGCGCGTGCCTCGGCAGCTGCACCAGCGACTGCCACTGCGCGTCCGTGTGCGGCGACAACCACCGCACTGGTGGCGAGTTGTGCGATGGCACCGACGACTCGCTCTGCCCGGGCGAGTGCTCGGCCAACTGCACCTGCCCGGCGAACGGCTTCCTCACCATCACGGTCGCGCCGGGTGCCGACCTCGACACCGGCTGGACCGGCATCGCGCACGACTCCCAGGTGCAGACCGGCTCGACCATCGCCGGTCAGATCTCCAACTGCGATGGCGTGAACGATCAGCTCTGCGACTTCTTCGGCAACCTCGGGTCCTTCTGCTCCGGAGACCCGACCCGCTCGTGCACGAGCGCCAGCGAGTGCACCAACGCCGGGAGCTGCACGATCCAGACCTTCGGTCCGCCGCTGCCGCTCTCCGCGGGCGGCGTCCCGGCGTGCATCGTCAACCGCTTCGCCGACGACGTCACCGGCACGTACAACCTGCAGACCGGCGCCTCCGAGTTGCACGTCCACCTGAACACGCTCGTGCACCTCGGCAACACGGTCACCCGGCCGTGCCCGATCTGCGACTGCGGCAACGGGGACCCGACGACTTGCGCGATCGGCGCGAGCGGCACCTGCAGCGACATCACCGGCAACCCGCCGTGCCACGTGCAGGGCACCGGCCCGCTCGGTCCGACGTCGAACGACTGTCCGCCGAGCTCGTCGCTCAACGTGTCCGGCAGCGGTCTCGACATCCCGTTCGATCCGCTGACCACCGGTACGGTCAGCTTCGCCAGCAACCAGGCCTGCGTCGGCGCCGGCCACACCAACCAGCAGTGCTGGTGCCCGAGCGAGCCGCAACCGTCCGCCTGCCTGAACGCCTGCAACGGCGGGGGCAACGACGGACAGCCCTGCGACACCGACGCCGACTGCGGCGGCACCGCTGGCTCGTGTGCCCCGCTCTGCCGTCAGGTGCCGGGTGATCCTGCGGGCGAGGCCCGATGCGTCGCCGGCCCGGTCGACCAGACCTGCTCTCTCGCGCCCGAGGTCGGGTGCCAGACGAACAGCGACTGCGCGGCCGGCCAGGGAACTTGCGTCGCGAAGAACCGGCGCTGCTTCCTCGATCCGATCGTGCGCTCCGGCGTCGCCAGCACCTCGGCGCCGCAGTTCGCGTCGGCCTTCTGCATCCCGGCGACCAGCGGCACCGCGATCAACACCACGGCCGGCCTGCCCGGTCCGGGCGCGATCCGCTTCCCGGCGACGACGTCGGTGCAGCGCTGCGGCGACGGCGTCATCAACCAGCCGTCCGAGGAGTGCGACGGTGCGAACGCCGACGACAACTGCCCCGGGCAGTGTCTCGGCAACTGCAAGTGCAACCGTACTTGCGGCAACAACACCGTCGAGTTCGGCGAGCAGTGCGACGGCACGAGCGACTCCGCGTGCCCCGGCAACTGCGGCGCACCCGGCTCGGCCACCCAGTGCGAGTGTCCGCCGGTCTGCGGCGACGGCTTCATCGGCCAGGGCGAGCAGTGCGATCCGGGCGGGGTGAACGGCGCGCCGGCGAACGACAGCGCGTGTCCGGGGACGTGCACCAATTGCCAGTGCCCGGTCACGCTGCCGCAGTGCCTGAACAACAAGCTCGATCCGGGCGAGGCCTGCGACGAGCCGGCCATCGGCTGTGGCCCCGGCCAGGTATGCCTGGCGTGCCAGGAGTGCTTCCCGCCGCCGGACATCATCCCGCCGCAGCTCGGGTTCATCTGCGGCAACGGCAACATCGAGCCCGGCGAGATTTGCGAGCTGCCCGCCGTCGGCTGCGGCGACGGACAGATCTGCCTGAACTGCACCCAATGTCTGCAGACGCCGCTGCCGCCGGTCTGCGGCAACGGCAACGTAGAGACCGGCGAGGTCTGCGACCTCCCGGCCGTCGGCTGCCCCGCGCAGTCGGCGTGTCTCCTGTGCCAGCAGTGCGTCCCCCTCGGGATCTCGATTTGCGGCAACGGCAACATCGAGCCCGGCGAGGTGTGTGAGCTGCCGCAGAAGGGTTGCGGGCCGCTCTCCGTCTGCCTGGCATGCACCCAGTGTCTGCCGCTCTGATCGGCGGCCGGCTCTGACACCGGGCGTCCGCTCCGCCCGCCGCCCATCACGGGTGGCGGGCGGACGCGGTCGCGTCACCGCGGGCGACGTGCTAGGGCCGTCGCATGTCCGAGTCCCGGCATCAGTCGACGATCATCGATCAGTTCACGCGCCAGGCAGTGCCGTTCTCGACCGCTCCCGGCATCAAGGACGAGGAGGCGCTGGCCCTGCTCGTGCGTGAGAGCGGCGCGACTGCCACGGACACGGTCCTCGACGTCGCTTGCGGGCCGGGATTGGTCGTCGCGGCGTTCGCCCGCATCGTCCAACACGCGACCGGCATCGACATCACCCCGGCCATGCTCGATCGGGCGCGGGCGCTCGCCACCGAGCGCGGCCTCACGAACGTCCGCTGGGAGCACGGCGACGTGACCCCGCTGCCGTACCCCGACGGCACGTTCTCGCTCGTCAGCTCGCGTTTCGCGTTCCACCACTTCCTCGACCCGGAGAAGGTGCTCGCCGAGATGCGGCGGGTGTGCGCGCCGGGCGGCACGGTCGTCGTCACCGATCTGACGGCATCCGACGACCCGCGCAAGGCCGAGGCGTTCCACCGCATGGAGTGCCTGCGCGATCCGTCACATGCCCAGGCCCTCACGCTCGGCGAGCTCGAAGGGCTGTTTCGCGCTGGCGGCCTGCCCCTCCGCCGCCGCGCCTTCTATCAGCTGCAGACGGATGTCGACGGCGTGCTGGAGCGGTCGTTTCCCGCGCCGGGGGACGCGCCGCGCATCCGCGCGATGTTCGAGGCGTCGATCGCCAACGACGGCATGGGGGTCGGCACCTATCGCCACAAGGACCAGATCCGCTTCGCGTACAACGTGGCGATCCTCGTCGCCGACGTGCCGTGAGACGATGAGCGCCGCGACGCCGAGCGAGCATGGCCTGATCGACGCCGTCGGGCGCGTCGCGCCGGCGGCGCGCGCCCGCGCCGACGAGACCGAGCGCGGCCGCCGGCTGCCGCTCGATCTGGTCGGCGCGCTCGCCGAGACCGGCGTGTTTCGCGCTTGCGTGCCGCGCAACGTCGGCGGCGTCGAGGCCGACCCGGCCGACCTCGTGCGCGCAATCGAGATCCTCGCCGAGGCGGACGGCGCCGCCGGCTGGGTCGCCATGATCGGCGCGACGAGCGGCCTCGTCGCGGGCTATCTCGAGCCCGAGACCGCGCGGCACATCTACGGCGACCCGCGGGGCATCGCCGGCGGCGTCTACGCGCCGAGCGGCAAGGCCGCGCCGGTCGACGGCGGCTACCGGGTGAGCGGGCGCTGGGCGTTCGGCAGCGGCTGCGAGCACTGCACGTGGCTCATGGGCGGGAGCGTCATCGTCGAGAACGGCGCGCCCCGCCTCCTGCCGAACGGCCTGCTCGATGCGCCGCTCATGTTGTTCCCCGCGGCCGACGCGGAGATCATCGATACCTGGACGGTGTCGGGGCTGCGCGGTACCGGCAGTCACGACATCGCGGTGCGCGATCTCCTCGTCCCGGCCGAGCGGGCCGTCTCGCTCGTGCGCGATCGGCCGCGCGAGCGCGGCCCGCTCTACGCGTTCCCGGCGTTCGGCCTGCTCGCGCTCGGCATCGCCGCGGTCGCCGTCGGCATCGCCCGCCGCGCGATCGACGAGCTGATCGCGCTCGCCGGCGGCAAGACGCCGACGGGCAGCCGCCGCGTCCTCGCCGACCGCCAGGTGGTGCAGGCGCAGACGAGCGAGGCCGAGGCGCTCCTGCGCTCGGGCCGCGCGTTCCTCTTCGAGGCGATCGGCGCCGCCTCGGAGGAGGCGCGGCGCGAGGGCGGTATCGGCACGCGCGCCCGCCTCGCCGTCCGGCTCGCCGCGACCAACGCCACGCACAGCGCCGCAAAGGCCGTCGACCTCATGTACACGGCCGGCGGCGGCACGGCGGTCTACGCCACGAGCCCGCTGCAACGCTGCTTCCGCGACGTCCACGTCGTGACCCAGCACCTCATGGTCGCCCCCGCGACCTACGAGCTCACCGGCCGCGTGCTGCTCGGGCTCGACACCGACACGTCGCAGCTCTAGGGGAGGGCCGCATGGAGACGGCGGACTTCACGACGCTGCGCCTGGCCCGCGAGGGCGACGTCCTGCGGGTGACGATCGATCATCCGGCGAGCGAGCTGAACGCGGTCGACGAGGCGCTGCACCGGGATCTGGCCGCGCTCTTCGCCGGGCTGCGGCGCGAGACCACGGCGCGCGCCGTGCTGCTCACCGGGCGCGGCCGCGCCTTCAGCGCCGGCGGCGACTTCAACTGGTTCCCCAAACTGCGCGAGCCGGGCCGGATGGAGGATCTGCGGCGCGAGGCGAAGCAGCTGATCTGGGATCTGCTCGACGTCGAGCTGCCGATCGTCGCTGCCGTGAACGGCTACGCCATGGGGCTCGGCGCGTCGATCGCGCTCCTCTGCGACGTCATCCTGATGGCGGACACGGCGACGATCGGCGACCCGCACGTGCGCGTCGGGCTCGTCGCCGGCGACGGCGGCGTCGCGATCTGGCCGCTCGCGGTCGGCCCGGCGCGCGCCAAGCAGTATCTCCTGACCGGCGACCCGCTCACCGCCGCGGAGGCCGAGCGCATCGGGCTCGTGAACCGCGTCGTGCCGGCCGCGAATCTCGACGCCGAAGCCGCCGCGTTCGCCGCGCGGCTCGCGGCGGGCGCGCCGCTCGCCGTCCGCTACACCAAGCTCGCGGTCAACAAGCTCGTGAAGGACGCGTTGAACGTCGCCTTCGACGCCTCGACGGCGCTCGAGCTCGTCACCTTCCAGAGCGATGACCACGCGGAGGCGCTGGCGGCGATCCGGGAGAAGCGCGCGCCCGCCTTCAAGGGCCGCTAATCAAGGGGCGGGAGGAGCATCCATGGATCTGTTCGAAGCCCTGACCACCACCCGCGCGATCCGGCGCTTCACCGACGAGCCGGTCACCGACGCCGAGATCCTCGAGTGCATCCGCTGCGCCACGCAGGCCCCGAGCGGCGGCAACATCCAGCCGTGGCAGTTCCTGGTGGTGACCGACCCGGAGGTGAAGCGCGCTCTCGGCGACGTCTACCGTCGCGCCTACGGCCGTTACGAGCCCGCGATGCTCGCGGTGATGCCGCCCTTCCGCTCGCCGGCCGACGAGGAGGCGTTCGAGCGGGTCCTGCGCTCGTCGCGCCACCTCGCCGAGCACCTCGGCGAGGCGCCGGCGTTGGTGCTCGTGCTCATGCCCAACATCTCGATGACCCTGCGCGACGCGGGGGGCGAGCTCGACGTCGGGACGCCGTTCGCCTCCGTCTATCCGGCGGTGCAGAGCTTCATGCTGGCCGCGCGCGGGCTCGGCATCGGCACGACGCTCACCACCGTCTACCGCATCCATCAGGACGAGGTGCGCGCGCTCTGCGGCATCCCCGACCGCTACGAGGTCGTGGCGCTGCTGCCGATGGGCCGCCCGCGCGGACGCTTCAAGCCGGGCCTCCGGCGTCCCGCCGAGCAGCTCACGCACTGGAACCGTTTCGGCACGAAGCGTCCCGCGTCCACCTGAGCCCCACGTCCCGACGCCGCGGCGGGCGCATGCGGCGCGGCGGCGGCCGGGGCGGCGCATTTGACTGAGCTACGCGCGGCTGCGACATCGCCTGCATGCGTCTCGGACTCTTCGGCGCCAACTTCGGCTCGCTCGCCGACCCCGTGTTGCAGGTGCGCGTCGCGCGCGCGGCGGAGGAGTCCGGCTTCGACTCGATCTGGACGGGCGAGCACGTCGCGATGCCGATCCATGACAACCCGGTGCCGACGCCGCCGGAGACGCCGATGCTCGACTCGGTCGTCGCGCTCACCAACATCGCGGCGCACACGCGGACGCTCCGCCTCGGCACCGGCATCCTCGTCCTGCCGCACCACAACCCGCTGCTCGTCGCGAAGGCGCTCCTCTCGCTCGACATCGTCTCCGACGGCCGCCTGATCGCGGGCTTCGCCGCCGGCTACGTCGAGGCGGAGTTCGCGGCGCTCGGCGTCGACTTCCACCGGCGCGGCGCCATCAGCGACGAGTACCTGCGCGCGATCCGCACGCTCTGGACGGAGGCGGAGCCGCGCTTCACTGGCCGCCACGCGGCGTTCGAGGGCATCCGCTTCGAGCCGAAGCCGGTGCAGCGGCCGCATCCGCCGATCATCATCGGCGGTCACGCGGCGCCGGCGCTGCGGCGCGCGGCGCGCGAGGGCGACGGCTGGTACGGCTTCGGCCTGACCGTCGAGGCGGCGGCGCCGCTCGTCGCCGAGCTGCGCCGGTTGCGCGCCGAGCTCGGCTCCGCCGATCGTCCGTTCGAGATCTCGTTGACGACGTTCGAGCCGTTCGACGCCGGGCTCATCGAGCGCGCCGCCGCGGCGGGCATCGATCGCTTGATCATCTTCCCGATCGTGCCGCCGGACCGGCTCGAGGCGACGGTGCGGGCGATGGGCGAGACGCTCGCCGGGCGGTGATCCGCCACCTCGCGCCAGTGCCGCCGCGCGCCGCGACCGGCCTCGTCGCGACGGTGTACGACGAGGTGCGGCGCGAGTTCGGCGCGCTGGTCGAGCCGTTCACCCTGCATGCCGCGGCGCCGCCGCTCCTGGCCGGTGCCTGGCGCGCCTGCCGCGCGACGCTCGTGACCGGCGGCGTCCGCCGCGACGTGAAGGAGGCCGTGGCGGCCGCGGTGTCGCGCGCCAACCGCTGTGCCTACTGCGTCGACGCGCACGTCGTGATGCTCGAGGGCACGAAGGCGCACGGCGCCGCGCGCGCGATCGCCGACGCGGACGAGGCCGGGATCGCCGACCCGCTCGTGCGCCGGGCGTACGCCTGGGGCGCGGCGTCGCGCGGGCCGGCGCCGGGGCCGCCGCCCTGCGTGCCGCCGGAGCTGCCGGAGATCGTCGGCACCGCGCTCGTCTTCCACTACATCAACCGGCCGGTGACCGTGCTGCTCGGCGACTCGCCGCTGCCGGCCTGGCCGCGTGCGTGGCGCGGCCAGGCGCGGCGGGCGGCCGGCTGGTGGTTCGGACGCGCCATCGCCCGCGCGAAGCCGCACGACCTCCCGCCGCTCCTGCCGGCGGCGTCGCTTCCCGACGACCTGCGCTGGGCGGCGTCATCGCCGTCGGTCGCCGACGCGCTCGCGCGCTGGGCCGCGGCCGTGGAGCGCGAGGGCGCGCGCGTCCTCCCCGACGCGGTGCGGGCCTGCGTCATCGCGCAGCTCGAGGCGTGGAGCGGCGACGATCCCGGCCTCGGGCAGGCCTGGGTGGCGGCGGCCGTCGGCACCGTGCCGGCGGCGGCGCGGCCGGCGGCGCGCCTCGCGCTCCTGACGGCGCTCGCGCCCCATCAGGTCGACGACGATACGATCACCGCCTTCCGGGCCGGCGCGCCGGACGACGCCGCGCTGGTCGCCGTGCTCGCGTGGGCCGCGCTGACCGCGGCGCGTCGCGTCGTCCGCCGGCTCGGAATCAGCTTGTGAGCGACCTGCCGGCTTGGTACTCGACGACCATGCCGGACGCGACACGACGGGTACAGACGGTGACCGGTACGGCCGACGCCGCACAGCTCGGCAAGACGCTGATCCACGAGCACGTGCTCGTCGGCTTCCCCGGCTGGGATCTCGACGCCAAGGCGCCGCGCTTCAAGCGCGGCGAGGCGATGGCCCGCGCCGTCGATCAGATGCAGACGCTCGCGGGCATGGGGCTCGGCACGTTCGTCGATCCGTGTCCGATGGATCTCGGGCGCGACGTCGAGTTCCTGGCCGAGCTGTCGCAACGCAGCGGCATGCGCATCGTCTGCACCACTGGGGCGTACTTCGAGGCGGAGGGCATCACCTACACGTTCCGCAACCTGCCGGTCGAGGAGATCACCGACATCTACATCAAGGAGATCACGGAGGGCGTCGGCGATACCGGCATCAAGGCGGGCGCGGTGAAGATCGCGACCGGCGCGCACCAGGTCTCGGATTACGAGCGCAAGCTCGTCACCGCCGGGGCGCGGGCGGCGCGCGCGACCGGCGTGCCGCTCATCTCGCACACGCAGGAAGCGTCCTGCGGCCACGACCAGATCGACATCGTCACCGGCGAGGGTGTGAGCGCGGAGCGCCTGGTCGTCGGCCACTCCGATGGCATCGACGACCACGACTACCATCGCTCGCTCGCCGAGCGCGGCGCCTTCGTCGGCTTCGACCGCTTCGGCATCTCGATCATCATCCCGGACGAGGTACGGATCCGGAACGTGGTCGCGCTGGCGCGCGCCGGACACGCGCGTCACATCCTGATGTCGCACGACTCGATCGTCTGCTGGCGCGGCCGGCCGGTGCCCTTCGCCAACAACTACGACGACGTCCTCGCCATGCTGCCGCAATGGCGGCCGACCTTCATCTTCGAGCATGTCGTGCCGCAGCTGCGCGAGGCCGGCCTCACGTCCGAGGACATCGACACGATCCTCGTCGACAACCCGCGGCGGCTCTTCGCGAGCTGATCAACGCCGCTCGAGCCGGGCGAGTGCGTCCTCCACCTGGCTCAAATCGGACCAGTCCGGGCGGATGGCGCGCGCCCGCGCGAGCGCGTCGGAGGCCCGGAGCGCGTCGCCGCTCAGGATGTAGGCGCGCGCCAGGTTCAGGTTGGCGTAGTAGGACGGCGGCTCGAGCCGTACGGCCTCCTCGAGGACGCGCGCCGCCGCCTCCGGCTGGCGGCTGTAGAGGTAGGTGCGTCCGAGGTTCAACGCGATCGCCGGATCGCGCGGCGCGAGCTGGTAGGCGCGGCTCAGCTCGGCAAGGGCCTCCGGCATGCGGCCCTCCTCGAAGGCGATGCCGCCGAGGTTGTTGTGGAGCACGCCGGAGCCGTCGTCCTTCGCCAGCGCGTCGCGCAGGAGCTGCAGCTCGCGCGGGCGCGGGGCGGGCCCATAGGGGCGGTCGGAGGTGATGTAGGCGGTGTGGAGCGCCCAGTCGGCCCAGAGGGCGAGCTCGTCATGGAAGGCGGGCACGCGCTGGATCGTCAGCGCGACGCAGGCGAGCGCCGCGGCGCCGACCGCGGCCGGCACGGCGCGCCCGAGCGCTGGCGCCCGCCGCACGGCCGTGTCGATGCCCCAGGCGATCAGTACGAGCGGCCCGACGAGAGGTATATAAAGGTAGCGATCGGCCATGATGGCGGGAAAGGGCACGAGATTGAGCATCGGCGAGAGCGTCACGAAGAACCAGAGGATCCAGAACGCGCTCGGGTGGTGGCGCCAGGCGAGGACGCACGCCGCGCCGAGCAGGCCGACGATCACGATCATCGCTCCCAGCACGTCGAGGTCGAGCCAGGACGCGCGGAGCGGGGTTGCGTAGTAGGAGCTGAGGCCGATCGGCGCGACGACGAGCCGCAGGTAGCGCGGAATCACCGAGGCGCTCGTGCGCAGCGTCACCCAGAGGCTGCCGCCGTGATAGTGCGCGCCGTGCGACGGATTGCCGTGCAGGTTCACCCAGGCGAGGAACGCGGCGATCGCCAGGAGGGGCAGCGTCGCCAGCACGTCGCGCCGGCGCAGGCGCGTCCGGTACACGACCTCGTACGCCAGCATCACCGCCGGCAGCACGATCACGTTGATCTTGACGAGCATGCCGCAGACGTAGAGCACGAAGATCGCCGCATAGGTGCGCGGACGCGGATGATCGGAGTAGCGCACGTAGGCGATGACGGCGAGCAGGAAGAGGAGCGTCGAGAGCACGTTCTTGCGCTCGCTGATCCACGCCACCGACTCGACGTGCACGGGGTGCACCGCCCACACGAGCGCGACGCCGAACGCGAGCGCGGCGCGCTCGCCGAGGCGCAGCAGCAGCAGGTAGACGAGGGCCGCGTCCGCGATGTGGAAGAGCACGTTCACGACGTGGAAGCCGGTCGGATCGTTGCCGAACATCGCCCAGTCGATCGCGTACGAGAGCATGTAGAGCGGCGCGTAGTTCGGGCCCTCGAACCGGCTCATGATTGCGAGGATGTTGCCCGGTGCCAGCGAGCGCAGCGCCGGGTTCTGCGCGATCGACGTGATGTCGTCCGAGATCCACTCTCCGTGGACACTCGCGGCATAGGCGACGATCACCGCGAGAGCGATGACGCCGAGGTGGAGCGCGTGGCGCGCGCGCATGGCTCGCCGACTCGTAGCGTCCCGGTTCGGAGGTCGCAACCCGCACCGAAAGCCCTTTGCGGCTTCGCTTCCGATTGGATTACGATGAGCAGCTGACGGAGCTGCACGGGACGTCATGCGAGAGTGGCGGAACTGGTAGACGCACTAGACTTAGGATCTAGCCCGCTTGTCGGATGGGGGTTCGAGTCCCCCCTCTCGCACTGTGAACGCGCCCGTGCACGGCGTCGCCGCGCACGGGCGCGCGCTTGTCAGAGGGTGTGGGACTACGTAAGGTGCTGGTGGAGCTGGAGGGGCCGTGCAAGTCACCATCGAGGACCTGAGCCCGGTCAAGAAGAAGATCGGCGTCGCGTTGCCGGACGAGGACGTACGCGCCGAGATCGACGAGGCGTATCGCGGCCTGCAGCAGCGCGCTCGCATCAAGGGTTTTCGGCCCGGTCGCGTCCCGCGCGCCATCCTGGAGCGCTACTACGGCGACCAGGTGCGCAGCGAGGTCATCGGCAAGCTGATCCAGGACTCGTACGCGCGCGCGCTCGAGGAGCATAAGCTCCACGCGGTGACGCGGCCCGAGATCGTCGCCGAGGAGGTCAAGCCCGGCGCCGGACTCAGCTACTCGGCGACCATCGAGATCAAGCCCAGCTTCGACGTCGGCGAGTACGAGGGCATCGAGGTCGAGCGCGCGGTCGCGCCGGTCGATGACGCGGCGGTCGACGCGCAGATCGAGCGCTTCCGGCAGTCGCTCGCCCAGTTCGCGCGGCGCGAGGACCGGGACGTCGTGGAGCATGGCGATCTCGTCGAGATCTCCTACACCGGCGTGGTCGAGGGGCGGGCACTTCCCGGCGCGTCGGCGGAGCACCGGGTCATCGAGGTCGGCGCCGAGACCTTCCCACCGCCTTTCGACGAGCGGCTCGTCGGGATGAAGGTCGGCGACAGCGCTCACATCGAGGTCACCTATCCCGAGCAGCACCACAGCCCGGAGATCGCCGGCAAGAAAGTGACGTTCCGGGTCGAGGTGAAGGCGGTCGGGCGCAAGGAGCTGCCGGCCCTCGACGACGAGTTCGCCAAGGATCATGGTGAGTGTGGCTCCCTCGTCGAGCTGCGCGACAAGGTCCGCCGTGCGCTGGAAGAGAGCGCCGGGCGCGAGGCCGACGAGGCGATGCGGTCCTCATTGATGAAGGTCCTGCTGGAGCGCAATCCCATCGACGTGCCCGAGGGCCTGGTGGCACGCCGCTTCGAGTCCATGGCGCACGAGATCGGCCTGCCCGAGCACAGTCACGATTCCGGGCACAGTCACGATTCCGACGCGGAGGGGGCGAAGCAGCTCGACGAGATACGTGGCGAGTTGCGCCGCCGCGCACGCGAGTCGGTGCACTCGTCGCTCGTGCTGGAGCGTTTTGCGGTGCAGCAGCACCTGGAAGTCAAGGAAGAGGAGATCGACGAGCGCATTGCGCGCGTGCTGCGTAGCGCAGCGCGTGAACGCGATCGCCTTGCCGAGATCTATCGGACCCCCGAGGCACGCCGCGATGTGCGCGAGCGCATCGCGCAGGAGAAGGCGTTGGACTGGCTGGTGGCGCATGCCAAAGTGAAGCCGGGTGCGCAAAATTGATTGCCGACGCGCCGAAAAAAAGTTAAGGTAAACCACAAGATGCCGAACGCAAACCTGATCCCGATGGTGGTGGAGCAGACCGGGCGGGGCGAGCGCGCCTACGATATTTACTCGCGCTTGCTGAAGGACCGGATCGTTTTCCTCGGCTCCCAGGTCGACGACGACGTCGCCAACCTCATCACCGCCCAGTTCCTGTTCCTCGAGTCCGAGGATCCGGAGAAGGACATCCACTTTTACATCAACTCGCCGGGCGGCTCGGTCACGTCCGGCCTCGCGATCTACGACACCATGCAGTACATCAAGCCGGACGTCTCGACCCTCTGCCTCGGGCAGGCCGCGAGCATGGCGGCGTGGCTGCTGTCGGCCGGGCAGAAGGGCAAGCGCTTCGCGCTGCCGCACGCCCGGATCATGATCCACCAGCCGCTCGGAGGCGTGCAGGGCCAGGCGACGGACATCGACATCCAGGCCCGCGAGATCCTGCGCATCCGCGAGCAGCTGAACAACGTGCTCGTCAAGCACACTGGTCAAAGCATCAAGAAGATCGAGAAGGACACCGACCGCGACATGTTCATGACCGGCAAGCAGGCGGTCGAGTATGGGCTGGTAGACGAGGTCATCGTCAGCCGGCCCTCCAAACGTCCATAGGGAGACGCCATGGCGAAGCACGGAGACGAGCGCACCGGGAATCTCGTCTGCTCCTTCTGTGGAAAGAGCCAGGACGAGGTCCGCAAACTGATCGCCGGTCCGACGGTCTACATCTGCGACGAGTGCATCGACCTCTGCAATGACATCATCGCGGAGGAGTGTGATCAGGAAGAGGGCCTCACCTCCACCTCGGCGGTGCCCAAGCCTTCCGAGATCAAGAAGGTGCTCGACCAGTATGTGATCGGTCAGGAGCGCGCCAAGAAGATCCTCGCGGTCGCGGTCCACAACCACTACAAGCGCATCGATTCCCAGCTCGTCACCGGCGACGTCGAGCTGCAGAAGTCGAACATCCTCCTCGTCGGACCGACTGGCTCGGGCAAGACGCTTCTCGCGCAGACGCTCGCACGTTTCCTCCAGGTGCCGTTCGCGATCGCCGACGCCACGAGCCTCACCGAGGCCGGCTACGTCGGCGAGGACGTCGAGAACATCATCCTGTCGCTGCTGCAGAATGCCGACTACGACGTCGAGAAGTGCCAGCGCGGCATCGTCTACATCGACGAGATCGACAAGATCGCGCGCAAGGGCGACAACCC
>DASXLI010000028.1:0-26638 GCA_036496285.1 Binatia bacterium
GTGCGAGGGGCAGAGGGTGCTCCTTGCACCCGTTGGCGAGCACTGAACTGATTGCGAGCGTCGGGTGCGAGGAGCACCCTCTGCCCCTCGCACCCCTTATGGACGGATCGGCTCGAGCGATCGCCGGCTACGGCGCCGGCGTCAGCTTGAGGATGACGCCGGTAGTCCCGCCCGGCGTCCCCGTCGAGTTGGCCAGCGCGTAGATCTCGCCGTTCGCGTCCCGTCCCATGCCGAGCAATGACATTCCGAACGTCGTCTGCCCGACGTAGCGGAACTCGAAGATGCGGCTCCGCCGCAGCTTGTGGCCGGGCACGAAGACGTCGCGCTTCGCCAGGTAGAAGAGCCGTCCGTCGTTGTTGAAGGTGCGCGCGAACTCGCCGAAGACGTAGTGGCCGACGAGGCGCGGGAACGTCGTGCCGCGATAGACGAAGCCGCCGATGACGGCGAGGCCCTCGTCATGGTCGTACTCGGCGATCGGATCGATGAGGTTCGTCGGCACGCCGTTGTTGACGTGGTCCACGTAGCCGGCGCCGACGCCGTTGTCGTGGAAGAAGAACTTCCCTTCCTTGAACTTCCAGCCGTAGTTGCCGCCGGCGGTGATGACGTCGACCTCCTCGACCGAGTTCTGCCCGACGTCGCCGGCGTAGAGCGCGTGCGTCGCCGGGTCGAACGAGAAGCGGAACGGGTTGCGGAGGCCGTACGCCCAGACCTCGCCGAGCGCACCCGACGTGGCGACGAACGGGTTGGTCGCGGGAATGCCGTACTTGCCGTTGGCGGAGTTGGTGCCGTGCGGGTCGATGCGCAGGATCTTGCCGAGGATCGCGCCCAGGTTCTGCCCGTTGCCGGTCGGCCCATGGCCGACGGTCGGGCCGGCGATGAACGGCTGTCCGTCCTGGTCGTCGGCGCCACCGCCGTCGCCCAGGCTGACGTAGAGGAAGCCGTCGGAGCCGAACACGAGGGCGCCGCCGTTGTGGTTGAACTGCGGCTTGTCGAGGCGCAGCACCTCGCGCGCGCTGCCGGTATCGACGGTCGCGCCCGCGTCCGTCGGGTTCGGCACGTGCCATTCCGTGATCACGCTCTGGCAGTCGGGCATCGAGCCGGACGGTATGGTCGTGAAGTCGGGCGTGCCCGTCGCCGGCTCCGAGGTGAACGTGTAGATGAGGCCGTTCGTCGCGTAGGCCGGATCGAACGCGACGCCAAGGAAGCCGCGCTCGTCGTAGGTGCCGGGCCCGAACACGCCGAGCGGAATCACGCGCGCGGTGACGTCGAGGAAGACGCTCTTCGTGCCGTTGGTGACGTCGACGCGCCAGAGGACGCCGGTCTGATCGACGGTGAAGAGGAACTTCGGATCGACGCCGGGTGCACCGGTCGCCCACACGGGCGCGACGAGGCCCGTGGCGACCGACGTCAGGACGACCTTCTGATGGCCCGCGCGGATGCGCGGCCGGAGCGGGTTCGCGAGGCCCGGCGGCGTCGAGAGGGGCGTCGGCGTGGCGCTCGACGTCGGTGTCGGCGCGCCGATCGCGGAGACGAGCAGGCTCGCGTGCGCGGCCCTGTCGCCGGAGGTCGAGAAGTTGCCGTTCACGGAGTTGCCCCAGGCCTCGAGCGAGACGTTGGTGAACGAGCTCGGCGCGGTCCACAGGAACGAGAACGTCGTCGTGCCCGAGACGGCCGGCTTCGCCATCGTGTGCGTGACCTCGGCGCGCCCGCCGGTCCCGCTCATGGTCTGCGTATCGGTGGCGTTGGCGCCACCGGTCGCGAGGACGCCGATCAAGGCCGAGACATTCAGGCCCGCGAGCGTCTGCGCGCCGCCGTTGGTGATCTGGAAGGTGTACTCGTTGACCGAATCGGGGGCGACGACCGTCGGTCCGCTGAGCGTGACGGTGGGCACGGTGCCGCCGGAATGGCACTCGTTGCAGCCGTTCACGCCGAAGCTGAGGGTGGTGATGCCGCCGGAGAGCGCGTCGGCGCGCGAGGCGACGGCGAGCAGCAGCATCGCGAGCAGCAAGCGGATCGCGTTGATCATGGTCACGACCTCCATGATAGAGGTGCCATCGGGCGTCGGGGAAGACGGCACGCGCCCTGCGGGCACTGGGGACGGCGGAATGTTGCGCCGCTCTCATGCGGCTTGTCAAGCACTCGCAAGGGAAATCTTCCCTTGCTGCGTGAAATGCCGCAGAGCCTCCTTGCGGCTACGATCAGGCCGCGAAGCCGGGCGTCGACAATGCGCTGCGGCCTCCGCGGCGTACGAAAGCCTCGATCTCCTCGATCCGCTCGCCGGCGTCGCGGTAGCCGATCTGGATGAGCGCCCGCGTGTAGGACGCGTCGAACAGCAGATAGCTCATGAGATCGGCGCTTTGCGCGTCCGGGGTGCCGAGCCCGTCCATGAGATAGCGCACCAGGCGCGGCATCCGATGCGCGAAGCGCTGGGCCACCATGGCGAGGTCCTCGGACGGGCTGAGCGCGAGCGGCGTCACGACCCGCATCGGCTCGCTGATGGCGCCGCTCGGCGTCGCGACCTCGCCGTCCCCGCCATACGCGAGGATCAGCTCGTTCATGCGGCGGAGGTGATCGAGGTCGGTGTCGAGGTGGTCGAGGAAGATCGCGTTCAGGAAGACGCCGCAGATCTGCGCGAGCGGCGGCGGTGTCAGGAACGTGCCATGGGCGCCCGTCTCTTCCGCGGCGCCGAGCTCCTCGCGCGAGAGCGCATCGGCGGCGCGCGCGGAGCGGATGCCGATCGCGAGGAGGCGCGTCGCGCCGAGGCGGATCGCCGGGCTGCACGGCGTCACCAGGCGGAGCCCGCCGTCGCCGAGGTAGAGATCGCCGCCGGCGCAGTTGATCGCCACCGGAGGAAACACGAGCGGGATCGCGGCGGAGGCGCACACGTGATCGGCCGTGATCTCGACCGGCATCACGACGCGCCGGCTCTTCGACCACACAGGATGGCCTTGCCGTCCCTGCACGAACGTGAACGAGCGCCCGGAATGGTAGCTCGTCGCGGTGATCGCGAGCGCATAGAGGTGTCCGCGCGCGATCGCCTCGGCGACCGCACCCTTCGGCATGATGCGCGTGATCAGCGCCCGGAGCGGCGCCGCGTCGACGAAAGAGCCCGTCACCGTGGTGCCGAAGAGCCCGCCGAAGAGGAGGTCGCGGACCAGCCCGGCGGCGCCGAGGCCGAGCGTCAGGAGATCGGTGCGGAAGACCTGGTCGACGCGCAGCTCGCTCCACAGGCGCGCGACCTCGCTCGTCGCCTCGCGGAAGGTGGCGCCGCCCGCGGCGAGCATCGCGCCGTTGATGGCGCCGGCGGAGGCGCCGGCCACGATCGCGAACGGCGACGGACCGTCGGCCAGCGCCGGGATCTCGCCGAGCCGTTTCAGCACGCCGGCCTGGTAGGCGCCGCGGGCGCCACCGGCCGTGAGCACCAGACCGAGCATGATGCGAACGGCGAGCAACGCCTGTGCCAGCGGGCCGCGTCGCGACGGCCGCGCGCGACGACCGCGGCTCGCTCCGTGGCGCGTGCGGCCCTGCCGCCGTTGCGGGCACTGCCGCCGATTTGGCCACGCGTCGCGCGCATCGATTCGCGGATGACGAGTGGACTCCGCCCGGGATCTCTTCTACCCCTGATGCGATGTCGCACGGCGGGGTGGGGAGGACGCACCGGCTACTCAGCCGCAACCTCGTCGCCTATCTCTCCGGCCGCTTCTGCGCCGGCACCGCGACGATGCTGCTCCGTGCGGCGATCCTCTGGCACGTCTTCGACCTGAGCCACTCGGCCTTCCAGCTCGGCCTCGTCGGCATCGTGCAGTTCGTGCCGGCGCTCGGGCTCATGCTGGTCGGCGGCGCGCTCGCCGACACCCACGACCGCCGCCGCATCATGATCACCGCGCAGTGGCTCTGGTTCGTCGCGGCGGTGGTGCTGTGCAGCGCGGTGTACGGGCATCGCGTCTCCCTGCCGCTCCTCTACGCCATGGTGCTGCTGGTCGCGGTGGCGGGGGCCTTCGACAGCCCGGCGCGCGCCGCCCTCCTGCCGACGCTCGTGCCGCGCGAGCTCCTGGCACGCACGGTCACCATCGCGACGACCAACCAAGCGCTGGCGTTCGCCACCGGTCCGGCGCTCGCCGGCATCCTGATCGCGGAGGCGGGGATCGGCGCCGTCTACGCGGCGTACGCCGTGCTCGTCGTCGGCTCGATCGTGGCAATGGCGTTCCTGCGGCCGGGCGCGCAGGCGCCGTCGCGCAACGCGCCGTCGATGGCGGCGATCCGCGAGGGCCTCGGCTTCGTCCGCCGCCGGCAGGTCGTCCTCGGCTGCATGGTGCTCGACATGTTCGCGGTGATCTTCGGCGGCGCGGCGGCGCTGCTGCCGGTCTACGCCAACGACATCCTGCACGTCGGCCCGCGCGGCTACGGCCTCCTCTCGGCGGCGTCCGAGGTCGGCGCGCTTCTCACCTCGGCGACGCTCACCCTGCTGCCGCCCGTGCGCCGCGCCGGCATCACGCTCCTCGCCACGGTCGTGCTCTTCGGCGTCGCGACGATCATCTTCGGCCTCTCGCGCTCGTTCCCGCTGTCGCTCGCCGCCTACATGCTGGTCGGCGTCGCCGATCAGGTGAGCGTCGTCATGCGCAGCACCGCCATCCAGCTCACGACGCCCGACGCGCTGCGCGGCCGGGTGAGCGCGGTGAACCTCCTCTTCATCGGCGCCTCGAACCAGCTCGGCGCCGCCGAGTCTGGCTTCGTCGCGGCCCTCACCTCGGCGCCGTTCGCCGTCGTGAGCGGCGGCGTCGCGTGTCTCCTCGTGGTGGCCGTGGTTACCGCGACCATGCCCGCGCTCCGGCACTACACCACGCACGCCGCCCGCGCATGAGATTCGTCAATCGGCCACGCTTGGGATACACCGGGCGCACGAGGACCTCCCATGCGACGTGACCTGTTCGGCGAAGAGCACGAGATGTTCCGGGCGCAGTTCAAGCGCTTCGCGGCGCGCGAGATCGAGCCCAAGATCGCCAAGTGGAACCACGACGGCATCACCGACCGCGACACCTGGCGCAGAATGGGCGAGGAGGGCTTCCTCGGCCCCTGCATGCCGGAGGAGTACGGCGGCAGCGGCGGCGACTTCCGCTACGACGCGATCGTGATGGAGGAGCTCGGCTACCTGCGCGCCCACGGCCTCATGACCACCGTGCACTCGTCGATCTGCATGCCCTACCTGGTATCGTTCGGCAGCGAGGAGCAGAAGCGGCGCTACCTGCCGCCCGCGATCGCCGGCGAGACGCTGCTCGCGATCTGCATGACCGAGCCCGGCACCGGCTCCGACCTCGCCGGCGTCCAGACCCGCGCCATCCGCGACGGCGACCACTACGTCGTGAACGGCGCGAAGACGTTCATCTCGATCGGCCAGCTCGCCGGCCTCTTCATCGTCGTCGCCAAGACCGACCCCGCTGCCGACCCGCCGCACAAGGGCATCAGCCTCTTGCTGGTCGAGGCCGACACGCCGGGCTGCGTGAAGGGCCGGAAGCTCGAGAAGCTCGGCCTCCAGGCGCAGGACACGAGCGAGATCTTCTTCGAGGATTGCCGCGTGCCGGTGACGAACCTGCTCGGCCGCGAGGGCCAGGGCTTCAAGATGCTGATGGAGAAGCTGCAGCAGGAGCGTCTTTGCATCGGCGTCGGTTCAATTGCCTCGTGCCGGCGCTCCCTCGACGACACGATCGCCTACGTGAAGCAGCGCCACGCCTTCGGCCAGCCGATCGCCGCGTTCCAGAACACGCAGTTCAAGCTGGCCGAGCTCGCCACGCAGGTCGAGCTCGGCCAGGCCTTCGTCGACAAGCTAGTCGCGGCCCACGTCCGCGGCGACGACATCGTCTCCGAGGTCAGCATGGCGAAGTGGTGGACGACCGACCTCCAGAAGCGCCTCACCGCCGACTGCCTGCAACTGCACGGCGGCTACGGCTTCATGCTCGAGTACCCGATCTCGATGGACTACGCCGACGCCGCCGTGCAGTCGATCTACGCCGGCTCGAACGAGATCATGAAGGTGATCATCGCCAAACGCATGGGCCTCGGCGGCTGACGCCGACTATACCGTGGCGGGATCGCTGAGGCGCCACTCGGTGGGCACGCGACCCGTGAGAAACGGTCGACGGGGCACTACGGTGCTGACCAGCGTGACGAAGCGTGCGGACCGTGCCTTCCGGAACAAGGTGCGCACGAGACGCTCGCTATCCGGGACGTCATTCACGCACAGGAAGATGCGCTCCTCCTCCCCGGAGAGACGCACGTAATACCCGACTCTAGCCAACCTGCTAATGTAAGTTCTGTATCGGCCGCATTCGGCGATGAGGAACCACTTGATGACTCGCGTGTGGAACAACGATTTGATCGTGAGCTCCTGGTCCGAGACGACGATACCCGTGAATCCGAACAAGTGGCCTAGCCCTGCCAGCGCTGGGCGCGCAAACAAGGCCATTAAAAATACCCACCCTGCCTCGACCAGCACGGCGGCACAGTAGTAGCGGCTGGCTTCCGGGTGCATCACGTCGATCCCGAATACACACACGAGGATCGCCAGAAAGAGCATCCCGGTCAGATTGTCCCAGGCCTGCCAGTTCGACATCCTGTAGTACCTGCACTCCTTCTCGTGCCTTATGCGCGGCGACATGGCGTGTCGCCATCACGCTACACACGCCATGCCGCCGCGAACAGCCACGAGATCACTTCATGCACACCGCCTCGACGTTGTTGCCGTCGGGGTCGATGAGGAACGCGGCGTAGTAGGTCGGGCCGTAGTCGGCACGCACTGCCGGGGCACCGTGGTCGCGGCCGCCCACCGCGAGACCGCCGCGGTGGAAGCGGTCGACCGCGTGGCGATCCGCGGCCCGGAACGAGACATGGGCGTGAGAGCTCGCCGCCCCGTTGCCGCCGTAGAGCCAGAGCGCCGGCTCGCCCGGAGGGCCGAACCCGGCGCACGACTCGTCGCGCGAGCAGAGCCCGTGCCCGAGCGGCCCGAGCGCGGCCTCATAGAAGCGGACGCTCGCGTCGATGTCCTTCACCTGCAATCCGATGTGGTCGTACATGGCGACCTCCTTTCGATCGCGGCCACCGTAGACGGGAGGCGTGGCGACGATCTTGGAGGATCTTGCGGCCGGCGTCCGGCGCGCTCAGGGCGCGCGGAACCCGAGCGCCTGGCGGACACGCTCGATCGGCGTGTCGAGCTCGTAGGTCTTCCCGAGCCTCGCCAGTGCCTCCACGCCCGAGGGACCCGTCGGAAGCGCCACTGACACCGGCGGCAAGGGAATGTCGGCGACGGGCAGGACGACGCGGCGCGCGGCGGCGAGGTAGTCGCGGTCCGCCTCGAGCTTCCGGGCGATCGCCGGCGGCAGGTTGGCGGCCCGCGCGATCCCGTCGAGCGAGCCGTGCTCGGCGACGAGCTTCGCGGCGGTCTTCTCGCCGATGCCCCGCACGCCGGGAAGGCCATCGGACGGGTCGCCGCGCAGGAGCGCGAAGTCGCCGTACGCGCGGCCGGGGATGCCGTAGCGGCGCGTGATCTCCGCCTCGTCGACGACGGCGAGCTTCGACACGCCGGTCTGCGGATACAGCACGCGCACGTCGGGATCGCGCACCAGCGCGAAGAGATCGCGATCACCCGAGACGATGTCCACCGGACCGCGCGTGCGGGCCGCGATGGTGGCGATCACGTCCTCGGCCTCGTAGCCCTCGGCACCGACGACGCTCAGGCCGAGCGCCGTGAGCACCTCGCGGCCGAGCGCCTCCTGCGGCGCGATCGGATCTGCCTCTTGGTCGTTTTCGTCGTCCTCGCCCACTTGGGCTACGCGATGCGTCTTGTACGTCGGCAGCGCCTCGACGCGGAACGCCGGCCGCCAGTCGTCGTCGACCGCGATCACGAGACCCGCCGGACGATGGTCGCCGAGGAGTCGAGCCAGCATGTTGAGGAAGCCGTACACTCCGCGCATCGGCAGGCTCTCCGGCAGCGAATGGTACGCGCGGTAGAGCAGGCTCGAGTAGTCGATGAGGAGAACGGCGGGCACGCGCGCTACGCTTCGCCGAAGAAGCGCTGGCGCGCCGCCTCGTCGCAGGGCGCCTCGGGCCCCGCCATGCCGACGTCGATGGCGCGCGACGGGTCGGCGGCGAGGAGCGGCAGCGCCCGGGCCCGGCGCTCGTCCGCGGCCGGACCCATCTCCATGAAGACGTCGGCGTACCAGCCGTCGGCGCGGTGCACGATGCCGTAGTGACGGTCGTGCTCGGCGGCGTAGGCGTGGCCGGCACGGTCCCAGTCGTCGTCGGCGAGGAGCGCGTCGCGCAGCACGCGCACGTCGCGCAGGGTGAGCGACATGCCCTGCCCCCAGGTCGGGTCGCTCGTGGCGGCGGCGTCACCGACCAGCGCCACGCCGTCGCGGTAGGGGTGCTCGACCCAGCTGTCGGCGCCGTCGAAGGTGGAGAGCGGGCCGATCGGCTGCGCGTCGGCGTAGAACTCCTCGGGCACGCCGATCTCGTGGGAGAGCGCGCGATAGCGTGGCATGCCAGCCGCGCCCTGCAGGCGCTCGACGCCGGACTGGACGTGGAAGCCGAAATAGGTGCGCGCGCGGCCGTCGTGCTGCGGAAAGATGAGCGCGGTGAGGCCGCGGCCGGGCGCGACCACGTGGTAGAACTCGTCGGCCGGTGCCGCCACGCGGTCGAAGAGCACGCCGGAGAAGAGGAGCTTGGCGGGGTCGTCGCGCGCCGTGAAGCCGCCCCACTGCCGCACCATCGACGCCCGCCCGTCGACGCCGACCACTAGGCGCGCCTCGACCTCGTAGGCGCCGTTCCGGCCGGCGACCGTCACGCGCGGAGTGCGCCCGGGTGTGACGCCGCGCACGCGCTCGCCGCACCGCACCTCCGCGCCCGCCGCGCCCGCCGCCTCGAGCACGAGCGTCTGCATGCGCGGGTGGTAGAAGGTGAACCAGCCGTCGCCCTGCGGTGTCGTGGTGAAGAGATCGCGCCGCATGATCGGCATGCCGCCGACGTAGACCGCCCAGTAGCGCAGCATGTGGCCGCACTCGGCCGCGATCCGGTCATGGAGCCCGAGCGCCTTGGCCTCGGCCGTGCCCCACGCGGCGAGCGCCTCGCCGCGCACGCGATCCTTGAACTCGACCTCGCGCTCCAGCACGAGCACGCGCGCGCCGCGCTCGGCCATCGCCTTCGCGAGGGCGGCGCCGCCGAGGCCGCCGCCGACCGTGACGATGTCGAAACGCTCCACGCCTGCGCTCAAGACGTCGCCAGCCGCGCGGTGAGCTGCTCGTGGAGCACGCGGCGGTCGCCGCGCGCCGCGTTGCGGAAGCGGCGCGGCGAGACGCCCGCCGCGCGGCGGAACGTGCGCACGAAATTCGAGAGGTCACCGAAGCCGACGTCGAACGCGATGTCGGTGATCGAGCCGGTGTCGTCGGCGAGCATGCGCGCGGCGTGACGCAGGCGCGAACGCACCAGGTACTGATGCGGCGTCACCCCGAGCACGTCGGCGAAGAGCCGCAGGAAGTGGAAGGCGCTCAGGCCCACCTCCCCAGCCGTACGGCTCAGATCGACCGGCTCGTGCGAGTGCTCGTCGATCCACAGGGCCGCCTCGACCGCCCGCCGGCGGTCGCGCGCGCTGCCCGCTGCCCGCTCGCGCGTCCGTCCCGACACGACATCGACGAGCCGTGCCGCGAGCAGCAGGCCGACCTCGTCGAGGTCGACGTCGCTCCGCCCCTCGGCCGTCGCCTGCGCCAGCTCGCCGAGCACCATCAGCTCCGGCAGCGGCGGCAGCCCGCCGACGCGCCACGTCTCCTCCCGGTCATCGATCGACTCGACGAGCTCGGGCGCCAGCCGGAACGAGAGGCACTGGTCGCCGCAGGCGTGATCGTGCGTGCAGACGTACTCGTCGCCGGGATGGCCGACCAGCACCGATCCGGCGACGAGCTCATGGGAGGAGCCGCGCGCGCGATAGCCGAACGTGCCGCCGCGGACGTAGGCGACGTCGTAGCCGGCGTGCTGCTCGACCACCTGCGGCTCCTCGACGCCGGCGGTGCAGCGATAGTCGAAGACCGAGATCGGGCCGGACTGCAGGACCGTCGAGACGACCATGACCCCGGAGCCTACTCCCGCCAGGGGGCGGTCGGCAATTCACGAGGCCCCCGTGCACCTTGACTTCGCGTCGGCGTTTGTCGAGCCTCCGGCGACGTCGTTCGACGATCCCAACTCCCCGCGAGGTGACCCGTGAAGACCGTGATCAATCCCCCCGAGATGGCCCCGCCGACCGGCTACTCGTACGCCATCAAGAAGTCCGGCACGCCGGTCTTCATCTCCGGCCAGGTGGCGCTCGACGCCAAGGGCAGCCTCGTCGGCGGGACCGACGTCGCCGCGCAGACCGAGCAGGTGTTCGCCAACCTGCGCACGGTCGTGGGCGCGTGCGGCGGCACGCTCGACGACATCGTGAAGATCACCATCTTCGTGACCGATCCGGCCCATCGTCCCGCAGTCGCGGCCGCACGGCAGAAGTATTTCAAGGAGGGCCAGTACCCGGCTAGCACCTACCTCGTCGTCGCCGGCCTCGCCGTGCCCCAGTTGCTGGTCGAGATCGAGGCGGTCGCCATAGTCGATTGATCGACTGATCGGTTGATCGCCTCAGCGCGCGCGTCCGAGCGCGCGCAGCAGCTCGCGATGGAAGACCTCGGGATGCTCGCGGTGCATGAAGTGGCCGCCGGGCATGCGCACGACCTCGTACGGGCCGACGAAGCACGACGCCGCGCGCTCGTAGGCCGCCGGGGGGACGATGTTGCGGCCCGATCTACGTCGCGACGCGGTCGAGCGCGCGCCAGAGGTACCAGCTGGCCACCGTGCGGTACGGCTTCCAGCGCTCGCCGTAGCGCGCGAGCTCCTTCGGCGGCGGCAGCGCGCGCTTCTTGAAGGCGACCGCGAACCCCTTGCGGATACCGTAGTCGTCGATCGGCAGGACGTCGGGGCGGCCGAGGCGGAACATGAGCAGCATCTCGACGGTCCAGCGGCCGATGCCGCGGACGGCAGTGAGGCGCTCGACGATCTCGTCGTCCTCGAGTCGATGGATCTCTCCCAGTGTCGGGATCTCCCCCGCCTTCGCGTGGCGCGCGAGGTCCTGCAGAGCCAGCGTCTTCGCGCGCGAGAGCCCGGCGCCGCGGAGCTGGGCGTCCTTCGCCCGCAGGATGTGCTCGGCGGTGGGGCCCTGGGCGGCGCGCGGAAAGAGCGCGCACACGCGGCCGTAGATCGTCGCCGCGGCCTTGCCACTGAGCTGCTGGTAGACGATCGCCTCGGCGAGCGCGCCGAAGATGCTGGCGGTCCGCTTCAGCTCCATCGTGAACGGCCCGACGTCGTCGATCAACCGGCCGAGCTTCGGGTCGGCGGCGCACAGGTGCTTGATGGCCGCGCGCGGATCGAAGCCGATGGCGCGCCGACCGTCGAACAGGCTCGCCTGCCCTCCCGGCTGCGCGCCTTCGATCGCGAGCATGCGGAGCTTCGTCGTGGTGCCGCCCTCGGCGGAGAACCCGCCGGTCTTGCCGCCCGCCGCGAGCACGCGGTGGCAGGGCACGATGATCGCGAACGGGTTCTTGCCGAGCGCCTGCCCGACGGCCCGCGCCGAGCCGGGCGAGCCGATGCGCTTCGCGATCTCGCCGTAGGAGAGCGTCGCGCCGGCGGGGATCGAGCGGGCCGCGTCGTACACCTGGCGATGGAACGGCGGCACCCGGTCCATGTCGAGCGCGATGCCGGAGAGATCCTTCTTCTCACCCGCCAGCAGCGCGACGATGTCGTCGAGGGCGCGGCGCACCTCGCGCGGCGGCGCCGTCTCGCGCGCTTCGGGGAAGCGGCGCGCCAGCCGTCCGCGCGTCTCGCTCACCCGCGCCTCGGGAAGCTGGACGCCCATGATCCCACGCGTCCCCCACGCGATGCCGCAACGACCGATCGCCGTCTCGAACAACGCAAATCCCTGCTCCACCATCGTGCGCGGGATCGTAGCACACGCCGCGCAAATCACACTTGGAGGATCTTGCTGTGCGATCGCCGCACGCGCGCTGGACGTTGGAGCGCCCGGCACGCTTGCGCCGCGCCCGCGTCGGACGTAGCCAGTGAGGGTGCGTCTCATCGTCGTCCTCATCATCACGGCAGCGTCACTCCTCCACGCGACCGCGGCGCACGCCGTCGACGCCACGCTCGCCGTCGGCACCACGAGCGACGCGCCCGGCGCCGACGTCGCCCTCGATCTCACGTTCACGCCGGGCGACACGGACGTGAGCGCGTTGCAGTTCTCGCTCGCGCTGCCGGCGGCGCTGACGTTCGTCTCCGCCGCCGACGGCGCCGCTGCGACGGCGGCCGGCAAGTCGGTGGTGTGCGGCAACGGCACCTGTCTCGTCTTCGGCATCAACACCAACGTGATCGCGGAGGGCGTCATCGCGACCGTCACCTTGCACGTCTCGGCCGACGCGGTTGCGGGAGCGGCGCCCGTCGGACTGACCGGGCTCGTCGCCTCGACTCCGGGAGGGACGTCGACGCCGCTCTCAGGCACCGACGGAGCGGTGACGATCCAGCGGCCCGACTTCCTCTGCTACAAGACACGGCCGGCCAGGCCGGCGGCCGGCGGACCGCCGTTCCCCCGTTTCACCAAGCACACCGGCGTGGAGGTGATCGACCGTCTCAGCTCCTCGGATCCGGCCGACCAGCACGAGGTCGATCTCCTGAGCGCGGTCGCGCTCTGCAATCCCGCCGATCGCGACAGTGCAGATCCGGCGGCGCCCACCGACGAGGACCATCTCGAGGGCTATCGCGCCAAGCTCACCCCGACGACGCCGAAGCAGCCGGCGTTCGTCCGCAGCACCCAACAGGTCGTCAACGGGTTCGGGACGCTCGTCTTGACGCTCAAGTCGCTCGACGGCGTGCTCGCTGCCTCGGCGAAGGCGCTCGGCTCGGGCGGCGTGCCGCCGCTCGCCAGCGCCGCGCTCGACGACTTCAAGTGCTACAAGGTCGCGGTCGCCCGGGCACGTGCCGGCGATCCTCCCCTTCCCGTCTTCACGACACAGCACGTGATGCTCACCGACGAGTTCGGTGGGCCGCACGCGTACGACGTCGTGAAGCCGACCCGGCTCTGCGCACCCGCGGCGGTCGCTGGCAACGACGCTACGGCCCCGAGCCACGCCGTCCATCTCGTCTGCTACCTCGCCAAGCTCGCGAAGCAGCCGCCGCAGCCGCGCTTCGTGGCAGCAACCGTCTCGACGACGAACCAGTTCGGCAGCGAGGTGATCGACGCGAAATCCATCGCCGAGCTCTGCCTCGTCTCGACCGCGTCGACGCTGCCCTAGGTACGCCGGCGAAGACCATCGCGGGCCCGCGATCCGTGTCAACGCGTTGGCGCGGCGGTGTCATCGCGGGCGTCTCGTGCGTCCCACCACCGCGTCAAAGCGCCGTGGGTGCACGGTACCGCGCCTGGCACCGCGCTTGCGATGCTCGAGCCCGTGGCTGGGATGGGGTGAAGGCGGCCGGCGGCAACGCCGGGAGGCTCTCCTGGGAGGGTTCGAGACGACGGCGACCCACACGCCGGAGCAGACGCGAGCGCTGCTCGCCCTCCATGCCCCGACCCCACGACGCTAGGTGATCGCCCCACGCCGGCGACCGGCGCGGGCGCGCGCCACGCCGCCCGGCGGCCGCACGAGCATCGTCGTCCGACAGCGCGGAGCCGCGCAGCGGCACGCATAGCGGCGGCGCCAGTCGCGCGGCAGCGGCCGCGGCCGGCGCAGGCGATAGTCGTACGTCAGCTCCTCGCCGGCGCGGATGGGGCGCAAGGTCTCGAAGAAGATCCGCCCGTCGTCGAGGACGGCCTCGCAATTCGGTGCGCACGAGTGATTGACGTACCGTCCCATGCCGCCGCCCGCGCCGCCGTCGATGACCGTCGTCGCATCGACGGTGAAGAGCAGCGTGTGCGTATGTTGCCCGCGCTGGTCGTCGTAGCGCGCCGCGCCCTCCGCGTGGGAGATGCGCTCGCCGGTGTATTCCAGCGCGTACACCCCGACCGCGAGGTCACGGGTCGCGAAGACGCCGAGGCCGTGCGCCGACGCCGTGCGCACGACCAGCGCGCCGTCGTCCTCGTGGGCCGCGCTCACCATGGATCGATGCAGGGACGCTTCTTGCGCCGGCGCCGCGGCGCCACCGGGGCGGAGGCGATGGCGCTGCCGATCCAGCGGCGCGAGTCGGCCGGGTCGATCACGTCGTCGATCTCGAAGTGCGAAGCGGCGCTCACGGCCTTGCCGTGACGATACATGCGCTCCACCATCTGGTCGAACAGCGCGCGCCGCTCCTGCGCGTCGGTGACCGCCGCGAGCTCCTTGCGGAAGCCGAGCTTCACCGCGCCCTCGAGCCCCATGCCGCCGAACTCGCCCGTCGGCCACGCCACCGTGAAGAGCGGCGCCTTGAAGCTGCCGCCCGCCATCGCCATCGCACCGAGACCGTAGCCCTTGCGCAGCACGATGGTGCAGAACGGCACCGTCAGGCTCCCGCCGACGACGAACATGCGCGCCGCGTGGCGCACGTGGGCGCGCTTCTCGATCTCCGGCCCGACCATGATGCCCGGCGTGTCGCAGAGAAAGACGACCGGCAGGTCGAACGCGTCGCAGAGCTGCAGGAAGCGCGCCGCCTTGTCGGCACCATCGGCGTCGATCGCGCCGGCGAGGTGCGTCGGATTGTTGGCGACGATGCCGAGCGGGCGGCCCTCGATGCGCGCCAGCGCGGTCACCATGCCGTGGCCGAAGCCGCGCCGCAGCTCGAGCACGGAGCCGGTGTCGGCGAGCGCCTCGATCACGCTCCGCACCTCGTAGACGCGCAGGCGGTTCTCCGGCACGAGGCCGCGCAGGGTGCGCTGGTCGGCGCATTCCCAGGCCATGTCGGCGCCCTGGAAGTAGCCGAGGTAGCGCTTCGCCACCGCGACACCCTCGGCCTCGTCGGCGACCGCGACGTCGACGACGCCGTTCCGCACCTGCACCGACATCGGGCCGATCTCCTCGGGGCGGAAGACGCCGAGCCCGCCGCCCTCGACCATCGCGGGGCCGCCCATGCCGATGTTGGAGTTGGCGGTCGCGATCACGACGTCGCAGCAGCCGAGCAGCGCCGCGTTGCCGGCGAAGCAGAAGCCCGAGTTGATGCCGACGAGCGGCACCAGCGCCGAAAGACGGGCGAACGCCTGGAACGTCGGCACGTCGAGGCCGGCGATGCCGAGCGCGTCGGTGTCGCCGGGGCGGCCGCCGCCGCCCTCGGAGAAGAGCACGACCGGCAGCCGGCGGCGCTCCGCCAGCTCGAGCATGCGGTCCTTCTTGCGGTGGTTCTGCGCGCCCTGCGTGCCGGCGAGGACGGTGTAGTCGTAGGCGAGCACCACGCAGCGCGTGGGCGCGCCGGGGAAGCGCGAACCGTTCACCCGCGCGACGCCCGCGACGAGCCCGTCGGCCGGCGTGCTCTTGATCAGGTCCTCGACGGCGCGGCGCTGGCGCTGTGCCGCGACGACGAGTGGGGCGTACTCGACGAACGTCCCCGGATCGCAGAGGTCGTTGACGTTCTCGCGCGCCGTGCGCTGGCCCGTCTTACGCCGGCGCGCGACCGCCTCGGGGCGAGCCACGTCGAGGCCGACCGTGTGGCGCTCGACGACCTCCGCGAGATCGGGGCGCACCGCGCCGAGGTCGGCGCTCGCCGCCGACGCCGTGGCCGCGCCCGCGATCTCGCCCTCCTCGATCGTCGCCAGCACGTCGCCCTCGAAGACGGTGTCGCCGCGCGCGATCGCGACGCCGCGCACGCGGCCGCCGCGCTCGCTCGCGACCACGTGCTCCATCTTCATCGCCTCGAGGACGGCGATCGTCGCGCCGGGGCGCACGGCGTCGCCCGCGCGCACGTCGACGGCGACGATCGTTCCCTGCATGGGCGCGCGCACGCTGACCGTGCCGGGCGCGTCGTCGTGCACGACCGGCGCGCGCTCGCCCGGACCGCCGCTCGTCTTGCCGTGCTCGAGCACGGCGAGCGGATCGATGGGATCGACGCGCGCGCCTGGACCGCTCCGCCGCGTCGTCGCCTCGGCCTCGGCGGCCGCGCGCGGCTCGGCGGCAGCCGCCAGGAGCTCCGCGGCGTGCGTCTCGACGAAGCGTGTGTCGACGGCGTTGCGGGCGACCGCCGGGTGCACGAGGAGCGCCTCGAGGAAGCCCGCGTTCGTCGCGACGCCTTCGATCCGTAGCTCGCCGAGCGCGCGCGCGGCGCGCGGCAGCAGGTCGGCGAGCGCCGCCGACGGCGAGCGCACGACGATCTTCGCGAGCAGCGAGTCGTAGCGCGGGCTCGTCGTGTACCCAGCGTAGCCGAGCGTGTCGACGCGGACGCCGGGACCGGTCGGCGGCTCGAAGACCGCGAGCGTGCCGCCGGACGGCACCGTGCCGCCGTCGGCCTGCATGCGCTCCATGTTGACCCGCAGCTGGAGCGCGAGGCCGCGCGGCGGCGGCGGGTCGGCGAGGCCGAGCTCGGCGAGTGTCGCGCCGGCCGCGAGGCGGAGCTGCACCTGCACGAGATCGACGCCGGTCACCTCCTCGGTCACGGTGTGCTCGACCTGCAGACGCGGATTGGCCTCGATGAAGAACCAGCCGTCGTCGGCAGCGCCGGGCCCGTCGAGCGCGTCGGCGTCGAGCAGGAACTCGAAGGTGCCGAGCCCCTCGTAGCGCACCTCCGTCGCCATGCGCAGCGCGGCGGCGAGCAGACGCTCGCGGACGTCGGACGGCAGCGCCGGGCTCGGTGCCATCTCGACGAGCTTCTGGTGGCGCCGCTGCAAGGTGCACTCGCGCTCCCACAGGTGGCGGACGTGGCCGGCACGATCGCCGACGATCTGCACCTCGACGTGACGGGCGCGCGGCAGGAAGCGCTCGACGAAGAGCTCGCCGTTGCCGAAGGCGCTCTCGGCCTCGGAGCGGCAGCGCGTCCATGCCTCGGTGAGGCCCGCGCGGTCCTGCACGACGCGCATCCCGCGGCCGCCCCCGCCCGCGATTGCCTTCAGCACGACCGCCGCGCCGTCCGGCTGCGCCGCGAAGAAGCCGGCCGCCTCCGTCAGGCTGGCCGCGCCCGGCGTACCCGGCAACGTCGGCACGCCGCAGCGTTCCGCGACCGTGCGCGCCCGCGCCTTGTCGCCGAGGAGCTCGAGCAGCTCCGGCGTCGGACCGACGAACGTGAGCCCCGCTTCGATGCAGCGCTGCGCGAACGACGGCCGCTCGGCGAGGAAGCCGTAGCCCGGATGCACCGCGTCGCAACGCGCGTCGCGCGCGGCCGCCACGATCTGCGCCGCGTCGAGGTACGCGGCGGGGCCGCTGCCGCGCAACGGGATGCTCACGTCGGCACGCCGCACGTGCAGGCACGCGGCATCGTCCTCCGCGAACACCGCGACGGTCTCCATTCCCAGCGTCGACGCGGCGCGAAAGATCCGGATCGCGATCTCACCTCGGTTGGCGACGAGGATGCGGGTCACGGGCATCGGAGCTTTATACCCGTCTTGTACAGCGAGCCAACTCTCGCCGGCAAACGCCCAGCGACTTGAGAAAGCTTCGCGCGGTTGGCTGCGATTCCGCCATCACCGCCGCATACGCGGCTGGTCCTTAAGGACGAGACGGCGGCCGGAAGACCGATGCACGGGGCGTGTGTGCATGATGCTCGCGCACGTGCCTCGCGAGCGTTGCGTTTCGAACGCCCGCTGCACGCGGATGTCCGGCGCACAGCGCGAGCGCACCCACCGTGGAACGCATCGCGTGTGGTGACTGTTGTGCGCGACGCCGAAGGCGATTTCCACGGATTCGTCGATCGCCGCAGCGCCGCGATGGAAAGCGCGACGCACGATGGGCCCCGGCGATCGATGTCGCGCCGATGGCGCAGACGGCATCGCGTTTGCTCCCCTCATCGGGACCGGAGGTCCCCCTGACATGCAGACACAACTCCCTCGCGCACTTCTTCCGTCTCCATTCGCGTTCGCGTCGGCATTCGTCATTGACGCGAGCGCGACCCATCGGTGACTGGCGACCGCGTCCTCGTGCCCGCGAGCGCGTCGTCCGTCCGCTCGATGGCGTGATCGAGCCGCGCCGGGTGGGTCGGCGCAAGCAATCCGCACACGAAATCGTTTCGACAGGAGTCCTTATGACCAAACTCTCCCTTTCACTGTTGTGCGCCCTGACGGGCGCATCCCTCGTCGCCGCGCAGTCGCCCGCCTTCGCGCAACAGACCACGCAATCCCTCTCGCAGCCGCAGAGCATGACGGGGCAGACGACGACGCAAACGCGCACGCGTGCGCAGGATCCGGGAGTGCGCGCCGGCGCACCCGGAGCGGGCGGGCCGCTCGCGGGATTGACCGATGCGGAGTCCGCCTATTTCACCGCGAGCACGGAGACCTTCAACGAGGTGGAGGACGCCGCCGAGGGCCTCGGCCCGCGCATGAACCTCGACAGCTGCGCCGGGTGCCACGCGTACCCGGCGGTCGGCGGCAGCAGTCCGCTCGTGAACCCGCAGGCGGCCATGGTGACCGCCAACGACAAGATGCCGTCGTTCATCTCGGCGCACGGCCCGGTGCGCGAGGTGCGGTTCGTCCGCAACCCCGACGGGACGCCGGACGGCGGCGTGCACGACCTCTTCACCATCACCGGCCGCGAGGGCGCCGACGGCTGCACGATGGCCCAGCCCGACTTCGAGACGCAGGTCGCGAACCACAACGTCATCTTCCGCATCCCGACGCCGGTCTTCGGCGCCGGCCTGATCGAGCAGATCCCGGACACCGCGATCATCGCCAACGGGGCGGCCAACAGCGGTCGGAAGGTCCAGCTCGGCATCAAGGGCCGGGCGAACTTCCATCTCCCCGGCAGCACGATCTCGGGCACGACCAACAACAACGGCAACGACGGCACGGTCGCGCGCTTCGGCTGGAAGGCGCAGAACAAGTCCCTGCTGCTGTTCGCGGGCGAGGCCTACAACGTCGAGATGGGCGTCTCGAACGAGCTGTTCCAGAGCGAGCGTGACGAGACCGCGGCGTGCCAGTTCCGCGCCACGCCGAACGACTTCAGCCACCTCGACGCGGCGGAGACGTTCGACGCCTTCAGCGACACCGAGAAGTTCGCGCTGTTCATGCGCTTCGCCGCCGCGCCGGTCCCGTCGGCCGGCACGCCGGACACCTCGGCCTCGATCGCCCGCGGCAAGACGACCTTCAACAACGTCGGCTGCGCGCTCTGCCACACGCCGTCGTTCACGACCGGCAACACCGCCGTCGCGGCGCTGCGCAACCAGCCGGTGAATCTCTACTCCGACCTGCTGGTTCACGACATGGGGCCGGGCCTCGCGGACGGCGTGAGCCAGGGTCAAGCCGGCCCGCGCGACTTCCGCAGCGCCCCGCTGTGGGGGCTCGGGCAGCGCCTCTACTTCCTGCACGACGGCCGCACCGCGGACCTGGCGCAGGCGATCCAGGCGCACCAGAGCGGCAGCGTCCGCACCGGCAACGCGTCCGAGGCGAACGGCGTCATTACCCTCTACAACTTCCTGCCCGAGAGCCAGAAGCAGGACCTGCTGAACTTCCTGCGCTCGCTCTGATCACTTCGATCGGGGCACTTGCCAGCGTCACGCGTCCGCTTCAGACTGCGGACGCGTGACGCTGCCTCCTCTCCTGTCCTTCGCCGCGCGCGAGCGCGGCCTCGCGGGCGGCGACGCCGTCGAGGTGGTGTCGCGCCCCGAGGTCCCGTGACGCCGAATCTGGCCGAGCGTCTGCGGCTCGCCTTCTTCCGCAGCTTCTTCTCGATGCTGATCGGGGCGATCGCGCTGAGCGAATGGGCGGTGGCAGCCCGCGCCCTCGCGCGCTTCGGCCTGGCGATTCCGCTCGTCGGCCATGTCGCGGGCACCGTCGCAATCTTCGCCTGCAACCGCTGGCTGCTGCGCCGGATGCGGACGCACGCGAGCGGGCCGCTGGTCGCGGTCTACACCGGGGTCGCGTTCACCTGCGTCTTCGCCGGCGTGTTCCTGGGCGCCGCCGAGCTCGTCTGGGCGCTGGTGCGCGGCGGTGCCGCGCTCGCGCACGTGCTTGGGCTCGCTCCCGGGGACGCGCTCGCCTCGTGGCGTAGCGGCGTCGAAGGAGTGATCGACACCGGCCTCCTCGCAATCGCGCTGCTCTTCCTCTTCGGCTACACCATGGGACGACGGCGGCTCGCGGTAACGTCGCTCACAGTGGACGTCGCGGGCCTGCCGGCGGAGTTCGCCGGCGCGCGCATCGTCCACCTGAGCGACCTGCACATCGGGCGCTATCTCGGCCTGGACGAGCTGCGCCGCCACGTCGAGCGGGTGAACGCGCTCGCGCCCGACCTCATCTGCATCACCGGCGACCTCGTCGATCGTCCCGAGACCTGCGCGATCGCCTTCCCGGTGCTGGCCGGCTTGCGGGCGCGCCACGGTGTGTTCGTGATCCTCGGCAACCACGACGTAGCCGCGGGCGCCGAGACGGTCACGGACACGCTGCGCGCCTGCACGCCCTTCCACGTGCTGCGCAACATGCGCGTCGACGTCGAGCGCGAGGGTGCGTCGCTCGCGGTGCTCGGCCTCGACGACCTCGGGCGCGACTGGGCACGCGGCGTCCTCGAGCATCCGGCCCTGCCGCCGCTCGCGGAGGGCGTCGCGCGCGGCGTGCCGGCGATCGTGCTGAGCCACCGTCCGGACTGCTTCGATCAGGCCGTGGCACTCGGCGCGAGCCTCATGCTCTCCGGCCACACCCACGGCGGGCAGCTCGGCGTACCGGCGCTTCTCCGGCGCGGCCGGGTCCGCAACCTCGCCGAGTTCATCACCCGCTACGACCGCGGCGTCTTCACCCGCGGCGACGCGACCCTCGTCGTGAGCAACGGGCTCGGCTTCACCGGCCAGCCGGTGCGGCTCTTCACCTCGCGCGAGATCGGCTGCATCGAGCTGCAGCCGGCCTGACGTCGGCCGTCAGGTCAGCCGCAGGAGCCCGTCCGCGCCGAGCATGCGGGCGCGGATCGGGATGTCGACGGGGCAGTGTGCCTCGCACGGCGCCGGGCACCCGGCGCAGCGGCGCGCATCGCGCTCGAGCGCGGCGTAGAGCCGCATCCCTTCCTTCTCCCGGCCGTAGTCCTCGAAGTACATGCGGTAGCGCAGCACGTCGTTGATCGCGAGTTGCTCGGGACACGAATCGAGGCAGGCGCCGCAGTGCGGCTGGCAGTAGGTGCCCGCGATGCGCGCGTCGTAACGCTCGAGCACGGCGACGTCCTCGCGCCTCAGCTTCCCGCCCGAGGCGTAGAGGTACTCGTCGACGTGCTCCGGCTTGAAGAACGATACGACGAGACAGCCGACGTGGGGATTGGTCAGCACCCAGCGAAACGCGGCCTGCGCGTAGGACGCCGCGTCGGCGCGGAAGTCCGTGAGGTTCTGGTGGCGGGCGCCCTTCAGCGTCTTCATCGCGACGATGCCCATGTCGTGCGCGGCGGCCTCGTCGATGATCGCGTCGAGGTCGGCCCAAAGCCCGTGGTGGTACGCCAGCATCATCACGTCGAAGCGGCCCGAGGCGATCGCCGTCCGCGCGACGGTCTGGAGGTTCGGCGTATGCGTCGAGACGCCGAGGAAGCGCGCCTTCCCCTGCTCGCGTAGGCGGTCGAACGCCTCGTGGACGTTCGGGTCCATCAGGCGCTCCACCTCGTCGCACGAGTGCACGTGGACGAGATCGACGTGGTCGGTCTGGAGCCGCCGCAGGCTGCCCTCGATCGCCTCGACGTACGCCGCGACCGGGCTGCCGGCCGGCACGTGGCCGCGCGGCGTGCAGAACTTGGTGGCGACGAACATCTTGTCGCGCACGCCCTTCATCGCGCGGCCCATCGCCTCTTCCGAGCCCGCGCCGGCGTAGTCGGGGGCGGTGTCGAAGTAGGTGACGCCACGCTCGATCGCGTCGCGCGCGATCTGCTCACCGTTCTCGCCCTGGATCGCGCCGGTACCGAGGGAAATGTCCGAGACCATCGCGTTCGTCCGGCCGAGCCGGCGATAGGCGCGGATGCGCGCGTCCTTCCACGCGGGGAGCTGCTGCGGCGCCGTGCGCTCGACCTCGGCGCGGAAGATCTCCTCGAACGGTCCGCGCCACCGCCGGAACGCCGTCGCGACTCCGATCCCGCCCGTCGTCGCCGCTCCGACCACGGCCGCGGCGCCGGAGATGCCGCTCACCAGGAGCTGCCGGCGGCCCGGCTCGGCCGGCGCCGCACTCGCCGCCTGGCGCCGCGCGCGGCGCTCGAGCAGCGTCTGCCGCAGGCTCACACCGACGAGGATCCACACGACCGTGACTGCCGCGCCGACGGCGAGCACCGGCGCGATCGGGTTTCCGCTCGGGTCGATGCCGATGAAGCCGCGCGCGACGTAGTCGCCGATCACGCGCCAGGAGAGCGTGGCGCACGCGGCCACCAACGTCGCGAGCACGGGCCACGACCGCCAGCGGGGTGTCGGTTTGGACATCGCGATCCTCCCTGCGGCCTCGACGTTACCGCAGGGCCCGACTCCAGACCATGCCCGCCGGGCGTCCCGCCCGGGAGCCGTCAGCTATGCGAGATCTGACGCAGCGCCTCGAGGGCGCCGTCGACGTGCACGTTCGCGTTCAGCTCGCCGGTGATCACCTTGCGGACGACACCGTCGCGATCGATCACGAACGTCACCCGCTTCGGCGGCAGCCAGCCGCCGAGCCGCGCCACGCCGAACGCCTTGGCGATCGTCGCATCACGGTCGGCCAGGAGCGGGAAGCCGAGCCCCTGCTTCGAGCTGAACTTCTGGTGCGACTCCGCCGTGTCGCCGCTCACGCCGATCACGACACCGCCTGCCGCCGCGATCTCCGCGTTGTGGTCGCGGAACATGCACGCCTCTTTGGTGCACACCCGGGTGTTGTCCTTCGGATAGAAGTACAGGACGACCGGCTGCTTGCCGCGGAAATCCCCGAGCGCCAGGCGCTTCCCATCGCCCGTCAGCCCGGTGAAATCGGGGGCCCGCTCTCCAACCTGGATCATGCCGTACCCTCCTGCACCGGCCTTCTTAGGATAGGCGGGAGAGGATGTCCACGACTCGGAACTTCCACCCGGACGAGCCCCATGGAACAATGCCCGGGCTTCGGAACGATGACGCGGCAGTGAACAGATCCTTCTCCAGCTTTGCCGGGCGCGCCAATCGCGTACTCATCGCCGTATGGGGCGGAGTGGCCGCTCTCTGTCTGATGCGGCTCCATCCGTCGCCCGTTCCCCTTTCGGCGTTCGGCGCCGCCACGGGATTGGTGACTGGGCTCTTGCAACGCCGGAGCCTGCACTCCTCACCGGACGTCTTCGCCGAGGCGACGTCGGCGATACAGGTGCGACGTGCCTTCAAAACGAACCGCGCGGGCCGCGCCGCCATCGCCTTGACCTGGATCGCCGCCGCGCTGCTCTTCCTCGGCGCGCTCGCGCAGAGCGGCAACGTGCCGCTGGCGTTCGTCGCCGGCTATGTGAGCTTCATGTTCATGCGCGAGCTGATCTCCTCTCTGCCATTCGAGGGCGCGCCCGCCACACCCAGTGCCTAGGCTGCAACCAAGATCGTCAGCGAGCGCGAGGCGAAGCCGAGCCAGGGAACGAGGCAGACTTATTCCGGCTCGCAACGGCCCACGCGCCCTCGCTTGACGAGGGTAGCGGGCGCAGCGCGCGGGGCGAAATCAATCAAACAAACTGCGCTCGTTCTCGAACAGCGTCCGCACCCGCTCCGCCACTTCGGGCGACTCCCCGACCGCCAACCCCGGCACGGCCCCCTGCGGCACGGATCCATAGCCGATCTCCGTGGCGATGAGATCCGCGCGGCCGACGAGGACGGCGAGCGGCGTCGGCGCGTCGCCGCCGTGATGGCCGAGGATCGCCTGGACGACGCCGTCGTCGAGACCCCAGATCTCGGCGACGCAGGCGCCGGCGAGATCGTGCGTCGCCCCGAAGAACTCGCGCTCCTTGGCCGTATCGCAGACGCCGAGCTGCGCGTAGGCCTTCGGGTCGGCGACGTGGAAGATCAGCTTGCCGATGTCGTGCAGGAGACCGGCAATGAACGGGTCGCCGCCGAGCGCGGCGGCGTTCGGCACCGTCTTCGCGAGCTCGTCGGCCGCGAGCGCGGTCGCGAGCGAGTGCGCCCAGAGCGCCTGCGCGACCTTGTCATCGGCGCTGAAGGCTGCGCGGGTCGACGCGGCCATCAGGATGCGGCGCAGGCCCTGGAAGCCGACCGTGACGATGGCCTCGGGAAGGGTCTTCGGCGGCGTACGCCGCAGGTACAGCACCGAGCGCGACATCGTGAGCACGCGTGCGGCGAGCGCCGGGTCCACGAGCACGACCTTCGCCAGCTCGTCGGTCGTCGTGTCGGGGTCGCGGGCCAGGCGCAGGGCCCGCGCCGCCGCCGCGGGCATCGGCGGGAGGTCGCAGGTCTCCGCGATCCGATTGAAGGTCGCCCGGATGTCGTCGCGGGAGATGGCGGGCGCGGCCGTGGCGGTGCTCATGTCTGATACATCGAGCAACGCACGTGCCTAGCCCGCGCCTCCAAACGGCCGCAGATGCTCGGGCTTCCACTCGACCCGAGTGACGAAATGGGGCGCGGCCGTCACTTTCGTGACTGCGCCGTCACTTTCCGCTGCGCGCATCAAGAAAGCCGGAGAACCGGCCGATATCTCTCCAGGACCGCGATCGCCCCCCGGCGTGTGTCCCAAACGAGGCAACCGTTCCATGATGTCTGGAGCAGCCGAGCCCGCCGAGCTGAACTCGGTTCCGCCGATCGTGTTGTGCGTCGATCCCGACCCCGACACGCTCACGGCCGCGGAGCTCCTGCTGTCGGACGCGGGCTACGAGCCGATGCTCGCGGAGACCGGCAAGGTCGCGATGCGCATCGTCTCGATCACGCGCCCCGACCTCGTTCTCGTTGACGTCGGCCTGCCCGAGATGGACGGCTACGAGATCTGCGCCGCGCTGCAGCGCAACCCGGACCTCTCCTATCTGCCGGTCGTCCTCATCGGCTCGCCGGAGACGCCGCCGGACCGCGCCCGCGCCGTCGCGCTCGGCGCGGTCGACGTGCTCATCAAGCCGCTCACTCGCGAGACCGTGCTCGCGACGGTCGCGAAGCACGTGAAGACGAACGCGTGGTGGCAGGAGCTCCAGCAAAATCAGGAGCAGCAGGAACAGCCGGCCGAGGCGCCGAAGCGCGCTGCGCCGGCCTCCGACTGGGAGCAGTTCAAGGACGCGTTCGCCAAGCAGGTGGGGCTGAGCGCCGAGCAGCGCCAGCGCATCGCGGGTCTCACCCCGGCGCAGCTCTACGCAGCCCCTGGTCTCCCCGTACCGGCGCAGAAGATCGCGCGGCTGATCGCCGACCACCTGAAGCTGCCGTACCAGGCGCTGCTCATCGCCGACCGCATCGCCATGGGCGTGCTGCCGACGCCCTTCTGCAAGACCAACATGGTGGTCGCGCTGGTCGAGAGCCCGACCGAGCGCTCGTTCGTGCTGAGCGACCCGTTCAACTGGGAGCTGGTGCAGATGCTGCGCCGGGTCGAGGGGCGGCAGCCGAAGCTCGCCGTCGCCGAGCCGGCGAAGATCCTCGCGCTCTTCGACGAGGAGGTCGCCGAGGTCGCGCGCGCCAGCGCCGGCCCCCAGACGGGACCGCAGTCGGGTCTCACCTACGACGTCCCCGACGAGACGATCCGCGTCTCGCCCGACGAGGTCAACGAGAAGTCGGCGCCGATCATCCGGTTGGTGAACCAGCTCATCGAGAACGCCTACGCGATGGCCGCGTCCGACATCCACATCGAGCCGGGCGAGAACGACGTCGTCGTACGCTACCGCATCGACGGCATCCTGCGCGTCGCGCACCAGTTCCCGCAGCCGCGTTTGATCCACCCGCTGGTCTCGCGCGTGAAGATCATGGCCGAGCTCGACATCGTCGAGCGCCGCCTGCCGCAGGACGGCCGCATCATCTTCAAGCGCTTCTCGACCCGCGGCGCCGACTTCGACCTGCGCGTCGCCACCGCGCCCATGAACCACGGCGAGAAGGTCGTGATGCGCATCCTCGACAAGCGCCGCGCCGTCCTGCCGCTCACCGAGCTGGGCTTCTCCGAGCGCAACATGCGACTCTATCGCGAGCACATCGCCACGCCCTACGGCATGATCCTGCACGTCGGTCCGACCGGCTCGGGCAAGTCGATGTCGCTCTACTCGGCGCTCAACGAGATTCGCCGTCCGGACATCAACATCCAGACCGCCGAGGACCCGATCGAGTACACGCTTCCCGGCATCAACCAGCTCCAGGTGAACCGCGAGATCGGCCTCACCTTCAGCCGCGCGCTGCGCAGCTACCTGCGCCAGGACCCCGACGTGATCCTGGTGGGCGAGATCCGCGACCGCGAGACCGCCGACGTCGCGATCGAGGCCGCGCTGACCGGCCACCTCCTGCTCTCGACCCTGCACACCAACGACGCCGCCTCGACCCTCGTGCGGCTCATCGAGATGGGCATCGAGCCCTTCATGGTAAGCTCGTCGATCGTCGTGCTGTGCGCGCAGCGCCTGCTGCGCCGCCTGTGTGCGTCGTGCAAGCAGGCGTA
>DASXLI010000029.1:0-76443 GCA_036496285.1 Binatia bacterium
CCGAGACGGTTGGAGAGGCGGCGGACGTGGGTGTCCACCATGATCGCCGGGATGCCGTAGGCCGTCCCGAGCACGACGTTGGCCGTCTTCCGTCCGACCCCGCCGAGCGCGACGAGCCGGTCCATGTCGCGCGGCACCTCGCCACCCTGCGCCGCGATCGCCGCCGCGACCGTCCGCAGCGACTTCGCCTTCTGCCGGAAGAAGCCGGTCGAGCGGATGAGGGCCTCGAGCTCCGGTGTCGCGGCGTCGGCGAGCGCCGCCGGCGTCGGGTAGCGGACGAAGAGCGCCGGCGTGACCATGTTGACGCGCTCATCGGTACACTGCGCCGAGAGGATGGTCGCGACCAAGAGCTGCCACGCGTCGTCGTGGCGGAGCGCGCAGCGCGCGTCCGGATAGGCGTCCGCCAGGACACGGGCGATGCGTCGGGCGCGCGCCTGCCGGTCCGCGGCCGTCTCACGCTCGCGCGGCTTGCGAGCGCGCGCCGCCGGTGGGCGCTTGGCGGTCACGGGAGCGCCACGAGCGCGAGGCAGGGATCAGGCGCGCAGGCGCCGGGCGACATCGGCCTCGTCGTCGTGGCGCCGGCGCTGCGCGTGCTCGCGCTCGACGCCGTCGCGGTAGCGCGCATAGGCCTCGACGGTCTGGGCGGTCGTCCAGCCGAGCACCGCGCCCATCATGGCGGCGACGTCCTCACCCGCGCCGACACCGCCGTCGGCGGTGCGGAACGAGATCGGTACGCGGCGGCGCAGCACGTCGTCGATGGTGGCCGCCATCTCGTCGGCGGCGGCGCGTGCCACCTCGCTCCGGCAGTAGGGCAGGCTCGCGACGAGGCGTCGTCCCGACTCGGGATCGGTGGCCGCGGCATCGAGCATCGCCGGGGCGCCGATGCCGTAACGGTTGAGGAAGTGCCGCGCCATCCGGTCGTCGATGCCGGCGGGCAGGCTCGCGCGGACGCGCTTGGCGAAGCCGCGGAAGCCGCCGCCGTCGCTCGGCAGGTCGGCGCCGGGCAGCGGCACCGAGCCCGTCCGGCACGGCTCGAACTGCCGCTTCGGATCGAGCGCGCGCAGACGCTCGATCACCCGGTCGACCACGCGCTCGGACACCCGGCGATACGTCGTGAGCTTGCCGCCGCCGAGCGAGAGCAGCCCGGAGGGACTCTCGAACATCGCCTCCTCGCGCGAGGTGTCGGAGGGGCGGCCGCCGTCCGGCGGCTTCACCAGCGGGCGGAGGCCCGCATAGGCGCCGACAACGTCGTCCTCGCCGAGCGCCGCGTCGGGGAAGTAGCGGTTCACCGCCTCGAGCAGGTAGCGCACGTCGTCGGCGTCGGCCGTCACCGCGGCGGGATCGCCGTCGTAGTCGGTGTCGGTCGTGCCGACCAGCGTCTGGTCCTCCCATGGGATCGCGAACATGACGCGTCCGTCGCGTGGGGCACGCAGCACGATCGCGTTCTCGTTGCCGATCCGGTTGCGCGGCACGATGATGTGTACGCCCCTGGTGAGCCGGAGCACGTCCGTCACGCCGGGCTCGTCGAGCCGGCGGAGCCGGTCGAGCCAGGGACCGGTCGCGTTCACGACCTGCCGCGCCCGGATCGTGATGGTGCCGCCATGCAGGCGGTCTTCCACCCGCGCGCCGGCGAGCCGCGCGCCGTCGCGCAGCAGCTCGACGACGCCGAGGTAGTTGCACACGACCGCGCCGGCCGCGACCGCCGCGAGCATCGTCTCCAGCGTGAGGCGGGCATCGTCGGTCCAGCAGTCGTAGTAGTGCAGCGCCCCGTGCAGGCCCTCCGAGCGCAGGCGCGGCTCGTGCCGCAGCGTCGCGCCCCGGCCCCACGAGCGGTGGCGCGCGATGTTGCGGAACACGGAAAGGCCGTCGTAGACCCACAGGCCTGCGGTGAGGCGCATGCGCCCGACGGGGTCGCCGCGGAAGACCGGGAACACGAACGGCATCGGGTGCACGAGGTGCGGCGCCAGGTGGCGGCGCAAGCGGTCGCGCTCGCGGCTCGCCTCGAGCACGAGCGCGAACTCGTAGTTCTCGAGGTAGCGCAGGCCGCCGTGGATCAGCTTCGACGACTTGCTGCTGGTGCCACTCGCGAAGTCGCCCTGCTCCACCACCGCAACCGAGAGCCCGCGCATGGCCGCATCGCGGGCGATGCCGGCACCGTTGATGCCGCCGCCGATGACGAGGAGGTCGAAGGTGGGAGTCGCCAGCGCATGCGCGATCGACGCGCGGCGCGCGCGGAGGGCGCCCTCGCTCATAGGGACGCGCATGCTACCACAGCCCCGGCGCCGCCTGCCACCGGCGAACGCCGGCATCCCACGGCGCGCGCACCGCGCACGCTCAGGAGCGCGCCACCAGAGCGAGCGCGATATCGGCGACGTTCGTGCCCGTCGGCCCCGGCCGATGGAGGGCGCCGATCGCCTCGAGCAGCGGGTACACGTCGTGGCGGGCGAGCGTGTCCGCGAGCGGCCAGCCGGCGCGCGTCGCCCGCGCGACGGTCGTGCCGTCGACGAACGCGCCCGCGGCGTCCGTCGGACCGTCGATGCCGTCGGTGCCGGCGCAAAGGAGCGCCCAGCCGGGCTCGCCCGCCAGGAGCCGGGCGACCTCGAGCGCGAGCTCCTGGCTCCGTCCACCGCGCCCGAAGTGCCCGCCGGGCGCGAGGCGCGGCGTCGTCTCGCCGCCCGCGGCGAGCACGGCGGTCGTGCCGCGGCGCACGCGACGATGAAGCGCGCGGATCGCGGCCGCGAGCCGGCGCGCCGCGGCCGCCGGCTCGCCGATTAGCGGGCGCCGCAGGCGGCTCCTCGTGCCGTGTCCGCGCGCCCGCGCCGCCCGGACCACGGCGGCGCACGCGGTGGCGTTGCCGCCGAGCAGCACGGTCGGGATGCCGCCGCGCGCCCGGGGCTTCGGCGTCTCGGCAACGCGGCCGGCGAGGCCGCGGCGTAGATGGCGCCGTACCCGCGGCGGCAGGCGCGACTCGATGTCGTACGCCCGGACGACACGCACGGCGTCAGCGAACGTCGTCGGATCGGGCAGGGTCGGCCCGGAGCCGATGACCGCGAGGTCGTCGCCGGGCACGTCCGAGAGCACGAGCGTGACGGCACGCCGGCCGCGCAGGCGGACGCCGAGCCTGCCGCCCGTCACGGCGGAGAGGTGCGCGCGCACCGCGTTCATCTCGGCGATGCGCGCCCCGCTCCGCAGGAGGAGCGCGCCGGTACGCGTCAGATCCCCGAGCGTCAGCCCGGGCGCCGGCGCGACGAGCAGGCTCGACGCGCCGCCCGTGAGCACGACGCACACGGGGTCACGCGGATGGCGGCGCAGGAGACCGAGGAGCGCGCGCGTCGCGGCAAGGCCGCGACGATCGGGCACGGGATGCCGGGCGAGACGGACGCGGACGCGCCGCAGCGCGCACCCATAGCCGGGCGGCACGATCACGAGCCCGCCGCCGACCGCCGTCTCGCGCTCGAGCGCTGCCGCGATGCGGGCCGCGCCCTTCCCCGCCCCGACGACGAGCACGGGCGCGCCGCCGTCGAGCACGGACGCGAGCAGCACAGCATGCGACGACCGCGCCGCCCGCAGCAGCGTGCGCGGCTCGAGCGCCGCGATCGCGGCGTCGTAGAGCGCGCCCAGGGTCGCGCGCGCGCCGCGCGGGCCCGCGGCCCTACCGCGCGGGGGCCTCACCTTGCCTGCCGGTGGCGCATTTTGTACAGGCCACCGTCATGGCGCACGAGCCCCAGATCGACACCATGCCCGAGAGCTTCTCCCCCGTATGGCGTCGGGTGATGAGCGAGCCACGCCATTTCTTCGAGGACATGCCGGTCACGGGCGGCCTGCAGAACCCGCTGCTCTTCCTGCTGATCTGCCTCGGCATCAGCGCCGTCGGCTTCCTCCTGATCGGCCCGCGCGCGCTCACCCTCTGGGTGATCGTGATCGGCGTGGTGCGCGCGTTCCTGGGCGCGCTCGTGCTGATGGTGGTCGCGCAGCAGGTGTTCCACGGCAGCGGTGACTACGAGGGTACCTTCCGCGTCATCGCCTACGGCAGCGCGCCGGCGGCGCTGATCTGGCTGCCGCTCATCCGGCCGCTGGTCGTGCTGTACGCGCTCTTCCTGATCGTCGTCGGCCTCGAGCGGGTGCACGGCTTCGACGCGACCAAGGCGGTGCTGACGATCCTGCTGAGCGCGATCGTACTGATCGCCGTGATGTGGGTGCTCGGCTGGGGGCACATGTGGGTGCCGCCGCCGCGTCCCGCCTGAGGGCGACGCCCGCCGCTCAGTGCGTGTCTTCGTCGAGATCGGTCGCGCCGAGCCGGCGATAGGCGCGATCGTCCTCGCCCCGACGGTTCTGCTTGGCCTCGATCTCACGGTCGGCCTGGCACTGCACGCAGAGACGCGTGAACGGCATGGCCTGCAGCCGGCCCTCGGCGATCTCCGCCTCGCAGCTCTCGCACATGCCGTACGAGCCTTCCTCGATACGCTCGAGGGCATCCTCGATCGCCTGCAGCTTGCCGCGGTCGCGATCGGTGAGAATGAAGTTGATCTCGCGATCGCGCGCCTCGCTCGCCAGGTCGTAGGTGTCCATGCCTTCGTCCTTGGACGCCTCGCGGCCCTGCTTCAGGTCTTGCTGGATCTCGGCGAGGAGCTGCTTCTTCATCTCCAGCAGCGTCTCGCGCGCAGTCTTTAGAAATGCTTTCCGCATCGGCACCCTCGGGGGAGGCTGATCCTAAGGACTCGCCTACACCGTGTCAATCGTACTCCCGCAACGCCCCCGTAACACCCGGCGTCCGCGATCGGGCGCCGCCCCACCTGCGTGGAGCGTACTGCCGAAGGATGGAGTGAGACAATCCATGTAATCAACGGGCTAGTGGCCGCGCGAGTCGTTCGCGACCTCCCGCGAACGACTCGTCAGGCCAGGATCGGCTCCACCACGGCCCATACGCGGCGCTCGATCTCGTCGACCGTGAGCAGTCGTCCGGCCTCGACGCACTCGACCCGGTGCCAGTGCTCGCTCGTATCGAGCCTGAGGAGCTCGAGGTATGCCGCCTCCGCCGCACGCAGGTGTTCGCGGTCGTCCTCGTGGATGTCCCGCGCCTTTCCGGCGAGATAGGCGCGCTCGTTCTTCCGTGCGACGAGCTCGTACCCGACGTCGGCCGGCACGTGCAGCAGGATGGTCGCGTCCGGTTTCGGAAGCGCGAGGACCCCGTACTCGAAGGCGTTCAGCCAGGCGAGGAAACGGGCTCGTTCGGCAGGATCGGCGATTTTTGCCATCTGGTGGCCCTTGCTCGCGGAGACCCAGCGGTTCGAGATGACGACGGCGCCGCGCGCCAGCGCCGCGCGGATGTCGAACGAGGCGTCGAAACGATCGAGCGCGTAGAACGTCGAGGCGGCATACGCGTCGACAGCGCCGAGCGGACCGTACTCGCCACGGAGGTAACGCTCCGCGAAGACCGCCGCCGGCTCGCCATAGCGCGGAAAGTCGACCAGCAGCACGTCACGGCCGGCGGCGGCGAGCCGGTCGCGGAGCCGTGTCGTCTGGGTCGCCTTCCCCGAGCCGTCCGTGCCGTCGATGACGACGAAGGTGCCGCTCACGTGCGCGCGTAGGTGACGAACGAGAACCCCTCATGGTCCTCGCGCCACGTCTCCCGCCAGACCGCCGGATCAATGGGCGGAAAGAAGGTGTCGCCGGCGACCTCACGGTCGACGTGCGTGACGTCGAGCACGTCGGCGCGTCCGATCGCCTCGGCATAGATCGCGCCCCCGCCGTTTATCACGACCTCCTCCGACGTGTGCGCCGCGAGCGCATCCGCGAGCGAGGTCGCCCGCTCGACACCCGCCGGCAGTGGAAAGCCCGCGTTCCGGGTCACGACCACGTTGGTCCGGCCCGGAAGCGGGCGGAACCTCTCGGGGATCGACTCCCATGTCTTTCGGCCCATGACGACGACCTTGCCCATCGTGATGGCGCGATAGCGCCGCAAGTCCTCCGGAATCTTCCATGGCACGGCGCCGTCCTTGCCGATGCAGCCGTTCCGCGCGATCGCTGCGACGAGCGTGATCATGGCACCCGGATCAGACCGCGATCGGAAACTCGATCTTGGGATAGCTCTCGTAGCCTTCGACCTTGCTGTCGCCCGCCGTCCAATCCCAGAGCGACGTGAACGGGTGCGTCACCACGCGGGGCAGTGGATAGCGCTCGGGGTCGCGGGTCAGCTGCTCGCGAATGCCCTCGACCTGGTTCTCGTAGAGGTGCGTATCGGCGAGAAAGCCGACGAGCTTCCCTTCGCGGAGCCCGGCGCCCTTGGCGATGAGATGCAGGAGGAGGCCGTAGCTCGCGATGTTGAACGGCAGCCCCACCGGCACGTCGACCGAGCGCTGGTTCCAGAGAAGGTTCAAGCGGCCGTCGATCACCGTCACCTGGAACCCCCAGTGACAAGGTGGGAGACCCTGCTCGCCGAGCTGGGTCGGATTCCACGCGCTCACGATCATGCGCCGGTCGTTCGGATCGACCCGCAGCGTCTCCACGACCCGCCTCAGCTGGTCGACGCCGCGTCCCGTGTAGTCGGTTGCGTGATCGACGTAGGCCGCGCCGAAGTGGCGCCACTGGAAGCCGTAGATCGGACCGAGGTCGCGCTCCGCCGTCATGCGCCGCGTGGCCTCGGCATCGTGCCCGTAGGGCGCCTTTCGTGGATTGGCCCACTCGTCCCAGATGTGGTTGTCGCGCTCCTGGAGCCAGCGCTTGTCGGTGAGACCCTTCACGAAGAACTCGAGCTCGGTCGCGACCAGGCGAAACGGCGTGCGCTTGGTCGTGAGCAGCGGGAAACCGTTCGCCATGTCGTGCTCGAACATCGCCCCCGCGATCGCGATCGTGTCGACCCCGGTGCGGTTCTGCTTCCGCACGCCCTCAGCGAGGATGCGGCGGGCGATGTCGAGGTAGGCCTTCATCGTAGCCGGGCCGCTCAGTGACCGGTCGAGCCGAAGCCGCCGCGGTCGGCGCCGTCGGCGTCGGCGACCACCCACGTGACGCGCGGCCGGGCGAGGACGATGCCCTGGGCGATCCGCGTGCCGGCCGCGAGCCGCACCTCCTCGTCGCGCGGGTTCCAGACCGAGAGCAGGATCTCGTCCTCCGGACCGCAGTAGTCGGCGTCGATGACGCCGACGCCGTTCGCGAGCAGGAGGCCGTGCTTCGCGAACAGCGACGAGCGCGCGTAGATATGGAGGACGTGGTCGGGTGGCAAGCCGATGCCGAGACCGGTGCGGAGGAGCCCATGCGATCGCGCCGGGACGATGCTGTCCTCGAGGACGGCGAGGTCGAACGCCGCGGCACCGGGCGTCTTGTACTCCGGGAGCTGCGCGCGCGGGTCGCGCTTGGTGATGCGAACGGTGACCATCTTCGGACCGGCCCTCAAGCCTCGATCTGTCAGAGGCCGCGGGCCGTGGTCAAGGACCGCGGGGGCGCGCGATGCCACCACACCACGCGCTTCCCGGCCTTGCGGAGGAGCTCGAGCCCCATTTCATCGCCGCGCACGTTCGGCTGCCGGCAGTACACCGTGGCGACACCGCTGTTGATCGCGCGCTTGGCGCACATCACGCACGGGGTGTGGGTGATGAACATCGTCTTGTCCTTCTCGATCGCGCCCGCCTTGAGGAGCGCGTTCTCCTCGGCGTGCACGTAGCCGCTCCGGTCGGACGGAATGAACGCGCGATCGCTGATGCCGGCGGCGCCGCCGTTGTAGCCGACGCCGAGCACGCGCTCGAGGTCGGCGGAGACGACCACGCAGCCGACCTTCTGCACGCCGTCGGTCGAGCGCAACGCCAGCGCCTCGGCGAAGCGCTGGTACGCGTCGGGCAGGGTCAGCCGCGACGGCAAGCGCGGCGGCATCGCCGGCGTACCCGCGCGCGGCCGCCACGGCGGATATTGCAGCACCGTCTTGCCGGCGCGCCGCAGCAGCTCGACACCTTCGGTCGGATGCGGCCCGCGATGCCGGTAGTAGACGTGGCTCACGCCGCTGTTGATCGCGCGCACCGCGCACAGGTAGCAGGGCGCGCGGGTCACGAACATGAGCTTGTCCTTCTCGACCGCGCCGGCGATGAGGAGCGCATGCTCCTCCGCGTGCAGGTGGCTGCTGCGCCCCCGCCCGCGGCCCTCGATCGTCGTGACCGCGCCGCCCGAGAAGCCGGCGCCGAGCACGCGCTCGAGGTTGAAGCTCACCAGCACGCAGCCGGCGCGGTCCGTCGTCTCCGGCGAGCAACGCGCCAGCGCTTCGGCGAAGCGCAGATAGGACTCGAAGAGCGGCACGCGATCTTGCAACGTGCCACGGTTCAACGGGTGCGTGTTCTCGGGACGGCCGTCCTTCACCCGCGCGCGCCGGGCGCGCGCCGCCGGAGCGCCGCGGCTCACTCGCGGAAGTTCACGAACTGCAGCGCGATCCCGAAGTCCGCGGCGCGCAGCGCCTGCATGATCGCCTGCAGATCGTCCTTCTTCTTGCCGTTCACCCGCACCTGGTCCTCGAGGATCTGCGCCTGCACCTTGATCCCCGACGACTTCACCATCTTGGTGATCTCGCGCGCCTTCTCGGAGTCGATGCCCTGCTGCACCTTGATCACCTGGCGTGCCCGGCTGCCGGCGGCGGGCTCGACCTTGCCATAGTCGAGGTTCTGGATCGGCACGTTGCGGCGCACGAGCTTCGACTGCAGCACGTCGACGACCGCCTTCACCTTGAAGTCGTCGGCCGAGGTGATCGTCAATTCCTTCTGGTCCCAGCCGATCTCGGTCTTCGCGTCCTTGAGATCGTAGCGCTGCGCGACCTCCTTGCGCGTCTGGTTGAGCGCGTTGTCGACCTCCTGGAGATCGACCTTGGAGACGACGTCGAACGACGGCATGCGCGCTACCTAGCAGGGCCGACGGGCCAGGGCCACCGGCTCAAGGCGCGCCGGCGCCGCCGGTCGGAGCGCTGACGACGTCCGTGCCCTCCGGCACCACGAAGCGGAACTCCTCGTCCGTGAGCGGGACGTTGCGGGTGATGTTGGAGAAGCTGAGCGTGGTCAGGTTGCCGATCGGATCGGCGATGGCCGCCTCTACGATGTCGTACGTCGAGCGCAGCACCGCGACGGTGAGCGCGCCCATCTGCGGGTCGCCTTTCGGCACGAGCTTCAGGTACATGCGCTGCGCGTTGCAGCCGTGCGGATCGGCCTCGGCGGTGAAGTCGTCCTTGATCCGGCCGACGCCGGTCAGGAACGAGACCGGCGTGGTCGACGCGAAGGCGGCGTTGAACGGCGCCTTCAACACCTGCTTGTCCGCGGGCTGGTAGATCCAGAGCGTCGTGCCGTCGGCGATGATCGATTGCCGCTGCGGGGTCTGGAACTCCCAGCGCATGCGGCCCGGCTTCATGAACACGACGGTGCCGAAGGACTCCTCACCCTGCCCGACCGAGACGATCGTCGTCTCCTGGCGGAAGTCGGCGCGGAAGTTCTTGGTGGCGTCGTAGCGCGCCTGGAGCCGCTGCGCGATCTGCGCGGCCGGCGGGCACTTCTCGTCGTCGGCCGCTGCCGCGGGTGTCGTCCGTGGCGCCGCGCCGGCGGACGCGGCCGGCTTGTGCGCCAGGACCGGCGCCGCAGAGACGAGCATCAGCACGAGCGCCGGAAGGAGCGGCGCACATATTGGGATCCTACGATCGTGGCTCACGGCGCGCGATTGTATCGCGCATGTCGGCGGCGCTGAAGCCTCCCGCCGGCGGCGCTGGACCGGCCCGCGAGGGTGTCAGTCGTCGCCGTCGATGCGCCGCGCGAGCACCTCGCGCGGGCGGGCGCCCTCGGCCGATGACACGACGCCCTCGCGCTCCATGCGCTCGATCATGCGGGCGGCGCGGTTGTAGCCGACGCGCAGGCGGCGCTGCAGCCACGAGATCGATGCCTGGCGGCTCTCGGTCACGACGCGCACGGCCTGGTCGTACATCTCGTCGTGCAGGTCCTCCGCGGCGTCGTCCTCGCCGCCCTCCTCGTCGTGGCCCTCGAGCAGCTCCATCTTGTACTGCGGGCCGCCCTGCTTCTTCCAGAACTGCACGACCTTCTGGATCTCCTCCTCGGAGACGTAGGCGCCGTGGATGCGGGTGAGGCGCGCGGTGCCGGGCGGCAGGAAGAGGCAATCGCCCTCACCGAGCAGGCGCTCGCTGCCGATCGCGTCGAGAATCGTGCGCGAGTCGATGCGCGACGTCACCTGGAACGAGATGCGCGCCGGGAAGTTCGCCTTGATGAGGCCCGTGATGACGTCGACCGACGGGCGCTGCGTCGCGAGGATCAGGTGGATGCCCGCGGCACGCGCCTTCTGCGCGAGCCGGGTGATCGACTCCTCGACGTCGCGGCCGACCGTCATCATCAAGTCGGCGAGCTCGTCGACGATGATGACGATGCGCGGCAGGTGCTCGTGGACGATCTGCTCGCCCGCAGGCGCCGGCTCGGGCGCCGTCCACTCCTCGTCGTCGGGGCTCTCGGGCGTCGTCAGCTCGATCACGCCCGCGCGCTTCTCCGCGGCCTCGGCCGCGAGCATGCGGTTGTAGCTGTCGATGTTGCGGACGCCCTTGTCGCGCAGCATGCGGTAGCGGACGTCCATCTGCTGCATGACGTTGGCGAGCGCGTACGACGCCTTCTTGGGATCGGTCACGACCGGCACGAGCAGATGCGGAATGTTGTCGTACATCGACAGCTCGAGCATCTTCGGGTCGATCATGATGAAGCGCACGTCGGCTGGGCTCGCCTTGTAGAGGATGCTCATGATGATCGCGTTCAACGACACCGACTTGCCGGTGCCGGTCGCGCCCGCCATGAGCAGATGCGGCATCTTCCCGAGGTCGGCGACGTGCGTGTTGCCGGTCGTGTCCTTGCCGAGCGCCAGCGTGAGCGTCGACTCCGAGCGCTGGAACTGCTCGCTCTGGATGATCTCGCGCAGGTAGACCTTCTCGCGCCGCGGGTTCGACACCTCGATGCCGACCACGGGCTTGCCCGGAATCGGCGCCAGGATGCGCACACTGTGGGCGCGGAGCGCCATCGAGAGGTCGTCGGCGAGCGTCACGATGCGGTTCACCTTGACGCCGGGCGCCGGCTCGAACTCGAACGTGGTGATCACGGGCCCCGGCCGCACGGCGACGACCTTGCCCTCGACGCCGAAGTCGGCGAGCTTCGACTGCAGGATGCGCGAGCTGGCGATCAGCGCGTCCTCGTCGATGCGCACGCCGCTCTCGACCGGAGCGTCGAGGAAGCTGGCCGGCGGCAGCTCGTAGTGAGCGCCGGCCGCGAACTGGAACTCCTCCTGCTTGAGCGCCTTCGCGTCCTTCTTGGCGCTCTTCTCCGGCTTCGGCTCGGGCTCGTTCACCAGGATCGGCGGCGGCGCGGACTGGCGGCTCTTCTTCGCCTCGCGCGACTCCCGCGCGTCGCGCTCGCGCTGCCGCTCGCGCGGCTCGCGCTCGCGGCGCTCGCGGGCCGGCGCGATCTCGGCCGCCTCCGCTTCGGCGTCGGTCTCGCGCCGGCGCGGCCGGAGACGGACCACGGCGTCGGCGAGCACCCGCCCCGCACCGCCAGCGCGCCGTGCCATGACCTGCACGCCGCCGATGAGCGAGCCGCCGGTCGCGATCATCGCGGTCAGCAGAAGTCCCGTCAGCACGATCATCACGGCACCCGCCGTGCTGAAGAGGCGGCGCAGCTCGAATGCAACGAGCCCGCCCACCCAGCCGCCTGCCGCGGCCTCGTGCCCCGGCCCGCGCACAACGGCGAGCGCGGCCGCCACGAGCAGGAGCTGCGCCGTCAGCGCGCCCCCACGCGCCAACGAGAGCGCGATCGGCATTCCGCGCAGGACGAGCGTCGCGACGAGCGCGATCGCCGCCGGAACGAGGAACGCCGCCAGGCCGAACGCCGCGACGAAGAGGTCGGCTAGCAGGTACCCGACCGGGCCGCCCGCGTCCGCCGCCGGACGCCCGGGCGCGTAGGTGAGGAAGCTGATCGCCAGGTAGCAGGCGCCGGCGATGGCGAACACGGCCTCGACCTCGTGCCACAAGGTCGCGCCACCACGACGCTTTTCCTCCGCCTGCCGCGCTACGCGAGCACCCCGCCCCACCGACTCCTCCTCACTCCGACCCAGCCAGCATTGTCACGATCGGCGCGGAAAGCGCAAGCACCCGTCGACACGGGGCGCCGAATGGGAGAACCGATGCGGGACTACGGCGCGACCGGCGAGATCCGCGACGCGTACGCGAGGCGGCCGTGCGGCTCATCGGCGACGAAGGAGCCCCAGACGCGGACCCGACTCGCCGCGTAGAGCGCCCACCCGACGTCGACGATGAGACATGCGCTCGCGTACCAGTCGGGCATGAAGGACGCGCGGCCGTGGTGCCACGAGTCCCACAGGAGGCCGTGGGCCGCGAGCCCCGCGACGAGGATCCAGCCGGAGCGCCGCAGGCCGACGATCGCGATCGTCGCGAACGCCGCCTGGCCCGCGAGCTCGGCGCCGAGCCAGCCGGCACCGCCGCCGTGCAACGCCAGCGATCCGAGATAGATCGTCGGCATGACGAGCAGGAAGAGCGCGAGCAGCCGGCGCTCCCAGATCGGCGGCGCGGCGCTCACGCGGAGCGCGACGAGCGCCGTCAGGACGAACGGCGTTCCGACCGCGGCCTGCACGGTCGGCTCGACGAAATCCGCGAGCCGGAGATCGGGGACCACGAGCAACGAGAAGCCGGTCGACAGGATGAGACAGGCGAGCGCGATGGTGTCCATGCGGCGGAGCATAGCCGCACCGCCGCGCCGATGGGCCCCGCCGCGAGCGACAATCCGCGCGCCGAAACGGCCACGCTCAGACGAGGCCGGCCTTGCGCACCGGGTCCTCGAACTCGGTCAGCTTCTCCCAGTTGTCGCGGACGAGCGAGCGCATGAGGCGATGCGCGACGAGCTCGAGGCGGATGCCATCGGGATCGGTGAAGAAGGTCGCGTAGTAGTCGGGGGCGTACTCCGGGTAGAGCTTCGGCTCGCTCACCGCGATGCCGAGGGCGCGCAGCGCGGCGACGGCGGCGTCGACGTCCTCGCGCGTCGCCACCCGGAAGCAGAGGTGGTGGAGCCCGGGGCGGTAGGGATCGTGCTCGCCGCCACGCGCGGGCCGGATGCTGTACTGCGTGACCCGGTTGAAGTAGTGCGCGTGCGGCTCGCCGGCGATCGGCGACGTCCCCTTCTTGAAGCCGAGCAGGCGCATCACCGGGTCGTAGAAGGCGACCGAGCGCGCGAAGTCGCGTACGGCGACGTAGAGGTGATCGACCGCGGTGACGTCGAGGGTCGGACCGGCGCTTGCCGCCACGCTCAGAGCTCCATCACGAAGGGCAGCACGACGGGCCGGCGCTCGAGCGTCTTCTTGAAGTAGCGCCGGAGCGCCTTCCGCATCTCCTCCTTGACCTCCGCGGGGACGGTACGCGACTCGGGCGCGAGCGCCGCGAGCGCCTCCAGGACGACCTCTTTGGCGCGCTCGAGGTAGCCCTGGCTCTCGTCCTCGATGGCGAAGCCGCGTGAGATCAGGTCGGGACCGGAGATGATCGTCCCGGTCTGCTGGTTCACCGCGAGCACGGCGAGGACCATGCCGCCGTCCGAGAGGTGGCGGCGGTCGCGCAGCACGACGTCGCCGACGTCGCCGACGCCCTTGCCGTCGACGAAGACGCGGCCGGCCGAGATCGGCTCGGCGCGGCGCGCGCCGGTACCGTCGATCTCGAGCACGTCGCCGTCCTCGAGGATGAAGCAGTCCTCCTGCGCGACCCCGACCTCGGTCGCAAGCGCGGCGTGCCGCGCCAAGTGGCGGTACTCGCCGTGGATCGGCACGAAATAGCGCGGCCGCGTCAGGTTCAGCATCAGCGCCAGCTCGGCCTGGCTCGCGTGGCCGGAGACGTGCAGGTCCGCGGTGGTCTCGTAGAGCACCTCGGCGCCGCGCCGGTGCAGGTGGTTGATGACGTCGAAGATCGACTTCTCGTTCCCGGGGATCATCTTCGACGAGAAGATGACCGTATCGCCGACGCCGATCTGCACCTGCTTGTGGTCGTTCATCGCGATGCGGGTGAGCGCCGAGAGCGGCTCGGCCTGGCTGCCGGTCGAGAGCAGGGTCACCTGCTCGGCCGGGAGCTTCTGCGCCTCGGTCAGGTCGACGAGCAGCCCCGGCGGCACGCGCAGATAGCCGAGGCGCTCGCCGGTGGCGACGTTCTGCACCATGCCGCGGCCGACGATCGCGACCCGCCGGCCGGCGCGCACTGAGACGTCGAGCACCTGCTGGATGCGATGCAGGTGCGACGCGAAGGTCGAGACCAGGACCCGGCCGCCGGCGCGGCGGAACGCGGCTTCGAGCTTCGGGCCGAGGCTGCGCTCGGACGGCGTCACGCCCGTACGCTCGACGTTGGTCGAGTCGGAGAGCAGCGCCAGCACGCCGCCGTCGCCGAGCGCGGCGAAGCGCCGCAGGTCGCTCGGCCGGCCGTCGAGCGGCGTCTGATCGAACTTGAAATCGCCGGTGTGGACGATCGTCCCGAGCGGGGTACGGATCGCGAGCGCCACCGCGTCGACGATGCTGTGGGTGATGTGCACGGCCTCGATCTCGAACGGCCCGACCTTCCACGTGTCGCCCGGCGTGAAGCGCTCGAGTGGCAGCGCGATCTTGTGCTCCTCGAGCTTCTGCTCGATGAGCGCGTGCGCGAACGGCGTCGCGTAGGTGGGCACCACGAGGTCGCGCGCGATGAAGGGCAGCGCGCCGATGTGATCCTCGTGGCCGTGCGTCAGCACGATGCCCTGCAGGTGCTCCGGGCGCTCGCGCAGGTACGAGACGTCGGGCACCACGAGATCGACGCCCATCATCGACGCCTCGGGGAACATCACGCCACAGTCGATCGCGACGGCGCGGTCGCCGTACTCGACCAGCAGCATGTTGAGGCCGATCTCGCCGAGGCCCCCGAGAGGCACGATGCGCAAAGAGTCGGTCATTGCATCGCCAGCCGCGGGCGCCGAGTCAGGGCCTGGCGGGTGAGCGGAGGCCGACCGGGGAGACCGAGCCCGGGGCGCCGGCGGGCACGGCGCGGCCGTCGACGCGCTCGACCGAGCGCTCGAGCACCGCGCGCACCTCCGCGAGCAACGCGTCGCGGTCGTCGCGCGAGCGGCCGGCCGTGGGGATCGGCGGGCAGATCGCGACCCGCACGTCGCCGCCGTGCTGCACCGTCCACGCCGCACGCGGCAGGAGACGCTCCGTGCCGCTGATCACGATCGGCACGATGGGCGCGCCGGTCTCGAGCGCGAAGACGAAGCAGCCCTTCTTGAACGGCAGCATCCTGCCGGCGCCGCCGCGCGTGCCCTCGGGAAAGAACACGACCGAGATGCCGTCGTGCATGCGCTGCTTCGCCGCGGCCAGACTCGCCACCGCCTGCGCGTGGTCGGCGCGGTTCACCAGGATCTGCTTCGTCGCCCTGAGACCCCAGCCGAAGAGCGGAATGCGAAACAGCTCCTCCTTCGCCACCCATCGCAGTTGAAAGTCCCACAACGCGGCCAGGAGCGCCAGCACGTCGAGGTTGCTGCGGTGGTTGGAGACGAAGACGTACGAGCGGCGCGGATCGAGGTGGTCGAAGCCCTCGATCGTGACGCGCGCGCCGACGAGCTTCAGGTTCAGCCAGGCCCACCATTGGGTGACGCGGAAGGCGAGGCGCGCGTCGCGGTCCCAGAGCGACGCCAGCATCGCGGCGAGTATCGTCACCACCGTGTCGACGCCGAAGACGATCAGCCTGACGGCCCCGAGGACCACCGAACCTCCCCGGGCGCGCTCCTCGAACGCGCCTCACAAAATCGTAGCGAGGGCCCCCGGGCGTTGTCAAAGGCGGCCGGAATCCCTCGACGCGGCGCGCATCTACTCGGCGCGTTGACGGGTCGGACCTCGGCTGTTAAGCCTCGCTCCACCGCCGCAGGAGGCTCCCATGTCCGTCAACAAGGTCATACTCGTCGGAAACCTCGGAAAAGATCCGGAAGTGCGCTTCACGGGCGGCGGCAAAGCGGTGTGCAAGTTCCCGCTCGCCACGAGCGAGGTCTGGAACGACGCCCAGGGCGCCAAGCAGGAGCGCACCGAGTGGCACAACATCGTCGTCTGGGGGAAGCAGGGCGAGAACTGCGGCCAGTACCTGTCGAAGGGCCGTCAGGTCTACGTCGAGGGCTCGATCCGCTCCCACAGCTACGACGACAAGGACGGCAACAAGCGCTACATGACCGAGATCATCGCCCAGCAGGTGCGGTTTCTCGGCGGCGGTGCCGGCGCTGGCCAGGGCCGCGGCAGCGGTGCGGGTGCGCCTCCGCCTATGCCTGACGACATGCCCGGCGGTGCCAGCAGCAGCGACGACGACATCCCGTTCTGAGTCTCCGACGGTTTCGCGTCGTGGCGGCTACGGGTCGAGGCCGCACACACCCCAGGCCACACCCACGTCGTTCGAGCTGTGGTCGCACGCGACGTCAAGGAGCTTCGGCGCCTTGAGGAACGACGTCACGTCGACGCGCTCGAAGCCGGCGAAGCCCTGCGCACCGTTGCCGCTGACGACGCCGTTCTTCAGGCGCACTCGCGTCGTCCCGACCACGCCCGAGTAGCCGTTGCCCGTCGCGTGCACGCCGTTGATCGACACCTTCTGACCTTCGACGCCGATCTTGCCGTTGTCGTCCACGGTGAGATTCTTCGCGCTGATCGCGCCCTTGCCGAGGACGGGCGACCCCATCGTGATCCCGTACTCGACGCTGTTGCTCACGGTCACGTTCTTCAGCTTCAGCGAGTACTCGTAGCGGGAGAAGATGCCCCATCCGTTGCCGTCCACGACGACGTCGCTGATCTTCATCTTCCCGTCGGTGAGGATCCCGTACGCCGCCATGCCGCGAATCGCGCCGGGCCCCTCGATGACCGCGCCCTTGCCCTTCGCCCCCACGCCGATGTCGCCGCCGTCGATCGTGTGGCCGTTCAGCAGCAGCCGGCTGCCGCTCTGGAGACCGATGATCGGAATCTCGTTGCCCGGATAGGACGGACAAACGAGATCGACGTCGAGCATCGCGATCTGGCGCGGCAGGACGCTCGTGAAGCATTGCGTGATGTGGCCGATATCGGCAGATCGGGCATGTCCCGGGAAAAGCAGGATCAAGGCGAGCACACACGCGTAGCGCATCGGGATCTCCTTTCGGTGGGCGATCCGGTTACGACGGCAGTGCGTCCCGCGTCAAGCCTCGGTTCTCATGACCGCGTTCCAGCGAAGTAGAACTGGATGCCCAAGTAGCCGCTGACGTCGCTCCAGTACACGAAAAGGGCGGCATCTCTGACGCCCGCACTTCGCATCTCTTCGAGGACGTCCCACCCGAAGTCGTGGTAGACCAGCGCGCCGTCAGCGCGGCAGGGGTCCAGATGATGGGTCGGGGGCAGGAAATGCTCCACCACTCGTCCCGTCTTCCGGGCACGCCGCGTGGTCAATTGCTTGTGCGGGTCCAGGGGGAACGTGAGCAGGACGCGTCCGCCGGGTCGCACGACGCGGGCGACTTCTCGGAGTACGGCTGAAGGATCGTTGACGTGCTCGAGCACGTCACAGCTGACGTACAGGTCGATGCTTGCATCACCCAGAGACAGACGTTCAGCATCCTCGTGCCGGATGTCGTCCATGCCGTTGGGCCGGACGCTGTCGTCGTCGAAGTATTCACTTCCAATCAAGCTGATGCATTCCCCGAGCGGCACCTGGCTCATGCACCAACGATAGAAGGGTGTCGCTTGCTCTGCGATGTAGACGACTCGCGGCTGATTTCGGTCCACCCGCGTTGCGAGATCGGCGCAGGTAGACCGGACGAGTGATGCGATCATTCGCTGGCGTCCGTTCAGACGGCACTCGGGACACGTCATCGACTCGCGCCAGTTCGGAACCACCACGCCGTCAGGGGCCGTCCAGGTGTTGGCAAAATCCACCGCGAACAGGACCGGCCGAGCGCAGAGATCACACACTCCCGCAACCCCGAATGGCTCATTCGATCGATGCTGCGACGCCAGATAGTGCTCGAGGGCCCAGCGCGGCCCGAGCACGGGGCTACCGACGAGCTCGAAGTACTCGGCGGCGCTGAAGCAGCGATCGAAGGCCACCGCGGGACTGCTCACGTCGCCCGACTACGCCGTGGTGGCCGAAAGCGTCAAGGCGTTCTTACAGGCCCTCGTCGGCGAAGCTCACGTAGCGGCCGTCGCCGATCACGACGTGGTCGAGCACGGCAACGCCCATGAGCTCGCCGACCTGGCGCAGGCGCTGGGTGATGGCGATGTCCTCGGCGCTCGGCGTCGGGTCGCCGCTCGGGTGGTTGTGCACCAGGATGATCGCCGCGGCCGACTCCTCGATCACCGGCACGAAGACCTCGCGCGGGTGGACGAGGGAGGCCGTGAGCGAGCCCTCCGAGATGCGGACGTCCTTCAGCAGGCGGTTCTTGCCGTCGAGCAGGAGGACGTGGAACTGCTCCTTGCGGAGCGCCGCCAAGCGGGCGCCGCAATGGCGGTAGACCTCCGCGCTCGTGCGCAGCGGCGCGTGGCGTGCCACGCGCTGCTCGCTCGCCCGCCGCGCCAGCTCGCCGACGGCGCGCACTAGCGCCACCCGCGCCGGCCCGAGGCCGGGCACCTCGGCGAGCGCGCGGGGCGGCGCCTCCAGCACGCGACGCAGCGAGCCGAAGCGGGCGAGAAGCGCCCGGCCGCGCTCGACCGGTCCGGCCTCGCCCGCGCCGGTCGGCAGCACGATCGCGAGGAGCTCCGCGTCACTCAGCTGCTCGGCGCCTCGCAGCAGCAGCCTCTCGCGCGGGCGCTCGTCGAGCGGCCAATGGGTGATCCGGGACGGTGGCGGCACGCGACCGACCGTCGCAGACGCGCGTCGGCGCATCATCGCTACGGGCAGCGGTCGGCGGGGCGGCAGCGCCCGACGCTAACGCAGCCGGTAGCGGATCGGGACGTGCTTCGGGCCGCCGACGAACGTCGTCGAGGCGTACGTCGGCTCGGCCGCAAGCTCGATCGACTCGAGCCGGGGTAGCAGCTCGCGCAGGAACGCGCGCAGCTCCATGCGCGCGAGGTGGGCGCCGAGGCAAAAGTGGACGCCGATGCCGAACGCGAGGTGGTCGCTCGCGTTCCGCCGCTCGATGTCGAAGCGGAACGGATCGGGAAACACCGTCTCGTCGTGGTTGGCGGAGAGGTACGAGAGCAGGAGGCGCTCCCCCTTGCGTATCGAGACCCCGCCGATCACGGCGTCCTCCTGTGGCCAGCGCATGAAGTGCCTGACCGGCGTCACCCAGCGGATGATCTCCTCGACGGCGTTGTCGATGCGGCGCGGATCGTCGCGCAGGGCGCGCAGCTGCTCGGGATGGCGGATCAACGCTTCCAGCCCGCCGGCGAGCGAGCTCGACGTGGTGTCGTGTCCGGCGGTCGCGACGATCGCGTAGTAGCTGATCGTCTGCAGATCGCCGACGAGCTGCCCGTCGATCGTGCCGTTGGCGATCGTCGACGCGAGATCGTCGGTCGGCCGCGCCCGCCGGTCGGCGGTGACGCGCTGGAAGTAGGTGGCGAGGTCGGTGAGCGCCGCGGCCATCGTCGCCTGCGCGTCGGAACCGCCGAGCTCGGGATCCTCCGCGCCGAACACGCCTTGCGTGAGCCTCAGCATGAGCGGCTCGTCCTCCTCGGGGACGCCGAGGATGCTCATGATGACGCGCAGCGGATAGTAGAGCGCGATGTCGGTCGCGAAGTCGCACGCTCCGTCGAGCGCGGCCATGCGATCGACGAACGTCCGCGACAGCTCGGCGATGCGCGCTTCGAAGAGCCGGCGCAGGTTGGCGGGCTTGAACCAGTCGTTGGTGACGGCGCGGTAGCCGCGATGCTCGGCGCCGTCCATGTGGACGAGCGTCTTCAGATCGGCGCCGCTGGCGCGCAGGCGCTCGATACCGCCCGAGGGATCGAGCACGACCTGCTTGGTGTTCCAGAAGCGCTCGGGCTGGCGCTCGATCTCCATCACGTGGGCGTGGCGCGTGACCGCCCAGAAGGGCGCGAGCCCGGGCGGCTCGACGCGCAGCACCGGGGTGTCGCGGCGGATCGCCGCGGCCGTCGCATGCCAGGCGCGCAGGTCCTCGTACTTCGTCGGATCGTAGAAGATCGCCCCGTCGAGCATGGCTCCTCCTACCACGCGGCGCCGCCGCGGCGGGGCGCCGTCATGCGGCGCGCGTCGCGGCGTGCTCGAACGCCTTCAGGCGCGGCAGCACCTTCTCGGCGAAGAGCCGGATGTTGGCCTTCGCCATCGCCGGCGGCATGCCGCCGTAGCTGAAGACCGCGATCACCCCCGCGCCGCCGATCCGCCGCGTGTTCTCGATCATCTGCTCCACGACCTGCTCGGGCGTCCCCCACACCTGCAGCTCGGCGAGGAACTGCGCGAAGCGCTCGCGGCCGTGCTTGGCGATGTTGTGCGCCAGGCCAGCGTAGTACTCGTAGCCGGGAACGTCCGCGAGCCCCGCGTTGTCGAACTCGTAGTGGCCCATCGTCGAGCGGCAGTAGCCGACCACGTGGCGCTCGTACATCTCGCGCGCGGTCTCCGCGTCCTCGTGCACTGCGGTGAAGCTCACCAGCAGCGGCCGCGGCGGCTCGGTGCCGTTCATCTCGCGGTAGACGGCGCGATACTCCTCGAGGTCGGCGAGCGTCTTGTCCCACGGCTTCTGCGCGATGATCATCACGCCGACGCCGAGCTTGGCCATGATGCGCGACGACTCCGGCGACACCGACGACGCGTACACGCGGCCCTTGAAGGAGCGGAACGGCCCCGGCCGGATGGCGGCGCGCGGCTGCTTGTAGAGCTCGCCGTCGTACTCGATCCAGCCGGTCTCGAGCGCCTGCAGGATCGCTTCGCCGTACTCGACGAAGCGGCGCCGCGACTCGCCCATCGGCGTGCGGAAGCCCTCGAACTCGACCCGCGCCAAACCACGGCCGATGCCGAGGACTACCCGTCCCTGCGACATGTGGTCGAGCACGGTGAAGCTCTCGGCGATGCGCACCGGATCGTGCCACGGCAACACCATCACCATGGTGCCGAGCTGGACCCGCCGGGTCCGCCCGGCGAGATAGGTGAGGATCTGCGAGGGATCCGGGCACATCGTGTAGTCGGTGAAGTGGTGCTCCGCCGCCCACACCGAGTCGAAGCCGAGCGGCTCGGCGAGGTCGGCCATCGAGAGCTCGTGCGCGTACACCTCGCCGTCGCTGCGCGCGTTGCCGAGGTTCTGGAAGAAGGTACCGCTGCCGACGTGCATGGTGTCACTCCTCTGCATCGAGGCCAAGGACCTCGTGCAACGTGCGGTGGAAATGCGCGACCCCGGGCTCGTTGCGCCCGAGGATGAGATGCGGGACGGCGCCGGCGCGGAGGTTGGCCTGGATCCTGGCGCAGGCCGCGAAATCCTCGTTGCTGGTGACGCCGTCGATCAGGTCGAGGTTCTTCCGCCAGTACGCCCGCTCGCCGTCGCTCGCGGGCGCCGTCGGCGCATAGAGGGACACGCGCACCTCGCACGCGTCCGGGTCGCGCGGGTCGGGAAACGACTGGTACAGCTCGACGTGGTCCTGCTGATGGATCAGCACTGCGTTCGGGAAGAGCTGGTAGAGCAGCGTGACATGCGGCAACAGGCTCTCGCCTGGGGCGAGACCGTCGAACGAGCGGCGCACGCCGACGATGCGGCAGTGGCGGCCGAAGGCGTCGAAGGCCGACAGGTTGCCGTAGAAGATCGGCTTCAGCGTCTCCTGGTGGAGGAAGTGGAGGTGGTACGCCTCCATGAACGAGTCGATCGTGAGCTTCCAGTTGGCCGCGAAGCGATGCCCGCGGCGCTCGACCGGATGGTACGCGCCGAGGCCGAAGCCCGCGAGCTCGGCGTCGGCCCCTCCGAGGTCGAACGCGTCACCGTCCCGGCCGAAGCTCACCCACACAAGTCCCGCCCGCTCGTGGACCGGAAGCGCCGTGAGCCCGAGCTCCGCCGCCGGCACGTCGGCGAAGCCCTCGCGCCCCGGCATGCCCGCCAGGCGGCCCTCGCAGTCGTAGCTCCACGAATGGTACGGGCACACGAGCGCGCGCTCGGCGTGGCCGCGGCCGTCCGCGACCCGCATGCCGCGATGACGGCAGGCGTTGACGAAGGCACGCAGGGTGCCGTCGGGCCCGCGCCAGACGACGGCGGAGCGCCCGCACCCCTCGAAGCTGAACCAATCGCCGGGCGCCGCGGCGTCGCCGCTCAGGCCGGCGAGCAGCGGACCGCCGGCGAACAGCCGGTCGATCTCGCTCGCGAGCACGGACTGGCTCGTGTAGTCGCGCGCCGGCACGCGGTAGCTCCGCGGCGCGAGGTCGGTGGTCCGTGCCTCGCGCAATGCCCGGATGCGCGCCGCGAGGCGCTCCTGCGTCGCGCCGTCCATGCCCCGGTTTCTAACATCGGTTAGAAACTCGGGTCAACGGGCGGCGCGGCTCGGCGCCACCGTCGCCCGCGCCATAGCTTGACGCCGCCTCGGGGAATCTAATAGTGGTTAGAATCCATGGGGTTGCCCGCATCCGCCCTTCCGGGAGCGGCATCGAAGTCGGCGCGCACCCGTCAGCGCATCCTCGACGCGGCGGCGGCAGCCTTCCGCCGCGACGGCTTCGCGTCCGTGACCTTGAAGGACATCGCGGAGCGCGCCGGTCTGCAGACGGGGAGCCTCTACTATCATTTCGACGGCAAGGAGGATCTCGTCGAGGCGGTGCTCGCCGCCGGCACCGAGGGCGCGCTCGTCGCGACGCGTGAGGCCGTGGGCACGCTCGGTCCGAAGGCGGACCCGCTGGCGCGACTGCGCGCCGCGATCGCCGCCCATCTGCGCGTCGTGCTCGCCGAGAGCAGCTACGCCTCGGCGAACCTGCGTATCCTCGGCCAGGTGCCCGAGGCGATCCGCGAGAAGCACCTGCGGCGGCAGCGCGTCTTCGGCGCGCTCTGGAAGCGGCTCCTGCGCGACGCGGCGGCGACGGGCGCCGTACGTACCGACCTCGACCTCTCGGTCGTCCGCATGCTGGCGCTCGGGGCGCTCAATTGGTCGGTCGAGTGGTACCGCAAGGGCCGCCGCTCACCGGACGAGATCGCCGCGCACGCGACGACCCTCATCCTCGACGGCATCGCGCGTCGCCCGCCGCGCCATCGTACGCCAGCAGGCCGTTAGCCGGCCTGACTCTTCCACCACCGCTCGCCGTACTCGTCGACCGCCAACACAACTTGAAGGTCGTCGGTCGGTCCATCCAGATACTGGTGAGCTGGACTGTGGAGTCCTTGAAGACTTCGCAGCTTTGCGACGACGTCGAGCCAACCGGTCCGCGACCGACGCCACGTGAAGGCCGCAACCTCCCGTTCAACGAGACCTCGATCTTCGGCGTGCAGCTCCGCCGTACACTGCACCCCTCCATAAGACAGGGCCTCGGGAAGCTCATGAAGGGCGACGGGCACGCTCATCCGCTGGACACGCTCAATGCTGTCGATCAGCGATACCAAACCGTTCTGATTGGTCTCGAGAAGAAGCGTGTTCCTGCCACTGAAGTTGTCGAAACGACCAATCCGTATGACGCCCATAAGGTGCCCGATTTGGCGGCGCTCACCACGTGCCTGGCTCGAACATCCCGTCCTGCTTCTTCCAGCGCCGCTTCAGGATCTCGCGCTGCTCGGGATGGGTGAGCACGTAGAGATCCTTCCGCTCGATGGCGCGCACGACGCGGCGGGCGGCTTCCTCGGCCGTGATCGTGCTGCCGACCATGCCCTCCGCCGAGGGGACGAGCTGCTCGCCCGGATTGCGCAGCGCGGTCGGACGCCGGGTGACCGAATTCTCGTTGATGTTGGTCGCGACGATCATCGGGCAGAGCACGCTCACGCCGATGCCGCGCGGCTTGAGCTCGCGGTGCAGCGCCTCGCTCAGGCCAACGACCGCGAACTTGGACGCGCAGTAGATGCCGAGCCATTGCATGCCCACGAGCCCCGCCATCGAGGCGGTGTTCACCACGTGGCCGCCCTGCCCTTGCTCGAAGAGGCGCGGCACGAACGCCTCGAGGCCGTGCACCACGCCCCAGAAGTTCACGTTCATCGTGAACTCCCAGTCTGCGTGCGTGGAGGTCGCGATCTCGCCGAAGGTCGCGATGCCGGCGTTGTTGCAGACGATGTGCACGCCGCCGAAGCGCGCCACCGTCTCCGCGGCGAGCGCCTCGACGGCGCCGCGGACGGTGACGTCGGTCTGCACGGCGAGCGCCTCGGCGCCGCCGGCGCGCAGCTTCGACGCAACGGCCTCTGCCGCGTCGAGGTGCAGATCGGCGAGCACGACCCGCGCGCCGCGCGCGGCGAACGCCTCGCCCATGGCGGCGCCGATACCGCCGCCCCCGCCAGTTATGACCGCCACGCGTCCCTGGAACTCGTCCATCAGCGCTCTCCTTCCGGCCGCGGAAGCTATGCGAACGGTACCAGTCAGTCGAGGCCGGCGAGCAGCAGATCGAGGCCGCGGCGGAACTCGCGCTCCGGATCGCTCGTCACCGCGGCGCCCGCGATCTCGATCAGACGGGGAAAGCGCTCGGGCGGGAGCGCGCGCACGCGACGGATCGTCGTCCGGGCGGACTCACCCGCTCCACGCGCGAGCGGGCCCGAGAGTTCCGCCTGTGCGAAGCCCATCACCAACGCCGAGACCGCGCGGAAGGCGACCAGCAGGCGAAGTCCGGACCGCCCGCCCCGCGCCAGCGCCTCGAGCAAGGCCTCCACGACCTCCAGGGCCGCGAGCGACCGGGCGCGACGGACGAGGATCAGCGGGATGGCGCGCGGGTGGGCGCGCACGGCGCGCCACATCGCGGTCGCGATCTCGCGTACGTCGGCCTGCCAGCTCCGGCGCCGCCGCACCCAGGCCGTACGCCCGAGGACCGTCTCGATCACGAGGACCTCGAGCTCCCCGCGGTCGCGGACGTGGTTGTAGATCGTCATCGGGCCGGTGCCGAGCCGCGCAGCGAGCGCCCGCATCGTCAGGCCCTCGACGCCGTGCGCATCGACGAGCGCCAGTGCGGCGCGCTGCAGCTCCTCACGCGAGAACTTCCGCGGCCTCCCCATCCCCCTATTGCCTCACCTTTACGTACACTGTACGTAAATTACCCGAAACACACAAGGAGGACGTCATGAACGGCTCGCTGCTCGTCATGCTCGCGGTGGCATTGGTCTTCGGTCCCGGCATCCGCTGGCTCCAGCTCATGAGCCGCGTCCGGCTGCCGTGCGACGCGCGCGCCTACGTCGCCGCCAACGCGCTCGGGGCGGCCTGCGGCCTCGCGGCGCCCTTCGCCGGCGCCGGAACGCTCACCTCCATCGGCGGCGTGATCGCCGCGCTCGGCGGGCTCCTGTTTCTCGGACTCCTCGCCGCAAGCGGCCAGCGGTCGACCCCGCCGGCCGTGCGGGTCGGCGGACCACTCCTCGACTTCGTCGCGGCCGACGACGCGGGGCACCCGTTCGACCTCGCCAGCCTGCGCGGCCATGCGGTGCTGCTCAAGTTCTTCCGCGGCCACTGGTGCCCGTACTGCGTCGCCGAGCTGCGGCGTTGGGAGGAGATGCGCCCGGCGCTCGAGACGCTCGGCGTCCGCATCGTCACCGTGTGCGCCGACAGCGCGGCCGCGATCCGCGCCGGGCGCGCCAAGCACGGGCTCCACGCCACGATGCTCCCCGACCCCGACCTCGCGATCACCGATCGCTACCACCTGCGCAACCCACGGAACTTCGCGCCCAAGCCCGGGCTCGTGATCCCGCTGCCGATCCCGACGACGGTCCTCGCCGACGCGGCCGGCACCGTGCGCTGGATCGATCAGGCGACCGACTACATGCGGCGCTCGGACCCGCAGCGCGTCCTCGGCACCATCCGGGCCGCGCTCGCGCCCGCGACGAAGGCACCGCGCGACACGCGCACGCCGGTGGACGTCACACCCGCCTGAGGCGCGGACGGATCAGCTCGCGCGCTTGGCGGCGTCGCGCTCCGGCGTCTCGCCGGCGCGGGACGCGCGCAGGCGCGCCAGCGCGGCGACCATCACGTCGCGCACGTGCTCGCGAAGCAAGTCGGCGTCGGCGAAGCCCTCCGGCTCGATCGGCGTCAGCACCTGGATGACTATGTCGGCGCGCTCCCTCAGCGTGAGGCCGTACTTCGGCAGCGCGTCGAGCGTGCCGTCGACGATGATCGGCAGCACCGGCACGTGGTGCCGCCACGCAAGGGTGAAGGCGCCGTGGCGGAAGTCGCGGATGTTGCCCGTCGGCGAACGCGTGCCCTCGGGGAAGATCATGAGCGAGCTGCCGCCGTCGAGCGCCGCGCCGCAGGCCTCCATCATCCGCGGTGCGTCGCTCTTGTCGCCGCGGCGGATGGCGATGTAGCGGTTGAGCGTCATGTTCCAACCGACGAACGGCACGCGGAAGATCTCGATCTTCGAGACCCATTTGTAGTGCTTGTAGAGGCGGAAGAGGACGAGGATGTCGAGCAGCGATTGGTGGTTGGCGACCAGCACGTACGTTGCGCCACGCCGGATGTGCCCGCGGTCGCGCACCTCCACGGTCCAGTACGGGAACACGTAGCTGTAGAGCGCGGCCCACGCGGATGTGTAGATGTGCAGCGCGCGCAGCCGGCGGTCGAACGGCGCCGTCACCGCCCACAGCACGAGCGCGCCGAGGAAGAAGATCGGGCTGGTGACGAGGATCACGAGCCAGAGGGAGAGCGACGCGATCAGCTTCATGGGGTCACCCGCAGGAGCAGCCCTTTCAGATACCGTCCTTCCGGATGCGCCAGGGCGTGCGGATGGTCAAGTCCCGGCCCGAGGCGCGCCAGGAGCTGGCAGTCGCGTCCCGCGTCAGCCGCGGCCGCGGCGACCGCCTGCTGGAAGGCGTCGGCTTCGACGTGCTGCGAGCAGCTGAAGGTCAGCACCAGCGCCTCCGGCACGACGTGGCGCAGCACACCGAGATTGACGTCCTTGTAGCCGGCGAGCGCGCGCTCGCGGTCGGCACGGCGGCGGGCGAAAGGCGGCGGATCGACGATCGCCAGGCCTGCCGCGGGCACCTCGCCGCGCAGGTAGGTGGCGACGTCGGCGCGGACGAACGCGGCGCGTGCCGGGTCGCAGCCGTTCAGAGCGAGGCTGCGCTCCGCTTCGGCCAGCGCCGCGGCGGAGCTCTCGACCGAGGTGACCTGCGCCGCGCCGCCCTGGAGCGCCGCGATCGCAAAGGCGCCGGTGTAGGCAAAGAGGTTCAACACCACGCGCCCCGCCGCGAGCGACGCGACGAGGTCGCGATTCGGCCGCTGGTCGAGGAAGAATCCCGTCTTCTGTCCACCCCGCACGTCGACGTGGTGGCGCCGGCCGCTCTCCTCGACGAGGATCGCGGGCGGCGGCTCGTCACCGGCGAGCACGCCGATCGCCGCGCCGAGCCCCTCGGCGCGGCGCACGCTGCCGTCGCTACGCTCGAATATGCCACGTGGCCGACAGAGCGCCTGCAGCGACTCGACGACCCATGGCTTCAGGCGCTCCGCCCCCGCGGTCAGGAACTGCGTCACGAGGAAGTCGGCATAGCGGTCGACGACGATGCCGGGCAGGCCGTCGCCCTCGCCGTTCACGAGACGATAGGCGTCGGCGCCGCGGACTACCGCGTCGCGCAGGCGCTGCGCCGATTCGAGACGGCGGCGCACCAGCGCGGCGTCGACGGGGATCGCGCCGCGGCTCATCATGCGGACGGCGATGCTGGTGTGCGGGTTCCAGGTGCCGTGGCCGAGGAGCCGCCCGTCCGCGGTCACCACCTCGCCGACCGCCCCCGGCGACTCCGGATCGATGACGCGCTCGATCGCCCCGGAGAAGACCCACGGATGGCCGGCGCGCACGGCGCCGTCGCGCTTCGGTTTGAGGACGATCCGCACGTCGCCCGTCACCGCGTGTCCCGGCGGACGTACTCGCCGCTCTTGCCGCCGCGCTTGCGCACCAGGTGCAGATCGGTGATCGCGATCGCGCGGTCGACCGCCTTGCACATGTCGTAGATCGTGAGGGCCGCGATGCTCGCGGCGGTGAGCGCCTCCATCTCGGCGCCGGTGCGGCCCGCGAGGGCGACTCGCGTCTCGATCGCGAGCACGCCGGCGGCAACGTCCGGAGCGAAGTCGACCGCCACGTGCGTCAGCAGGAGCGGATGGCAGAGCGGGATGAGGCGCGACGTCTCCTTGGCGGCGGCGATGCCGGCGATGCGCGCGACCGTCAGCACGTCACCCTTCGGCAGCCGGCCCTCGACGACGAGCGCCAGGGTCGCCGGCCGCATCACCACGCGCGCCGACGCGACCGCCTCGCGCCGGGTCGTGGCCTTGGCGCCGACGTCCACCATGCGCGCGCGGCCGCGCGCATCGACGTGAGAAAGCCGCGTCCGTCGCCCCGTCATGCGGCCCGGCACTGTAGTGGCGCGGCGGCGCGATGACAACACGCGGCGGCGCCGGTTGCATTGTCGCCAGGCCGATGATTACGGTTCCGGGATGGCCGAGCGCATGCATTCCAAGGTGGTCATCCTCGGGTCTGGTCCGGCGGGGCTCACCGCCGCCCTCTACGCCGCGCGCGCCAATCTCGAGCCGCTCGTCATCGAGGGCACGCAGCCGGGCGGACAGCTCACGATCACGACCGAGGTCGAGAACTACCCCGGTTTTCCGAAGGGCGTGATGGGCCCCGAGCTGATGGAGCTGTTCAAGGCGCAGGCGGAGCGCTTCGGGACGCAGTTCGTCTTCGGTGACGTCGCGACCGTCGACCTCGGCAAGCGGCCCTTCACCCTGCGCTTCGCCGACGAGCGCACGGTCATCGCCGAGACGCTGATCGTCGCGACCGGCGCGGCCGCCAAGCTCCTCGGCATCGAGTCGGAGGCGCGGCTCATGGGCTACGGCGTCTCGGCGTGCGCCACCTGCGACGGCTTCTTCTTCAAGGAGAAGGACGTGCTCGTGGTCGGCGGCGGCGACACCGCGATGGAGGAGGCCAACTTCCTCACCAAGTTCGCGCGCAAGGTCACGGTCGTGCACCGGCGGCACGAGCTCCGGGCGTCGAAGATCATGCAGCAGCGCGCGATGGACAACCCGAAGATCGACTTCATCTGGAACACGGCCATCACCGAGATCCAGGGCGAGCCGCAGGCGGGCGGCGTCACCGGCGCCACGCTGCGCGACGTGAACTCCGGCGAGGAGCGCACGCTCGCGACCGACGGCGTGTTCATGGCCATCGGGCACGTGCCGAACGCGAAGATCTTCGAGGGCCAGCTCGAGCAGGACGCCTACGGATACCTGGTGACCAAGAAGAGCTCGACCGAGACGAACGTCCCGGGCGTCTTCGCCTGCGGCGACGTGCAGGACCGGACCTACCGCCAGGCGGTCACCGCCGCCGGCACCGGCTGCATGGCAGCGATCGACGCGGAGCGCTTCCTCGAGGCCGAGCACCACGCCGGCTCGGTCCACGGCACGAAGTAGCGTTTCAGCCGACGCGCCGCGCCTCGCCCCGACAGGTCCGTTGGGCGCAGGTCCTCGTGCAGCCCTGCGAGCTTTTCCGCACGTGCCCGATGGCGATACGGCCAAGCAATCGATTCATCTCGGTCTTTCGTCGCGCGACCGGTATACGATTTGCTGGGGCGTCGTTGCCGTGCACCGCCCCCTGCCCATCCGTCGCCGCGTCGCGGCCCGACCGTCGGCGCTCCTCGCGCTCGTAGTGCTGCTCGCCGCGCCGCGTCCTGCCGGCGCGGTCGTCCGTATCTGTAGCCCCGATCCGTTGGCCAACACGGCGAACGTCCTCTGCGCACCGCCGAGCGGGCCGTGCGACGACTCCCTGGTCGTCGTGAGCACGAACCTCACCGTGCGCGAGGGGCACTGCGAGTTCGACCTCGGTGGACGCGCGCTGCGCATGGAGCGGACGTTCCGGGTTCCCGGCCACGAGTTCGGCGGCACGCTCGACGGCCGCATCGCGCTCCGCAACGCCGGCGACGTCACGATCACCCGCCGCGCCAAGCTGAAGGCGCGTGGCGACTTCGTCGAGCCGGCCGGCGACGTCATCGGCGGCGGCACGATCATCGTGCAGAGCGCGGGCGCGATCCAGATCGACGGCCTGCTCGACGTCACCGGCGACACGGGCGGGGACATCGCGTTCCTCGCACGCGGTGACATCGAGCTCGGCGCACGCGGCAAGGTCCGCGGGCACGGCATCAGCAGCTTCCGTGACGAGGGCGCACGCTTCGCCGACGGCGGCGACCTCTTTCTTCGCTCGCTTGCCGGCAGCGTCCGGGTGCTCGGCGCGATCGCGCTGCCCGGCGCCAATCAGGCCGAGGGCGGCGAGGTGGACCTCGAGGCCGGACACGACGTCGTCCTCGCACGCGGGATGGACCTGAGCGGCGGCGGCGGGGGCGGCGGAGAGTTCTTCGCCGGCGCCGGAGACGACGTCCACATCCTCGGCTCGATCGACGCGAGCAGCCGGAGCGGCGGCGAGTTCGGTGGCGACATCTTCATCCTCGCCGGCATCGGCGACGATCCGGCGTCCGGGTTCGTCGGCGTGAAGGCCGGTGGCGACCTCGAGATCCACGGCGTGACGCTCGACGTGCGCGGCAGCGCCAACACCAACACCTTCACCGGCGACGGCGGCAGCGTCGATGTGTCGGCCGCCGGCGCCGTGCACGTCGGCGCCGACGTCGTGGTGCACGCGGACTCCGCCCCCAACCTTCCCGACGCCGGCGGCGGGTACGTCGCGGTCACATCGGGCGAGGATCTCGGCGACGTACCGGCGGCCGACACCGACCTCGAGTTCGCTGCGCTGGTGTCGGCACGCGGCACAGAGGTCGGCGGCGCGCTGTCGCTGTTCTCGGCGGGCGATATCCTGCTGTCCGGTCCCGCGGACCTGAGCGGAGGCTTCGGCGGTGTCCTCGACGTCGAGGCCGCGCGCAACGCGACCATCAGCGCGCCGATCCGCCTGGACGCGACCCGCGCAGAAGGATTCGGCGGCGACGTCCGCCTCGTCGCGGGCAGGGCGGCCTTCGGCACCCTGACGATCGCCGCCGACATCCTCGCCTCGGCCGGTACGGCGGGGGACTGCATCGACTTCGAGGCGACGTCGTGCGCCCTCCGGGTCGCCCCGCGGGTGACCCTCGCCGCGTCGTGCAACGTCTTCTTCGACATCCTCCGGCTCACGGGGCGGGACACCATCGATCTGGGCGCCGGGGCGCGCTTCTTCGCCGGCCCGAACGGCCGGGTCGCGACGATCCATCCCCCTGGGGTCGTGCCGACCGTCGGCGCCGGCACCCTCTTCACGTCGGCCCTGGTGGATCGCGAGGACGCGAACGCCGAGTACCCGGCCTGTGGCAGCTGAGGCCTGGCGAGCCGGCTCAGCGCGGCGGCGGATCGAGGCTCACAGGCGCACTGGCACGCCGCGCGCCATCAGGTACTCCTTGCACTCGTGGACGGTGTACGTCCCGTAGTGGAAGATCGAGGCTGCGAGCACGGCGCTGGCGCCGCCCTCGGCGAGGCCCTCGTAGAGATGCGCCAGCGTGCCAACGCCGCCCGACGCGATCACCGGGATCTGCACGCGCCGGCTGACGGCGCGCGTCAGGTCGAGATCGTAGCCCGCCTGCGTGCCGTCGCGGTCCATGCTGGTGAGCAAGATCTCGCCGGCCCCCATGCGCTCCATGCGCGCCGCCCAATCGATCGCGTCGAGGCCGGTCGCGGTGCGGCCGCCGTGCGTGAATACCTCGAAGCGCCCGTCGGCGACGCGCTTCGCGTCGATCGCGACCACGATGCACTGGCTGCCGAAACGGATCGCGGCCTCCTCGACCAGCGCGGGGCGATCGACGGCCGCGGTGTTGATCGACACCTTGTCGGCACCGGCGTTGAGCAGCGCGCGGATGTCCTCGAGCGTGCGCACCCCACCGCCGACGGTGAGCGGCATGAACACGCGCTCGGCCGTGCGCGACACGACGTCGAGGATGATCGGGCGCTTCTCGTGCGAGGCGGTGATGTCGAGGAACGTGAGCTCGTCCGCCTGCTCGCGGTCGTAGCGCGCGGCGATCTCGACCGGATCGCCCGCGTCGCGCAGGCCGACGAAGTTGACGCCCTTCACGACCCGCCCGTCCTTGACGTCGAGGCAGGGGATGATGCGCTTCGCCAGCATGGTCAGCTCGCCGCGTGCCCGAGGCGCAGCGCCTCCGCCAGGTCGACGGCGCCGGTGTAGATCGCACGCCCGACGATCACGCCGGTGAGGTTCGGCCGGCGGAGCGCGACCAGCGCCCGCACGTCGTCGAGCGTCGCGACGCCGCCCGACGCGATCACCGGCAGCGCCACCTCGGCCGCGAGCGCATCCACGGCGGCCGCGTTCACGCCCTCGCCGGTGCCGTCGCGCGCGATGTCGGTGAAGACGATCCCCGCGGCGCCGTCGCCGGCGACGCGCGCGGCCAGCGTCGCGACGTCGGTCGTACTGTCGCGCACCCAGCCCGCCACCGACACCATGCCGCGCCGCGCGTCGATGCCGGCCAGGATCGCGCCCGGATGCCGGCGGCAGGCCTCGCGGAAGAACGCGGGATCCTCGAGCGCCGCGGTGCCGAGCACGACCCGGCCGGCGCCCGCCGCGAACACGCGCTCCAGGGTGCCGAGGTCGCGCACGCCCCCGCCCACCTCGACGCGCGCCCGTACCGCCGTGCACACCGCGCCGATGGCGTCGGCATTCACCGGCGCGCCGCGGATGGCACCGTCGAGGTCGACGACGTGGATCCACTCCGCACCCGCCGCCTCGAAGCCGCGCGCGACCGCGGCCGGGTCGTCGGCATAGACGGTCGCCTGGCTCATGTCGCCGCGCACGAGGCGCACACAGCGACCTTCCTTCAAGTCGATCGCGGGAATCACCAACATCGGGAAGCCGTGGCGGTTCAGCCGGCGGCGCCGGCGCGCGTCTCGACCTCGCCCGTCAGCGCGGCGAAGTTGGCCAGGATGCGCAGGCCGGCGGCTTGGCTCTTTTCGGGATGGAACTGGCACGCGAACACGTTCGCCAGCCACACCGACGAGACGAACTCGCCGCCGTAGTTGGTGGTGGTGGCGATGACGCGCGGGTCGTCGGGCACCGGATAGTACGAGTGCACGAAGTAGACCTGCGTGCCATCCTCGAGCCCCTCGAGGTGCGGCGCTCGGCGGCGGATGGCGATGCCGTTCCAGCCCATGTGCGGCACCTTGCGGAGTCCGCTCGGATCGGGCGCGAAGCGCACCACCCGGCCCGGCAGGACGCCGAGGCCGCGCACCGGACCGAACTCCTCGCTCTGCTCGAAGAGCAGCTGCATGCCGAGGCAGATGCCGAGGAAGGGCCGGCCCGACGCGATGAAATCCTTCACCGGCCCGATGAGGTCGTGGCGGCGGAGGTTGTCCATGCAGACGCCGAACGCGCCGACGCCCGGGAGCACCGCGGCAGCCGCGCCGGCGATGACCTGCGGATCACGCGTGATCACGGCCGAGGCGCCGACCGACTCGAGCGCCTTCTGCACGCTGCGCAGGTTCCCCATCTCGTAGTCGATGACGGCGATGCCGGGCATGGCTAGAGCGTGCCTTTCGTCGAGAGCACGCCGACGACGCGCGGATCGCGCTGGGTCGCGAGATCCATCGCGCGCGCAAAGGCCTTGAACGCCGCCTCGATGATGTGGTGCGGGTTGCGGCCCGCGAGCATGTGCACGTGGAGATTCACCCCGAGCTGGTTCACCAGTGCGAGGAGGAAGTCGTGGATCAGCTCGACGTCGAAGCTGCCGATGCGCGTCTGCCGCGTCTTCAGGTCGTAGGCGAGGAACGGCCGGCCGCTCAGATCGACGACGACCTGGACCAGCGCCTCGTCGAGCGGGACCGTCGCCTCACCGAAGCGACGCAATCCTTCCTTCGAGCCGAGGGCCTCGCGGAACGCCTGACCGAGCGTCAGGCCGACGTCCTCGACCGTATGGTGATCGTCGACCTCGACGTCGCCCGTCGCACGGACCGTGAGATCGAAGAAGCCGTGCCGGGTGAACAGCTCCAGCATGTGGTTCAGGAACGGCACGCCGGTCTGCACGTCGTACCGGCCGCGCCCGTCGACCGCGAGCGTCAGCTCGACGTTGGTCTCCTTGGTTCCGCGCACCACTGTCGCCGTCCGCCCGCCTCGTCCGCCCGACGGCTTGCGGCGCGCGGATGCCACCGCCTGCGGGAGGGTCCGTGCCCCACGTCCGATCTTCGCCATGGAGCATTCCTACCATCCACGGACGCCTAGCAGAAGCCGCGTCCGGCCTCGCGAATCCGGCTTGAAATGGCGAAGCCGGCATCGATACCCTTGGTCGCGCGCATAGCTCGACGCGAATCACCATGTTCTCGATACTCGCCCCAGGCCCGACGACCGCACGCCGGGTTGCCGCCCGCGTCGCTCGGATGGCGATCCTCGCGCTCATGGCATCGGGCTGCGCGGCGGGGCTCTCCCGCGTGATTCTTCCAAAGGGCTCTGAGGGCGTCGACGTGGTCGGTAGTGAGCGCGTCCCGATCCCGGCAGCGCCCTACCCGTACTATTTCGGAACGCTGTTCGACGTCGTCTGTCCGAGCGTGCCGTTCGTAGCCGATTCGGCGGGCCATCGAGCGCCCGAAACGTCGCTGCTCGTCCCGGCGTGTGTGGTCGATCTTCCGGCCAGCCTCGTGCTCGACACGTTGCTGCTGCCCGTCGACTACTGGGCGCACCGGCGTTATGCGGACGCGCGCGCGGCGCACGAGGCGCGGATCATGGAGTTGCAGACACGCGCGCGAACGCCGCCTGCCGAGTGACGCGGCCGACGGGAGGGATCAGCCGGTGACGACCCGGCCGATCGGCCCATCGGCGGCGAGCCGCTCGAGGGCCGCGCGCGCCTCACGCGGCAGGGCCGGGTGGCGCAGCGCCCGCGCCGCCGCCTCGCCGGCGAGAGCAGCGTCGGCGTATGCGGCGACGGTCGCGAGATCGGCGAGCACCTGCGCCGGCGTCGCGGCGTCGACCCGCCCGAGCGCGCCGCGCAGGAGGTCGATGGCCTCGGGTCGGCTGCCGCGCTCGAGGACGGCCGCCGCGAGGCGCACCGCGAGGTCGATCGACGGTGCGACGTCGGGACAGCGCTCCTTCACCTCGTCCCACTGCCGGAGCGCCGTCTCCTGATCGCCGCGCTCGAGCGCGCCGCGCACCAGGCGAAGCATCGCCGGCGCCGCCTCGCGACTGCGGCCGAGCTGCTCGGCGAGGCTCCAGTAGGCCATCACCGCGTCGTCGTCGGAGGGATGCTGCACGAGACGCTCGCGCAGGAGGCGCCACGCGTCCTCGCTCCGCCCGCTCGCGAGCGCGCGGTTCGCCGCGTTCCACGAGCGGTCGTCGCCGACGGCCTGCGCGTCGACGCGCTCCTCGAGGCCGACGGCGCGCGCGCCGAGCGCGAAGACGACGCCGAAGGCGAAGCCCGCGATGTGCCCCCAGTGCGCCACCCCGGCGCCGCCGGTGCCCGGCGCCATCTGATCCGTCACGAAGGCCGAGAAGAGCTCGCCCACGACCCACAGCAGGAGCGCCACCCACGCCGGCATCGTCGTCGTGCCGACGCGCAGCATCCACACGTAGAAGAGCCGGATGTCGGCGCGCGGGAAGCGCACGAAGAATGCGCCCATGCACGCCGCGATCGCGCCCGATGCGCCGACGAGGGGTACGCCGACCTGCGGGTAGAGCGCGACGAACGCGCCGGCCGAGACGGTGCCCGCGAGCAGATAGAAGAGCGCGAACATCGGCCGCCCCCACACGTCCTCCAGTGACGGGCCGCTGAGGTAGAGGAAGAGCATGTTGAAGAGGAGATGCAGGACTTCGAGGTGGACGAAGAGATGCGTGAGGAGCCGGCTCGGCTCGAAACGCGCGGGCACGAGACCGAGGCGCCACGTCTGACCGACCTGCTGCGCGGCGATCCACGCGTCGGTGAGCTCGTCGAGGTGGCCTTGCCGCTCGGTGTCGAGCGCCGGCTCGTGGTCGTGCGTCGCGCCCAGGCGGTCGCGGATCCGCTGCTGATCCTCCGGGTCCTGCTCCGCCACGGTCCAATCGAGCACCTGACGGAGACGCGGGTTCGCCTCGAGGTACGGATGCTCGACGAGGTAGGTGAGCGCGGCGTGCAGCTTCTCCCGGACGTCCTTGGGATCGGGCCGCGGCTCGAGGCTCCCCGCGATGAACACGAGGACGCAGAGCGCCATGATGGCGAAGCAGACGACCGGCAGCCGCCGGAGCGTGAGCTGATCGTGTCCGATCGGAATGAACACGCGCGCGAACTCCCATGCGCCTTGTGATGCGACGGGCGCTACAAGAGGTATCGTCCGGTGGGCGCCGGAGCATGAAGGAGCCCGGAGCTACGGCCGGGTTTGCGCCGCGGCCGTGCCCGTCGAGCGGATCAGGCGTACGGCCTCGTCGATCCAGGGGGAGCCGCGGTCGCGGTGGAAGGCGGCGCTCCAGGCGATGCGGTAGCCACCGCGCCGGGCGCCCAGGGGCCGGAGCACGACCGCGTCCGGACCGTGCTCGCCGGCGACCGAGGCGCGCGGCAGGAGCGACACCCCGAGGCCGGCACGTACCAGCTCGAGGATCGCCTCGGGATACTCGATGACGGTCGCCGACCCGAGACGCACGCCGCGCGGCTCGAGGAAGCGTCGGAAGAGCGCCGAGCTCCGGACGTCCATGTGGTAGAGGAAATCCTGGCCCGCGAGATCCTCAGGCGCGAGGAAGCGCTTGCGGGCGAGCGGATGGCGCGGCGGCAGCACCGCCACCATCTCGTCCTCGAGGAGCGGCACCATCGCGATGCGCGGGTGCGCCGGGTCCTGCGGGTAGGTGATCGCCAGATCGAGGCGCCCGGCGACGAGCTCGCGCATCGGATTGGCGGTGCGCAGGATGCGGAGCCCGACGCCGGGGTGGAGCTCGCGGAAGCGGCCGAGCACGCGCGGCAGCCAGTGCAGGCTCAGGACGTTGTCGCTGCTGAGGCGCAGGAGCTCGCGCTCGCCGAGCTTCCGTCCCACGAGCCAGCCATGCAGGCGGCTGCTCTCGTCGAGCACCGCCTCCGCGCGCGCGAGGAACGTCTCGCCGAAAGCCGTCGGCACCATGCGGCGCCCGGTGCGGGCGAAGAGGCGCTCGCCGAGGCGGCTCTCGAGATCGAGCAGCTGCTGGCTGAGCGCGGACTGCGTGACGCCGATCTCGCCGGCCGCGGCCGTCGCGGTGCCGACGCGCGCGATCGTCCTCACCATGCGCAGGTGGCGCAGCTCGACATCCACGTCGGCCACGATGGCGCGTTGGTATGACATTAGTCAATCCGATGGATTCAATCAGAAGAAACAGTTGGACTTGTGGTGACGACGGACGCAGCATCGGTGGCAAGGAGGCATTTCCCATGCGGGTACCGAGCTGGCTCTTCTCGTCCCTGCTGCCGTTGTCGGCGTGGTCGACACGCGATCGGGTGCGGAGCGCCCTCGTCGGCCGGCCCCTGATGCGTACGTTCGGCGCGGCGACGCTCTGGCTGCGCGGCGGCCGACGCAAGGACTCCCTCGAGGCGATCGCTCGCGAGTGGCAGCGCATGTTCCCCGACAGCCACGCCCACCCCCTCACCCGCGTCGACGACGACACCATCCAGGGCGAGATCCGCGTGCACTGCCCCTATCGCGGCACCGGCAACGTCGAAGGCTGCTACCGGATGATGGAGTACGACCGGCGCATGATGGAGCGCATCGGCGGCGAGTTCGTGGTGCTGCGTTCGCAGGCGGAGCCGGGTGTGACGTCGTGCCAGGTGGCGATCCGCCGTGCCGGCTCGCCGACCGGTGACCTCGTGCCGGCGCACGTCCGCGCGAGCGCGCGCAGCGGCTGATCCGCGGGCCGCGTCAGGAGCGCGGCGGGCGCCACGTCGCCCGGGGCACGGAAATCGGCGCGGCAGGATCGATCAGGCGCGGCAGGACGCCACGCGCCCAGCGCGACAGGCCGAGGTCGGCGAGCTCGGACGCCGCGACCCAGCGCGTCTCGAGCACCTCGTCGCAATCCGGCTTCGGCTCGCCCGCGAGCCGCCGGCACTCGAAGACCGTGATCACGTACGAGACCTGATCACCGTTCGCGTACACGACGCGGAAGTCGGGGCCGTGGAACACGCCGCGCAGCCGCGTTGGCTCGACGACGAGGCTCGTCTCTTCCCACACCTCGCGCACGATCGCGTCCTGCGGGGTCTCGTCGGGCTCGATCGCACCGCCCGGAGTGGACCACACGCCGCTGTTCGCGTCGCGCACGAGCAGCATCCGATCTTCGTCGTCGTAGAGGAGCGCGCTCACGGACGGCACCAGCACGAGGGTGGTACCAATGTGGGCGCGCAGGTTCTTCAGGTATTCGGAGATCGCCATGCTCAGAGCGTCCGGTCGAAGGCCGGATGATAGCGCACGAGGCCGCCGCCGCGCAGCACTCCCGGGAGGAGCTCGACGCCATGAAGGCGTCCCCGGCGCCCTCGTACCACCACCGGCTACGTGTCGAGCCCGCGCGCGTACTTCGCCAACGTCGGGTGCAGGGGATCCCAGGGCTGCGCGCTCGCGGTGAAGATCTCGAGCATCGGCTGGTGGCCGCTCGGATCGTCGAGGCTCCCCGCGTAGATGATCACGATCGGGTGGCCCGCCTGCGTTGCGGCGACGGGCGAGCCGCACTCGCCACAGAAGCCGCGGCTGACCGAGCGCCCGCTGTCGGCGGTCCCGACGTGATACTTCGGCACGCCGCGCGTGACGCGGAACGCGTCCTCGGGCACGAGCATGCCCGACGCGTACGCGGACCCGGAGGCGCGCTGGCAATCGCGGCAGTGGCAGTTGAAGGCCATGAGCGGCTGGGCGCCGCACTCATAGCGCACCGCGCCGCAGGCACACCCGCCGCTGAACGGAACGTCCATGGACGTACCTCCTCTCGCGCGCCGCTCACGCGCGCAGCCCGAGAGAGCACAGGAAGAGCACGAAGGACAAGCTGCAGCCGAGCACGGGGGAGCGGAACCAGTAGCGTAGGCCGAGCGCTACGTAGGTCCCCGAGACGAGCACGGCGAGCGGCACGAAGACGTCGGCTTGCGCCGCGAAGCTGGCGTCGCTGCGGCCGACGAGGAGCACGACGACCGCGAACAGGGTCACCCCGACGCCATGACTCAGGTTGAAGCCGATCCATGCGCGCCACATGTCGACCCGGCGCGTCAGGAGGATCGACGTCCGCGCCATCGCCTCCGCGAGCGCGGGGTCACGCGGCGACAGGCCCTTCGGCCGGTCGAGCGCGAGCGGCGTCACCACGAGGTGCGCGATGCCGAGGAACAGCGCCGGGAGCGCCCCCGCGAGAAAGCAATAGCGGCTGAGCTCGTTCATCGGGCCTCCTCGAGCGACCTCGCACGTCGCGTCTCAGCCCGGCAGGCGCTCGAAGGTCGGCACGCCGTCCGGGACGTGATGGAAGCTCTGCTTGTCGACTGTGAAGATCGCCATCTGCGGGCCGCCGAAGACCTTCGGGTCGTCGAACGTACCCACCTTCAGCAGAACCGCGCCTGGGAGATTCCCCGTCTTGCTGAGGAGGTGCGTGCCGCAGTCGGCGCAGAACTCGCGCGTCACCGGATTCGGCAGGTCGGCGCGCGTGTACTCCTTGGCGCCGCCCTTGCTGTACGTGAAGCCGCCGTCCGGCATCGCCATCACGACGTTCGGGTGTCCGCCCGAGATGTACTGGCACTCGCGACAGTGGCATTGCCCCTTGAACATCGGGTCGCCCGTCGCCTTGTAACGAACCTTACCGCAATAGCATCCGCCCGCGATCTCCATCGAGAAGCTCCTTTCGTACGCTCAGCGCGCCCGTCCATGCGCCGCGAGCCGTGCGAGCTCGTCGCGCGACCAGACGTAGCGTCGCGTCTTCACCTCGCCGCCGTCCGGCGGCAGCCAGACGTCGCCTTCCTGATCCGTCGCGCCGAGACGCTCGTAGAAGCGCCGCGCCGGATGGTTCTGCTCCAGCACCCAGAGATAGAGCCCCGAGCCGCCGGGGTGGGCGACTCGACACCAGGCCGCGACCCCGGCCACGAGGCACGTCCCGGTCCCGCGCCCGTGCGCCGCGCGGTCCACGTGAATGTTGTCGAGCTGCGTGCCCCAGCGCGCATCGTCCTCGCCGTACGCACAGGTGAAGCCGATGACGCGCCCGCGCTCCTCCGCCACCACCACGCGTTGGTTGGCGGCGGGACTGTCGAGGCGCGTGCGCCAGACCGCCGTACGCTCCCCGAGGATGTCGCCGTCGAGGTAGTCGTCGCGCAGGGCGCCGCGATAGGTGGTGCGCCAGCTCTCCGCGTGCAGCGCGGCGATCGCCGGCGCGTCGGCGGCGGTAGCCTCGCGAAGCGTGGCGGGCCCAGCGTCGGAGTTTCGTACGGGCACGGACGTCATTCAGCGCGTCCCGACGGCGCAGAGGAACGGACCGAGCTTGCTCGTGCCCGGCACCAGGCGCACGTCGCGGAAGCCGGCGCGCGTCAGCAGCTCGCCGACCTGCGCGGGCTCGTAGAGTCGGAAACCGTGGCGCGTGTACGGCAGCTTCGCCGCCGTCTCCCGCGGGTTGAACGCGACGACGAGCCGCCCGCCGTCGCGCAGCGTCCGCCACAGCTCCGCCAGCGACGCAAGCGGATTCGGCCAGAAGTAGATCGTGTTGACGGTGCAGGCCTTAGTGAACGCGCCCGGCGGGTACGGCAGCTCGTCGACGCCGGCGCAACGCAGCTCGACCCGGCCCGCGCGCACGAAGCGCGCGAAGCGCTTCGCGCACAGCGCGGTCATGGCGGGCGAGAAGTCGACGCCGACGACCCGGCCCTCGGTCACGACCGGCGCCACGCGTTGGATGAGGTCGCCGCCGCCGAAGCCGACCTCGAGGACGCGGTCGTCCGGAGCGAGCTCGAGCAGCTCGGCCGTGAGCGCGTTCATGGGCGCGTTGCCGCGATTCAGGATGCGGGCGACGACATGCTTGCCGAACCAGCCCGACGGCTTGCGTAGCTGGCTCGCGATGAACGTTCCGAAGCTCACGGGCTCTCCTCCGGCGAGGGGCCCTGCCCGCTACCCCTCGGTGCTGCTGCGCGCGTACGCCGGAAGATCGTCCGCGAACCGAGCCCAGTCAATGCCGTCGCTGCGCCACGCGTGATACGTCGGCGGGAACCGCTCCGGCCGATCGAGACTGGCCGTCGTCACGTCGATCTCGTCCGGGCGCTCGGCGTTGACATAGGTGAGCGGCGTGCCGCAGGCGGCGCAGAACGTGCGCGTCACAGGTGGGCTCGAGCGGAACGCCGCCGGCACACCGCGGACGATCTCGAGGTCGTGCATCGCGAACGTGAGCCACGCGACGGCCGGCGCCCCTGCGCTGCGTCGGCAGCTTCGGCAATGGCAGACCATCGAGATCGTGGGCGGACGGCGCGCGACCCAGCGCACGGCGCCGCACAAGCAGCTGCCCACTATCGGATCGATCGTATCGGGCGCATCGGATGACTCAGACATCGACGGTCTCCGTGCATCGGATGCGCGCTCAGCGCGCGAGGTTACGCGTGCGGGGCCGTTTCCGCGGCGCGCCAGCGCGCGGCGCACCGTACGTCGCGGCGATGCGGACGTCGAGGTCGGGCTTCCGGCCGTTCGGCAGCTCAGCCATGACCTCGGCATGCGGTAGGGGCTTCCGGCAGCGCTCGCACACCACCTCTCCGCGCGTGATCTGGCCGCAGCCGGTGTGGCGCAAGAGAATGGGCGGCCCCTTGCTGCCGTGCAGCCAGCGGTCGCCCCAGCGCGTGACGGCGAGCAACACGGGGTAGAAGTCGCGCCCCTTCTCGGTGAGACGATATTCGTAGCGCGGCGGGTGGTCTTGATAGCGGTCGCGGCGCAACACGCCCTCGGCCGTGAGCCGGCGGAGGCGTGCAGCGAGCACGTTGCGGCCGATCGACAGCGCACGCTGGATATCGTCGAAACGTGTGCTGCCGAAGAACACCTCGCGCAAGACGAGCGGCGTCCACCAGTCCCCGAGGAAGTCCATGGTGCGGGCGATCGAGCACGGCCATTGGCTGAACGAGGTCCGTCGCATGCCGCCACCCTAGCGGGTTGCACTAACGAACGCACGTGGTAGATACTAAGTTCGTTAAGTGAACTGACTGCCCGGCGCGCACCGCCGGCCGAACCGAGGAGACGCCATGAGTGACGCCCAGCAAGACCTGACCGCCTTCATGCGGTACGCCGCCGCCTTCGAGGAGGGCTTCGCCGCCGACGACTGGGGCCTGGTGAACGTCTTGTTCGACGACGCAGTCGCGTGGGCCGTGGACGGCCTCCCCGCCGCCGAGAGCTATCTCGCACAGGGCCGCGACCGGGTCACCGCGAGCATCAAGCGGAGCGTCGACGCCTTCGACCGCCGCTTCGACCGTCGCGAGCCCGCGCCGCTCCGCCCGCCGGTCGCCATTCCAGGCGGCATCCACCTCGAATGGCAGGTGACCTACACGCGCGTGGGCATCCCGGCGTTCGTCCTGCGCGGCGAGGAGTGGGACCTCTTTCACGACGGCAAGCTCGCGATGCACTACGAGCGCATCCACAACGGCGCCGAGGCGCTCGCCTACCTGACGCGCCACCACCAGGCGCTCCTGCCGCCGCGTCAGCTCGGCTCGTAGCGCATGGCGACGCGCGCCGCCGGATCGAGGCCGCGGGCGGTCTCGTCGGCGACGACGGCCCGCAGCTCGATCCCGAGTTGCGCCGCCGGCACTTCCGCGAAGCCGAGCCCGGCGTAGAACGGCATGTTCCAGCGCACGCGCCGGAACGTCGTAAGCGTGAGCTCGACGCAGCCGCTGCGCTCGGACCACGCGCACAGGGCGCGCACCAGCGCCGTGCCGATGCCCCGGCGTCCGTGGTCGGGGTGGACGTCGAGCTCGGCGAGGTGGGCGTGGCCGGGCGCCAGCATGCAGACGATCGCGAAGCCGACCGGTCCATCGGCGTCACGCGCCACCCAGAGGCGCCCGTGCGCCCGAGCCTCGCGCAGCGCGTCCACGTCCGTCGTCTCGTCGAGGATCGAGGGCGGCGCGTACGGCAGCAACAGCGTCCCGGCCGCGCGCTCGATCTCAGCCAGCGCCGCGAGATCGCCGTCACGCGCCGGGCCGATCGTGTAGCGCGGATCGAGCCGGTTCATGCCGCGATCACGCGCTCAGACGTCGTAGTGGCGGATCTCGATGAGGTGCTTGTCGGGGTCGAAGAGGTAGACGGCCTTGCCCGGCCCGCGCGAGCCCGCCTCGTCCCCGGGACCCTGCATGTTGCCGACCGTGTGGAACGAGTCCCCGTAGGCGATCCCCGCCGCGCGCACGCGTGCGAAGGTCTCGTCGAACTCCGCGCGACTCATCGCGTAGGCCAGGTGCGTGCCGCCCTTCGTGCCCCAGGGCGCGAGCTGCAGGGTGAGATCAGGCGTCACGCGGATCACGGAGAACGGCTCGCGCTCGCCCTCATAGGCGAAGCCCATGACCCGGGTGTAGAACGCGACGCTCGCCGCGCGGTCGTTCACGTGCAGGATCAGGTGATCGAGCTGTGCCATCGCTACCCTCGTCGCTGCGCGGCGTGATGGGCGCGCGCCGCGGTTTCGATCGTTGCCAGCGCCTCGCGCAGGATCGCCGCGAGCGCCGGATCGGCGGCGATCTGCGCCGCGTCGAGCCGCCTGCCGTCGAGCGGGACGGTGACGGAGGCCTCGGTGAGCCACCCCGTCGACATCGTCCGCAGCGTCTCGCCGAGGGCGGCGTGCGCGATCGTCGAGCGCGCCGACGCGTTCAACAGCGCGACGGGCTTGTCGGCGAGCGCGGGGAAGCTCACCAGCCAGTCGAGCGCGTTCTTCATGGCTCCCGCGACGCCGTGCGCGTACTCCGGGCTGCAGATCACGACGCCGTCCGCCGCCGCGACGAGCGTCCGCAACGCGTGGACGGGCGGCGGCGGCGCGGCGCCTTCCTCGTCGAGATCCGGATTGAAGGGCGGGATGCCGGCAAGCCCATCGTAGAGTGTCACCCGCGTCGGCGGCGGCGCGAGCAGGGCGAGCGCGCGCAGCAGCTCCGTGTTGCTCGAGCGCGCACGCAGGCTGCCGGAGATGGTGAGGATGCCGAGCGCCGGAGCCGACATCTACGCTGCGCTCCGCCGCGCGCTGATCAGGAGCAGCAGGGGGCGGCCGAGATACTTGCGCGCGACGGGAACCTCGTCGACGAGCTGCTCGTCGCCGAGGTACTCTCGCCAGGTGATCGCCGTGAAGCCGGGGTCGGCGACGTGATTCAGGTAGTCGTCGACCGTGTGGGGCTCGGCGCCAAGCCGGTACTCGGTCCCCTCGCGCTCGAAGTTGGCCTCGACGCCGGAGCACGCCAGATGCGGGTGGAATGCCGACACGACGAGGCGCCCGCCCCGGCGCAGGGCGGCGAAGGCCTCGGCGAAGAAGCGCTGCAGATCGCGGACGTGATCCAGCACCAGCGCCGACAGCACCGCGTCGAACGAGCCGCTCCGCACCGGGAAGCGGCGGCCGAGGTCCGCCTGCGCCAGCGCCGCATCCGGCGCGGCCCGGCGTGCGACCCGCAGCATGCCGTGCGAGAAGTCGAGGCCGACGGGACGGCTGCGCGCACGGCTCAGGCGCGCGACGTGGAAGCCGGTGCCGCATCCGGCATCGAGCACGCGCTCGCCGGGACGCGGATCGACCGCGGGGATCGTCAGCCTGCGATCGAGCGCGACGAGCGGGTTCGGCGTCGCGTCGTAGGTCTCCGACCAACGATCGTAGCCGGAGCGGACGTCGGCGTGCTCCACACGCATGTCGTCACTTTCGCACGACGGCCCCGCGCCCGTCGAGCCGCAGCGCGACCGCCCGCGCATGCGCCTCGAGGCCCTCGAGACGCGCGAGACGCACGACCGCCGGGCCGAGACGACGCAGGGTGCGCGGGCCGGCGGCGATCACGCTGGAGCGCTTGACGAAGTCGTAGACGCCGAGCGGCGAGGAGAACCGGGCGCTGCCACCGGTCGGCAGCACGTGGTTCGGGCCGGCGAGGTAGTCGCCGAAGGGCTCCGGCGCGTCGCCGCCGAGGAAGATCGCGCCGGCATGCCGCACTTCCGGGAGCCAGCGCTCCGGCCGGACAACGGCGAGCTCGAGATGCTCGGGCGCGATCCGGTTGGCGACCGCGAGCGCACCGGCGAGGTCGGCGGTGACGAACGCGGTACCATGGCGGCGGAGCGCGCGGGCGGCGATGGCCCGACGCGGCAGCGCGGCGAGCTGCGCCGCGAGCTCCCCCTGGACGGCGCGGACGAGCGCCGCCGACGGCGTCACGAGGATCGCGGCCGCGAGTGGGTCGTGCTCGGCCTGCGACAGGAGGTCGGCGGCGACGTGCGCGGGGCGGGCGCGGCCGTCGGCGACGATCAGCACCTCGCTCGGGCCGGCGATCATGTCGATGTCGACCGTGCCGAACACCAGGCGCTTCGCGGTCGCGACGAAGGCGTTGCCCGGGCCGCAGATCTTGTCGACACGCGGAATCGAGCGCGTGCCGTACGCGAGCGCCGCGATCGCCTGCGCGCCGCCGACGCGGAAGAGGCGGTCGACGCCGGCGAGATACGCAGCAGCAAGGACGGCCGTATCGGCGCGGCCGGGAGGGGTCACCCCAATTATTTCGCCGACGCCAGCGACCTTCGCGGGAATGACGTTCATCAGGACCGACGACGGATACGCGGCGGTGCCACCGGGAACGTAGACGCCGACCCGGTCGAGCGGGCGCACCTGCTGCCCGAGGCGGGTGCCGCTGGCGTCGCGGTAGCTCCACGACGTCTGGCGCTGGCGGCGGTGGAAGTCACGGATGCGCCGGGCCGCGAGCCGCAGGTCGCGGCGCACGACCGCCGGCAGCTCGTCGAGCGCGCGCCGCATGGCCGCGCGCGGCACCTCGACCGTGCGCGCCGTCAGCGCGACCCCGTCGAAACGCCGGGTATAGGCGAAGAGCGCGGCGTCGCCGCGCCGGCGCACGTCCGCGAGGATCGCGCGCACGCTGCGCTCGACGTCGCCGCTCACCGTCTCGCCCCGCGCCTCGAGCATCGCGAGACGCCGCGCGAAGGCGGCACCGCGCGCCGGCACGACGGTCAGCGGGCCCGACGCGGCCGGACCGCCGCGACGGACGGCACGCCTCACGCGCGCACCCGCGCGATGTCGCCACCGAGCGCGGAGACCTTCTCTTCGAGCCGCTCGTACCCGCGATCGAGATGGTAGACGCGCGCCACCTCGGTGGTGTTCTGCGCCGCGAGACCGGCGAGCACCAGGCACACGCTGGCGCGCAGATCGGTCGCCATCACGGGCGCGCCGGAGAGCGCGGGCACGCCGCGCACCGCGGCGGTCCGGCCGTCGACCCGGATGTCGGCGCCCATGCGCGCCAGCTCCTGCACGTGCATGAAGCGGTTCTCGAAGATCGTCTCGGTGATCAGGCTCTGGCCGGCGCCGAGCGCCATCAGCGCCATGAACTGCGCCTGCAGATCGGTCGGGAAGCCGGGGTACGGCGAGGTGCGGACGTCGGTGCTGCGGAGCGGCGCGTTACCGCGCACGACGATGCCGTCGGCGCGCGTCTCGACGGCGACACCCGCCTCGTCGAGCTTGGCGAGGAGCGCCTCGAGGTGATCGGCGCGGGCGCCCGTCACGTGCACCTCACCGCCGGTGATCGCGCCCGCGATGAGCAGGGTGCCGGTCTCGATGCGGTCGGCGATCACCGCGTGGTCGAAGCCGCCGAGCTCGCGCACGCCCTCGATGGTGACGACCGAGCTGCCGGCGCCGTGGATGCGCGCGCCCATCGCGCCGAGCGCCGCTGCGAGATCCTCGATCTCGGGCTCGCGCGCGGCGTTCTCGATGACGGTCGTACCGTCGGCGAGCGTCGCCGCCATGAGGAGGTTCTCGGTGGCGCCGACCGACGGGAAGTCGAGCGAAATGCGCGCGCCGCGCAAACGCTCCGCCTCGGCCTCGACATAGCCGTGCGAATGACGGATGCGCGCGCCGAGGCGCTCGAGACCCGCGAGATGGATGTCGACGGGCCGGCTGCCGATGGCGCAGCCGCCGGGCGTCGAGACGCGCGCGCGCCCGGTGCGCGCCACGAGCGGACCGAGGGCCAGGAACGACGCGCGCATCGTCTTCACCAGCTCGTACGGTGCCTCGGCGGAGGTGAGGTCGCGCGCCTCGACGAGGATGGTCGCGAACTCCCCGTCGCCGACGAGGGCACCGAGCCCCTCGAGCAGGCGAAGGGTCGTGGTGATGTCGGCGACGCGCGGCAGGCCGCGGATCGTGCAGAGCTCGCGCGTGAGCAGCGACGCGAAGAGCAGCGGCAGGCCCGCATTCTTCGAACCGCTCGCCGCGACCGAGCCGCGCAGGCGCCGGCCGCCGTGGATCACGATCTTCTGCATCGTCCCGTCCTCATACCGCCACCTCGGCCAGCGCCGACGCCGCGGCGCTTCCCGTCACCACACGCGCGATGCCGGCGAGATCGGCGTGCCACGCGACGCCCTCGAGGCCGGCAGCGACCAGGATCGCCGCGACCGCCTCCGCTTGCCCCTCGCCCACCTCGACCAGAAGGCGGCCGCCCGGCGCGAGGCGTGCAGCCGCCTGCGGTGCCAGCGCGCGATACGCGGCGAGCCCGTCCTCGCCGCCGTCGAGCGCCAGCACCGGCTCGGCGCGCACCTCGGGCGCGAGCCCGGCGAGCGCGGCGGTCGGCACGTAGGGCGGGTTGCTCACGATGACGTCGAAACGCGCGGCCGCGTCGAGCGGCGCCGTCCACGAGCCGACGACCACCGTCACGCGCGCGTCCACGCCGGCGCGCGCGGCGTTGGCCGTCGCGACCGCCGCGGCCGCCGGCGAGACGTCCACCGCGACGACGCGCGCCGCCGGCAGCTCGCGCGCCAGCGCAATCGCGAGCGCCCCGCTCCCCGTACCGAGGTCGAGGATGCGCGGCTCGCCCTCGACGCGGCCGGCGAGCACGCGCTCGACGAGCAACTCCGTCTCCGGCCGCGGGATCAACACGTCCGGGGTCACGGCGAGCGGCACGGACCAGAACTCGCGGGTGCCGGTCAGGTACGCGACCGGCGTGCCCGCGGCGCGCCGGCGCAGCAGCTCGCGGTAGGCGTCGATCTCGCGCGTCGTCAGCGGCTGATCGAAGCGCAGGTAGACCCCGACGCGATCGATGCCGAGCACGGACGCGAGCAGCACCTCGGCGTCGAGGCGCGCGCTCGCCATGCCGCGCGCCGCCAGGAACTCCTGCGCGCGGCCGAGGAACTCGAGCACGGTGCGCGGCTCGGGTTTGGGGTCAGGCATCAGTGCGCCGCCTTCAGCAGCTCGGCCTGGTGGTGGGTGACGAGCTGATCGATCACCGCGTCGAGCTCGCCCTCCATCACCTTGTCGAGCGAGTGCAGGGTGAGGTTGATGCGGTGGTCGGTGACCCGGCTCTGCGGGAAGTTGTAGGTCCGGATGCGCTCGGAGCGATCGCCGGTGCCGACCATGCTCTTGCGGTTGGCGGCGATCTCCGAACGTTGCGCCTCCTCGGCGCGCTCCAGCAGCCGCGCGCGCAGGATCTTGAGGGCCTTCGCCTTGTTCTTGTGCTGCGACTTCTCATCCTGGCAGGTCACGACGAGGTTCGTCGGAAGGTGCGTGATGCGCACCGCCGAGTCGGTCGTGTTGACGCTCTGCCCGCCCGGCCCCGACGAGCGGAAGACGTCGACGCGCAGATCCTTCTCCTCGATCGCGACGTCCACCTCATCGGCCTCGGGCAGGATCGCGACGGTGACGGCGGAGGTGTGGATGCGTCCCGAGCCCTCGGTCTCCGGCACGCGCTGCACGCGGTGCACGCCGCCCTCGAACTTGAGGCGGCTGTAGGCGCCCTGCCCCTCGATCGACGCGATCACTTCCTTGAAGCCGCCGAGACCCGTGCCGCTCGAGCTCAGCACGTCGACGCGCCAGCCGCGCGTCTCCGCGTAGCGGCTGTACATGCGGAAGAGCTCCGCCGCGAAGAGGCTCGCCTCCTCGCCGCCGGTGCCGGCGCGGATCTCGAGCAGCACGTTGCGGTCGTCGTTCGGATCGCGCGGCAGGAGGAGCTGCTTGAGGCGATCCTCGAGACCCTCGTTGCGCGTGCGCAGCCCCGGCAGCTCTTCCTGCGCCAGGGCGCGCATGCCCTCGTCGGCGTCCTGCAGCAGCGACTTGCTGCCCTCGATCTGCTCCTGGACGTCCTTCCACTCGCGGAAGGCGCGCACGATCTCTTCGAGGCCGGAGCGCTCCTTGGCGAGCTTCGCGAAATCCTTGCGGTTCGCGATCACGTCGGGCGAGACGAGCAGCTCCTCCAACTCCCCATACCGCCGCTCCACCGCTGCGAGCTTGTCGTACATTACGCCCCCACGCGGGGCGTGCGACGCACCGCCGAGACGTTACTGCTGCGGCTGAGGGGCGGCGCCTTTGCCGTACTTGCGCCGGAAGCGCTCGACACGGCCGGCGGTATCCACGAGCTTTTGCTTGCCGGTGTAGAAGGGATGGCAGGCCGAGCAGATCTCGACGTGGATGCTCGGGACCGTCGAGCGCGTCTCAATGATGCTGCCGCACGCACAGATGATTTTCGCCGGCGCGTAGGCCGGATGGATGCCTTCCTTCATGACTACGGCTCCTCCGTCGTGGAAGGGGAAACGTATATCAACGGGGAACGGGAGCTTCAACCGACCCCGCCGGAGGGGTGGTGGGTCAGTTTGATTCAGCGCGCCACTGGCGGGACCGAACGTCTAGGGTGAGAATTCGCTCGTGCTCGCCGCGATCCGAAAACCAAGGTTCATGCTGTGGACGGTGCGAGCCTTTGGCCTATTTCGTTGCCAGCTCCGGTGCTCTCAAGATCGCGGCTGGCGAGCTCTTCTACTCGAACTGGTGGGCGGGCTCGTAGCCACGCCGCTTACGTTCGCGATCGGCATCGCGCTCGTCGCATGGGCACCTCGCATTGTCGCCCGCTCAGAACGCCGAAGACGGCTCCGAAGACTTGATTAGGCCGGAAGGTTTCATCGACGCCGAGGTGGAGCTGGGCGCCCTCGTTCTCGAGCCAGCATCCACCACGCTTCGCCAACTCGGAAGGCTTCGGCTGCTCCACGAGCGGACCACGTCGCGATAGAAGCCACTGGCAGCGGCGCCGCCCGCAGGCATTGCGAGTTGCACGTGGTGAATCCCGATGAGGAGAGGCGTCTCAAGCATCGGGTCGCGCACGAGTTCTCCTTCGCTTGACACATTCGATGGCGAATGATAGAAGGTAGCCGATTCAAGAGTCAAGGAGCAATGTCGCGTCGCTCTGTTCAACTCGCTCTGCAGTTGTCCGCACCTCGCGGTTGGGGCGGCGCGCGACGCGGCGCAGGACGCAATCCCGGACCGAACCCAGGTCTGCCGCACGTCTCGCGGGATCGCTTCGCCAGGTCGCTGCCCGCGCACGCAACGCTACGAGTGTGCTCGGGTCTGCCCTCGCTGCGGACCGTTCGGATCGTACGCGAGATCGAGCGCACGTTTGCCGTGGGTTGTGCGCGTCCCGGTTTTCGCCTGGTGCACTACTCCTTGCAGGGGAACCATGCCCATCTGATCGTGGAGGCCAGCGATCGCGACGCGCTCGGGTGTGGGATGATGGCCGTCGGCTCGCGGCTCGCCCGCGCGGTGAACCGGGCCGCGAAGCGAACGGGCCCCGTGCTCGCCGATCGCTACCACATGCGGCTGCTGCGGACGCCGAAGGAGGTGCGCGGCGCGCTGCGCTACGTCCTCTTGAATGCGCGTCATCACTTGGGGCACCTCCAGGCAAAGCGGCCACGCGCAGTGACGCTCGATCCGGCGTCGTCGGGACGTTGGTTCGATGGGTGGAAGCGGGACGCGGCGATCGTGGCTGACGAAATGGGCGCGGACCTGCCAGGGCGACCAGCGGTCGCGCGGGCTCGTACGTGGCTTCTGACCGTCGGATGGCGGCGCCACGGGCTGCTCGATCCTGCCGACGTGCCGGGGATGAGACCCGAAACCGGAGTTGGATAGAATGATTTGCGGCCGGTAGGTGCCGACGACGCGACCTCGGGCCCGGCTCTTTTCAGGTGTTCCCTCCCTTCCCTCATTGACGTCCGAAAATGGCGAGACGTAGTCGTGGGCAGATGCCATGATCCGACCATGACGACGACCCCGACGACGCTCGATCGTGACGTGTGCTACCGCGCGATCCGGACGCGCGACGCCCGGTTCGACGGGAAGCTGTTGACGGCGGTCCTCACCACCGGCATCTACTGCCGGCCGATCTGTCCGGCGCGGACGCCGAAGCTCGAGAACGTCGTCTTCTACGCCAGCGCCGCGGCGGCGCAGGAGGCGGGGTTCCGGCCGTGCCTGCGCTGCCGGCCGGAGTCGTCGCCGGAGCTGGCGGCGTGGCGCGGCACCTCGAACACGGTCTCGCGCGCGCTCACCCTGATCGCCGACGGCGCCCTCGACGGTGGCGAACGCGACGTCGGCGGGCTCGCGGCGCGGCTCGGCATCGGCGAGCGCCAGCTGCGGCGCCTCTTTCAGCAACACCTCGGCGCGTCGCCGATCGCGGTGGCGCAGACGCGGCGCGTACTGTTCGCCAAGCAGCTCATCCACGAGACGCGCATGCGCATGATCGACGTCGCGCTCGCGTCCGGCTTCGGCAGCTTGCGCCGCTTCAACGACACCTTCCATCGGCTCTACGATCGGCCGCCGTCGTCGCTGCGGCGGCTCTCACCGTCGCCGGAAGCCGGCGCCGGCGCCGCGATCACGGTCCGCCTGAGCTATGCCCCGCCGTACGACTGGGCGGCGATGATCGCGTTCCTCGCGGCGCGCGCAGTCCCCGGCGTCGAGATCGTCGAGCCGAGGCGTTACCGGCGCACGATCGAGCTCGACGGCCAGCACGGGACGATCGACGTGGCTCCGGTCACGGGCGCCAACGCCGTCGCCGCGACGATCCGCTTTCCCAACGTGCGCGCGCTGCCGTCGATCATCCGCCGCATCCGCCGGCTCTTCGACCTCACCGCCGACATCCGCTCGATCGCGGCGCACCTCGCGGAGGACCCGCTGCTCGCGCCGCTCGTGCGGGCCCGGCCCGGGCTGCGCGTCCCCGGCGCGTGGGACGGCTTCGAGCTCGCGATCCGCGCGATCCTCGGCCAGCAGATCACCGTCGCGGCGGCCCGCCAGCTCGCCGTGAAGCTCGTCGCCGCGCACGGCGAGCCGTTCGCGCCCGCCGCGAGCGGCGACGCGCCGGCGCTCAGCGCGGTATTTCCACGTGCGGAGCGTCTGGCCGGCGCGAATCTCGCACGGCTCGGCATGCCGCGTGCCCGCGCGACGGCCCTCTCGTCGCTGGCGGCGGCCGCCGTGGCGGATGCGCGGCTCTTCTCGGCCGAGCAGGACCTCGAATGCTCCGTCGCGCGCCTGCGCGATCTGCCCGGCGTCGGCGAGTGGACGGCGCAGTACATCGCGCTCCGGGCGCTGCACGAGCCCGACGCCTTCCCCGCGGGCGACATCGGCATTCTCCGTGCGCTCGCAACCGGCGACGAGCGGCCGACCGCGGCCGCCGCGCTGGCCCGCGCCGAGGCGTGGCGTCCGTGGCGCGCCTACGCCGCGCAACACCTCTGGACCAACGACAACGTGAAGCGCGTGCCGCCATCGCGCGCACGCCAGGAGGCAGTAGCATGACCAGCTCGACACGAACGTTGCTTTTCGACCGCGTCGCGTCGCCTGTGGGGGAGATCCTCCTCGTGTGCGACGACGACGGCACGCTGCTGGCGCTCGACTTCCACGACCACGAGGATCGCATGCGGCGGCTGCTGCGCCGCTACCACGGCCCGGTGACCCTGCGTCCCGGCCGCGCGCCGGCAGCCGTCACGCGGGCGATCGACGCGTTCTTCGCGGGCGACCTCGACGCGCTCGCGCGCATCCCGGTCCGCACCGCCGGCACAGACTTCCAGCGACGCGTGTGGACCGCGCTGCGCGACATCCCGTCCGGCGCCACCACGACGTACGGCGAGCTCGCGGCGGCGATCGGGCGGCCTGGTGCCAGCCGCGCCGTCGGACTGGCCAACGGCTCGAACCCGGTCGCGCTCGTACTGCCGTGTCATCGGGTGATCGGCTCCGACGGCGGGCTCACGGGCTACGGCGGCGGCCTCGAGCGCAAGCGCTGGCTGCTGGAGCACGAGCGCGGCGCGACGGACGCGCGGCGGGCTTCGGCGTGAGCACGGCGGCCGATCGAGCGGCGCAGTTCCGCGCGCTGCACGCGCCCGGACGGTGTCTCCTCCTCGCCAACTGCTGGGACGCGGCGAGCGCGCGCGTGATCGAGTCGTGCGGCGCGCCGGCGGTGGCGACGACGAGCGCCGGCGTCGCCTGGGCGCACGGCTATCCCGACGGCGACGCCCTGCCGGCGTCGCTGCTCGTGCAGACGATCGGCGCGATCGCGCGCATGCTGTCAGTGCCGCTCAGCGTGGACGTCGAGGGCGGCTACTCGAGCGACCCGGCGGCCGTCGGCGACACCGTCGCCGCCGTGATCGACGCCGGCGCCGTCGGCATCAACATCGAGGACGGTAGCGCGCCGCCCGAGCTTCTCTGCCGGAAGATCGAAACCGCGAAGCGCATCGCGTCGCGCGCCGGCATCGATCTCTTCGTGAACGCCCGTACCGACGTGTTCCGCGGCCTCGTACCGTCCGACCAGATGGTCGACGTGACGATCGAGCGCGCCCGTCTCTATCGCGAGGCCGGATGCGACGGCGTGTTCGCGCCCGGCGCGGCGGATCCAGCCGCGATCCGCGCGCTCGTGCAGGCGATCCCGCTGCCGGTGAACGTCATGGTGTTCGCCGGGGTACCGTCTCCGGTGCAGCTCCGCGAGCTCGGCGTGCGCCGGGTGAGCGCCGGCTCGGCGATCGCCCAGGCGGCCTACGGCGTCGTGCGCCGTGCGACCGCCGCCTTCCTCGACGACGGCCGTTACGAGCCGATGATCGACGGTGCCTGCACGTATCGCGAGCTGAACGCGCTCATCGCGCCCGCCGCCTGAGCCGCCTCTCGCAATCCGCCGCGCGTCACGCGCTCCGTACGCGCGCGACCGCCGCCTTCCAGCCGTCGTAGAGCGCGGTGCGCTGGTCGGGCGCCATCTTCGGCTTGAACACGCGATCGACGGCGCGTACGCGCGCGAGATCGGCCTGCGACCAGAGCCCGACGCCGAGGCCGGCGAGCATCGCGGCGCCGAGCGCCGTCGTCTCCACCACCTTCGGGCGGTCGACCGTCGTGCCGAGCACGTCGGCCTGGAACTGCATCAGGAAGTCGTTGGCGGCGGCACCGCCGTCGACCCGCATGACGTTGATCGGCCGGCCGGCGTCGGCGGCCATGGTCTCGACCACGTCGCGGCTCTGGTACGCGAGCGACTCGAGCGCGGCGCGCACGACGTGCGCCCGTGTCACCCCGCGGGTCAGGCCGAGGAGCGCGCCCCGCGCCCCGGGATCCCAGTACGGCGCGCCGAGGCCGACGAACGCCGGCACCAGGTACACGCCGAGCGTCGACGGGACGCTGCGCGCGAGCTTCTCGCTCTCGGCCGCCTTGCGCAGGAGGCCGAGGCCGTCGCGCAGCCACTGGATCGCCGCACCGGCGATGAAGACCGACCCTTCGAGCGCGTAGGTCGGCGCGCCGTTCGCGCCGACGGCGACGGTCGTGAGCAGGCCTCCCGTGCTGCGCACCGCATGGTCGCCCGTCTGCATGAGGGCGAAGCAGCCGGTGCCGTAGGTGTTCTTGACCATGCCGGGCTCGACGCACGCCTGGCCGAAGAGCGCCGCTTGCTGGTCGCCGGCGATGCCCGCGATCGGCACGGGGGCGCCGAAAAGCGCGGCCTCGGTCTCCGCGAAGACCCCGCTCGACGGATGCACCTCGGGCAGCATGTCGCGGGGCACGTCGAGCAGGCGCAGCAGCTCCGTATCCCAGGCGCGCGCGTGGATGTCGTAGAGCAGCGTGCGCGACGCGTTGGTCGGGTCGGTCGCGTGGATGCGGCCGCCCGTCAGCTTCCACACCAGCCACGCGTCGATCGTGCCGAAGGCGAGGTCGCCGTGGACGGCCCGCGCGCGCACGTTGCGTGCGTTGTCGAGAATCCACGCCACCTTCGTGCCCGAGAAGTACGGATCGAGGACGAGCCCCGTTTTGGCGCGCACCAGCTCCTCGTGACCGGCCGCCTTGAGCTCGGCACACCGGTCGGCGGTGCGGCGGTCCTGCCAGACGATCGCGCGGCCGACCGGGGCGCCGCTCCGCCGGTCCCACACGACGGTGGTCTCGCGCTGGTTGGTGATGCCGATCGCCGCGAGGCCCTTGCCGCCGACGCCGGCGCGGCGCAGCGCCTGGCGCGCCACCTTCAAGGTGACGCGCCAGATCTCCTCCGCGTCGTGCTCGACCCACCCGGGCTTCGGGTAGTGCTGCGTGAACTCCGAGTACGCGCGGCCGACGATGCGGCCGCGCCGGTCGAAGACGAGCACCGTCGATCCGGTCGTGCCCTGATCGATCGCCATCACATGTGAGCGTTTCGTCGCCATCTCCACTCTCCTCAGCGCGTGCCGAGCGTGAACGTCGCCAGCACGAGCGTCTCGTTGACCTCGACGATCGCGCCGAGGAGGTCGTCGGTGACGCCTCCGAGGCGCGCGTGGACGAAGATGCGGCAGCAGATCGTGATGACCGCCAGGACCAGGATCGCGAGCAGACCGCGCGCCGCGCCATTGGCGAGCGCCACCCAGAGGGCGCTCACCGTCGCGACGCCGAACTCGCGGAACTTCACGGTGCGGACCAGCTCGGAGCCGTCACCTGGGCCTGCCGTCCGCGAGCCGAACGCCAGAACGACCATCGACCAGCGCGCCAGCATCGGCGCGTAGAGCAGCGCCATCGTGCGGGTGCTCGTGCGCAGGGCGCCGATCGTTGCGATCTTCACGAGCAGCAGGACGCAAACGGCGACCGCGCCCGCAGCGCCGGGCCGCTGCACGTCGCCGCCCCGCACGAGCGCCTGCACCCCGCGCGCCAGGCCGCGCAGCTGCCGGCCGCCGCTCAGCGCGGCGAGCGTCGCGACCAGGAGGACGGCGCGCGCGCCGGGCGCGAGCGGCGCGGCCGCGCGGTCGAGCAGTGCGAGGACGCCGCCGAGCGCGAGCCCGACCAGCGGGAAGAAGAGCGCCCCTTCGCCGAGCGGCGCGAGCACGCCGCGCAGCGGCAGGACGGTCAGGAAGCGGAGCGCGGCGGCGAGCTGCGCCAGCAGCGCCAGCGGGGCGTTCGCGTCCCGGCGCTGGCCGAGCGCCGCCTGAGCGGTCTCGTCGGCAGAAGGCTCGGGGGAGGGCTCGCGGTCCATCGGGCGTGCGGCGCGATGCTTTAGCAGCTCGGCGGCCGACCGGCCATGGCCGTGGCACGCGCCGTCCGGCACCGTCGTTGCGCGCGCGGAATCTCGTCCCTATCATCCCCGTCGATGGCGTGGGCGAGCGATCCGCGTTCCGTGATCTCCGAGGCCGGCGCCGAGCTGGCGACCGCGTGCGGCGACGCGCTGCGGAGCCTCGTTCTCTACGGCAGCGCTGCGGGATCCGAGTTCGATCTCGAGCGTTCGGACGTCAACCTGGCCGTCGTGCTCGATCCCTGCGACGGGAGCCATCTGCGCCGCATCGCCCAGTGGTGGGGGCGCTGGCGCGACGCCCGCCTGGCCGCGCCACTCGTCCTCTCCGCCTGGGAGCTGGAGCGCTCGCGCGACGTCTTCCCGCTGGAGCTCCTCGACATCCGCGCCCGCCATCGGACGCTCGCCGGCAAGGAGCTGTTCGCCGAGCTCGTCGTCGAGCCGGAGACCGTACGCGAGGAGTGCGAGCGCGAGGCGAAGGGCAAGCTCTTCCGCCTGCGCGGCCTCTACGTCGAGCTGTCGGGCGACACGGAGGCCCTGCACCGCCTGATGGTCGACTCGCGCAAGACCTTCCTCTACGTCATCCGCGGCCTCCTCCATCTACGCGGCGAGCCATGGCTCACGGACGGCGTCGCCGCGGTGCGGGCGTTCGAGCGGCGCTTCGCCTGCGCGCTGCCGACGCTCGCGGGCCTCGGCGAGTCCGCACGGCCGGGGCCGATCGACGAGCGCTTCGCCGCCTACCTCGCGGAGATCGCGACGCTCGCCGACGTCGCGGACCGCGAGGCGACCGGGCCCGCGGCGTGACCGCGCGTCCGCGGCGCGCCGGCGCGCTGCTCGTCGCGCTCGCCGCCCTCCTGCTCACGGCCGCCGGCGCGAGCGCCGGGCCGACGCCCTTCCCCACCCCCGTCGGCTTCGTCAACGACTTCGCGCACGTCATCGATGCCGCCACCAAGGCGGCGCTCGAGGGGCGCATCGGCGAGCTGAAGCAGAAGACGGGCTCCGAGATCGCGGTCGTCACCGTCCCCAGCGTCAAGCCGGAGACGCCCTTCGACTACGCGATGCACATCGCCGAGGCGTGGAAGCCCGGCGCCGCCGGCAAGGACAACGGCGTCGTCTTCCTCGTCGCGGTCCAGGATCGCGGCCTCTTCATCGTCACCGGCTACGGCATCGGCGGCGCGTTGCCCGACGGCCTGGTCGGCGAGATCCGCGATCGCGAGATCGTGCCGCGCTTCAAGGCCGGCGACATGGCGGGCGGCATCCGCGCCGGCGTCGAGCGCATGGCGGCGATCATCGCGCGCGAGTACAACGTCACGCTCTCCGGCACGCCGCCCCCGCCGCTGCGGCGGCAGCAGCCGGCCGGGCTGCCGATCAGCCCGCTCTTGCTCCTCGTGCTGCTTGTGCTCTTCTTCATCGTGCTGCCGATGCTCACGTCGAGATCGGGCATCGCCGGCGGGCGGCGGCGCGGCGGCTACTTCGGGCCGACGATGTGGGGCGGTGGCTTCGGCGGCGGCGGCTTCGGCGGTTCGGGGGGCGGATTCGGAGGCTTCGGCGGCGGCAGCTTCGGTGGCGGAGGATCCGGGGGCTCATGGTAATGGCATTCCGAGAGGAGGCGACGATGCGAACTTCGCGCTGGTTGGCGATCGTGATGGTGCTGCTGTCCTGGACACTCAGCGGGTGCGGCTACAACCGTCTCGTGTCGATGCGCGAGGCGATCGACGGCGCATGGGCGCAAGTCGAGGTACAGCTGCAACGGCGGAACGATCTCGTCCCGAACCTCGTCGAGACCACCAAGGGCTATGCCGCGCACGAGCGCGAGATCTTCGAAGCGGTCGCCAACGCGCGTGCCAGGATGCTGCAGGCCGGCAACTCGCGCGATGCCGAGATCGACGCCTCGCGCGACATGACGTCCGCCCTCTCGCGCCTCCTCGCCTTGTCGGAGAAGTACCCCGACCTGAAGGCCGACGCCCAGTTCGGCCGCCTCTCGGACGAGCTCGCCGGCACCGAGAACCGCATCGCAACCGAGCGCGGTCGGTACAACAACGCCGTCCGCGACTACAACACGCTGGCGCAGAGCTTCCCGACGAACATGATCGCGAAGCTGACCGGCTTCACGAAGCAGAAGTACTTCGACGCCCCCGAGAGCGCGCAGGGGGTTCCACAGGTCAAATTCGGGCAATAGGCCGTGCGCATCCTGATCGCCGGGACCGGCGGGGTCGGGGGGTATTTCGGCGGGCGGCTCGCCCGGGCCGGGCTCGACGTGGTGTTCCTGGCGCGCGGGAGGAACCTCGAGGCGCTACGGCAGCACGGGCTCACGATCGAGAGCGTCGACGGCGACGCCCGCCTGCCGCACGTCGTCGCGACGGACACGGTAGACGGACGTCCGCCGGTCGGCCTCGTGATCGTGACCGTGAAGTCGTACGACACCGCCGCGACGGCGCGGGCAATCGCGCCGGTCGTGACCTCCGACACGATCGTGCTGTCGCTGCAGAACGGCATCGAGAACGAGGGCCGGCTCGCCGCGGCGCTCGGCCTCCCGCCGCTCCTCGGCGCGATGACGCAGATCGGCGCCGAGCTGGTCGCGCCGGGTGTCGTACGCCACGTCGCGCAGGGCACGATCGTCTTCGGCGAGATGAGCGGCCACGAGAGCGAGCGGACACGGGCGCTGACGCAGCTCTTCACCTCGGCGTCGGTGCGCCACCGCCTCTCGTCGAACATCCTCCTCATGCTGTGGGACAAGCTCTCGTGGAACGCCTCCTTCAACGCGATCACCGCGCTCACCCGTCGCACGTCCGGCGACGCCGCCCGCCACCCCGGGTCGGCGCGCCTTCTGCGCGAGGCCATGCTCGAGGTGATCGCGGTCGCCCAGGCTCAGGGCATCCTGCTCGACCCGGGACGCGTCGCCGGAGTGATCGCCCACGCCGCCGAGCACCTCGGAACGCTCCGCACCTCGATGCTGCAGGACGTCGAGCGTGGCAAGCCACTCGAGTACGACGCCATCAACGGCGCCGTGGTACGCGTCGGCGATGCGCTCGGCGTGCCGACGCCGCTCAACCGCACGCTGGTCGGCCTGCTCGCCGCGCTCGACGACGCGCGCCCGCACGCGACGGCCTGAGCCTGCGCCAGCTCAGTCGGGTGGCACCTCCGGCGACGCGTCGCTCCGCGCGATCGTCATCGCCGCAAGCAGCAGGCCGACCGCGGTGACGAGCGCGCCCATCTGGATCGCCTGCACGTAGATCTGGTCGAACGTCAGTCCGTGGAACTGTCCGGTCGGGTCCGAGGCAACGAGCGCGATCGGCAGCGGGCCCCACCCGGTGCCGCTCGGCACCGCCGGCAGGTGCGGCTGCGGCACCGTCTGCGGCAGGCTGCTGTAGGGGCGGCAGAGGACCGCGTAGGCGTGCAACTGGAAGGCGCCGACGCAGAGGAGCAGCACGGCCGCTGCCCCGAGCGCCTGGCGCACGCGTCCACCCGTGCGCTCCAGCACGCGCTGCAACGCCCAGCATCCCTGCACCACGAGCACGAGGATCGGTACGACGATCATGCGCGTCGGGATGCGCTCGCCGCCGAGGAGCGGCAGCCCGAGGCGGTCGCGGATGTGGACGAGCGTGTCGCCGGACATGGCGACGAGGAACGGGACGACGGCGGCGAGGAGCGCAAGGTGGCGGCGCCGCTCCGGCAGGACGAACGGCACGAGCAGCCCGAAGACGAGGAGGAACACGACGAGCGGCGTGCCGAGGTAGCCGTCGAGCTCCCACGGGTAGTGTGAGTACGGGGCGAGCGCCGGCTGCCCGCCGCTCACCGCCGCCCACACGCTCGCCCAGTCGTAGCCGCCCATCCACGCGAAGTGGGTGACCACCCCGAGCGGAAAGACGATCAACGTCGGCACGAGGCGGACGGCGGTGAAGAGCACGAACCAGCAGGCGGCGCGCAGGACGAGCGCGCCGGCGGTCGCCGGGCGAAGGGTCGCAAGCACCGCGAGGAAGAGCCAGCACCAGAGCGCGAAGTGCGTTCCGCCGTCGAGCAGCACGACGGCGAGGATGCCCGCGAGTGCCAGGCTCGTTCCGGGAAGCGCCTCGCCGTCGGCCAGCGCCCACGTGTAGTGGCACCACCACGGCAGGAGGAAGTACGCGAGCCACGCGACGTGGCCGACGCGCAGGTGCCCGAGGACGTAGCCGTTGCCGAGGAAGAGCAGCAGCATGAGGAGGGTCGGCACGAGCGACAGGCGCAGGCGGCGCGCCAGCGCCAGCACGCCGGCGAACCCCACGCTGTAGAACGCGAGCGCGGTGAGCGCGATGAAGACCGTCGGCCGCAGCCAATGCAGCAGGAGGAGATGCGGCAGCAGCGGCGTATCGGGGTGCGCCCAGTAGAAGTTGACCCACTCCCCGTCGATGCCGGCGGCATAGTAGAGCGGCAGCACCCGGTCGCGGATCGCGTCCTGCACCGCGGCGAAGTAGTAGCCGACGCGAATCCAGTCGAACGCCAGCATGAAGCTGTCGCGGCCCCAGCTGAAGAACGCGGCCCACTGCCAGGCGCCGACGAGGTAGGCGACCGTCAGCGCGGCGCGGTCGCGGGGATCGAGCCGGTTGGCGAGGTCGCGCATGCGCGGGAAGCCCGCCCGGGTGTCGCACGGCCACGACCGCACGCGCAAGGCGGCCCTGCCCTACCTTGCCGCGGCGCGTCCTTCCCCCCTGTTTCCCGACCCCCTCCTACGCGATGGCGTAGTGGCCGCGGACGGTGGCCGTCGTCTACTCACCTCTTCCATGAAGACCCTTGCCGTGCTCGCCGCCCTTGTCGGGACGCTGACGCCCGCGCCGGCCGCCCACGCCACCATCGCCAGCGTGATGGGCGGCGCAGTTCCGTGCACCGTGCAGAGCGGCGCCAACGCCGGTGAGCGGCACTGCGCCGGCACCTTCACGAGCTTCGACGGCGCATCGATCGACGTGAACGTCGGGTTCCCGCCGGCACCCGCGACGGGGCCGGACGGGAACTACCCCGTCATCGGCGTCTTCCACGGCTGGGGCGGCACGAAGATCGCGCTCACCGACGGGCAGATGCAGGAGTGGCTGGATGCCGGCTACGCCGTGTTCTCGATGAGCGACCGCGGCTGGGGCAACTCGTGCGGCGCGACCGATCCGAATCGTCTGATCCCCGGACGGTGCGACCACGGCTACAACCACCTGATGGACGCGCGCTACGAGGTGCGCGACGCGCAGGCAGCGTTCGCCGCGCTCGCCGATCAGCCGGCCGACGGCGCTACCACCGGCGAGGGTCTCATCGGCCCGCAGGTGATCGGCTCGATGGGCAGCTCGTACGGCGGTGGCCTCTCGATGGCGCTCGGCGCGCTCAAGAATCGCACGATGCTGCCCGACGGCAGCCTGGTCGCGTGGACCAGTGCCGGCGGCAAGGCGATGCAGATCGCGGCGGCGCAGCCCGACATCCCGTGGACCGACCTCGCCTACGCGCTCACGCCGAACGGCCACACGCTCGACTACGTCACCGACGCGCCGTACCTCGCGCGCAACCGCATCGGCGTGCTGAAGCAGTCCTTCATCGCCGGCCTCTTCGCGACCGGGCTCGCGGCGAGCAACTACGCGCTCCCCGGTACCGACCCCGACGCCGACCTGATCAATTGGTACGCAACCGTGAACGCCGGCGAGCCCTACGACGGCAACCCGCAGGCCGAGGACATCGTCGACGAGCTCACCACCCACCACTCGTCGTACTACATCGATCACGCACCCGCGCCGGCGCCGATGCTGATCTCGAACGGCTGGACCGACGACCTCTTCCCCACCGACGAGGCGATCCGCTTCTACAACCGTACGCGCAGCGAGCACCCGGGCACGCCGATCTCGCTGATCTTCACCGACCACGGCCACATGCGCGGCCAGAACAAGGCCGTCGATCAGCAGTTCCTGGCCCTCGCGCGCCACGCGTGGTTCGACTTCTACCTGCGCCATACCGGAGCGCAGCCCTATCTCGGGGCACGGACCCTGACGACGACGTGCGGCACCGCCTCGGGCGGCGCGACCGGCGACTTCGACGACCCGATGACCGACCTGCCCTTCGCCGCACCGTCGTGGGCGGCGCTCGCCCCCGGCGAGGTACGGATCGAGGGCGCCGCGGCGCAGACGATCGCCCCGGCCGTGCCGACGGACGTCACCGTCGGCCAGGCGTTCGATCCGATCACCGGCGGAGGGGCATGCGCCACCGCGAGCGCCACGGACCAGACGGGCGCGGCGAGCTACCGCAGCGACCCGATACCGGCGGGCGGCCTCACGCTCATGGGCGCGCCGACGATCGTCGCCGACATCCTCTCGCCCGGCCCGACCTCGCAGGTCGCGGCGCGGCTCCTCGACGTCGATCCGTCGAGCGGCAACGAGACGTTGGTCGCGCGCGGCCTCTATCGTCCGGAGATCACGCCGCTCACCGCCACACGGCAGGTCTTCCAGCTCCATCCGAACGGCTGGAAGTTCGTGCCCGGGCACGTCGTCAAGCTCGAGCTCCTGCCCGCCGACCAGCCGTACGGCCGCAACTCGAACGGCCAGCTCACCGTCACGGTCAGCAACCTCGAGCTGCGCCTGCCGGTGCTCGAGGCGCCGGGCTGCGGCCTGGTGCAGGATCCGGCGCCGAAGATCGTGCCGGCCGGCTACACGCTCACCGCCGACGTGGTCGCCGCGGAGCTCGCCTGCAAGCACTGCCCGCTCACCGGCTGCCGCACACCGACGCGGCCCGGGAAGGTGTCGCTGCTGCTGAAGGACAAGCCCGGGCAGGCCGCGGACCGGTTCCTGTGGCGCTGGACGAGCGGCGCCGCGACCTCGAAGACGGACTTCGGCACCCCGACCGCGACGACCGGCTATCAGCTCTGCGTCTACGACGGCTCGTCGGCGCTGGTGACCGAGGCGCGCGCGCCCGGCGGCGGCCTCTGCGACGACAAGCCGTGCTGGAAGGAGACGGGCACCGGCTTCAAGTACCGCAAGCGCGACGTCACGACCCCGGGCCTGCGGAACTCGCTGCAAATCGTGCTCAAGGCGGGCACGACCGGCAAGGCGAAGATCGCCGTGACCGGCAAGGGCGGCGTGAACCCCGCGCTGCCGCCGCTGCCGCTCGCCGAGCCCGCGACCGTGCAGATCCTGAACGACGCCGGCGCCTGCTGGCAGGACACCTACAGTGTGCCGGCGCTCGTCAACGACGGGGTGACGTTCAAGGACAAGGGCGACTGATCGGCCCCACCGTCGATCAGTCCTGCGGCAGGCGCTCGTCGATCGCGAGCTCGAAGCGCTCGAGCCAGCGGACGTAGTCGTCGGGCAGGCCGCGCTGGCGCGCGCCCTCGACGATCAGGCCGAGGTAGCGCGCCGAGGGCTTGCGGTCGGCGCGTGTCCGCGCGGACACATACGTGAACGCCGGGCAGCGCGCGCCGTCCTCCTGCACCACCTCGATCACGAGGCGCCGGTAGGCGCCCATGTGCACGCCCTCGGTGCGGTCGAGGCGGTCGCAATCGCCGGGGCTCAGGAGATAGAGCGCGCCCCAGACGCGCTCGCCCGGCGCCGGCTCGACGTTGGCGACACCGCGCTCGCCCGGGCCGATCGGCAGGTTGAAGCGCAGCGTGTAGTGATCGAGCCAGCCGCGACGGGTCTCGTGCACGGGCATGGCACGCCGCTCGCGGAAGATCGCGTCGTGGAGGTTGCTGCCGTACGCGAAGTACCAGAGCGCGTCGTCGGGACTCGCCATGCCGCTTGCTTTCCGCCGGCGCCGCGCTGAGTCAACGGCAGGCCGCGTCAGGGGTGCGACAGGAAGCTCAGGCGTGCCAGCTCGAACCAGAGGGCCGGGAAGACGCCGATCAGCACGGTCACGACGGCGGAGAACACGATCGAGGTGAAGAGGTACGGCCGCAGCGAGGCCCGCACCACGTCTGGCGTGCCCGGGGTCATGAACATCACGACCACCACCCGGACGTAGTAGCCGGCGGAGATCACGCTGTTCAGCACGCCGATGACGGCGAGCGCGTAGTAGCCCTCGCGCACGGCGGCGGTGAAGATGTAGAGCTTGCCGGCGAAGCCGGCGAGCGGCGGAATGCCCGTGAGCGACAGCATGAAGATCGCCATCGCCGTCCCGAGGAGCGGTGAGCGGAAGCCGAGGCCCGCGTAGTCGTCGATCTCCTCGTGCGGCTCTCCGCGCCGGCCGAGCGCCAGGACCACACCGAACGCACCAAGGTTCATCCACGCATAGGCGAACAGATAGAAGAGCGCGGCGGCGCCGCCGACCGGCCCGCCGGCGGTGAGCGCGAGCAGGATGTAGCCGGCGTGGGCGATGCTCGAGTAGGCGAGCATGCGCTTGATGTTGCGCTGCGCCAGCGCGAGGACATTGCCGACGGTCATGGTGGCGACCGCGAGCAACCAGAGCAGGGTCGAGAGATCGGCGTGCAGCGCCTCGAAGGTGTGGAGGAACACCCGCGCGAACGCGGCGAAGCCGGCGCTCTTGACCGCGACCGCCATGAGCGCCGTCACCGACGTCGGCGCGCCCTCATAGACGTCGGGCGTCCACATGTGGAACGGCACCGCCGCCACCTTGAAGCCGAAGGCGACGAGCAGCATCGCCACGCCCGCCATGAGGAGCCTGCGGTCGAGCGGGCTCGCGATCTTCTCGGCGATCTGCTCGAGATGCGTCGAGCCGGTAGCGCCGTACACGAGCGCGATGCCGTACAGCAGGAAGCCGGTCGCGAACGCGCCGAGCAGGAAGTACTTCATCGACGCCTCGTTCGAGCGCACCTGGCTGCGCCACGCGCCGGCGAGCACGTACACGCTGACCGACATCACCTCGAGGCCGAGGAAGATCAGGATCAGATCGACGGCCGAGGCCATGATGATCATGCCGGCGAGCGCGAAGAAGAGGAGCGCGTAGTACTCACCGGCCCCCATGCCGGTCTCCTCGACGTAGCTCATCGACATGAGGACGACGAGGATCGCCACGGCGAGCATCAGGAGGTCGAAGAAGAGCGCGTAGCCATCGAGCACGAGCGTGCCGTTGAACGCGGTAGCGTGCTGGCCGATCAGCAGGACCGACACGCCGAAGGTCACGCCGAGGCCGATGAGCGCACCCCAGCCGAGCACCTCGTCGTCGGTGACGAAGAGGCCAGCCATCAGGAAGACGAGGCCGAAGCCGCTGATCAAGAGAAGCGGCAGCAGCACGATCCAGTCGATGGCGGGCGCCGTCATCGCGCGCCGTCCTCCGTCGCGGCGAGGCGGGTCGCGCGCAGGGCGGCGTCGGCGGCGGCGTGCTCGCCCTTCGCGGGGGGCTGCATGCGCGCGACGAGCGCCTTCACCGACGGCTCCATGGTGCGCAGGAACGGGCGCGGGTAGACGCCCATGAGAATGATCAGCGCGACGACGGGTGCGAGCACCGCGATCTCGCGCGGCGTCAGGTCCTCGAGCCGCGCGTTCTCCTCGTGCGTCACCGGCCCGAACACGACGCGCTGGAACATCCACAGCATGTAGACGGCGCCGAGGACGACGCCGCTGGTGGCGAACACCGTCGCCGTGCGGTTGGCGCCGAACGACCCGAGCAGGATCAGGAACTCGCCGACGAAGCCGTTCAGTCCCGGCAGACCGACCGACGAGAACATCACCAGGAGGAAGGCGGCAGCGAAGCGCGGGATCGGCTTCCACAGGCCGCCGAAATCGGCGATCGCGCGGGTGTGGCGCCGGCCGTAGATCATGCCGACCAGGAGGAACAGCGCGCCGGTCGAAAGGCCGTGGTTCAGCATCTGGTAGATCGCGCCCTCGACCCCGATCGTGTTCACCGCGAAGAGGCCGAGCATGACGAAGCCGAGATGCGAGACCGACGAGTAGGCGACGAGCTTCTTGAGGTCCGGCTGCACCATCGCGACGGCGGCCCCGTAGATGATGCCGACGACCGCGAGCGCCAGGATGAGCGGCGTCGCCGTCGCCATGGCGCCGGGGAAAAGCGGCATCGCGAAGCGCAGGAATCCGTACGTGCCCATCTTGAGGAGCACGCCGGCAAGGATCACCGAGCCGCCGGTCGGCGCCTCGACGTGCGCGTCGGGGAGCCAGGTGTGGAGCGGGAACATCGGCACCTTGACCGCGAACGCGAGCGCGAATGCCGCGAAGAGCCAGAGCTGCTCCGTCGGCGAGAGCGCCGTGCCGTAGAGCTGGCGGACGTCGAACGTGACCTGCCCGGCGCGCGCGTGCGCCGCGACCAGGTATAGGATCGCGATCAGCATCAGTACGCTCGCCGTCATCGTGTAGATCAAGAACTTGAACGAGGCGTACAACCGCCGTGCGCCGCCCCACACCCCGATGATGAAATACATCGGGATCAGCATCAGCTCCCAGAAGACGTAGAAGAGGAAGAGGTCGAGCGCGAGGAATGCGCCGAGCATCCCGGTCTCGAGGAGGAGCAGGAAGAAGAAGTACTCCTTCACCCGTTTCGTCACGTCGCCGAACGAGAACAGGATCACGACCGGCGTGAGGAAGGTGGTGAGCAGCACGAGGAAGAGGCTCACGCCGTCGACGCCGATCAAGTACTTGATGCCGAAGCCCGGCACCCACGGCAGCTCCTCCACCCACTGGAAGTCGGCCACGTCCGTCTTGAAGCCGCCCCAGAGCGCCAGGGAGAGGAACAGGGTGACCAGCGAGAAGGCGAACGCGGCGCGCTTGGCCCCGTCCGGGTTGTCGACGAGCAGCACGAGGAAGGCGCCGATGAGCGGCGTCCAGATGATCAGGCTCAGGAGGATGGTGCCGGTCTGCATCGCGTCACCGCACCAGGTAGAAGGAGAGGAGCACGATCGCGCCGCCGAGGAAGACGAGCGCGTAGTGCTGCACGTTGCCGTCCTGGACGTAGCGCCAGAGCTGCCCGTTCACGACGACCGCCGTCGCGGCGCCATTCACCGCCCCGTCGATCACGACCTGATCGGCGCGCCAGAGGAGATTCGACGCCCAGACGTATGGCCGCACGACGAGCGCGTCGTACAGCTCGTCCACCCAGTACTTGCCGCTCAGCAGGTCGTAGGCGGGCTGCAGGCGCCACGCGAGGACCATCGGCAGGCCGGGCAGGCGGACGTAGAAGACGTACGCCAGCGTCGCGCCGCTGACCGCGAGCACGGTCGTCACGATCATCAGCAGGAGATCGACGCCGGCGGACCCTTCCGCGACGTGCGCGTGGCCGGTGACCGGCGCGAGGAAGCGGTCGAACGCGGGGCCCCAGAGCCAGCCCTCGGGCAGCCCGACCCAGCCGCCGGCGATCGAGAGGATGGCGAGCACGACGAGCGGGATCGTCATGGTCGCGGGCGACTCGTGCACGTGGTGCGCGACCTCTTCCGAGGCCCGCAGCTCGCCGAAGAACGTCAGAAAGAGGAGGCGGAACATGTAGAACGCGGTGAGCGCCGCCGTCAGGACGCCGACCGCCCACAGCACGTAGTGGCCGCCGCCCCAGGTGTGCGCGAGGATCTCGTCCTTGCTGAAGAAGCCGGCGAAGCCGGGCGCGCCGGCGATCGCGAGCGTGCCGATGAGGAACGTCCACCAGGTGACCGGCATCTTGGTGCGCAGGCCGCCCATCTGGCGCACGTCCTGCTCGCCGCTCATGCCGTGGATGACGCTGCCGGCGCCAAGGAAGAGGAGCGCCTTGAAGAAGGCGTGCGTCATGACGTGGAAGATGGCGGTGGAGAAGGCGCCGACCCCGAGCGCCAGCACCATGTAGCCGAGCTGGCTCACCGTGGAATACGCGAGCACCTTCTTGATGTCGGTCTGCACGAGCGCGATCGTGGCCGCGAAGAGCGCGGTCGCGGCGCCGACGATGGCGACCACCTCGAGCGCGACGGGGCTCGCGAGGAAGACGACGTGGAGGCGCGCGATCATGTAGATGCCGGCCGTGACCATCGTCGCGGCGTGGATCAGCGCCGAGACCGGCGTCGGGCCCGCCATCGCGTCCGGCAGCCAGACATAGAGCGGTAGCTGCGCCGACTTGCCCGCGGCGCCGACCAGCAGCAGCAGCGCGATCGCGGTCGCCGTACCGGTACCGAGATCGGCGACGTGCGCCTCGATGTGCGCGACGTCGAGGCTGAGCGCGCCGTGCGGCCCGGCCGTGCTCCACGCCAGCAGCAGGAGCCCGAGGACGAAGCCCATATCCCCGATCCGATTGACGATGAACGCCTTCTTGCCGGCGGCGGCGTTCTCGTCCTTCTCGTACCAGAAGCCGATGAGCAGATAGGAGCACAGGCCGACGCCCTCCCAGCCGACGAACAGCACCAGCAGGTTGTCGGCGAGGACGAGCAGCAGCATCGCGAACATGAAGAGGTTCAGGTAGGCGAAGAAGCGCGGCAGATCGGCATCGTGCGCCATGTAGCCGGCGGAGTAGACGTGGATCAGGAAGCCGACGCCGGTGACGATCAACACCATCACGGCCGAGAGCGCGTCGATGCGGAAGGCGAGATCCGCGTGGAAGGGGCCGGCGACGATCCACGGGTAGACGACGTCGACGAGGCGCGCTCCCGCCGGTGCGGCGGTCAGGGTCACGACCGCCGAGAGCGCGATCACGAAGGCGACGCCCACGAGGGCCGGCGCCGCGACCAGCGCGAGACGGCGGGCACGCGCGCCGGTCGCCACCGCCAGGACGAAGCCGAGGAGCGGCAGCGCCGGAATCAGCCGCAGGATCGCCGTGTGGATCGTTTGCGCCTCGCGCATCGCCTTACCAGCGCAGGACCGCGAGCTCGTCGGCGTTGACCGTCGGCCGGTTGCGGAAGGCGGCAATGACGATGGCGAGACCGACCGCGGCCTCCGCCGCCGCGACCGTCATCACGAAAAACACGATCACCTGTCCGTCGCTCGAGCCGAGCTGGCGCGCCAGCGCGACGAACGTCAGGTTGACGGCGTTCAGCATGAGCTCGATCGCCATGAGGATGACGATGATGTTGCGGCGGACGAGCACGCCGACCACGCCGATCGCGAAGATCACGGCGGCGAGCGCCAGATACCAGCCGGTCGGGACCATCACGCCGCCCGCCGTTGCGCCAGCACCACCGTACCGACGACCGCAATCAGGAGGAGGAGCGAGGCGACCTCGAACGGCAACAGGTAGTCGACGAAGAGCGACGCCGCCACGATCTCGGCGCTGCCGTAGGTGTCGGGCACGGCTGGCGCGGCCGCGAACGGAATGCGCAGGAACAGCGTTGCCAGCTCGAGCGCGAGGAGCCCGCCGCCGAGCCAGGCCCCGATCCGCACGAGCGGATGCCCCTGATGGCGCGTCTCCGCCTGGTCGTCGGAGAGGTTCAGCAGCATGATGACGAAGAGGAAGAGTACCATGATCGCGCCGGCATAGACGATCACCTGCAGCGCCGCGAGCATGTGGGCGCCGAGGAAGACGAAGACGACCGCCAGCAGGAAGAGCGTCATGACCAGCGCCATCGCGCACTTCACCGGATTCGGATGGATGACGACCGTCAGCGCCGAGGCGACGAGAGCGAGCGCGAGGATGGCGAAGGTCAGCGGTCCCATCGTCTCACCCGAAAAAGATGATCACGCACGCCGTGAGCACGACGTTGGCGAGGGCGAGCGGGAGCAGCTTCTTCCAGCCGAGATCCATCAATTGATCGTAGCGGTAGCGCGGCAGCGTCCAGCGCACGAGGATCTGCAGGCAGCAGAGGACGAACACCTTCAGGAGGAAGCTCACGAGCTGCATCACGACCACGACGAGCTGCGGCAGCGCCAGCGCGAGGCCGCCCGGGAAGTGGAAGCCGTCGCGCGCCAGGTACGGCACCTGCCAGGCGCCGAAGAAGAGCGTCGTCGCGAGCGCCGAGACCACGACGATCTCGGCGAAGTCGCTCAGCATGAAGGTGGCCTGCTTGCTGCCGGAGTACTCGGTGAAGTAGCCGCTCGTCAGCTCCGACTCGCCCTCGGGCAGATCGAAGGGCACGCGCTTCGACTCCGCGATGCCGGCGATCAGGAAGATCAGGAAGCCGAGCGGCTGGTAGAGGATGCCCCACGCCGGGATGAAGCCCCAGATGTTCGCGCCCTGCGCGCGCGCGATCGTCTGAAGATTCAGCGTGCCGAACGTCATGATGGCGCTAATGAGCCCGAGGCCGAGCGCGATCTCGTATGAGATCATCTGCGCCGAGCCGCGGATGGCGCCAAGCAGTGACCAGCGGCTGTTGGCCGCCCAGCCGCCGAGCACGACGCCGTAGACCGAGATGCCCGACATCGCGAGCACGTAGAGGATGCCGACGTTCAGGTCGGCCACCTGGAGGTTGATCGTGCGGTCGCCGAGCACCAGCACGTCGCCGAACGGCACCGCCGCGAACGTCACCAGCACCGGGAACACCGCGAGGAACGGGCCGAAGAAATGGAGGAGCTTGTCCGATCCCGCGGGGATCACGTCCTCCTTGGTGAACATCTTGATGGGATCGGCGATCAGCGTGTTGACGATGCCGAGGTTGAACGGCAGGAGGCCGCCGAAGATGTTGGCGCGGTTGGCGCCGACCCGGTCCTGGATGAGGGCGCTGCCCTTGCGCTCGACCCACAGCAGCACCACGCTCAGGTTGAGCGCGATGAGCAGCATTACGAGCGACTTCACGGCTGCTATCCCCGCGTCAGCCCACACCCGTCACTTGCCCCCGTATCCTGCGTGTCCCGCGTATGTTGCGATCGCGATCAGGCGCCGCTCAGCTCCAGGCGAGAGCGCCCTTCTTCCACACGTATCCGAGACCGAGCGCGAGCACCCCGAGAAAGATCAGCATGTCGATCAGGCCGGCCACGCCGAGCTGCCGGAACACGATCGCCCAGGGATACATGAACACGACCTCGACGTCGAAGACCAGGAAGAGGATGGCCACCAGGTAGAAGCTCACCGAGAAGCGGCCGCGCGCTGGTCCGGTGGGTGGGTTGCCGCACTCGAAGACCTCTTCCTTCACCCGGGTCGGACGGTGCGTGCCGAGCAGGCGGCTGATCAGCATGCTCGCCCCGCACATGATGCCGACGATCACGGCGGCGAAGATGAACGTGAAGACGACGCCGATGTATTGGTCTAGCATTGCGGAGAAAGCGCGACGGCTGCCGCTGCGCGAAACGCGTGTCGATTATGCCAGCAATTGCTGCAAGTCAAGGTGAACGCCGCCGCCCGCGCGCGAGCATCTCGCTGTTTTGACAACCATTTGCGCGCTCTGCTAGCCGCACGACAGCACGGATGAGCGAGGTGTGATGGACGACGTGGTGACGGGCGCCGTCGCGGCCCTGGTGGCGCGGCGCTGGCCGGGCGCGGCCCTGATGGCGCTCGACCATCTCGCCGGCGATTTCTCGGCGCGCCGCTATCTGCGGGCGCGTCTCGGCGGCGCGGCGCCGCCGACGGTCGTCGCAATGGTGCTCGCGGGCAGCGGGCTGCCGCTCAGCTCCGAGGAGCTCTGCATCTTTCCCGAGCCGCTCAAGGAGCTGCCCTTCCTCGACGTCCACCGCCTCCTGGCGGCGGTCGGCGCGGCGGTCCCCGCGATCTACGCGCACGACCTCGCGGCCGGCGTGCTGCTGCTCGAGGACGGCGGCGACGCCGTGCTGTGGGATCGCGTCGTCGCCGAGCCGGCGGCGGCCGAGGAGCGCTACCGCAGCGCGCTCGATGCGCTCCTCGTGCTGCACACCCGCGGCAGCGCGAGCCCCGACCGGACGAGCATCGCCTTCACGCAGCGCTTCGACGCCCGGCTCTACCAGTGGGAGCTCGACCATTTCCTCGAGTGGGGCGTCGAGCGCCGTCTCGGCATCGCGGGCGAAGACGCGCGGGCGCCCTTCGCGCGCGGCTTCGCGACGCTCGTCGACGAGCTCGCCGCGCTGTCCGAGCCGGAGCTCGTGCTGAGCCACCGGGACTACCACAGCTGGAACATCCTGATGCCGGGCGACGCGCCGCTGATCATCGACTTCCAGGACGCGCTGCTGGCGCCGCCGGAGTACGATCTCGCCTCGCTCTTCACCGACCGCATCACGCCGCGCGTGGTGACACCCGCGATGGCGGCCCGCCTGCGTGACTACTACTGGCGCGGGCGCAGCCGGGTCGAGGACGAGGCGGCGCGTCGCCGCTACACGCTGATCGCGCTGCAGCGCGCACTGAAGGTCGTGGGCCGTCTGCACTACATCGCCCTCGCCAAGGGCAAGCATGCGCCGCTCGCGTTCCTGCCCGACGTGCTCGCGACGACGCGGCACTACCTCGCCCAAGCGGCGCTGCCCGGCCTCGCCGCGGCGTTCGACGCACTCCCCTGGCCGGCGGAGGAGACGGCCACGCGGTGAAGGCCATGGTGCTCGCCGCCGGGCTCGGCACGCGCCTCCGTCCGTTGACGCTCGACCGGCCGAAGGCGCTCGTCGAGGTCGCCGGCCGGCCGCTCATCGCCTACGACCTCATGCTGCTGCGCCGGTACGGCATCGAGGAGGTCGTCATCAACCTGCACCACCACGGCGACGCGCTGCGCGCCGCGCTCGGCGACGGCTCGGCGTACGGCGTGCGCATCGTCTACTCGCCGGAGGACCCGCTCCTCGACACCGGCGGCGCCATCAAGAACGTGGAGGCGCTCCTCGGCGGCGAGGACTTCCTCGTCTTGAACGGCGACACGATCATCGACCTGCCGCTCGACACGCTGCTCGCCGCCCACCGTGCCCACGGCGCGATGGCGACGCTCGTGCTGCGCCACGACCCCGAGCAGGCGCGTTACGGCCTGGTCGAGATCGACGGCGAGCGGCGCATCCGCCGCTTCCTCGGACGGCCGGCCGAGGTCGCGATGCCGCTCGAGGCGTTCATGTTCGCCGGCGTGCACGTCGTCTCACCGCGCATCTTCCGCTACATGGCCGCGGTGCGCGCGTTCAGCGTGACGCGCGAGACCTACCCGGCGATGCTCGCCGCGGGCGAGCTGCTCTACGGTCTCCCCTTCAGCGGCTTCTGGCGCGTGATCGACACGATCGCCGACCGCGACCGCGCGGAGGCGGCGCTCGCCGCGGGCGTCTCCCTGCACTACCTTTGAGGTCAATCGCCGGAGCAAGTCGGGCAAACGCGCGCGCTTCGGCGTCCGTCGCGCGGGCGCGCGCCGTCGCAGGATCGGGAATCGCCGCAACAGGGTCAAATCGACCCGCCGTATCACCCGCGTCGTCCCCGGCCAGGCGTTCCAACCGCACTTGGCTCTTGACGCCTTCGTGAATGGTGGGTTACGGGACTGCGGCTGGTGTGTTTCCGACTATCGGGGCGCGCCGGTTCGAACGTGACCGTGGATAGGTGGGGGGCGGCCGCAATGGCACGACGCTTGCTGCCGCAGGGTGGCGTGGAGAATGGGTCGCGAGCCCGGTCTGGACGAGCGCGAACGCGCGCGTCAAGCTGGTGATGCTGGGATACCAGGATGGACACCATCCGAGGACGTCGTCGACGTCGCGCACCTGGAGCGTCTGACCGAGCGCTATCCCGATCTCGCGCCCGGCATCGAGCGCTCGATCGGGCTGGCACGCGACCGGGGACGGCTGCGCGCCCGGTTTCCCGCCGGCGCCTCGCAACCCGCAAAGATCGCATGGAAGGCTGACATGGGAATCACGATCGTCCAGAAGAGCGATCTCACGGTACGCAAGCGCAATCCGCGCACCGCTCTCGTGCTGGCGGGCGGCGCCATCAGCGGCGGCGGCTTCAAGCTCGGTGGCCTGAAGGCGCTGGACGATTTCCTCGTCAACCGAAAGACGACCGACTTCGACATGTACATCGGCCTCTCGGCCGGCGCGTTCCTCGCGGCGCCACTCGCGAGCGGCGTGACGCCGCCCGAGATGATGCGGAGCCTGGAAGGCAGCTCCGAGGAGTTCACCCAGTTCGGGTTGTTCGACTTCTACCAGCCGAACCTCCGCGAGTTCGCCGAGAAGCCCTTCAACTATCTCCTCGATCTCGCCTCGTTCCTGCCCGGGTCGATCATCGATCTCGTCGCGCAGAGCCCGGCGCTCGCCGAGCGCATCAAGGAGCCGCTGCGCGCCTTCACGCGCCATCGCACGTGGTCGAACCTGCGCGAGATCCTGGCGCCCGTCGGCGACGCGCTGCTCAGCACGCGGCCGTTCCCGTTCCCGCTCGACTACGTGCCGTCCGGCGTCTTCGACAACTCGTCGATCGAGCGCTATCTGCGCCACAACCTCGAGCGCCGGCACATGCCGAACAGCTTCAAGGCGCTGTACCAGGCGCGCAAGCGCGAGCTCTACATCGTTGCGATGAATCTCGACTCGGCCGAGCGCGTGGTCTTCGGCCACGACGAGGACAGCTCGCTCACGATCTCCGAGTCGGTGCAGGCGTCGACCGCGCTCCCCGGCTTCTACTGTCCGGCGCGCATCCGCGGCGTGGACTACGTCGACGGCGGCGTGCGTCGCACCGCCAACATCGACGTCGCGATCGAGCACGGCGCCGATCTGATCATCTGCTACAACCCGTTCCGCCCGTTCTCGAACCGGGTGGTCCGCAAGTACGACCCGCAGAAGGACGAGTACGTCGCCGACAGCATGCAGCTCGCCGACCGCGGCATGCTGATGATCCTGAACCAGGTGCTGCGCACGCTGCTGCACTCGCGCCTGCAGCTCGGCCTCCGCCAGTACCAGGACGATCCGAACTTCAAGGGCGACATCATCCTCATCGAGCCGACCGAGAACGACATCGACTTCTTCCAGATGACGCCGCTCGCCTTCTGGGAGCGTCGCCGCGCTGCATCGCATGGCTACTTGTCGGTGACCCAGTCGATCGACACCCACTACGACATGGTGCGCCGCATCCTCGAGAGCTACGGCATCCTGATGACCCGCAAGACCGTGAGCGAGGGCATGCAGCGCATGCAGGGTACCGGCACGACCGAGGAGACGTCGGACTTCCTCATGCGCGACGTCCCGAAGCGCGATCTGTCGGTGGCGAAGGCCTGACCCGAAGACTCTTGTTGCGATACCAGCGCGGGGGCGGTACATAGGACGGCTCAACGCTCGTCCTACCCGGAGAACCGCCATGGCGCTCGATCAAAAGACCATTCCGGCATTGGCTGCCCAGTATGCCGGCCGCGACCCACGGGACATCCTCGAGGTCGCCATCCGCGAGTACTCGCCCAACCTGGCGATCTCGTTCAGCGGTGCCGAGGACGTGGTCCTCGTCGACATCGCCTCGAAGATCGGCGGGAAGTTCCAGGTATTCTCGCTCGATACCGGGCGCCTGCACCCCGAGACCTACCAGTTCCTGGAGCGCGTCCGCGCGCACTACGGCCTCGCGATCGACACCTTCTTTCCGCAGCCGGAGGCGGTGCAGAAGCTCGTCCGCGAGAAGGGACTCTTCTCCTTCTACCAGGACGGCCACAAGGAGTGCTGCGGCGTCCGCAAGGTCGAGCCGCTCGTCCGCGCCCTCAAGCCCCTCGCCGCCTGGGTGACGGGTCAGCGCCGCGATCAGAGCCCCGGGACGCGCGCGGAGGTGCCGGTCATCCAGCTCGACCCCACGTTCGGGTCGCCCGAGAAGCCGCTCATCAAGTTCAACCCCATCGCCAACTGGAGCTCCAAGCAGGTCTGGGCGTACATCCGCGAGCACAACGTGCCCTACAACGCCCTGCACGATCGCGGCTTCATCTCGATCGGCTGCGAGCCCTGCACGCGCCCCGTGAACCCCGGCCAGCATGAGCGCGAGGGACGCTGGTGGTGGGAAGAAGAGACGATGAAGGAGTGCGGGCTGCACGCGGGCAACGTGCAGAAGTAACGCCTCTTTTCTCGGATATTTCCCTCAGACCTTCTTCCCTCGAGCTGGCGTCCCATCCGTAAGGACCGTGGGCGGTGCGGGGTGGCTCCGCGCGAGGATCGCTCGCGTCACGATGTTCGTGGGGATTCGTCCCACCTTGTTCCGCATTCGCGCGCTTGCTCGCTCTTTATGCGCGCTCCGCCACCCCGCACCGCCCACGCTCCGCGCAACGGCACAAGGCTAGTGACCACCGAAAGGGGCTGCGCGCGAGGGGCGGCGCGGTCGGCACCCGGGGGCGGTGGAGGGCGCGGGGTGGCGGAGCGCGCATAAAGAGTGAGCAGTGTGTTTGTCG
>DASXLI010000030.1:0-141545 GCA_036496285.1 Binatia bacterium
GCTGGGCGGCCTGCTCGTCGGCACGATCGGCATCGCCCTGCCGCAGGTCTTCGGGGTGGGTTATGACACCATCAACGCCGCCTTGACGGGCCAGGTCTCGCTGGCGCTGCTCGGCGTCCTGGTCGTCGCGAAGATGCTGGCGACGTCGCTCACGCTCGCGTCGGGCGGATCAGGCGGCGTCTTCGCCCCTTCGCTCTTCCTCGGCGCAATGACCGGCGGCGCCTTCGGGCTCGTCGTGCACACGTGGTTGCCGACGCTCACCGCGGCGTCGGGTGCCTACGCGCTCGTCACCATGGGCGCGGTCGTCGGCGCCGCGACGCACGCGCCGATCACCGCCATCATCATCATCTTCGAGCTGACCGGGGACTATCGCATCATCGCGCCGCTCATGATCGCGTGTGTGGTCAGCACGATCATCGCCACGCGGTTTGGTCGCGACTCGATCTACACGCTGAAGCTCCGCCTGCGCGGGCTCGAGCCGTTCAAGGAGGAGGAGCCCAACATCCTCCTGGCGCTGTACGTACGCGACGCGATCGATCGGAAGCCCGACGTGATTTCCGCCTCGGCATCGCTCGACCAGGTGCTCGACCTGGCCGCAAACAGCACACACGGCGAGTTCTTCGTGACCGATGACAGCGGTGCCCTCGTCGGTGCCGTCCACCTTTCGCGCTTGCGGCGTCTGCTCTTCCAGGGTGCGGGAATGCCGCGTTCCGAGCTGAGCGCCGCGGAAATCGCCGACCCGTCGCTACCGCACATCACGGAGGACGCCAATCTCGACGGGGTCATGCGGCTATTCGGCAGCACCGACGCGGAAGAGCTTCCCGTCACCGTCGCGGCCGACCCGCGCAAGCTGGTCGGAAGCATCCATCGCCAGGCCGTGATTCGCGCCCGCAACAAGGAGATGCTCCGTCGCGACCTGGCGGGCACCATCGGCGGCAGCATCCGGCTGGTCGGGAAGGGCCGGACGGTCGACGTCGGCGACGGGCAAGTCATCGCCGAGATCCGCGCCGGGCGCAGGCTGATCGGCCGCGCGCTGCGCGAGCTCGACCTGCCACGTCGGTTCGGCGTCCACGTGGTCTTCGTGCGCGCACCCACGAGCAACGACGGGCCGCGGTTGCGCGTTCCAAAGGCCGACGATCGCGTGCATGAGGGCGACTCGTTGATCGTCGCCGGCTCGAAAGACGCCATTGCCCAACTCGAACAGCTCTGACCAGGACGCTCGGTGGCCGCGGTGTTTGTCTCTTCACGTTCTCCGGCCTGGCGTCGGACATTTCGCACCACTGTCGTCCCGGGGCGGTGTGCATCCGCTCGGCCAGGTTGCGGACGGGACGCTCCATCTCTCAACCCGCTCCAGGGAAGCCGGGCAGATCCAGCAACCCTTTGCATGACTTGAGGAGTGTCGCGCTCAGGTTCTGGCGGTCGCCTTGTCCGCGCTGTGCCCGTGCGGTAAGCCTCACGCGTGGCGAGCGCGGTCGCAAGAGGATGAATGCCGGCGCCGTCTGACGGACGCATCACGTCGGAAGCATTCGAAATCAGGCGCGTATTCCAGGACGCGAGCCAACCACTCGCTCCCACGCGCGGCGGCGATTCCGGCATCATGATACCCTGTCTGGAAGGTGCGCACCGAGAAGACCGAATCCATGACGGGAGTAACGGCGTGAGCCTTACCGATATTCGGTATGATACCGGCCGCCCTGCGAGCCTTCCGGCGTCGCCCTGACACGAGCGGCAGAACCGGTGTTCAGTACGCACCATACGCTCGCGATGGCCCTTCGGGTCGCTGTTTTCGCCGCCGTGACCGTCGTCGCGGGAGTGGGAGGAGCGGGTGAGTCGGAGATAGCGGTGAACATGAACGACTGCGCGGCCCTGAACGTAATCCTCCGCGCGGCGAAAAGCGATTTTCGGACGCTCGAAGGCTCCGCCGAACATGAGCAGCTCGGGATGTGGCAGGCGACCGTCGCCTTCGCCGGTGGCCGGGATTGCCTCGTCTATGCGCCCCCGTTTCGCATGTACACCTGCCGCCTGTACGTGGGAGACGATGAATCGGATGCCGACACGGCGTATCGGGACGCGGTGGCGAAGGTACGGAAATGCGTTCCGAAGGGCTGGCGGGTGCGGGAGCGGATCAACGGTGTGGACGCGTTGACCAAGGCCTCGCATGCTCGCGGCGATCCGAGCATCTCCGTCACGTCGACGATCTCGGACGCCGCGGCCTACCTGGTCGATTTTTCGGTCGACCTTCCGATGCGATGATGCGCGGTGGCCGCTCACCGGAGATAGCGAACGATGATGGTGGCCGCGAACACTATCACCGAAAGAGCCGCTTCAGTTCACGACGTCGGTGCACTGGACTCGGGGTCGGTGTCCACCGGGCCGAGAGCGACGTCGGTCCGCGTACTGCTGACGCTCTTCGTCATCGCTCTCGCGTCCGGATGCCGACCCGGAACGACGGTGACCAGCCGCGTCGAGGGTCGTCTCGGGCCTGTGCGGATCATCGCCCCGCGCGGGCCGTCAGCGGGAACGCTCTTCCTGTTTTCCGACGCGAACGGGTGGACGCCGGCTCTCGATGACGCCGCCCGGCGACTCGCGGCGGGCGGCGCCATCGTCGTCGGCGTCGACCTCGCCACGTACCTCGAAAACCTGCGGAGCAGCACGGATGGGTGCCACTACGTCGTCGCGGAGATCGAAGCCCTGAGCCACCGGCTCGAGCGCGAAATGCAGATGGAGAGCTATCGCACGCCAGTGCTGGTCGGAGTCGGTCCGGGAGCGACGCTGGCGTATGCGGCGCTTGCGCAGGCGCCCGCGGTGACGATCGCGGGCGCTGGCGGCGTCGATCCCGTGCCCACGCTCGCGACGCGGGTGCCGTTCTGCCCCGGCGCGCCGGCGACGGCAGACCCCGCCGGAGGATTCCGCTATGCGAGCGGCATCCCGCTGCCCGCTGCATGGCGTACGATCGCCAGTGGGGGCGACGTCGCGCGCGCACTCATCGATGTTGCCACGCCGATGCTCGTGCAGCCGCGGGTCGCAGATGCGATCGTCGCCGCGCTTCCCGAGTTGCCATTGACGGTACTCTCCGCGCCCAATCGTGGACCGCTTGCGGCGATCATCTACTCGGGCGACGGCGGCTGGCGCGATCTCGACAAGACGATCGGCGAGGCGCTCGCAGATCGCGGCGTTCCGGTCATCGGGGTCGACAGCCTGCGATACTTCTGGCACGAGAAGACTCCGGAGCGCGTTGCGACCGATCTGTCATCGATCATGACGGCTGCCGGCGCGGTCTGGGGTCGGAAGTGGTTCGTGCTCGTCGGGTACTCGTTCGGGGCCGGGGTGTTGCCGTTCGCAGTGAATCGCCTTTCGCCCGAAGACCGAGCGCAGATAGTCGAAATCTCGCTTCTCGGACTCGAGCCGCGCGCGCCGTTCGAGATCGAGGTGACCGGGATTCTCGGTCGCGCGCCGTCGGCGACGGCACCGCTGGTTGCGCCCGAGGCTCAACATCTCGAGCCGGATCTCGTTCAGTGCTTCTATGGGGAGCAGGATACGTCGACACTTTGCCGTGATCCGATCCTTGCGCGCGCAGAACTCGTGCGGACGTCGGGCAGTCATCATTTCGACGGGAACTACGCCGCGCTTGCGGACCGGATCCTGTCCGGGGCGGAGCGCAGACTGGCGGCTCGCCAACGGCGTGGCGTCGCCGTGGCAACTCCCGTCAGCGGTGGATGACACCGCCAATGCCACCGCCGATCAATGCGGCGACGTCCGTCAACACGAAGGGCAACGCAAGCCCTCCCGGACACGCGAGGTACCGCGGCTCCCATACCGGACCGAACTTCTCCTTGAAACGGCGCAGGCCGCGAAAATTGTAGAACTGGTCGCCGAACCGAAACAGCAACCGTCCGAGCCGCGTCCAGTTCGGCGCGAGCCGGCGTCGCTCGAAGCCCGAGAGCGGCGCCATCCCGAGGCTGAACCAGCGATAGCCCTCAGCTTGGCCCCACATGATCAGTTGGGTGAAGAGGTAGTCCATTGTTACCGATGGCGCATCGTCCGCGTAGCGTACGAGGTCGACCGACATCTCCTCCTTCGTCACCCCGGCCCAGAGATTCGCGAACGCTACGATCCTATCGTGCTGGCGGACGACGGCGACCGGCGTGCGTGCGAGATACGCGCGGTCGAAGTAGCCCATCGAGAACTGCTTTTCACGAACGGTCTTGTGCGCGACCCATTCGTTCGAGATCGTCTCCAGAGGATCGAGAATCGATGGGACTTCCGCAGCCGGGATCACGGCGAAGCTCCCGCCGGTCCGGGCCATCCGATTCAATGCGGTCCGGAAGTCCTGGCGATCCCTTCCGGAGAGTGTGAACTGTTCGAGCGGAATGCGGGCCTCTTCGCCGAGCTTGTAGAGCTTGAGTCCAAGGTCCAGGTAGATGGGCAGGTCGCCGACGCTCACCTCGTAGAATACGGCAGATCCGCCGTGCTCGTCAGCGAGCTCGTGAAAATGCCAGGCCAGCTCGCGCCGAACCGCCGGCGGACCGAACGGATCGGCCATCGCCACCCACGACCGTCCGCGAACGTCGTACATCAAGAACCCTTCGGCGTCGTGAAACAAGAGGCGATTGCTTCCGAGCAGTGCGAGATGGGCGATCGCACGATGGGCCGTCGCGCTGATCGCGGCGACGCGACGGATGTCGTCGACGGACGGCATTGCTGGCACCGGGGGCGCCGGTCGGAAGAGCCTGGCGATGGAATAGGCGGCGGCGAGGCCGCACGCCCCCGCCAGCGCGCGTAGCGCCCGAGGCGCGTCCGCAGAAATCTCGAATTGCCACCAAAGCTCGTGCGAGTATGCGATGTCGCGATACGCGATCGCGACGGCCACCCAGGTGCCGACGAGTGCGAGTACCACGGCGAGAATCCACGACATGGAAAACGACTGGCCGAACAGGGAGCTGCGTCGGTAGAAGTACGGCCGGCATGGCACGACGGCGATGGCGATGGCGGCAAGCGCGATCGCTTCCTCGTAGTTCAAGCCTTTGAGCAATGACATGATCACGCCGACCACCAACAACGAGATCGTCAGGTAGTAGGCAGCATCGATACGCTGCTGGAGCGCGCGTGCGAGCAACAGCAGGCCGACGCCGACGATGCTCCCCGCGAAATGCGAGATCTCCATCAATGGCAATGGCAGGAGCTCGTTCAGCAGCTCCATTCGTCCGGGCACGCCCGGCCTGGCTCCGGAAATGAGCAGGATCATGCCTCCGGCGAACGTGATCACCGCGAGCGCGCGCGGGGCGACTTCCGGCCACCATTGATCGAGCACGTTGCGCGCACGTGCGAACGCCCCTCGCCGTGTCAGTTCGTATGCCGTGAATCCGACGAGCGCGGCCGCGGGCGGCGCCAGGTAGACGGCGCGGTACAGGAGCAGAGCCGCCAGAACGATCGGTGCATGGTGATAGGGCGCCAGCAACGTCATGATCGCGGCGTCGAACACCCCGAGCCCGGCTGGGACACAGCTCAGCAGACCGAGCGTCCGCGCCACGACAAAAATGCCGATCAATCGGGAGAACGAGAGCGCATGCGTCGCCGGCAGCAGCCGATACAACACCGCTGCCCCGAGGGCCCACTCCACGCTCGAAAGGGCAATCTGAACGCTGGTCAATCGGGCGTGCGGAAGCGTCACGTCGAACCCGCGCAGGCGGATGTTGCGCGTCCCGCTGGCCATCCACGTCCAGTACCCAATACCGGCCGTCAGGAGCACCGCGCCGAGAGCGCGGCTGGCATACTCGAGGGTCGGGGCATGCGCGGACAGTCGAAGGGGCGTCGCGACGAGGGCTGCACCTCCGAGAAACAGCACGGCGAGCCAGAATGTCACCAGGTTCAGCGCCATCACGTCTGCGATCTCGCCGGCAGCGAGTCTTTCCGCGGTCAAGATGCGGTACGTGAGGGCACCGCCAAGCAGGCCCGGTCCGACACTGTGATTCGCCATGTAGTTGGCGAACGATCCAAGCGCGATACGTGGCAGCGCAACGGCGCGGTGGATCTGGCGAAGCGCAAGCGCATCGTGGGCGACGACGACGCCGTAGCTCGCAAGGCTGAACATCAGAGCCGTCCACAGGTGCGACGGCCGCGTCGAGGCGATGCGCGAGACCAGCACCTCATATCCCGCGGCGCCTCCTAGCCGACGGTGTATCACCCAGAGCGCGACGGATAGTGCCGCGAGCCCGACGACCGTCACCACTGCGGAATGGGGACGTCCTTTCATCGACGGGTGCTCAGGCGTCCCCGAGAAAGCGCAGGATCAGCGGGTTCAGCACGTCCGCTGCCGATTGGAACGTATCATGTCCAGTCGCGGGTAGGATGCATAATTCTGCGCTGGGAAGCGACTCGAAGATCTCGATCGTGTGCTCGAGGCGGATCACGTCGTGATCTCCGGCAACCACGAGGACGCGAGCCTCGATCTGCGCGAGATCGGATCTCGTGAGCACGACTGGTGTCAGCCAAAGCTGGTGGACCTTGTCGGTCACCGTCACGCCACCGCTGCTGGCTGCGTCACGGAGGGATTGGACGGTCTCAGGTTGTTGTCCGTCGACGTCGACGTTGACGCCCGAGACCACGAGGCGGCGAACGAGGTCCGGGTACCGGCGTGCGATGACGAGCGCAATGATGCCGCCGTCGCTCCATCCGACGAGATCCGCCGGACCCACATTCAGCTGCCGCAGGAGAGCGGCAGTATCATCCGCCATCTGCGTGTACGTGAAGGCCTCGCGAGCGTCGGGCGTGTGTCCGTGGCCGACTTGCTCGATCGCGATCACCCGGTACGTGCGCGCAAAGACTGGTATCTGGCGCGAGAAGGAGCCGGCGATCGTGTTCAGTCCGCCATGCAGCAGCACGAGCGGATGCCCATGGCCGTACTCCTCGTAGTACATGCCGTATCCGGAGACCGTCGCATAGTGCCCAGCCGGAGTGGGCGTCGCGCAGGCGTGGCACGCCAGGACGACCGATGGCGCGATCGTCGCGAGCAGAATTGCGTGTACACGCGGGCGTGTCATCGCGCTTCCATCATAGGGTCGTCGATGCGACTCAGGGGAATTCCGCGATCGGTTCTTATCGATGATCGCTGCCAGGATGAGCAGGAACGCTCCAAGGCGTACGACGTACGGCCAGGTCCGGTACTCGTGGGCGGGATCGACGACGGCCATCAGGATGCGGTTCACCCCCAACACCCAGAAGGCGGCGGCGAAGATCGCGAATAGCCGGTCGCGTTCGCGCCGCCAGAACTTCCAGAAGAAAAGGCCCGAGACGAAGCAGGCCATCGCGTTTGCCCCGGCTAGCAGTTGGTTCACCATGACGCCGTCCCCGATGGCAGGGTCACTCGGTTTCCCACACGAGTCCGAAGACGAGCCGTCATCGCTACCAAGCCGATCGTGTCGCGCGGCAAGGAGAGATCGACCTCGGGAAGCACGACCAGATCGACGAAGACGAACGCGTTGTTGAGGGCCAATCCCGCGAAGCAGAGCGCGCTCCAAAGCAGGAGGCGGATACCACTGCGGCGATATCCGCGGAAGAGGAGCAACGCGCACAGGAGGCTCGTCACCGTGCACAGGACATAGACCGCGTCAGCATCATCGGTGTCGTCCCTTCTGAACCGGAACGCGGCTGCGAACGTGCGGATTGCCGTGCTCGGTGCCGCATAGATGAGCTCGATGATCCTGACCCGTCGCTCGGCGTACGCACGAGCGAGCTCGGCGATGTCGGAATCGAGCTCGCGATCAAGGGGTTGGAACCGGTAGGCCGGAGGGTTGCTCGTATCAACCACGAGCATGCGACGTTCACGAAGATCCTCGAGGCGTCGTGCCGCCCAGGAGGGCTCGATTCGCAACACCTGGCTCACCGCGTCCGCGGTCCACGCCGTCTGCGCCTCCTGGCGCAACAGCAGCAGAAGTTCCACCTGGTCGATCGACGTGATCTGCGCGGCTATGAACCGTCGCAACCGCTCTGAAATCGCACTCGACTCCGCGGGCATCCGGTTCTATCGCCAGCGCTGCGGGCTCTCGCCTCCGGCCGGAATTGTCTGCGCCTGCCCCACGCAGCGGAAGAAAGCAGACGTGGCGAAGGTAGCCAACCTGATCAGCGGAGCGGTACGGCGGCGACTTGGGCATGTCGTGGCGAATGGAGAGCGCGTTGTGCGGTCGAGGCCGTCGTGGCGGTGCGGACTCGCTCGGGATGACCGGATCGGCAAGCCAAGCCGACGTGTGGTGATCAGCGAGAGGAGTAGTTGAGTCGGCGTCCGATGCGGCGCGTGCTGACGACCGATCCATGGTGCTTTAGCGAGCGTCTTCGCGCCAAGACGTAGCGGAGAATTTACTTGACGATCGGCGCGCGCCGGGCGCACCTTCTACTCAGTTGGATACTTCGCCTTGGTCGCCCCTAACGCGACGCGGTGGCAACTTCCGTCCCATTGCGGTCATGGTGGCCGCTTCTTTCGAACAATGCCGTTGACGGCGTGCTGTCGCCTCGTCGAAGGTGCGCGCCACTTCCCGGGCGCCCGCCGGCGCCTCAACTCGGAGGACCATCCGGATGCCGCGTTCCGGACTCGCGCTCGACCGGACGACCGGACGGGCGCGCATCACCACGTCTCCATACATCCGTGATCGTCACCCGCGCGTCTTCCCTCGCGTCACGTTGAGTGGCGCGGTCGCTGCTCTCGCCGTATGTGCGGCGCTCGTCGTCTCGCAGCACGCGGCGGCCGCGGATCCCGACTGCAAGCCCGACGGCCGGTCGTGTCGGACGAATCAGAGCTGTTGCGGTCGGGTGTGTGTCAAGCCGGCGGCGCAATCCTTTGGGACGTGCTGCACCGGCACGACGTGTGCCGCCCAGGGGGCGAATTGCGGCATGATCTCGGACGGAACGTGCTCCGACATGTTGGACTGCGGATCCTGTACGTCACCCGAGACGTGCGACGGCGGGGGTGTGCTGCACGTGTGCGGCTGCACGCCGATCACGTCGTGTCCCGCCGGAGACGACTGCGGCACGGTGCCGGACGGCTGCGGCGGCACGGTCGATTGCGGGACGTGCACGGGATCCGCCACATGCGGCGGAGGAGGAACTCCCAACGTCTGCGGTGGCGGCGCGAAGGTCTGCGGCAACGTCGACGAGAACTGCAAGCTCGTCGGCTCGCCGCCGTGCTTCACCGGCGACGAATGCGCGACCGGATGCTGCTGCGCGGGAAATTGTGGGGGCGTCCAGGGCGGGGGCGACAACCTCGCTGATCCGGCGGTCTGCAGCACGAGACCCGTGGGGCTCTGCAACATCATCGACTTCTGTGGCGGAAATAGAAATTGTCAGTGCCCCGGCGCGCATTGCAGCAAAGACGATGAATGCTGTGCCGGCAAAGAGTTTTGCAGCGGCGGATTCTGTACGCCGAAACAGGCGATCGGCGGCGAATGCCAGGTCAGCTCGCTGTGCGCGGATGATCCTCTCGTGACCCCGCCGTTCGGCGTGGCGTGTTGCTGCGCGTTCCAAGGGGCCCCGAGCAGCGTATGCGCCCGGCAATCGACCTGCGTCGACAGCGGCGGCACCTGCGAGTGCAGCGCTGACGACGTCGACTCGACGTTCGCCGGCGTATGCCCCGGCGCCCCATGCGGCGAGGATTCCCAGTGCTCGCGCACCGAGTTTTGTACCGGGGGCGTCTGCACACCGAAGCAGCTCAACAGCACCGCATGCTCCTTCGCCTCCACGTGCTTCAGTGGATGTTGCTGCGCGACGGCGACGTCGACGGAATGCCGGGGATCGGATACCTGTACGGCCCTGTCCGGTACATGCCTGCCATGACGGCGCGCCGGCGCCCTCACGCGCGCAGGGACGGGGAAGAACACGAGGCTCGATCAGCTGTCGCAGTGAATTCGAACCACCCTCCGGGTCGTCCAGCAGCTCGCAGCAGCTCGAGGACCTGGAGGGTCGTATTCGCGACGTACGGCTTCAGAGCTTGCCGAGATATGTCACGAGCGCATCGATCTCGGCGCCCGTCAGATTCTGATTGGGCATGACGATGTTACCGTACGCGGCCGGCCAGCTCGCCAGGTCGGGGTAGGCCCGCAGCATCGCCGCCGGATCCGTCAGCCAGCGTCGCAACCATTCGGCATCGTGGCGACGACCCACGTACTTCAGGTCCGGACCGATCTGGGTTCCGGTCCCGACGCCATGGCAGCTCGCACATCCGCGCTCGAGGAAGACCGTACGTCCGGCCTCGGCACCCGCGACCTCCGGCACCGGTGCCGGCTGGCGCGGCGCGGCTTCGGTGGGTGCGGGGACAGGCCGCGGAATGTAGCGGGGCGGCATCGACAGCCGTCGCCAGCTGAGGAGCAACAGCGTCAGGGCTCGCGCATCCTCGGGAGGGAAGTCGAAGTCCGGCATCGTCGTGTGCGGCACGACCGTTCCGGCGTGCGTCAGGTGCTGGACATGCCAATTGAACGCCGTGTGCGGGCCCTCGACGTTGCTGAAGTCGAAGAGCTCGGGGTTCTTGTCGCCGACGAACGTGAGATCGGGTGCCTTCAGACCTCCCCGGCCTTCGATGGTGTGGCAGACGAGGCACTTGTTCTTCCGCACGAGGGTCTTGCCGTGATCGATCGTCTCCATTCCCGGCGTCGAGTCCGCGTGACGGTGGCAGCCGTTGCAGCGGATCTGCATCAGCTCGGTGGGACTCAAGCCGTAGCCCGCGGCGAGCGCCCCATCGAGGAGGGGCTCCTCCCAATGCGCGACCTGTCCGTGGGCGGCCTCCGTTGTGGTCGCAAACCCCTGTCCGCCGTGGCAGGAGGTGCAGCCGAACTCATTGAACGGGTGCGCGTCCATGTAGGGGAGATCGGGGTGGGGCGCGAGAGGCTGCGGCAGGCTCGCAGGCAGGACGCCGCTCCATTCGTAGCCGAGGTGGCAGGTGACGCAGCGGTCGACACGACCGAGCTCCGGCAGCCACAGCTGGCGGATGCCGACCTTGAAGCCGCGCGCGGCCGCGCTTTGCCCGTTATGCTCGAGAGCGCTCCGAAATTGCTCCTGAATCGGCCGCCATTCATCGCGTTCCTCGCGGACAACCGCGGCGAGCACCAGCACGAAGAAGAGCAGCGACAGGACAACGAGGAGCGGGAAGTCGGGGAACTCGAGCCGCGAGAACGGTGTTCGCACGTCGTCGCTCAGAGGACCGACGGCGGCGCCGGCCATGGCTGCCACGGCCAGTACAGCCCCCAGGACGGGCCGCGGAGATAGACGCCGACGATCATGAGCGCAATGATCACGAGCGCGAGCAGGATGAAGACGACATTCTGCCTGCGTCGCGCCGGCGCGAACCACACGCCTTCGGTGTCCAGCGGACTGGGATCAACGAACGGCCATGCCGATGCGACGAGCAGGAGGATCCCGGGGACCAGGATTCCCCCGATGAAGCCGCCGCTGATCGAGAATCGGCCGGCGCGGATCGTCGTGCTGGCTACCAGCTCCTGCAGCCAGAGGAAGTACCACGGCGCCTTTGCGGGATTCGGAGTGATGAAGGGATTGGCGGCCTCCTCGAGCGGCGCGCCGAAGAGGATGCTCAACAGCAGCGTCACATTGAACGTCAGCAAGAACACGAGGACGATGCGGCGCACGAGCTCCGGAGACGAGAACGCCACGTCCTCCTCCCCGAGCGCAGTGGAGGCGAAGGCCTCGACGGTCGCGCCGGGCGTCGCGCCGAACACCGAATAGCTCTTCGTCGCGGACGGCGTCGTGGGATGCAGCTCGCGCGCGCGGCGCAGTGGCTCGACGGCCGCCAGGCCGCCATCCTTGCGGATGCGCCACATGTGGTACGCGAACAGCACGACCACGACCGCCGGGATCACGACCACGTGCAGTACGTAGAAGCGCAGGAGGGTAGTCTGGCCGATCTCGCTCCCCCCGATCAGGAGGAAGCGGAGCGATGGGCCGATGATCGGTGCCTCGCGCGCGATGTTCGTCCCGACGGTGACCGCCCAGAACGCGAGCTGGTCCCATGGCAGCAGGTACCCCGTGAAGGAAAGGAGCAAGGTCGCGAGCAGCAGCCCGATACCAACGAGCCAATTGATGCCGCGAGTACCACGGTACGCGCCGGTGAAGAAGACGCGCGCCATGTGCACGAACGTCACGCCGACCATCAGATGGGCCGCCCAGCGATGCTGACTGCGCAGCAACCACCCGAAGCTGACGACCGTGCCGATGTCCTTCATGCTCCAGTACGCCTGCTGCACCGAGGGGACGTAGAAGAGCATCAGAAGCACGCCGGTCACGACGAGGATGGCGAAGAGCGAGGCCGCTGCCGTGCCGAGCCAGAATGAATAGGTCCAGCTGGCGCTCCGCACCGCCACCTTGTTCGGGAACCAGTGCAGCCAGAGATTGCGGACGATCGCCTCGCCCGCTTCGCGCTCGCTCTCCGGAGCCCACGTCCACGTCGACGCGCGCCAAAGCGCCTGGATGCGCTGGCGTGCGCTCACTGCCGGCTCCCGCATCGGCTCACGCCGACTCCTTCGGCAGCGTGAGGCGGGAGCCGAACGCCACCTCGTCGGCCGTGTCGACCTCCAGGTAGCCGTCGGGCGAAATGCTCAGGGCGTAGCACGCGAGGGGCCGGGGCGCGGGCCCGCCGACCACGGTGCCGTCCTCCTGGAACTTGCTGCCGTGGCACGGACAGGCGAACTCCGACCGGTCCTGTTTCCACTGCACGGTGCACCCCAGGTGCGTACAGACGGCCGACAGCGCGTAGATCGCGTCCTGCTCGCGAATCAGGAACAGCCGGTGATCGGGATCGAACGTGACGCCCTGGGGATAGTCCTTGGGCCGCCGAACCTTGAAGCGGCGCGACGGCTCGTACAGGACGTTCGGCACGAACGCACGCGCCGCTGCGGCAATCTGCACGAGGAAGGCGGCGAGGACGGACGCCTTGCCGAGGAATCGCAGGAAGCCGCGACGCCCCTCATTCATCGACGGCCCCCTCGTGGAACTCGAACCGTTCCATCGTGATCGCCGCCGTGGGGCAGCGGATCGCACAGAGGCCGCAACGGATGCACTTGTCGCCATCGTAGAGAAAGACGCTGATAGGCCCGGTGCCGTGCTGCGCCGCGAGCGCGTCCTTGCGCTCCCCGCCGATCGCCACGTCATCGAGCGAAGCGAACCGCAGGCAGTGCTCGGGACAAATGTCGACACAACGCCCACAGAGAACGCAGCGCTCACTGTCGTAGACGGGGTGGGTGTGGCACTCCAGGCAGCGGCTTGCCTGCTCACGCGCCTCGGTTGCGGTGTACGGCGCCTCCACCTCGCAGATCCCGCTTCGTCGCTCGAGCGGGACCACGGGTATGTGCCGCTCGATGTGCTCATACCCGGACTTCATTCGATACGAATCAGTCGGCAGCTCCTCGATGCGCACCGTCAGCGACGGCTCCGCCAGCGGCTTCCCGCGAAGGAAGGCGTCGATGCTGCGCGCCGCCGTCTTTCCCTGAGCGGCGGCCGTGATCAGTAGCGCAGGCGGGAACGCCCCGTCGCCGCCCGCGAAGATGTCCGGCGCGCTCGTGGCGAGCGTCAGGGGATCCACCTGGATCGTGCCCGACCGGGTGACCTCGATGCCGTCCCCGGGACGGAGAAACGCCGTATCCGGGCCCTGTCCGACGGCGAGGATCACTGCGTCCGCCGCGAGACTGCGCGTGTCGCCCTCGTCGAACACCGGGCGGAAGCGTCCGTCATCGTCCGTCGTCCGCACGCATCGGACCAGCTCGACACCATCCACCCGACCCGTCGTGCCGAGGATCCGCCGCGGCCCCCATCCCGGCAGGAAAGTGATCGCCTCCCCCGCCGCGATCTCCAGCTCCTCTCGCCCTTGCACGGAACGGGCGGCCGGCATCTCGGCCGCCGACTCGAGGCTCACGACCGTCACCTCGGCGGCGCCGCGCCGCACGGCCTCGCGAGCGGCGTCGAGGGCAACGCGCATCACCGTCGCCTCGACCGCCGCTTCCTCCTCCCGCGCCATCGCGACGCCAGGAAGGATCGCGCGCAGCGCCATGCGCGCAGCGTCGATGGCGACGAGGCCGCCGCCGATCACGACCACACGCTTGCCGACGGGCACGCGATAGCCGCGATTGATATTGAGCAGGTAGTCGATCGCCTTCAGGACGCCGTCGAAGTCGCTGCCGGGGAGGTCAATCCCCCGCCCGCGGGCAGCGCCGATCGCGAGGAAGATCGCCTCGTATCCGAGTGCCCGCAGCTCGGTGATGCCGAACGTCGCGTCGAGAGGATGACCGTAGCGGATCTCGACCCCCAGGTCCTCGATCTCGGCGACCTGATGATCGATGACCTCGCGCGCCAGGCGGTAGCTAGGGATCCCATACCGCATCATGCCGCCAGGAAGCGGCATGGCCTCGAAGATCGTCACCTGGTGGCCGAGGAGCGCCAGGTCGTGCGCGCAGGCGAGGCCGGCCGGCCCCGCTCCGACGACCGCGACACGGCCGCCAGCGGGTGCCGTCGCGCCGCGCCGCAGAAGGGCCTCGCCGTGGAGTGCCGTCCCGCTGCCGCCTCCCATGTCGCCGCGCAGCACCTGCGCGAGCCCGGCGGCGGAGAGCGACTCCGGACCGTAGTTTTCGGTGATGAAACGCTTGAGCGGACGGATCGCGACCGGGGCGTCGATCTTCCCTCTGCGGCAGGCGTCCTCGCACGGGGCGCCACAGGTTCGCCCGCAGATCGACGCGATCGGGTTCGGGGCGCGCGCGACGCGGTAGGCCTCCGCGAAGCGCCCATCCGCGATCAGCTGCACGTAACGCCCGGCGTCCGTCTTCACCGGACACGCCTCGAGGCATGGGACGTTGGCGCGGAACCACCATAAGTTCCGCACTTCGGCTGGGAAGCGGTCCGACACCGCTATCGCCCAACGACCGCTACGGACAGAAGGTGCGGACGTAGGCAACGAGATCGCGAATCTCGTCGTCCTCCATGCCATCCTTCCACGCCTGCATGTCCTTGCTGAGGTTGACCGCCGGACCGCCTTCTTTGATCGCGGTGAAGAGCGTGGCATCGGTCATCGTTTTCATGCGGGCACAGTCGGTGAAATCCCGCGGCTTGGTCGAAAGCGATCCCGCTTCCGGTCCGTTGCCCTTGCCTTCGGCGCCGTGGCACTTCGTGCAGAACATGACGAAGTTCTTCTTGGCCGCGGCAAGGTCCGTCGCTGCGGCCGGGGACGCCGCGACGACGATCGTGAGCACGGCGATCGATACCAAGACTTTCAGCATGCGCTCTCCAGGGTTGCATCAGTGCGCCGGAGATACGTCTGGATGGGCCGCGCGTTCTCCGAGCGTGTTCGCTCCACCTGCACGTGAGGCACGATCGTGGCCACCCTCCTTGTGTGCTGTCAAGCATGGGCACCCGATTGAGGACGCGTGTGTCATAGAACGATCCAGGCTTCCAGGTAGAGTGTGTTGTTGTCCGAAGCCGTGCGACCGGCTCCGTCAACGTTCGAGTGAGAGCCGTCGAACTTCTGGTACAGCGTATACTGCAGCGAGAGTTTGACGCTGCTGTACGGCCAGAACGCCGGCCCGCCACTCTTGTTGAAGGGTAGGTAGTCGAGCTGGATGATCTCCCCGTAGCTGTCGGGAGAACCCGTGGGATTGTTGGCGAAGAGCGCGGCATCGCTGTGACCGCTGATGTCGAAGAAGCTCACCGTCAGACCGTAGGTCTTGTCGTAGAGGTACGATCCGGTGAGATTGAAGGTGTTCAGCTGTGTCGTGCCGCGGTCGGTGAGGGCGAGCTTGTGGCTCGCGTTCCAATCGTCGTTCTCGTGCAGGTACGTCGAGAGCACCGTCACGTCGTGCTGCGCGCTGAAGAACTGATATTGCGCGTCGAACCCGATATCGCTGCTGGTGTCGGTGCCGGCGCTCTGATCCCGGCCAGGATACGTGTTGGCCCAGAGCCCGTAGTGCCCGACCTCCAAGTAGTTGGAGCCCCAGGCCCGCTGCAACGCGAGCCGCCAATACGGAGCGAGCACGTTGATCTCGGCCTCGCCTGTGGGATCGACACCGAAGGAGCTTTGGATGTTCTGCCCGAGAGTGCGGTAGGCGCTCACCTCTCCATAGACGAGGTCGTCCCACATGGCGTATGTGCCGAAGCCGAAGACTTGCTGCGCCAAGCTACCCTGCAGCAGTGCCGCCGCGCCCGGTGTCGGCGCGAGCCCGGATCCTGAGAACGGGAATCCCCATGCCGGGGTCGTGTTCCAGAGGTCCTGCACCGTCGGATTGTTGTTGAAGGTGACGCCGTAGGTCAGGCTTCGGTCCGCGAGTGTCGTCACGTCGGCGAAGCGGATGTCCGTGTTGTCAATGGCCCACTGGTGAGCAACCCCATCGTACGTGCCTTGGACAAACGCGCCGATCTTCCAGAAGAGCCGCCCGCCGTAGAACAAGCTGTACTGCGTCACCGCGAAGTTGTCGTTGTCGCCGAAGTCTCCCGGCGCCGCCCCCCCGGGTTGCCCCTGGTTTGTGTGGGTGAACGACGGCATTGCCATCGCGGCGAGGTGCACGTCCTTGAAAATATCTTGCCACGATCCGGTGCGCTCCCCACCTCGCATGACGTAGCCGTGCAGTTTGAAATCGCGTCCGAACGGCGTCAGCGTCGGAAAGTTGGTGTGACATTTGGTGCAGGGCAGGCCGGTCTGCCGGGCGAAGCTGGGAAGGGCGTGCGCCGACGGCGGCGCGCAGATCGCGTGGCCCGCGATCGCCGCGAGTGTGACGGCCAGCACTCTACGCAGTCGCTGCAATACGGGGGACGTTTGATGCGTCACCACCTTTTCGTCGCTCATCATGGCACCCCTCCTGCCAACGCTGACATGCATGCGGCCCATCGTCATCGAAGCCGCCTGGGCCTATCGGCATCGCGGCTCGCTCGGGAACACGCTCCGTGAGCCGAGAACTTGGCTCGTGTTCCTAGCAGCGGTCATGCCGCTCGTAAGACGTCGGGAAAGCGGAAAACCGGGGGATTCGTCCGCAAGATCGAGAACGATGCAGCGGAAAGCTTCTCACAAATGGGAAAACCGGGATTCAGATGGCGAGCGGATGGTTCGTCGAGATTGATGCGGCGCCGAGGCTATGCCGAGTTCCGAAAACGTTCCAGGTCTGCAGGCGATTCGTGGTCACTCAGGATGCGGGGAATGGAGCGACTCGGCGGGATTCCGCACAGCTGAGCACTGCTGACCACCTCAGGTCCCGTCGGTCTCGCGGTTCGGACGGGGGTTCGATTCCCCCCGCCTCCATCTCTCATAGCCGACACGTCGGCCGTGTCACGGGATGCCACGTCTGATCTACTTCGATCCGCCGCCTTCCTTCAGCTGCGCCATGACTTCATCCATGTTGAAGCTGGCGGCCTTCTGCCGCTGCGGATAGTCCTTGAACGTCGCCAAGAACTGGCCGACGTAGGCCTGCGCCGGCACGAGCTCGAACGCGTGATCGAGAAGCCAGTCGTAGTACGTGTTCGAGGTGATGTCCGCTCGCTCGTAGGGATCCGTCCGGAGGTTGAATATCTTCGGCACTCGCAAGGCAGCGGTCCACCTGCGCCGGCGTGCAGGATAATGAGTCACGCGATGACGCCGGCCGAGCGCTCGACGGGACCCGTGTAGCGTCGCGCGCAACGCGAGGTCAAGCGAGCGCCGATCGACCTGGCGATGCGGTGCCGCGAGGGCCAAAGGGTGCCCACCAGTGCGAGCGTACACGCGGGCCACGCTCCATCCCTCGACCGTCGCCGCGTCAAGGCGTAGGTTCGGTCCCCATGAGAGAGATCGACTGGCTCGACGCGACCGCGCAGGCTGAGCTCGTACGCAAGGGGGACGTTTCCCCGCGCGAGCTCGTCGACCACGCGATCGCGCGGATCGAGCGCCTGAACCCGACGCTGAATGCGATCATCCACCCGCGCTTCGAGAAGGCGCGCGCCGAGGCGGATGCGCCCGCCGCCGGTCCGTTTCGCGGCGTCCCGTTCCTGCTGAAGGACATCCTCGGGATGCAGGCGGGCGAGCCGTACCACATGGGCCTGCGGCGGCTGAGGGATCTCGGCGTCGCAATCCCGATCGACAGCTATTTCACGCAGAAGATTCAGGCTGCGGGCTTCGTGATCCTCGGCCGAACCAACGTCCCCGAGCTCGGCACCCTCTGTCAGACTGAGTCTGAGGCCTACGGTCCGTGCCACAACCCCTGGAACCTGGAGCACTCGACGGGAGGCTCGAGCGGGGGATCGTCCTGCGCGGTGGCGGCCGGCCTCGTGCCGGCGGCGCACGCCAACGACGGCGGCGGCTCGATCCGCATTCCGGCGAGCGAGTGTGGATTGGTCGGCTTGAAGCCCTCGCGGGGGCGCACCTCCTTCGGTCCGGCGGTCGGCGCACCCGTCGGCGGCATGGTCTCCGACGGCGTCGTCACGCGGAGCGTCCGTGACACGGCGGCGATCCTCGACGTGCTGGCGGGCGCCATGCCGGGCGACACGTTCGTCGCCCCGCCGCCGACGCGGCCGTACGTGCGGGAGGTAGGCGCCCCGACCGGCACGCTCCGCATCGGTCTCATGACCGCCGCACCCGGGGGTACCTTCCAGCCGCACCCCGACTGCACGGCGGCCGCGACCGCGGTGGCGAAGGCCCTCGCTTCGCTCGGCCACCGGATCGAAGAGGCGCACCCGGACGCGCTCGATGACGCCGAGCTCGGCCATCACTTCACGGTCATGTACTCGACGCACATCGCGCACACGCTCGATCGAATCGGCGAGCTGACCGGGACCCCCTTCACCGAGGCCGACGTCGATGCCGTCAATTGGGCGATGAAGACGACGGGCGACGCGACGAGCGCGCCGCGGTACCACGCCACGGTCGATTGGATCTACGAATTCACACGCCGGATCGCCGAGTGGCATGCCGGCGGGTTCGATCTGCTGCTCACGCCGACGATCGCGGAGCCGCCGCCGCGTCTCGGCGAGCTGGTGCCGACGCCCGCGACCGGCCACGCGGTGGGAATGCGCGCCGCGCAGATCGCCTGCTGGACGCTTCCCTTCAACCTGACGGGCCAGCCCGGGATCTCTCTCCCGCTCCACTGCAACGCCGCCGGATTGCCGATCGGGGTGCAGCTCGTTGCCGCCTATGGGCGGGAGGATCTCCTGCTACGGGTCGCGGCGGCACTCGAGGCCGCGATGCCCTGGGCCGATCGGCGGCCGACCCTGTCCCGGTAAGGGGCTCGGCGGCGGTCGCGCGATCGCTCAGCGTCCCGCTTGGTCAGCGGACGCGCGCCGACGTGCTCCGGGAGGCGCTCGGGGACGGCTTCGCCACGAAGCGGTGGTCCTCGATCAGCTTCAGCAGGTCGAAGGAGCTCACCAGGCCGACGACCTTCTTCTCGTGCGTGACGACGACGTGATGGATGCGATGCTTCCGCATGATCCGGGCGGCGACGTGCACGTCGTTGTAGGCCGGCACCGCGTGGATTCCCTCGTGCATGATCGCGCTGACCGGGCTCGCGCCCTTCTTTGCCGCAACCAGATCGGCGGAGGTCACGATGCCGACCGCGTTGCCCTCGGCGTCGACGATCGGGATCGCGTGCATGCGGTTCCGTGTCATCATCCCACGGATGTGGTCGACGGTATGATGGCGCTCGGCGGTGATGACACGGCGGGTCATCAGGTCATTGATCTTCACGTTCAAAATGGTCTCCTTCGTGGGCAGAGGAGCATCGTCATGGCAATAGATTTCACCTTTTCGCAAGAGATCGACGCCCTGCGCCTCAAGGTGCGCGAGTTCATCAGCCAGGTCGTCCGGCCCGCGGAGGCCCGCATCGCCGAGCACGAGAACGACCGTCGCTTCCTGGTGAAGTCGGTCATCGAGATGCGCGTCGCGGCAAAGGACTGGGGGCTGTGGCTGCCGCACATGCCGACGGAGTATGGCGGCATGGGCGTCGGGCACGTCGCGATGGCAGCGATCTCTGCCGAGGCCGCGAAGTCGGTCTTCGGGCCCTACGCCCTGAACGCGCAGGCGCCCGACGAGGGCAACATGCACACCCTCCTGCACTGGGCGACGGACGCCCAGAAGGAGAGGTACCTGCGGCCGCTCTGCGAGGGCATGGTGCGCTCCTGCTTCGCAATGACGGAGCCGGACGTTGCCGGCTCGGATCCCACGCTCATCCAGACGCGCGCCGTCCTCGACGGCGACGACTGGGTGGTGAACGGCCACAAGTGGTTCATCTCGGGGGCGAGCGGGGCGAGTTTCGCGATCTTGATCGCGCGTACGGAAGACCAGCCCGAGATTCCACAGGCCGGGAACACCGCCTTTCTCGTCGACCTGCCGGCGCAAGGCTGGACGGTCGTCCGGGACGTCCTCACGATGGCCGGTCACCACGACCACGCCGAGATCCGCATCGAGAACCTCCGCATCCCGAAGGACCACATGCTCGGCGGCCGCGGCCAGGGCCATCTCCTCGGCCAGGCGCGTCTCGGCCCGGCGCGCCTCGCCCACTGCATGCGGTGGATCGGTCAGGCCGAAGTGGCGCTCGACATGATGGTCGACCGCGCGCTCCATCGCTTCGCCCACGGCTCCCTGCTCGCCGAGAAACAAGGCATCCAGTGGATGATCGCCGACTCGACGATGGAGCTCTACCAATGCAAGCTCATGGTCCTGCACGCCGCCTACAAGATCGACCGCCGCGAGGACTTTCGCAGCGAGGTGTCGATGGCGAAGCACTTCGTCGCGGGCGCGCTGAACCGCATCGTCGACCGCGCCATCCAGGTGCACGGCGCCCTCGGCTACTCGCTCGATACCCCGCTCGCTCGCATGGCGCAGCACGCGCGTTGGGCACGCTTCGCCGACGGGGCCGACGAGGTGCACCAGTGGCGCATCGCGCAGCGTACGATCGAGGCCTACAAGCGCGACAAGTCGACGCGCGCGGCGACGGGCAATCTGCCGCTGTAGGCGGCTCGACGCGTCACGCCCGGCGCTTGGCGTCCCTCGACCGTCGCAACGCGTCGATGCCGAGCAGCACGAGCCGTCGTCCCTTCCGTCGGAGCACGCCCGCGCGTTCGAACTCTCGCAAGCTCATATTCACCGTCTGCCGTGAAGCTCCGACGAGCGTCGCCAGCTCCTCCTGACTCAAGGTGAAATCGAGCACGATGCCCTCGACCTGCTGGTGTCCGAAATCCTCTGCGAGCTCGAGCAGGATTCCCGCCACCCGGCTCGGCACGGAGCGGAACACCAGGTGTTCCACCCGGCTCTCGACGCGCTTCAGCCGCGAGCCGACCTGCTTGATGACCGCCACCACGACCCCCGCATGCGCGTCCAGCAACTCGCGTACGGCCTCGTGGCGTAGCCGCCAGACGAGGGAGGCGCGGACCGCCTTCGCGTAGCTTTCCCGCGGCCGTCTCGAGAAGGCTGCAAGCTCGCCGAATATCTCTCCGGGGGCGACGTAGCCGAACGTCGTCTCCTCTCCCGAGCCCGAGGCGCGGTAGATTCGCACGAGGCCGCGCTCGAGGAGGTACACCCACCTTGGGTGCGGTGTCGGTGTGAAGATCAGCCCGCCCGCCGGGTAGGTGTGCTGCACTGCCTGCCGCCGGAGCCGATCCGTCTCGGCGGTCGAGAGCTCACTCAACCAGTCGAAGTTGTGCAGGTGCCAGAAGTCGTCCACGGGGTGTGCGGAGCATAGTGATCACGATCGAAATGATCCAGACGCGATGCCGGTAGCCGAAAGTGCCCACAGTCGCGTTGCGTTGCGAGGTTCCGGCCGATTTTTCGAACTGTCGTGCAGGCGACAGACATCGCGCGAGCGGCGCGATACACGCCGGGGACCCGAGATGAACACGCCCAGGTTCTTCCGCTACGTCGCTGGATGTCTGGACCGCGACCTGCATCACGCGCAAGCACTGACCGGCGTGGTCTTTCAAGAACTCCACGACCGCCTTCCCCCTGGTGCATCCTCGGCAATCGCGACGCGGTTGCCACCGGGATTGAAGCGCCTCTGGATGGCGAATCCGCAAGCCATTGCCGAGCGTGCGCAGCCATACAGCCTCGAGCTTCTCGGCGAAGTGATGCAACGATGCAGGCTGCGCGACAGCGGCGAGGCCGAGCACGCGGTGGTTGCCGTGCTTGCCGCGTTCCAGCATTTCTTCGGCGAGGCCACGGAGCCCGAAGGCGTCGCGAGCCTCGTGCGTGAGCTCGCCCCCGACCTTGCGATCGCCTGGCGCGCGGCGACTTTGCTCGCCGCTGGCAACCCGGACGTCCGCCCAGCTCGACGTGACCCTCGGCCAGCGCGGGATCGCCGAGGGGTCAGAAGGCTAGCGGTAGCGAATCCCCCCCGCGCTGTCGGGTGATGGTCGACGTGTCACGCGCGATCCCCGGATGAGCGAGGACAAGACGCCCACCCCGGCTGATGCGCTCCGGGCGCTCCGGCTCCAAGAAGCCCGCTGGCAGGCGATTCTCGGTACGGCGCGGGACGCCATCATCGGCATCGACCTCACGGGGCGTATCACCCTCTTCAATCATGCCGCGGAAGTGATCTTCGGCTACGCCGCGAGCGAGGTGATGGGACAGAACGTCACCATCCTGATGCCCGCTCCCTACCGCGAGGAACATGATGCCTACCTCGCGACCTACCGCGCCACGGGCGTGCCGAAGGCGATCGGCCGGATTCGGGAGGTCGAGGGACGTCGGAAGAACGGTGACGTGTTTCCGATGGAGCTGTCCGTGTCCGAGGCGCGGGTCGGCGACGACGTGATGTACTCCGCCATGATTCGCGACGTCACGGAGCGGCGGCGCGCCGAGCACGCGCTCGCCGAGAGCGAAGCGCGGCACCGGGCCGTCCTCGACACGGCGGCGTCGGCTATCATCGGGATCGACGAGGGCGGCAAGGTGCTGTCCTTCAACCCGGCGGCGGAACGGCTGTTCGGCTACGCGGCGACGGAGATCGTCGGCCAGAACGTCAAGCTCCTCATGCCCGTGCCCTTCCGTCACGAACACGATGGGTATCTGCGCCACTACCTCCAGACCGGCGAGCGCAGGGTCATCGGTATCGGCCGCGAGGTCACGGGCCGGCGCAAGGACGGGACGAACTTTCCGATGGACTTGGCCGTGAACGACACGCTGCTCGACGGCCGCCATTTCTTCACCGGCGTCATCCGTGACCTCACCCACGAGAAGGAAGCGGAGGACCGCGAACGGCAGCTCCTCAAGCAGGCGCTCCAGAATGAACGGCTCGCGGACATCGGGGCCGTGACCGCCCGGATCGCGCACGACTTCGGGAACCCGCTCGCCGGCCTGCAGATGACGGCGCAGCGTCTGCGCCAACTGCTCGCGCGCGACCCGGTCCCGGTGGAGCGCCTCACGCAGGCTACCGACATGATCGTCCAGACCGTACAGCGCCTCGATGCCCTGGTGGAGGAATTCAAGGAGTTTGCACGCGAGCAGCGGCTCCATCTGCGGCGACTCGAACTGCCCGCGTTTCTCCAGGAGATCGTGACGGCATGGGACCAGGAAGCCACCGGGCGCGGCATCGCCCTTGAAGTCGATGTTGGCACCGACCTGCCTGTAATTCGTGCAGACCCCGACAAGCTCCGCCGCGTGATGGACAACCTCGTAAAGAATGCGCTCGAAGCTGTCGATCGTGGTCCAGGAGTCGTCCGCGTCACGGCGGAATTGCGGAAACAGGAACGCATTCGCATTCTCGTCACGGACAGCGGCCCCGGAGTGCCGGAAGGTATCGACGTGTTTGCGCTGTTCGAGACGACGAAGGCCGGAGGTACGGGCCTCGGCCTCGCCATCTGCAAGCAGATCGTCCTCGCGCACGGCGGTGGCATTGAATATGCATCCCATTTCGGCACCGGCACGGTTTTCCGGCTGGAGCTTCCCGCGCATGGACCAACCCGACGGCTGTAGTGCCATCCGCATCTTGCTCGTGGACGACGAGCCGTCGTTTCGGACCAGCCTCGCCGAGATGCTCCGGGAAGATGGTCACGGGGTCGGCGACCATGGTGCACCGGCCCACGTACCCGCGCTCTCCTCGTTGAAGGACGTGGCGATCCTGATCACGGACTACGAGATGCCTGGAACGAGCGGCCTTGCGCTGGCCGACGCCTTCCATGCGCAGCATCCCCACGTCCCCGTGATCCTGGTCACTGCCTACCGGACTACCTCGCTGGACGCCCAGGTGCTCGACCGGCCGTTCCTACGCTTCGTGCAGAAGCCCGTCGACTACGTCGTGCTCCACACATTGATTCACGAGGTGTGTGCAGGTCGGCGCCCGTAGCGGTGAAGTCGGCCGTCGTGTTGACTGGTGCCCCGCGAACGCGCATTCAGGCCGGGTGGCGCTTCCTCGGCACACGATCCGATGACGACCGCACCGCGGGCCGGTGACCGCGCCATCCTCTCAGTGCCGGCGCTCGGGAGCCTGCTGCAGGCGCTCCGCGACGATGGCCACCAGCTCGTCGGTCCGACCGTACGGGACGGCGCGATCGTCTACGCCGAGATCGCGGGGCTCGAGGATCTTCCCCAGGGATGGACCGAGACCCAGGAGGCCGGCACCTATCGGTTGCACCGGCGTGACGACGACGCGCTCTTCGGGTACGCGCTCGGCCCACAGTCGTGGAAGCAGTTCTTCTTCGCACCGCGCGTGCGGCTGTGGCAGGCGCGGCGAGGTGGCAACGAGACCTTCACGATCGTCGAGGAGAGCGGGTCGCCGCCGCGCCTCGCGCTCATCGGGGCGCGCTCCTGCGATCTGCACGCCATTGCGATCCAGGATCGGGTCTTCCTGCGGGAGGGTGCCGAGGATCCCGACTATGCCGCGCGGCGTGCCGGGACCTTCGTCGTCGCGGTGAACTGCGGGCAAGCCGGGGGAACGTGCTTCTGCGTCTCGATGAAGACCGGTCCGCGTGTGAGCGAAGGATTCGATCTCGCGTTGACCGAGCTGCTGGACGTGCCCCATCGATTTCTGGTGGAGCTGGGAAGCGCGCGCGGCGCGGCGCTGCTCGGCCGGGTCGTGAGCGCACCGGCATCGGACACCGACCGGGTCGCGGCTGACGAGATCGTCGAGCGCACGGCGCGCTCCATGGGACGAACGCTCGACACCGGCGGCATCAAGGAGCTGCTCTACGGGAGCTACGAGCATCGGCGCTGGGACGAGGTGGCGACACGCTGCCTCGCGTGCGCCAACTGCACGCTGGTCTGCCCGACCTGCTTCTGCGCCACCGTCGAGGACGTCACCGACCTGACGGGTGATCACGCCGAGCGGTGGCGGCGATGGGACTCGTGCTTCACGCTCGACCATTCGTACCTGCACGGTGGCAGCGTGCGCAGCAGCACGCGCGCCCGATACCGGCAATGGCTCACGCACAAGCTGGCGACCTGGATCGACCAGTTCGGGACCTCGGGATGTGTCGGCTGCGGCCGGTGCGTCACCTGGTGCCCGGTTGCGATCGACATCACCCAGGAGGTTGCCGCGATCCGCGCCCCGGAGGGGCCGAAGGACGAGCCGCATGGAGAGTCTTGAGGGGATCCTGTCGGGCCATGCATTCTTCCACGACCTCCCGCCGCGCTACCTGGAGCTCGTCGTCGGCTGCGCCAGCAACGTGCGCTTCGACGGCGGCGACTTCCTGTTCCGCACGGGGACGGAGGCGAACCACTTCTTCCTGATCCGCCACGGCCGTGCGGCGCTCGAGATCGCTGCGCCCGGGCGGCCGCCGCTCATCCTGGAGACCCTGGGGGAGGGCGAGGTGATCGGGTGGAGCTGGCTGATTCCCCCCTATCGTTGGATGTTCGACGCCCGCGCACTGGAGCAGACGCGCGCCGTTGCGCTCGATGGGAAGTGCCTGCGTGGCAAGTGCGAGGCCGATCACGATCTCGGGTACGAGCTCTTCACGCGCATCGCGCACGTCATGGAACGACGGCTCATGGCGGCGCGGTTGCAGCTCCTCGACGTCTACGGCACGCGCCCGTGACGAGCGTGGCGGCGACGACGGTCCCCTCCAGTCCCATGGCGCCGCGGCCGTGTCGCGTCCGCCGGCTCACCCGCGAGACCCACGACACCTTCACGTTGGAGATCGATCCCGGCGACCAGGCTCGCGGATTCGCGCCCGGGCAATTCAACATGCTTTATGTCTTCGGAGTCGGGGAGGTGCCGATCTCGGTGAGCGGCGACCCGGCCGAACGGCGGCAACTGGTACACACGACGCGCGAGGTCGGCGTCGTGACCCGGGCCATGGCGGGCCTGCGCCGGGGGGCGTCGATCGGCGTGCGCGGTCCCTACGGGCGGCCCTGGCCGCTCGAGTCCGCGCTGGGACGGGACATCGTCGTGGTCGCCGGCGGCATCGGCCTCGCGCCGCTGCGCTCGGCGCTCTACGAGATCGTCGCGCGTCGCCGTGACTTCGGCAACGTCGTGCTGCTCTATGGCGCCCGCAGTCCGGAGGACATCCTCTTCCGGCGCGATCTCGATCGCTGGCAGGCGTCCGCGGGCGTCGTCGTGTCGATCACGGTCGATCACGCGATCGGCGCCTGGCCCGGCCACGTCGGGGTCGTCCCGACGCTGATCGAACGCGCCCCCTTCGACGCCGCCAACGCCGTGGCGCTGATCTGCGGTCCCGAGCTCATGATGCGCTTCACCGCGGATGCGCTGCGCCAGCGCGGCGTCGCCACCGAGCGCATCTTCGTCTCTCTCGAGCGCAACATGAAGTGCGCCATCGGATTCTGCGGCCACTGCCAGTTCGGCCCGTCATTCGTCTGCAAGGACGGGCCGGTGTTCGCCTACGACCGCGTGGAGCGGCTCATGGAGCTGCGGGAGATCTGACGTGCCGAAACGTCGTCCCAAGCTCGCGGTCTGGAAATTCGCCTCGTGCGACGGCTGCCAGCTGAGCCTGCTCGACTGCGAGGACGAGCTCCTCGCGGTCGCTGGCGCGGTCGAGATCGCCAACTTCGTCGAGGCGTCCCGCGTGGTGGTGAAGGGCCCATACGATCTGTCGCTCGTCGAAGGCTCGATCACCACGCCCCACGATGCCGAGCGCATCCATCAGGTCCGGCGCGCCTCCAAGCACCTGATCACCATCGGTGCGTGCGCCACGGCGGGCGGCATCCAGGCCCTGCGCAACTTCAAGGACGTCAAGGAGCTGGCGGCGATCGTCTACGCCACACCCGCCTACATCTCGACGCTCGACCGCTCGACGCCGATCGCGGCGCACGTGGTCGTCGATTTCGAGCTGCGCGGCTGTCCGATCGACAAGCGGCAGCTGCTCGAGGTCATCAGTGCCTTCCTGCACGGACGCAGGCCGAACACGCCGGCCCACAGCGTCTGCATCGAGTGCAAGCTGCGTGGCAACGTCTGCGTCATGGTCGCGCGCGGCGTCCCCTGCCTCGGCCCGGCGACGCAGGCAGGGTGCGGCGCGATCTGCCCCGCCTACGACCGGGGATGCTACGGCTGCTTCGGGCCGCAGGAGACGCCGAACACGGGATCACTCGCCCGCTGGTGGGCTTGCCTCGGGGTGACCGAGCGCGACCTCGTGCGCGCGTTCCGGACGTTCAACGCGTGGGCAGAGCCCTTCCGCAAGGAGAGCGAGGCCCACGAGCGCGACGAGCGATGAGCGAGAAGACCCGTACGATCAAGGTCGACTACCTGGCGCGCGTGGAGGGCGAGGGCGCCCTGTACGTGAAGATCCGGGGCGAGCGCGTGCTCGACGTGCAGCTTCGCATCTTCGAGCCGCCACGCTTCTTCGAGGCGTTCCTGCGCGGTCGTGCCGCCATCGAGGCGCCCGACATCACCGCGCGCATCTGCGGCATCTGTCCGGTGGCGTACCAGATGAGCGCGGTGCACGCGATCGAGGACGCCCTCGGCGTACAGGTGGACGGGCAGCTACGTGCGCTCCGCCGGCTCCTCTATTGCGGCGAGTGGATCGAGAGCCACGCCTTGCACGTCGTCATGCTGCACGCCCCCGACTTCCTCGGCTACCCCGACGCGATCCAGATGGCGCGCGAGCATCGCGACGCCGTCGCGCGAGGCTTGCAGCTGAAGAAGGTCGGGAACGAGGTGCTCGCCCTGCTCGGCGGGCGCGAGATCCACCCCATCAACGTGCGTGTCGGGGGCTTCTACAAGGTCCCGACGCGGCGCGACCTCGCGCCGCTCGCCGAGCGTCTCGAGTGGGCGCGCGAGGCGGCGCTCGAGACGGTCCGATGGGTTGCCGCCTTTCCGTTTCCCGACTTCGAGTGCGACTACGAGTTCGTCGCCCTGCAGCATCCGGCGGAGTATCCGCTCAACGAGGGACGCGTCACCTCGACACGCGGGCTCGACATCCCCGCCCGCGAGTACGACGCGCACTTCGTCGAGCAGCATGTCGAGCGCTCGAACGCCCTGCACTCCACGCTCGCGGGCCACGGCCCGTATTTCGTCGGTCCGATGGCCCGCTACGCGCTCAACCACGCGCGCTTGTCGCCGTTGGCGCAGGATGCCGCCCGGGCCGCCGGGTTGGGTCCCGTCTGTCGCAACCCGTTCAAGAGCATCGTCGTGCGCGCCGTCGAGACCCTCTGGGCCTGCGACGAGGCGTTGCGGGTGATCGCCGCCTACGAGCCGCCCCAGCCGTTCATCGAGCTGCCGCGGCGGGCCGCCACCGGCTACGCATGCACCGAGGCGCCGCGCGGCTTGCTCTACCATCGCTACCAGCTCGATGCCGAGGGCACGATCCTCGACGCCAAGATCGTGCCGCCGACCTCGCAGAACCAGCGGATCATCGAGGACGACCTCGGGCGGTTCATCTCCGGCCATCTGCAGCTTCCGGAACCCGAGCTGACGCGCCAATGCGAGCAGGCGATCCGGAACTACGATCCGTGCATCTCCTGCGCGACGCACTTCCTCACGCTGCGCCTCGACCGCGAATGACGCCGCGCGCCCGCATCATCGCGCTCGGCCAGGACGCGGCTGGTGACGACGGCGTCGGCTTCGCGATCCTCGAGTGGCTGCGGAGGCATCCGCTCGGCGACGACGTCGAGCTCGTGCGTGCCCGAGAGGACGTCGCGCTCGTCGGGCTGCTCGAGACGCCCGCCCCGGTCGTCCTGATCGATGCCGTGCTCGGCACACCGGCTGGTGAGGTGCTGGCGTTCGCGCCGGAGGATCTCGCCGCGCGAGCGTCCCTCGTGGTCTCGACGCACGGCCTCGGGATCGCCCAGGCGATCGAGCTCGCGCGCGTCCTCGCGCCCGACGAGGTCTCGTCATGCATCCGGATCGTCGGGGTCACGATCGCGCGCCCGCAGCGCTACGAGCAAGGGCTCTCGCCGGCGGTCGCCGCCGCGGTCCCGCGCGCCGGCGAGCGCGTGCTGGCCGAGATCGCAGGGTGCTGAGGCTCGCCGTTCACGTGCAGGGCATCGTGCAGGGCGTGGGCTTCCGGCCTTTCGTCTACGATGCCGCGCTGAAGCGTGGACTCTCCGGATGGGTGCAGAACCGGACCGACGGCCTGTGCATGGAGATCGAAGGGCCCGAGGACGTGGTCCGCGAGTTCCTCACGGCCCTGCGCCGGGACCGTCCGGCGAGCGCGCGCATCGAGCGCATCGATACGCGCCAGGTCGCGCTCGTCCGGGACGAGGGCTTCTCCATCGTGGCGAGCACGATCGGCGGGGCGGTGACGCCGACGCTGCCGGCCGATCAGGCCACGTGCGCCGAGTGTCTCGCGGAGGTTGCATCGCCCGGGGCCCGTCGTCACCGCTATCCGTTCACGAACTGCACTCGCTGCGGGCCGCGCTACACGATCATCGAGGCGCTGCCCTACGATCGCCGACGCACGTCGATGCGCCGCTTCACGCCGTGCAGTGCCTGCGCTGCGGAATACGACGATCCGGCGGACCGCCGTTTCCACGCGCAGCCGATCGCGTGTCCGGCGTGCGGGCCGACGCTTCGCTTGCTTGCCGCGTCGGCGGATGTGCTCGCGCACGGCGACGCCGCGCTCGAGGAAGCCGCCCTGACCGTGCGTTCCGGACGGATCCTCGCCCTCCAGGGGCTGGGAGGCTTTCAGCTCCTCGTCGATGCGACGGACGATCGTGCGGTCACGTTGTTGCGGCAGCGCAAGGGGCGCGGCGAGAAGCCCCTCGCCGTCATGTTCGCCTCGTTGGCGGCGGTGCGCGCCGTGTGCGTCCTGCCGCCGCTCGCGGCCGAAGCCCTCGAGTCGCCCGAGGCCCCGATCGTCCTGCTGCGACGGCTGGCGCCGCACGGCGGCGGGGCTCCGACGGTCACCGATGCCGTCGCGCCGCGCAATCCCTGGCTCGGCGTGTTGCTGCCGTACACGCCGTTGCACCGCCTGCTGCTCGACGCGGCGGGACGCCCGCTCGTCTGCACGAGCGGCAATCGCTCGGAGGAGCCGATGTGCGTCGAGACGCGCGACGCCTGCGCGCGTCTCGGGGGCATCGCCGACCGGTTCCTCGTGCACGATCGTCCGATCGTCCGGCCGGTGGACGATTCGATCGTGCGTATCGGACCGTCGGGGCCTCAAGTCCTGCGCCGCGCCCGTGGCTTCGCGCCGCTGCCGCTCGCGTGGCCCGTCCCGGCGCCGGGATCGACCTCGCCGTCACGCTGCGTGCTGGCATTCGGCGCGCACCTCAAGAGCACGGTCGCGCTCGCCCGGAACGGCCAGGTGATCGTCAGCCAGCACCTCGGCGATCTGGCGTCGCTCGCGGGCGTGCAGCTCCTCGAGCGCACGGTGGCGGATCTGCTGCGATTCTTCGCCGCGCGACCCGAGGTGCTCGCGTGCGATCTGCATCCCGACTACGCGTCGACGCGCCTCGCGGAGCGTCTGGCCATGGAATGGGGGCTGCCGCTCGAGCGCGTACAGCACCATCACGCCCACGTCGCCGCCTGCATGGCGGAATACGGGCTCACGGGGCCGGTATTGGGCCTCGCATGGGATGGCGCGGGTCTCGGCAGCGACGGCACGCTGTGGGGGGGCGAGGCGCTCGCCGTCGACGGCGCGGGCTTCGCCCGCGTCGCGACGTTGCGCCGCTTCGGGCTGCCCGGCGGCGAGCAGGCCATGCGCGAGCCGCGCCGCGCGGCGCTCGGAGTGCTCTACGAGATCTTCGGCGCCGAGTGTGTCGCGGCGCTCGGCGAGCCGGTCCCGGCGGCCGCGGCGCAGGTCCTCGTCACCATGCTGGAGCGCCGTCTGCAGACGAGCGCGACGACCAGCATGGGACGCCTTTTCGATGCGGTGGCCGCCCTCACCGGCATTCGACGCGCTGCCGGGTTCGAGGGGCAGGCGGCGATGGAGGTGGAGTTTGCCGCCGAGCGCGCCGGGGAGGACGACGCCTATCCCTTTCCGCTCCGGCCGGGCGATCCGGCGGTCGCCGATTGGGAGCCGCTCATCCGCGCGCTCCTCGACGATCGCGCTGTCGGCATCCCCGCCGAGCGCATGGCGGCCCGGTTCCACCAGGCCCTCGCCGCGTTGGCGGAGGCGATCGCGTGTCACGCGGGGCGCGAGCGCGTGGTGCTCTCCGGCGGCTGCTTTCAGAATCTCCACCTGCTGAGCGCGGTGCACGCCCGGCTCGCGGCGCGCGGCTTCGCGGTGTACGTACCGCACAGGTATCCCCCGAACGATGGGAGTATCGCGCTCGGCCAGACGTGGGTGGCGACGCGCAGAGACGAGGAACGGAGCCATGTGTCTCGGCATACCGGGTGAAGTGCAGAGCATCACCGAGGAAGGCGCACTGCGCATGGGGCGCGTCGCCTTCGGGGGCATCGTGAAGCAGGTGTGCCTCGCGTACGTGCCGGAGGCCGAGACGGGCGACTTCGTGATCGTCCACGCCGGCTTCGCCATCAGTCGCATCGACGGCGAGGCCGCCGCCCGCGTCTTCGCCTACCTCGACGAGATCGGCGTCACGCAGGAGGAAGACGCGATGGCACCGACGACGAAGGGACCGCGCGCACGGTGAGGTTCCTCGACGAGTACCGTGGCGAGGCGGCGGGCCGGCGCTACGTCGCGGCGATCGGCGCGCTGGTGACCCGACCGTGGCGCCTCATGGAGGTGTGTGGCGGGCAGACGCATGCGATCGTCCGATTCGGGATCGACGAGCTGCTGCCGCCGGAGATCACGCTGATCCACGGCCCGGGCTGTCCGGTGTGCGTGACGCCTGTCGATCAGATCGACAAGGCGTTGCTGATCGCGGCGCGCCCCGAGGTGATCTTCTGCTCCTTCGGCGACATGCTCCGGGTGCCCGGATCGGAGCGCGACCTCTTCGCCGTCAAGGCGGAGGGCGGTGACGTCCGCATCGTGTACTCGCCCCTCGATGCCGTCACCCTCGCGGAGCAGCATCCCGAGCGTGAGGTCGTGTTCTTCGCGGTCGGCTTCGAGACCACCGCGCCCGCCAACGCCGCGGCGGTCTACGAGGCCCGTCGGCGCGGTCTCGGGAACTTCTCGGTCCTGGTGTCGCACGTCCTCGTGCCGCCGGCGATGGAGGCGATCCTCGCGGCGCCGGATCGGCTGGTCGACGGCTTCCTGGCCGCGGGCCACGTGTGTACGATCATGGGCACCGCCGAGTACGAGCCGCTGGCGGCGCGCTACCGGGTCCCGATCGTCGTCACCGGCTTCGAGCCGCTGGACCTCCTCCAGGGCATCCACATGTGCGTGGCGCAGCTCGAGGAGGGCCGGGCCGAGGTCGAGAACCAGTATGCCCGGAGCGTGCGCACGAGCGGCAACGCGCCGGCGCGCGCGATGATCGACGAGATCTTCGAGGTCGTGCCGCGGACCTGGCGCGGGCTCGGCGCGATTCCGGGGAGCGGCCTCGGTCTGCGGGCCGAGTACGTCGTCTGGGACGCCGAGCGGAAGTTCGGCGTCCGCGATCTCGTTGCGGCCGAGTCTGAAGAGTGCCGCAGCGGTCTCGTGCTCCAGGGCCGGCTGAAGCCGCCCGACTGTCCCGTGTTCGCGACCCGATGCACACCCGACACGCCGCTCGGCGCGACCATGGTGTCGGCCGAAGGCGCCTGCGCTGCCTACTATCGGTACCGGCGGATGCCCGCGCCATGAAACCCGACCCCACGCTCGAATGCCCGTTGCCGCTGGCGCGTCACACGGTGGTCCAGCTCGCGCACGGTGGTGGCGGCCGGCTCATGCGGGAGCTGGTGGAGCATCTCTTCCTCCCCGCCTTCGAGAACCCCGCGCTCGCCGAGCGACACGACAGCGCCGTCGTCACGCTCGGCGCGGAGCGCGTGGCGTTCACGACCGACGGCTACGTGGTGCATCCCCGGTTCTTCCCCGGCGGCGACATCGGGACCCTCGCCGTGTACGGCACCGTGAACGATCTCGCCATGGCGGGCGCGCGCCCGGCCTACCTGAGCGTGGGGCTCGTCCTCGAGGAAGGGCTGGCCTTCGAGGAGTTGCGCCGGATCACCGCGTCGATGCGCGACGCCGCGGCGGCCTGCGGGGTGGCCCTGGTGACGGGCGACACCAAGGTCGTCGATCGCGGCAAGGGCGACGGGGTCTTCATCACCACGGCCGGGATCGGCCTCGTGCCGCCGGGCGTCGCCATCCATCCGCGGCGCGTGCGGCCGGGAGACGCCGTGCTGCTCACGGGCGACGTCGGACGCCACGGCATCGCGGTGCTCTCCGTGCGGGAAGGGCTCGCGTTCGAGACGCGGATCGAGAGCGACTGTGCACCCCTCGCGACGCTGGTGGCCGCGCTTCTCGACGCCGGCATCGACCTCCACTGCCTGCGTGACCCGACGCGCGGCGGCCTCGCCGCGGCGCTCAACGAGATTGCGGTCGATGCCGGGGTCGGCATCGCGATCACGGAGGCGGCCGTCCCGGTGACGGACGCGGTCGCCGGCGCGTGCGAGCTTCTCGGCCTCGATCCGCTGTACGTCGCCTGCGAGGGGCGCATGATCGCCGTCCTCCCCGAGCCGGAGGTCGACCGGGCGCTCGAGCTCCTGCGCGCGCATCCGTTGGGACGGCAGGCGGCGCGTATCGGCACGGTCGGCGAGAGCGGACCGGGGACGGTCGTCCTCGAGACCCGGCTCGGCACACGGCGGCTGCTCGACCTGCTCTCGGGTGAGCAGCTGCCGCGTATCTGCTAGAGGAGGGAAGGGCGGCGGTGCCGCCGTCCCTCTCCGAAGGACGGGAATTCCCAGAGGTGAGATTCCCGCGGCTGCGAACCGCCGCCGCTCGCGCCGGGCGGGAGGACGGCCAGATGGGGGGCTCGATCGCGGGAGGCCGCGGCACGGAAGTTGGAAAAGCATCTCGCATGACCAAGGCGACCAAGCTCGCGATCCTCATCGACGGCGTGACCGTCGCGGAGTCTCGCGCCCAATTCGAGTGCCCCGTGGCGGCCGAGCCGCCGCCCCTCGTGCTCTGAGGGATCCATGGCCTACTCCCATTTCGAGCGTCTGTCCGCGCTGGACAACAGCTTCCTCGCGATCGAGGACGGCCGGAGCCACATGCACATCGGCGCCGTCGCCATCTTCGAGGGCGGTCCGTTCGTGACTCCCGACGGTGGCGTCGACATCGAGCGCCTCCGCCGCATGATCGAGGTCGACCTTCATCGCATCCCCCGCTACCGGCAACGCCTGCGGTACACGCCGGTCTTCGATCAGCCCGTGTGGGTGGACGACGACCGGTTCAACCTGTCCTACCACGTGCGCCACACCCATCTGCCGAAGCCGGGTGACGACCGGCAGCTGAAGCGGCTCGCCGCCCGGGTGATGTCGCAGGAGCTCGATCGCGGAAAGCCGCTCTGGGAGATGTGGGTGGTGGAAGGACTCGGCGACGGCCGCTTCGCCATCATCACCAAGGCGCATCACTGCATGATCGACGGCGTCGGCAGCGTGCACCTCACCGGTGCGATGATGCGTGCGACTCCCGAGCTCGACCCGCGTTTCAGCGAGCCGCCGCCACGGTGGATCCCGCGCCCCGCCCCGTCGCAGCGAGACCTGCTGCTGGCGGAAGCCGGGCACCGCACGGTGGCACCGCTGAAAGCACTGCTCGCGACCGGCCAAGCCGCGATCCGGCCATGGTCGGCGCTCACCAGTGCCCGCGACATCGTGGCCGGCCTCGGCACGACGATCGGCACCGGGTTCAGCTCGGCGTCGCCCACGCCGTTCAACGTCGACATCGGACCGCATCGCCGCTTCGATTGGACCGTGACCGACCTCGCCGAGCTGAAGGCGGTACGGACCCGTTTCGGCGGGACGGTGAACGACGTCGTCCTGGCGGTGCTGGCCGGCGCGCTCGGCTCGTTCCTGCGCCGTCGAGGCATGGACCCCGGCCAGCTGGACTTCCGCGTGATGGTGCCGGTGAACGTCCGCGACGCGCAGACGCGTCAGGACTTCGGCAATCAGGTCGCGATGTTGGTCATCCCGCTGCCGCTCGGCGAGCGCCATCCGGCGCGCCGGCTGGAACGCACCATCGAGGAGACGCGCCGGGTCAAGCGCTCGCGGCAAGCGGCGGGCGTCCAGATGATCGAGTCACTGAGCGACGCCACCACTCCGGCTTTGATGGTGCAGTTCGCCCGGCTGACGACCATGGCGCGGCCCTACAACCTGGTCACCACCAACGTGCCCGGTCCGCCGATGCCGGTATACGTGGGCGGCGCGCGCATGCTCGCCTGCTACCCGCTCGTGCCGCTGTTCGCGAACCAGGCCCTTGGCATCGCGCTCTTCAGCTATGATGGACGGCTGCACTGGGGATTCAACGCCGACTGGGACGCGCTTCCGGACCTGCACGATCTGGTAGAGTCGGTCGAGCGCGAGCTCGCAACCATCCGCGACCTCGGCCGCGAAGCACCCGCGGCCGCGATCGCATGACGAGTGCATTCAAAGGAGAGCCTTCATGGCAGTGAAAGTCGCGATCAACGGTTTTGGCCGCATCGGCCGCCTCGTCTTCCGTGCCCTCGTCGAGCAGGGCCTCCTCGGCTCGAAGCTCGACGTGGTGGCGGTCGGCGACATCGTGCCGGCCGACAACCTCGCCTACCTGCTCAAGTACGACTCGGTGCAAGGGCGCTTCCGGGGCGAGGTCGGCTCGAGGAAATCGTCCGCCGACAAGGCCGACGACGACGTCCTCGTGGTCGACGGGCGGGAGATCGCGGTGGTGAGCGCCAAGACGCCCGCCGAGCTGCCCTGGGGAAAGCTCGGTGTCCAGATCGTCATCGAGTCGACCGGGCTCTTCACCGAGGCCGCGAAGGCCCAGGGCCACATCACCGCCGGGGCCAAGAAGGTGATCATCTCCGCGCCCGGCAAGGGCGAGGACATCACGATCGTCATGGGCGTCAACGACGACAAGTACGACCCGACGAAACACCACGTCATCTCCAACGCCTCCTGCACCACCAATTGCCTGGCGCCGGTGGTGCACGTGCTCCTGAAGGAGGGCTTCGGCATCGAGGAAGGCCTGATGACGACGGTGCACTCCTACACGGCAACGCAGAAGACCGTCGACGGTCCGTCGAAGAAGGACTGGAAGGGCGGCCGCACGGCGGCGCAGAACATCATTCCCTCGACGACGGGCGCGGCCAAGGCGGTCGGCCTCGTCTGCCCCGAGGTCAAAGGCAAGCTCACCGGCATGGCGTTCCGGGTGCCGACCCCGACGGTCTCCGTCGTCGACCTCACCGTCAAGACGGCGAAGAACACGTCGTACGACGAGATCAAGGCGGCGATGAAGAAGGCCTCGGAGACCTACCTGAAGGGTGTGCTGGAATACACCGAGGACGAGGTGGTCTCCTCCGACTTCATCCACTGCGCCGCGTCGTCGATCTTCGACGGCGGCTCGGGCATCGGGCTGAACGCGCGCTTCTTCAAGCTCATCGCCTGGTACGACAACGAGTGGGGCTACAGCCACCGCTGTGTCGACTTGCTGAAGAAGGTGGCGGCTACGATCTGACGGCGTACATGGTCGTGACGTACTCGCGCACCATGCGTTCGGCCGTGAAGCGCGGGATGAGCGTGCGCATGGCGTGCTTCATCTTCCGCAGCCAACGCTCCGGAATTCCGCTCGCGCTGCGCTCGTAGAAGAGCGGCAGCACCTCGCCCTCGATCAGATCGAGGACCGCCGCGGAGTCGTGGTCGTCCTGGGCCTGGGGGTCGCCGTCGGGTGACGCGATCCCCCAGCCGTTCGAGCCGTCGAAGGCCTCCGCCCACCAGCCGTCGAGCACGCTCAGGTTCAAGCCGCCGTTCAGGGCCACCTTCATCCCGCTGGTGCCGCTCGCCTCGAGCGGTGGCCGCGGCAGGTTGAGCCAGAGGTCGACACCGGCGACGATGCGCGGCGCCATGTGCAGGTCGTAGTCCTCCAGGTAGACGACGCGCCGACCCACGTCCGGTGCCGACTTGATTCCGAAGATGTCGTGGAGGGTGTTCTTCGCTTCCTGATCCTGCGGGTGCGCCTTGCCGGCGACGACGATCTGCATCGGCGTCGCGCCGTCGGCGAGCAGGCGAAGGTTGCGCTCCGGAAAGCGCGACAGCAGGTACAGCCGCTTGTACGTCGCCACCCGTCGCGCGAAGCCGACGGTGAGGACGCCGGGATCGAACACCCGGGCGGCCTGCTCCACGTAGCTCGGCTCCTCGCCGCGCGCCAGCCGGTCATGCACGGACCGCGTTCGCGCGTACTCGACGAGAGTCCCGCGCAGGATGCCGCGGACCTCCCAGAGCTCGGCGTCGGGGATGGCGAGGATGCGGTCCCACAACGGGTCTTCGGCGGTCCGGCTGCGCCAATCGGGTCCCAGGTGGCGATCGAACAAGGCTTGCATCGGTGCGGCCATCCAGCTCCCAACGTGGACGCCGTTGGTGACGTGACCGATCGGGACGTCGTCGACGGAGCGATCGCTCCAGAGCGGATGCCACATCGCGCGCGCGACGGCACCGTGGAGCCGGGAAACGCCGTTCGCCGCCCGGCTGGTGCGCAGGGCGAGCGGCGTGATCGCGATGCCCGCCGGCTCGCCCGGATGCACCCGGCTGAAGTCGTAGAACGTCGCACGTGGCAGGCCGAGGCCGTCGAGGAAACCGCCGAGGACGGCCTCGACCTCGTTCTCGCCATAGCCCTCGTTGCCCGCGGGCACGGGGGTGTGGGTGGTGAAGACCGTTTCCTGCCGGACGCTGGCGAGCGATTCCTCGACCGAGTTGCCGGCGGCGATGCGATGTCGCAGGCGCTCGAAGCTGCCGAGCGCCGCGTGGCCTTCGTTCAGGTGCACGAGCGATGGCCGGACCCCGAGCGCGGCCAGCATGCGGGCCCCGGCGATCCCCAGCACGGCGTACTGCGCGAGTCGCGTGTGCCGGTCGCCGACGTAGAGGCGCGAGGTGATCCAGCGGTCGATCGGGTGGTTGTCGTCGCGATCGGTGTCGAGCAGATAGAGCGCGACACGACCGACGTCGAGGCGCCACACCTGCACGTGGACCTCCCGGCCGCGAATCCCGACCGTCACCGTCAGCGGCTGGCCACCCGGTCTGGTGACGCGCGCTGCCGGCAGGCGGTCGAACGCGCAATCGACCCAGTACTCGTGCTGCCAACCGAGCGGATCGAGCCGCTGGTGGAAATAGCCCTGACGGTACGCCAGCCCGACTCCGACCATGGGAAGTGCCAGATCGGAGGCGGCCTTCAGAAGATCGCCCGCCAGGACTCCGAGACCGCCACCGTACACGGGCAGCGAGCAGTGAACGGCGAACTCCGAGCAGAAGTACGCGATCGGCCGCTCGGCGGTGAACGGACCCGCGAAGGGCGGACGATCGAGATCCGCCGCCAGGGAGGCCACGGCGGCAGCGACGCGGGCGACGTAGCCGTCGTGCCGTGCGAGCTCCTGCAAACGATGCGGCGACGCGACCTCGATGAGGTAGCGCGGATTGCACACGCGCCGCCAGGTGGATTCGTCGATCTCGCCGAAGAGCGCCGCCTCCCCCGGCTGCCACATCCATCGGTAGTTGTAAGCGAGCCGTGCCAGTCCGAGGATCTCGGTTGGCAATCGCTCGGCGAGCTCGGCGACCGCACGCCCCATGGCGCGCGAGCCGTCATCGTCGATCGTCGTCACCGCCTTACAATGGCTGCCGACCGGGGTTCGCGCCAGTGCCCTGGGCGCGTGCCGCGTCTGGATCGTCCTCCTCCGTCAGCAGCCAACGGAAGAAGTTGTGATGGATGCGCCAGCTCGACGGTCCGTAGCCGCCCGCCGTGACGATCACGAGGGGCAGCGCGCGTCCCCACAGCTCGCGGACGACGAAACGGTCGCGATCGAGCATGCCGGCCTCCGTGAGATCGAAGTCCCCGAGCACGTCCTCGACGAACGGATCGCTGCCGGCGACGTAGACGGCGAAGTCGGGCTCGAAATCGCGCACGATCGCGGGCAGGTGCGTCCGTAACGCGTCGAGATAGGCCGCGTCGCCCGTGTGGGCGGGGAGCTCGACGTCACGGTTGTTGCGCTTGCGGATCCAGCACCAGTTGTTCCCATGCATCGAGAAGGTGAAGACCGACTCGTCGGTCGCGAAGATCTCGGCGTTGCCGTTGCCGTGATGGCAGTCGAGATCGACGATCAGGGCGCGGCGGATCTTCCCGGCGCGTTGCAGGGCCCGGATCGCGATCGCGACGTCGGCGATCGCGCAGAATCCCTCCGCTTTGTCGGCCTGCGCGTGATGAAATCCGCCGCCCAGGTTCACGCCGATACCACGCCGTTCGACCGCGCCGCGTGCCGCCGCGACCGTCCCCCCGGTCGCGAAGAGGAAGGGGTCGAGGAGGCGCTCGCCCCAGGGGTGATCGGGATCGAGAAGCAGGAGCTTCGCCAGTGTGGCGGGCTTGCGGATCTCGTCGAGGTAGTGCGGCGGGTGGACGAGAAGCATCTCCTCCTCGGTCACCCGTGAAGGTGCGATGAAGTCGGCCGCGCGGACGAGGCCGTCGCCGACGAGCGCGTCGCGGATCCGGCGCGGCCGCTCGACGTCGAACGTGCCGCGCATGCCCGCCTCGCGGACGTCGTAGACGTAGTCGTCGCGGTAGAAGAGCTGGACGTGGGCGGCGGTGCGCATGGTCGAGCGTCCCACGTCGTGTGCGTCCTCAGGCGGCGGTCCGGCTATTGCCCACCCACGGCGGAGTCCGTCCGAGCGCCTTGAACGTGTTCTCGATCGCCTTGCGTGTGCCCCAGTCGCTCCAGCCGACCCGTTCGGCACGCAGGGCGACCATGTGCTCCGGGATGCGCGCCAGGAAGTCCCGCGAGAAGTTCCACGGCTGCAAGGCCGCATAGCTCCGGCCGAGGCATTCCTCGCCGCTCGCGAGCGCATGCTCCATCGACGAGAGGTCCTCGGCTCGCTCGCGGCGCAGGAGCTCGAGGACGCGGCCGACCTCGAAGACCATGATGAACGAGTTCCACAGCCCGCCGCGGCGGACGATGGCGCGCGCATCCGCGGCCGAGGGTTTCTCGCGGAAGGCGCCGACGTGGAAGGCATGCTGCTCGCGCCCGTCGACCCCACCGCGTGACTCGACGTATCCGAGACCAGGCTCGGCCCGCTCGGGCCGGATACCGAGCAGCATGAGCTTCTCGGGAAGCTCATCGAGCAAGCGCGCGGCTCGTCGTACGTGGCGGAGCAGCTCGCTCTCGTTGTCGATGTAGTGGTCGCTCGGGAACACCGCGACACGCTTCACGCCCTGGCGTGCGAGGGTGAGCAGGCTCAAGAGCAACCCCGGGCCGGTGTCGCGATTGGATGGCTGCACGACGACGTTCTCGAGCGGCAGGCGTGCGAGCTGCGCCCGTGCCAGCGGCAGGTGGTCGCGATTGACGATCGCCATCGTGCGCTTGGGGGGTGCGAGCGGGTTGATGCGGTCGAGCGTGGCCTCGAGAAGCGAACGGTCGCCGACCAGGCGACAGTACTGCTTGGGAATCGGCGCCCCCGCCACGCGGGCGGTCAGCTCGCGAAGGCGTGTCCCGTCGCCGCCCGCCAGGACCAGGTTCCAGACGTGGGGGGTCGTGTCTCGCCTCATCGTGCCCTCCGGGGTGGGCCGTCGGCCCCAGTTGCAAACCCCTCTGACCGTCTCCGATCGTGAGGACAAGGCGCTCGCCTGCGGCTCCGACGTGCGCGGTCTCCGCCTCGTCCTTCACGCACCATGCGCTCTGCGTCCTGCTCCGTCTACCTTGGAACGGAAACGATGCAACTTTGTGCACCATCGCAGGACGCAGGCCGAACTCGTGGCTCATGGGCAGCCGCGGAGCAATCTCCTTGCCAGAGCATGCGCGAGCCGACGACGGCGCAACCCGCCGTCGGGCGAGGCGTCGGATGACCGGCAGCAACGCGCGGTCCTCGCGACCTTCCCATGCCTGCGAAGGATCCCGGCGCGACTTACCGCAGGTGACAAACCGGACGGCGCAATCGAGGACACCCGGGCGGCGCGCGCATGCATCATGGCACGTCATCGTGGCACGTCGGATGCTTGACCTGATCCGTATGGATACTCCCGCAGCAGAGCCACGCCACGCGGTGCCGCCGACGTTTCCACGCTTGTCTGGCGAGGACCTGACCTTCTGGTGGATGGACTCGCCGATGCAGCCGACGACGATGGCGATGCTGATCATCCTCGACCGTACGCCCGACGAGAGGCTGCTCCGGAAAGCGTTCGAGCGAGCGGTTGTCGCGGTCCCGCGGCTCACGCAGCGCGTCGCGACGGCGCCCTTCACGATCACGCTACCGCACTGGGAGCCCGATCCCACCTTCGACCTCGACTACCACCTGCGCCGCCACGCGCTCCCCCGCGCGCACGACCTCGAGGAGCTCTTCCGCGAGATCGCTCCGGTCTACGAGGCACCGTTCGACCGCTCGCGACCCCTGTGGGAGGCCCGCATCTACGAAGGCCTCGCCGACGGGCAGGCGGCGCTCTTCTTCAAGCTCCACCACGCGGTGGCCGACGGCGTCGGGGCGAACGCGATCTTCGCCGCGATGACGGATGCGTGCCGCGACGATGCCGCCTGTGTCGACGTACCGCCGCTGCCGGCGACGGCGGCGGGGTGGGCGTCCGAGCGCGGGATCGTCACGCGGGTGGCGGAGGCCGTTCGTGACCGCATCGAGCTCGACGTCAGCCGTGTCGGCTCCGTCGCCACGACGATGGTCGACGCCGTTCTCCACCCGACGCAGCTCGGACGGGCGCTCGAGATCGTACGCTCCATCACGGGCACATTGGCCTTCGACAGCGGCTCGCCGCTGCGCGGCGCGACCGGGCGCAAGCGGCGGATGACCGGCATCGCGTTGCCATTCGCGCAGATGCGTCGCGTGAAACACGCGCTCGGCGGGACGATGATCGACGTGATCCTCGCGACGATGGCGCTCGCCATGGGCCGATGGCACGCCGAGCACGGCCTCGGTGAGGTCGCCGAGCTGATGACGCTCGTTCCGGTGAACCTGCGTCCCGCCGAGCAGTGGGGCGACGGCGGCGGTCTCGGCAACCGGGCCACCGGCATCCTCGTGCCGCTGCCGATCCGGATCGGGCACGTCCGGGAGACCTACGAGGTCATCCGTTCGCGCATGGCCGCGAAGAAGGCCGATCCGGCATCACACGCGACCCCGGCCATCGCGGAGATCTTGTCCGCGTTGCCACGCGGCCTCGTCAGTTGGATGACCGAGGCGACATTCTCGGTCGTCGACTTCATCGTCACCAACGTGCCCGGCGTGCTGGTGCCGCGCTACATGGCGGGCGCCGAGATCCTCGCTGCATATCCGTTCGCGCCGGTCGCACGCCACAGCCCGCTGAGCGTGGCGCTCTACGGCTACCGCGACGCGCTGTTCGTCGGCCTCGACGCCGACGAGGCGACGATGCCCGATCTCGACCGCTTCACGTCGATCCTGAGCGACACGTTCGCCGAGCTGTGTGGCGTCGCCGGCGTCGTCTGATCGGCGGCCGGTCGTCGAGGGGCTGGGGTGCGGGGCCCTATACGAGTCGCGCGACGTGCAGCGCCTTGTAGACGGACGGACGGGCCCGTTCGAGGCGCAGGGTTGCGCCGGCGGCGCGGACGACCTCGACGGCCGCGGCGACTGCCCGCAATCCCAGCGGATCGATGTACGCCAGGTCGCCGAGATCGATCGTGATCGTCGCGGCGCCGTCCGCGATCGCGCGCCGAACGTCATCCGCAAGGCCGTGGTCCGCGAAGCGTACGGCAGTCATGTGCTCCTCCCTTCGTAGGCGGCGCGGAGGATCTCCTCCAGCTCGTGCAGCAGCGGCATCCGCGGATTCGAGCGGATGCTGATGTCGTCGTACGCGGTGCGAATCAGATCCGGGAGCGCGCGCTCGAACGCGTCGCGCTCGACGCCGAGCGCGGCGATCGACGTCGGCACGTCGCACGCCGCGAGGAGGGCGGCGATTCTGCCGACCAGGATCTCCACCTTCTCCTCGACGGTCGTGCCGCCCCAGCTCATGCAATCGACGAGCGCCGCGTACTTGCGGTGCGCGACGTATGCCTTGACGTTCGGAAACGGCATGAACTTGCTCGGTACCGCGGCGTTGTAGCGCACGACGTAGGGCAGCAGGATCGCGTTTGCGCGACCGTGCGCGATGTCGAACGCCGCGCCGATGGCGTGCGCGAGAGCATGGTTCACGCCCACGAAGGCGTTCGAGAACGCGAGGCCCGCGATGCACGCCGCGTTGTGCATCTTGGCGCGCGCGTCCATGTCGGTGCCGTCGCGGTATGCGCGCGGCAGGTTCTGGAAGACGAGCCGGGCGGCCTGGAAGGCGAGCGCGTCGGTGTACTCCGAGGCGAACACCGACACCGCCGCCTCGAGGGCGTGCGTCAGCGCGTCGAGCCCGCTGTCCGCGGTCACCGTCGGTGGCAGGCCGCGCACGAGCTCGGGGTCGACGATCGCGATGTCGGGAATCAAGCTGTAGTCGTAGAGCGATACCTTGCGATGACGCTCGCTGTCGGTGATGACCGCAAAGGGCGTCACCTCCGAGCCGGTGCCGCTCGTCGTCGGGATGGCGACCAGGGTGAGGGCATGCTGCGCCTTCGGGTACTGGACCGCGCGCTTGCGAGGATCGAGGAAGGTCGTCGCGAGGCTGCGGAAGTCGAGCTCGGGGCTGGTGTAGAAGAGCCGCATGGCCTTCGCCGCGTCGATGACCGATCCGCCGCCGACGGCGATCAGGTGGTCCGGACGGTGGTGCTTGATCGCCTCCACTCCGCGCATGACGGTCGCGATGGTCGGCTCGATCTCGACCTCGTTGAAGGTGTGGAACAGCGTGCCGGGGGGCAGGGAGGCGTGGATGCGATCCTTGAATCCGAGCTGGTCGAGATCCTGGCTCGTGATCAGGAGGACGTTCTTGCAGTCGAGGTCGCGCAGGTTCTCGAGCGCGTGCGCGTTGTAGTGGATGCGGCTGGGGACGCGGAACCATTGATCGATCGGCGTCCGCTTCGCCATCTGCTTGATGTTCAAGTAGTTCTTCACCGTCACGTTCTCGATCGTGCTGTTCCCGCCTCCAGTGCCGCAGCCGAACGAGAACGTCGGCGCCAGGTCGTTGTAGACGCCGCCGAGCGCGCCGACCGAGGACGGGCAATTCACGATGATGCGCCCCGCGTTCAATGCCTCGCCGTAGCGGGTCGTCACCGCCTCGTCCTCGCAGAAGATCGAGGCCGTGTGTCCCACGCCGCCGAAATAGAGGACATCCATTGCCGCGTTGATCGCCTCGTCCTCGCTGTCGACCGGCAGGATGCCGAGCACGGGAAACAGCTTCTCGCACGAGAGCGGATGGGCGCGCCCGACCCCGCGGAGCGGGGCCAGCAGCAGCTTCGTGTCGGGGGCGGTGTCGATCCCCACTGCCCGGGCGATCGTCACGGCGCTCTGCCCGATCGCCGTCGCTTGCACGCGGCCCGTCGCCGGATCGATGAGGGCCTGCTCGAGACGCTCCACCTCCTCCGGTGTGCAGACGTGCGCGCCGAGGGTCGCGAAGAGCGTGAGCGCGCGGTCGTAGATCGGGCGATCGACGAGCAGAGTCTGCTCCGAGGCACAGATGGTGCCGTTGTCGAACGTCTTCGAGGTGAGGACGTCGACGACCGCCATGTCGAGGTCGGCGCTCCGATGGATGTAGCAGGGCACGTTGCCGGCGCCGACGCCGAGGGCCGGCTTGCCGGAGCTGTACGCGGCGGTGACCATGCTCGGGCCGCCCGTCGCGTCGATCAACGCGATGCCGGGGTGGTGCATCAGGTAGCGGGTGTCGTGCTGGGTGATGCCCTCCACCCAGGAGATCATCCCCTCGGGCGCGCCGGCGGCGCGCGCCGCCTCGTCCATGGTGCGCGCCGTCTCGTTCGAGCACTGGACCGCCATCGGGTGTGGGCAGAACACGATCGTGTTGCGCGTCTTCGCGATCATGAGGCACTTGAAGAGCACGGTGGAGGTCGGGTTGGTGATCGGCGTCACCCCGAGGACCACCCCGACCGGCTCGGCGATCTCCTTGAGGTTGCGCTCCGGGTACTCGCGCAGGACGCCGACCGTCCGCTCGTCCTTGATCGAGTGGTAGACGAACTCGGTCGCGACCATGTTCTTGATCGCCTTGTCCTCGAGGAGCCCGATCTTGGTCTCCGCGACCGCCAGCGCCGCGAGACGTTGCGCCGCCTCGAGACCGGCGAGCACCATCGCGCGGACGACGGCATCGACCTGCTCCTGGGAGAACTGCGAGAACGCCGCGGCGGCGAGCCGTGCGCGCTCGACGAGGTCGTCGAGATAGCGTCGGCGATCCTGCGTGATCTCTTCGGTCTTCACGACCGACGCGAGCGGGACCGATGGCGTGGCGGGCGGTCGCGATCGTGCGTGCGTCAGCGTCATGGGTGGGACTCCTCCGGTGCGTACTCGCCGGCAAGCATCGCGCGCGTACGCGCCAGGCCGTCGGGATCGTGGCAAAACGTCGACGCCGCCGCGGTGCGCGCGGCCTCGGCGGTGTAGTCTTCGGTGTGGAAGTAGGCGGTCAAGGCGGGCGACAGGGGCAGCACCAGAAGGCCGGGCTGCCAGCACACGACCCGGTTCGTGGCGTCGCGCACGCACCCGCCGATGAGCGCCAGCGACGCGTCGCCGAGCGCGAGTCCGGCGAGATCGCGGGTGAGGGCCTCGAACCGGCCCTGCTCGCCCGGATCGAAGAACAGGAACAAGCGCGAGCGGTAGAAGATCACGGCATCGTGGTAGAGCTTGGGCACGCTCGCGACGCCGTCCTTGCCGAGCTCACGTGCCATCGCGACGATCACCGCGAACGCCCGTCGCAGGATGCCGAGCCCGGGATGGCGCTGCACGGGGAGGGGGGGACGCTCGGGCGAGAATGCGGCCGTCGGGTCCTCCTCCCGCAGCCAGTGGACGACGAGCAGCTTCATCGGCTCCTCGACCGCGAACCGACGCTTCGCGAAGGAGGACGGCGCGATCATCGTCTCGAGGAGGATCGCATCGAGGAGGAGATGGCGCCCGGCATCCTTGGTGCCGTACAGGCGCACGTGCGGTACCGTCCCCGCGACGGTCTCGATCGCGACCTCGAGCGCCGTGAAGCCGCGGCCCTCGATCGCACGCAGCACGCCGGCCTCCGCCAGGCGGGCGCGGATCGCCGCCGCGTCGTAGCGGCCCAGGACGAGCGTCATGGGGCGTCCCTCGTCGATGTCAGTCTGGTTGGCGGCCGCTGCGGGCATCGATTCTCCTCGTACCGTGCGCCTGTAGTGCGCGTTTCGTGCCACTTCCGGGCCGCGGCCCTGGCGGGGTGTCGGCGCCGCCCTTCCCAACGGCGCGAACCCGACACCGGGTTCATTCGCACGGTTGGGAGACGCGTCCCGGCGAATGTGAGGAGGTCCGCGGGCACGTACCTTGCACGATCGTCTGTCCGGAAGGATCACTACGATGCCCAGCGCCCCGATCCACACGCCATCGGCGGACGACGTGACCACGCGGCGCGCTCCCCTCCGGAGCGCTGGGATGCCTCGTCTCGCGGGAGCGGGTCCCACGGGTGCACCGCTCCCGGGGCGCCCCGAGTGGCCCGAGCGGATGAATTCGAGCGACGCGCTCTTCTGGCTGCTCGATACCGTGCCGGAGCTGCGCTCGACGATCGGCATCGTGATGATTCTCGAGCACGCGCCGGATCCCCAGCGTTTGCAAGCCGACTTTCTCCGACTGATGGCCGGCTTGCCGCGGATGCGGCAACGCGTCATCGAGGTGCCCTTCAACCTGGCGGCGCCGGAATGGGTGGACGACCGCCAGTTCGACCTCGACTATCATCTGCGCTCGATCGCGGTTCCCGCCCCCGGCGGTATGGATGAGCTCCTCGCGGAGCTCGGCCCCTTCTACGCGTGCCCGCTCGACCGGAAGCGTCCGCTCTGGGAAGCCTACGTGGCGGAAGGCCTGCTCGGCGGTCGCGCCGCGGTCTTCCTCAAGATGCATCATTGCCTGATGGACGGTGTCGGTGGCTCGCAGCTCCTGGCAAGCCTCCTCGGCGAGCACGACGGCTTTCGTGCCGCGCCTCTCCCGGTCTCGACTTCGAAACGCTCGACGACCGCGAGCGCGCGCGTGTGGCGCGCGGCCCGTGACAACCTCGGAGAAGCCCTCGCGGCGGAGGCCGCGGGCGTCCGCGCCCTGGGGACGGCCGTTGCCCACCCGGTCGATACGATCCAGGCGCTCGCCGCGGGCTGGCGCAGCGCCCGCGGTTTCGGCCGCGAGCTCGCGGTGCCGCGTGCCGACAGCCCGCTGCATCACCGGCGCAGCCTCTCGAGGCGGCTCGCGACGTTCGACATGGCGCTCGCAGAGATCGACGCCGCGCGCGCCGTCCTCGGCGCCACCAACAACGACATCATCCTCACCATCGTGAGCGGAGCGCTGCACCGCTGGCACACCTCGCGCGGCGCCGACGTGAAGGAGCTGCGTGCGCTGGTGCCGGTCAGCGTCCGGAGCTCCGACGACGCCGCCGCCGGCAATCGCATCGCGCTCCTCGCCATGGGTCTTCCGGTAGGCGAGCCGAACCCGATCCGCCGCCTGCGCCTGATCCAGGAGCGTATGGGTCGGGTGAAGAAGGACCGCCGTGCCACCGTGTATCCGTGGCTCGCGCGTGCGCTCATGCTGCTCCCGTTTGCCGTCGCGACGGAGATGGGTCGGCAGCAGACCCGACGCACCAACCTCGTCTGTACCAACGTTCCCGGCCCGCGCCACACCTGCTACCTCGCGGGCGAGGCGATCGAGCAGATGTACCCGTACGGGCCACTCGTCGGTGACCATCCCGTCGCGATTGCCCTCTACAGCTATCGCGATACGGTGTACGTCGGCCTCGACGTCGATCCGCTCGCGATGGATGACCTCGAGCACTTCCGGGACGCGCTCCGGGAGTCGTACGCCGAGGTCGTGAACATCGCGTGCGTGGCCGATCCCGCCGCGTGAGGAGACGCTCGTGAAGGCGTATCGCAGGATCGTCGTCGCTACCGACTTCTCACGGGGAAGCCACGCCGCGCTCGGCGCGGTCGAGGCGCTGGCGTCGCAAGGGCGCACCCTCGAGGTCCACCTCGTGCACGTCATCGAGCCCCTGGCGTTTGCCACACCGCCGCCGCCGATCTGGGTCGACTACGACCGGGCGCGCGTCGAGGACGCTCGCGCCCATCTCAAGGAGCTCGCCGCCGGCCTCGAGCGTCGCCTGGGGGCGTCGGCCCGCGTCCGGACGCACTTCGCGACCGGCCCGGCCGCGAGCGAGATCTGTCGCGCGGCCGAGACATTCCGCGCCGATCTGGTGATCGTCGGTACGCATGGGCGTACGGGGCTTCGTCGCGCAATGATCGGGAGCGTTGCGGAGCGCGTGGTCCGTCACGCGGGGCGCCCCGTCCTGGCCGTTCCGCTCGCCGGCTCGCACCGCCCGCGCCGTCGCGCCTGACGCGGGCGCGGGGCATCTGCATCTGCGTCGCGGCTTGCACCCGCTTCCCTTTGCGCGGTAGCGTCGCAACCGACCGAGGCAGCGGGGAGGAGGAGACGGCGCGATGAATGCCGTTCCCGATACGCTACAGACACTGGTCGATCGCTTCGACGCCAGCGTGCTCGACGCGACGGATCACGCGGCGCGCATCCGCCTGGTCGTGGAAGGCCACGGCCGGTGGGACGTGCTCGCCAGTCGGGGGGGCGCGCAAATCGTCGCGCCGAGTCGGCGCCCCGAGCCGGATGCGACCCTCGTCGCCACGCGCGATACGTGGGACCACGTCGTCGCGGACGTCCGGGGCGGCATCGAGGCCCATCGCGCCGGGCGGCTGGTCATCCGGCGGAACCTGCACGTCGGCGTAGGGTTCCTCGCGGCGACCAGCGGCGCCACCCATGCGAGCCGGCTGCGATTCGAACGCGTCTCGACGGTGTCGGGGAAGGTTTCGATCCTCACGGCCGGCACCGGTGATCCGGTGCTGCTGATCCACGGGCTCGGCGCGACGAAGAGCTCGTTCCTCTCGAGCGTCGCAGCCCTGGCGGGCTCGTTTCGCACGATCGCGCTCGATCTCCCCGGGTTCGGCGACTCCTTCAAGCCCTTGAACGCGCCCTATCACGCGCCGTTCTTCGCCCGAGCCGTCGTCGAGCTGATGGACGCGCTCGGGCTCGACCGCGCCCACGTGATCGGCAACAGCATGGGTGGCCGCGTCGCGCTCGAGCTCGGCCTCCGCTATCCCGAACGGGTCGGCCGCCTGGCGTTGCTGGCGCCTTCGCTCGCATGGAAACGCGAGCGACGATGGGCGCCCCTCGTGCGCCTGATGAGTCCCCACCTCGGTCTGGTGCAGGTCACACCGCGTTGGGGCGCCGAGGCAATCGTGCAGCGCATCGTGCCCGCCGAGCACGGCTGGGTACGCGCGGGGGTCGAGGAGTTCCTGCGCGCGTATCTCACCCCACGCGGCCGCGTCGCCTTCTATGCGGCGGCGCGCCAGATCTATCTCGAGGAGCCGCACGGCGCGAAGGGTTTCTGGACGCGGCTCGCCGGCCTTGCGCCGCCGGCGTTGTTCGTCTGGGGGCGGCACGACAGCCTCGTGCCGATCGGCTTCGCCGCCCACGTGAAACGCGCGCTGCCGTCAGCCGATCATCTCGAGCTCGGCTGCGGGCACGTCCCGCAGGTCGAGCGCCCCGCGGAGACGCACGCGGCGGTGCGTGCCTTCTTCGACGGAACACTCGCCGCGGACCGGTCGGCGCGAGACTCGATGCGGTAACGACGACGCGGATCGTCTCGCAGCTCTGGGATGGGGCATCAGGGGCGTCGGGCCTCGTCCGCATCGTGCGCACCTGGCTCTGGCACGACACACGTTATCCCAGCCCGGTCCCCGACAATCCGCGCTTCGTGAGCGCGCACACCGCGGCGGGGTTGATCGGCGACGATGACGTCGTGGCGGTATCCGGCCTCGGCGGCAACCAGCGTGCGTCGATCGTCTTCTGGGCGATTCGCGAGCGCTTTGCGGAGACCGGCCATCCCGCGAACCTGACCGTGATGAATCTCGGCGGGCATGGCGGCCGTGGTCGAGCGCCGGGCACGCTCGAGGAGCTCGGGCGTCGCGGGCTGTGCACGCGGCTGATCACCGGCCATTTCGAGACCTTCCGCGCCATGCTCGCGCTCGCCGCAACCGGCGATTGCGATCTGCAGTGCATCCCGCAAGGGACGATGGCGCTGCTCATCGACGCGCTGGGGCGAGGGGAGGACTCGCTGCTTTCCACGACGGGCGTCGGCACCTTCATCGATCCGCGGGTCGGGACGGGATCGCGCGTCGCGGCCCGCGGCGAGCAGCTCGTCACCGTTGCCGGCGAGGGTCTTCGCTACCGTCTCCCGCCGATCGACGTCGCCATCTTCAATGCGCCTGCGGCCGACCGTCACGGAAACATCTACGTGAAGGACTGCGCGATGGTGGGCGAGACCGTCGAGATCGCGCGCGCGGCCCGGCGCAACAATGGATGCGTCATCGCGAACGTGGGCCTCGTGGTCGACGAGGGCTACGACCGCATCTGCCTCCCCGCGGACATGGTGGACGCGGTCGTCTACCATCCCGACACCGAGCAGATCGCCGGCATCGCGCATCGTGCCCACTGGCGGGCCGTCACGACGGAGAGCGACGTGCCGATCGCCGAGGCGCTCGCGCGCGCCCAGTTCGTCAATTGGCTGATCGGCCTGACGCCGCGCCGCACGGCGATCGACGCTGCCGTCGCGCGCCTCGCCACGTCGACCCTGCTCACGCACGTCGGCGCCGGCGCCCACGTGAACATCGGGACGGGGCTCCCCGAGCAGGTGTGCGAGACGCTCTTCGCCGCGGGGATGCACGAGCAGGTCACGTTGCTCGTCGAGAGTGGTCCCGTGGGCGGATTGCCGGCTTCCGGCGTCTATTTCGGCGCGTCGTTCTCGCCGAGACGGATCCTCTCCTCCGCGGAGATGTTCAAGCTGTGCTACGAGCGGCTCGACGCCACCTGCCTCGGGGTGCTCGAGGCCGACGGCGACGGCAACGTCAACGTCTCGCGGCGCAGCGACGCCGTCCGCGACTACATCGGTCCCGGAGGATTCATCGATCTCACCACCGCGGCGCACACCATCGTCTTCGTCTCGGGGTGGATGGTGGGCGGCGAGATGGCTCTCGAGGACGCGAAGGTGCGTCTGGTACGCCGCGGTGCGCCCAAGTTCGTGGAACGGGTGCGCGAGATCACGTTCAACGGGCCGCGCGCGCGCGCCGCGGGGAAGCGCGTGTTCTACGCGACGCCGGTCGGGCTGTTCGAGCTCACCGACCGCGGGATGGAGCTCACGAGCATCATGCCCGGGATCGACGTGCGACACGACGTCCTCGATGTCGCGTCGATGCGCGTCGTTGTGCCGGAGCACGCGATCCCGGTCGTGCCGAGCCCGGTCGTGACCGGCCATGGTTTTGCGCCACGTCCCGGCTCGCAGGGCTGCGACGCGACGCGCGGCCGGGTTCCCGGCCGCGGGAATGCCGGCGACCAGTGATCCCGACTGGCAAAGGAATGCCCGACGGTATCGGACCCGCACCTTGGCACGCAGATCGCAGTGCAACTGCTACATGGACGTCAAACGCCACGACCACAAATGGCTGGTGCGGTGGATGACGAGTGCCGGAACGGAATCCGCGCTTTTCCGCGACGCCCCGCCGGGCGACCTGTGCGCACACTGCGATGACCGTGGCGCATGGACTACAGTCTCGGACATGCGTCCGATGCCGGAGGCAAATTTCGTCCATATGTGCTGGCGCTGCGGGACGACGACGGCCCACGCCGAGCTCCGGGTGACGGCGCGGAGCATCGGCGACTAGGGCAGGTGGAGACGCGGTGATGGAGCGAGCCGAGATCATCCTCCACGGCCATCGATTCAGCTATCGACGTGCCGGGGACGGCCCTCTCATGGTCCTCCTCCACGGGATCGCGGGAAGCGCCGCGACGTGGGAAGACGTGATCCCCCGCTTGAGTGCCCACTGCCGCGTGATCGCTCCGGATCTCCTCGGCCACGGCTACTCGGCGAAGCCGCGAGGGGACTACTCGCTCGGTGCCTACGCGAACGGGATTCGCGACCTTCTCGGAGCGCTCGGTGAGGAGCGCGGCACGATCGTCGGGCATTCGCTCGGCGGCGGTGTGGCCTTGCAGTTCGCCTACCAGTTCCCGGAGCGTTGTGAGCGCCTCGTGTTGGTCTCCAGTGGCGGCCTCGGGCGCGAGCTCCACCCACTTCTCCGGGCGGCGGCCCTCCCCGGGGCCGAGGTCGTCCTCCCGTGGCTTTGCCAGGCCGGACGCCGCGGTGTCGGCACGGTTGCGCACGCGCTCGGCCGCCTTGGCTTCCGCGCCAGCGCCGATCTCGAAGAGATATGGGGGAGCTTCATCTCGCTCGACGACCCCGCCGCGCGCCAGGCGTTCCTGCACACCGTGCGAGGGATCATCGACGTTGGCGGGCAGCGTGTGAGCGCGGACGACCGGCTCTATCTGGCCGCCAGGCTCCCGACCTTGATCATCTGGGGCGAGCGCGATCCGCTGATCCCCGTCCAGCACGCGTATGCGGCCCATCAGAAGATCGAGGGGAGCCGGCTCGAGGTCTTCCCCGCCGCCGGGCACTTCCCGTACCGCGACGACCCGGAGCGCTTTGCGGCGGCTCTGCTCCGGTTCCTGCGGGAGACGGCGCCGATGCCGGTCGATGAGGAGCATTGGCGCCGTCAGCTGCAGTCGCCCGCGCCGCGCTGAGCGAACGACCATGCACGAGTCCGCTCTCGCCCAGAAGATCCTCGACGTCGTGTTGGCGCGCGCCGGCCTCGAGCACGCGCGCCGTGTCCACGTGGTGCGCGGCTGGGTTGCCGAGACGGAGTCGCTCGCGCCGCAGAGTCTGGCCTTTCACTTCGAGGCGCGGGCGCGCGGAACGATCGCCGAGGGCGCACGGCTCGAGCTCCGACTCGTCCACGTCGAGGCCCGCTGCCGGCCGTGTGGCGGAACATATGCGCCGGAGCATCATCTGCTTCTCTGCCCGACGTGCGGCAGCACCGACGCCGACCTCCTCGGGCCGACGGGCATCGCCATCGAGTCCCTCGACGTCGCGGACTGCTGAAGCTCGCCGGCCGTCGCGCACCTCGACACTCAGTGGATCTGCTTGCGGAAGAGGCGCGTCGCCGAGCTCAGGATCACGATGCCGAAGAGGAGCAGGATCGCCGCGTCCACGCGCAGCTCCGTCCAGCCGACGCCCTTCAGGAAGATGCCGCGCACGATCGTGATGTAGTACCGCAGCGGCACGACGTAGGTGAGCTTTTGCACGAGGGGCGGCATGCTGGCGATCGGGAAGATGAAGCCCGAGAAGAACAGGTTCGGCAGGAAGATGAACTGCGCGGCCATCGCGGCCTGCTGCTGGGTGTTCGACAGCGCCGAGGCGGTGAGGCCCATGCCGAGGCAGGTGATGATGAACAGGCCCGTGAGCCCGAGCAGGAGCGGAAGGCTGCCGCGGATCGGCACCGCGAACCACGTCGTGCCGACCAGGATCACGACCGCCACGTTGACGTACCCGAGGCCGACGAATGGAATCGCCTTCCCGAGGATCAGCTCGTAGGCACGGATCGGGGTGACGATGAGCTGCTCCATCGTGCCCCGCTCCTTCTCGCGGACGACGGCCATGGCGGTGAGGAGCACCATCGATTCCATCAGCAGAACGCAGATGATCCCGGGCACCATGAAGCTCACGCTCCGCAGCTCGGGATTGAACCAGACGCGCGGCTCCACCGTCACGGCGGGCGACGGAACCGCGCGCGCCGCGCCGGTCGCGTCGACGAAACGCACGTCGATCGCCTGGGTCGCGGTCACCTGCTCGAGATACGAGACGGCGATCATCGCGGTGTTGGAGTTGCTGCCGTCGATGGCTGCCATCACCTGGGCAGGCTCCTGGCGTCGCAGCTGCTGCGCGAAGTCCGGAGGGATCACCAGCGCCACCCGGACGGTGCCGCGGTCGAGCAGTCGGTCGACGTCGCTGATGCCGCCGCACTGCGCGCGGACGCGGAAGTAGCCGCTGCGCTCGAGCTGCTCGACGTAGGCGCGGCTCTCGGCGGAGTGGCTGTAGTCGCAGGCCGCGAGCTCGATGTTGTCGATGTCGGTCGCGACGACGTAGCCAAAGATGAGGAGCTCGAGGACGGGCATCATGAGCACGAGCCCGAACATGCGCCGGTCGCGGCGGATCTGCACGAGCTCCTTTCCGACGACGGCGAGGATGCGGCGGAGAGTGGTGCGCATGGTCGGCCTAGTCCAGCCGGCTCCGGACCCGGGCGGTGCTGAGCGACACGATCACGGTATCGAAGACGCACAGGAGGAGCGCCTCCGGCCACAGCACGGCGAGGCCGATGCGTTTCAGATAGACGCCGCGGATCGCGGTGACGAAATAGCGCCCGGGGAAGAGGTAGGTGATGGCCTGGATCGGCACCGGCATGTTCTCGATCGGGAAGACGAAGCCGGAGAGCAGGACCGCCGGGAGGAGGGAGACGAACATCGCCGTGAGCATGGCCGTCTGCATGTTCTCGGCGACGGTCGACACGAAGACCCCGATGCCGAGCGAGCCGATCAGGTACAGCACCGCGAAGAGCGCGAGCTGGAGCAGGCTCCCCTTGATCGGGACGGCGAAGAGCACGTAGCCCGCAACGACGATGATCACGAGGTCGAGGAACGCGATCAGCACGTACGGGACGATCTTGCCGACGATCATCTCGAACGGCCGGATCGGTGACACCAGGATCTGCTCGATGGTGCCGCGCTCCTTCTCCTTCACGATGCTGAGCGCGGTGAGGAGGGCGCCGACGATCATCATGATCACCGCGATCACGCCGGGCACGATGAAGTTGACGCTCTTCAACTCGGGGTTGTACCAGATGCGGCTGCGCACCTCGATCGGGGCAATCGCGGCGGGGTTCGCAGAGGTTCTGCCCGCGACGTAGCGGCTCACCATCGCGAGCGTGTAGCCCTGGGAGATGGTCGCGGTATTGGCGTCGGTTCCGTCGATCAACACCTGGACCGATGTCGCCTCGTTGGCGCGCAGTCGACGGGCGAAATCCTGCGGCACGACGACGGCCGCCCGCGCCGCGTCGGTGAGCAGGTCGTGCTCGACCTCGCGCTCGTCGCGCGCGAACCGCACGGCCTGGAAGTAGCGGGACTGGAGCATCTGCTGGATGAGATCGCGACTCTCCGGGGTCTGGCTGTAGTCGAGGATCGTGATGGGGACATTGTCGACGTCGTAGCGGATGCCGTAGCCGTACATGATCAGCATGCTGAGCGGCCACAGGAAGGTGAGCAGCAAGCTGCGGCGGTCGCGCAGCACGTCGATGAACTCGCGACGCATGATCGCGCGGATCGTGCGCAGTGCGCGGTGCAGGCGCGGCAGGCTCATGCGTGCTCCGCGCTTGCCTCGATGATCGCGACGAACGCGTCCTCGAGGGAGGGTTCGATGCGCTCGAGACGATGCAGGGCGATGGTGCGCGCCGCGAGACGGGAGGCGATCGCGACCCGCGCGCCGGTCTCGTCCGCTGCAGTTACGTGCAGCGTGTTGCCGAAGAGCGCCACGGCGGCGATCGCGGGCTCGGTCCGCAACGCGTCGTAGGCCCCCATCAGGTCGCCGCACTCGAGCTCGAAGAGGGCCCGCGCTACGTGGCGGCGTTTCAGCTCCGAGGGGCTACCGGACGCGACCAGCCGGGCGCCATAGATGAGCGCCAGCTCGTCGCAGTGCTCGGCCTCGTCCATGAAATGCGTCGTGACGAACACGGTGGTGCCGCCGACCGCCAGGTCGCCGATCATCTCCCAGAAGTTGCGGCGTGATGCGGGATCGACGCCCGAGGTGGGCTCGTCGAGGAAGAGGATCGGCGGCTCGTGCAGGATCGAGCAGCCGAGCGCCAGCCGCTGGCGCCAGCCGCCCGCGAGCTCGGAGGTCAGCGCGTCGCGGCGCGTCTGCAGGCCGGCCATCTCGAGCGCCCAGGCGACGCGCGCCTCGCGGTGTCGGCCGCGGACGTCGTAGACGTCGGCGAAGAATCGCAGGTTCTCCGCGACGGTCAGGTCCTCGTAGAGCGAGAAGCGTTGCGACATGTAGCCGATGCGGCTCTTCACCTGCTCGGTCTCACGTGTGACGTCGTATCCGCCGACGACGGCGCGGCCGCTCGACGGGCGCAGGATGCCGCACAGCATCTTGATCGTGGTCGACTTCCCGGCGCCGTTCGGCCCGAGGAAGCCGAAGATGGTTCCGGGCTCGACGCGCAGATCGACGTGATCGACGGCGACGAAATCGCCGAAGACCCGGGTGAGCCCCTCGGCCTCGACCACGCCGGCGCTCATGCGCCGCTCGGGCTCCCGGGACGCATGTAGGCGAGGAAGACGTCCTCCAGCGAGGGCTCGGCGACGCGCCAATCCTCGACGGTGACGCCTGCGGCCCGGATGCGGGCGAGAGCATCGGCCGGAACCAGCCCGGCGCGCGGCACGGTGACGTGCAGGCGGTCGCCGAAGCGGGTCGTGTTCTCGAAGCGCGCGACCCGCCGCAGGGCCTGCGCCGCGACCCGTGGCTGCGCGGTGCGAAAATCGAGCACGGCAACGCCGAGCTCGTGCTTGAGCGCCGCCGGCGGTCCGCACGCGATCACCCGGCCGTCGAGCAGGTACCCGACGCGGCTGCAGCGCTCCGCCTCGTCCATGTAGGGCGTCGAGAGCAGGATGGTCGAGCCCTCCCGCAGCAGATCGTAGAGGATCAGCCAGAAGTCGCGCCGGGAGAGCGGATCGACACCGATCGTGGGCTCGTCGAGAAGCAGGATGCGCGGCTCGTGGATCAGGCACGCCGCGAGCGCGAGCTTCTGCTTCATCCCGCCCGAGAGGTCGCGCGCCAGCCGGTGCTGGAACGGACCGAGACGGCTGAACTCGAGCAGCCGGGCGATGCGGCGGCGCCGGTCGCCCGGCGCCACGCCCCAGATCTCCGCGACGTAGAGGAGGTTCTCGAGGACGGTGAGGGTCTCGGAGAGACTGAAGCGCTGCGACATGTAGCCGATCCGGCTCTGGACGGCCGCGGGATCGCGCGTGACGTCGATGCCGTCGACGGTCGCCGCGCCACCGCTCGGCAGGAGCAGGCAGGCGAAGATGCGCAGCAAGGTCGTCTTGCCGGAGCCGTCGGGCCCGACGAGGCCGAACAGCTCGCCGGGCGCGACCTCGAGCGACACATCGCGAAGCGCCTCGGTCGTTCCGCGGCGCTTCGCGAGATGGGCTGCGGAGATGACGGGAGCCGCGGACATGCGATCAGCTGGGCTCGTGGTCGAGCGGGATGACGGCATCGGCGGGCATGCCGGGCTTGAGCGCCTCGTGGCGCGTCTGCAGGTCGACGCGCACCCGGTAGACGAGCTTCACGCGCTCGTCGGGGGTCTGGATGTTCTTGGGGGTGAACTCGGCGCGGTCGGCAATGAAGGTCACCGTGCCGGCGAAGGGCTGGTCCGGGAACGAGTCGATGGTGACCGATGCCGGCATGCCGAGATGGATCTTCCCGAGGTCACGCTCGCCGACGTAGACGTTGACCCACGGGCGCGCCAGATCGCCGATGGTCACGATCGACGTCCCGGGCTGGACCATCTCGCCGGCTTCACGGCTCTTCGTGAGCACGCGTCCGGCGGCGGGCGCCATGAGCCGGCAACGCGCGAGGTTGAGCTCGGCGATCTCGAGCTCCTTGCCGGCGCGCTCCAGCTCGGCGTGCGCCTGCTCGATCTCCTCGGTGCGGAAGCCCTCGTGCAGGAGAGCGAGCTGCGCCCGCGCGCGATCGCGCGTTGCGCGCGCGCTCGCCAGTGCCGCCACGGCGTGGTCGCGCTCGCTCTGTGTGACGACCCCGCGGGACGCCAGGCTCACCGTCCGCTGGTGCTCGCGCTCCTGCACTTCGAGGTCGCGCTCGGCTGCCTCGAGCGCGGCGAGCGCCTGATCGACCTCCTGCGCGCGCGCGCCGCGCAACATCATCCGGTAGCGCGCGTCCGCCGCCGCCTTGGCCGCGCTCGCGCGCTCGACCTGCAGGCGGTACTCACGGTCGTCGAGCACGGCGACCGGCTCGCCCTTGTCGATCATCACGCCCTCGTCGACGCGGCGCTCGAGCATGCGACCGGGCACCTCGAACGCGACGTCCACCTGGGTCACCTCGATGATGCCGGAGCCCCGGATCGCGGTCGCGCGCCCTTCGCGGTCGGTGTAGCCGCGCCACCCGATGACGCCGGCCCCGAGGAGACAGACGAGACCGATGACGCTGAGCGCGGTACGCCGACGCACTGTCCTGTCAGCCAACGTGGTCATTTCGGAGTCACTGCCGGTCCAAGTTCCATGCCGTGTCGGGCGCCACGGCGTCACGTTCGGATGACGCGCCGGGGCTGGCTGGCTTGCGTCAGCCGATTCCGACGGTTGGCAAGGGGTCGAGGCGCCGTTCCCGACTCTGCGAACGCTTTGCGCCCCAGCCTGGGCAAAACGAGCGTGCTGCGTTGCTTCCGCGGCTCACACGCGGGTTCGGGCATTTGGCAAGAGACGTGCTTCTGGTGAGGCAAGGAGGCGGACATGGTCCTTCGCGAGCTTGGTAGTACGCATGGACGTTCCACGGGGTCGCCCATGCGAGGCGCGCTCGTCGGGCTTCTGGCGCTCACCGCGACGACGTTCCCCGCCGGGACGCGCGCCTGGGCCGAGCCTGCCGGCGTCGTAGCGGGGACGGTACGAGTGGCCGGCGCCGCGCCTGCCCGCCCGCCGCTGCCTGTCTTCAAGAACCACGAGGTCTGCGGCGACCGTGTGCCCGACGAGCGCTTGGTCGTCGGCCCGGCGGGCGGCGTGCGCTACGCGGTCGTGACGATCGAAGGGGTGCGCGGCGGCAAGAAGCCCGAGCGCGACGCCACGATCGTCCTCGACAACCGCGAGTGCCGCTTCCAACCGCACGTCCAGGTCGCCGAGGTGGGCCAGTGGCTCGAGATCCGGAACAGCGATCCGGTCTTGCACAACGCCGACGCCCGGATCGGCAACGAGACGCTCTTCAACGTGGCGCTGGCACCGGCGCGCCAGATCCGGCGGCCGTTTGCGCGGCCCGGTCTGATCGCGATCACGTGCGACGTCCGCCACACGTTCATGAGCGCGTTCATCGACGTCACCGCGGACCCCTACCACACAGTGACCGACGCTTACGGCGCGTACGAGATCCGCGATGTGCCCCCCGGACGCTACACGCTGCACGTATGGCACGAGGAGTTGGGAACGAAGACGCTCTCGATCACGGTGAACGACGGCGGCACCGTCGTCACCGACGTCGAGTTCCCGGCGCCAGCACCGCCGAAGGAGCAATCGCCATGACGACTACAGGGCTGCGCACGAGCACGCTGGCGATCATGCGGGGAGCCGCAGTGATCGCGACAGCGCTCACGGTGCTGACGGCAGTACCAGCGCGCGCGGGTGACAGCGGCGGCGTCAAGGGCACGATCACGGCCGGCAAAGCCGCCGATCCCGTCGTCAATGCGGTGGTGATGCTCGAGGGACCGGCGGTCCCCGCCGCATCCGACGCGCCACACGTCGTCATCGACCAGCGCGGCGACACCTTCATCCCGCGGGTGGTCGCGGTCGCGGTCGGAACCACGGTCGAGTTCGCGAACAGCGATCCACACCTCCACAACGTGTTCGCAATGAGCAAGGCGAAGCAGTTCGATCTCGGGATGTACCCACAGGGCGAGAAGAAGAGCGTCACCTTCGACATGCCCGGCGCCGTGCCCGTGCGCTGCAACGTGCATCCCGGCATGGATGCCTACGTCGTCGTCCATACGAACCCCTACGCGGCGGTGAGCGACGAGCGCGGCGTGTACGCGATCACGGGCGTGCCGGAGGGCAGCTATACGGCGCGCGTGTGGCACGAGCGGCTCCCCGAGCGGAAGATCCCGATCGTGGTGCGGAGCGGTCAGGTGCAGGCGCTCGATGTGCACCTCGACAAGGCCCCGTGACGCGGGAGCCTGCGGCGGCGCAATGACAATGGATGGAGCAGCGCTGCTCCCTGAGGCGGTTCGATTGCGCGCCTCCTTGGACGTCACGTCGAAGGCCAGCACGATCCCCGATCTCGATCCCGTCGTCGTCTCGCAGTGGAGGACGGAGATCCAGGCGCTCCTGCGAGCCGCCGACCGGTTGGGGAGCGAGCTCACGGCGGACAAGTCCCAGCCGGAAATGTGCGCGGCGTGTCTCCTCGGCTTCGCGAAGAAGGACCTGCGATTCTTCGAGACGCTCGTCGAGGCGTTTCTCGAGGGACTGAAGGGCCGAACGAGCTCTCCTTCCGGGCATGCGGGGGCCCGGCTGTGGGAGGAGGCACGGAGGCTGCATTGGAAGCTCGAGTTCATCCTGACGATCGCCAATCCCTGCGAGCATCAGCGGGCATGTCGCGAGCCATATTCCGATCCGCGGGAATAGGCCCGGCCCGCTGCGCCGTCGGATTCCCGCTTCTGGGAACGACACATGGCGGATACGGGGCCGCCCGACGGCACGCAACTTGGAGTCGGTGATCGCATGCGAGTTCGCGATGTCATGGAGAAGGACGTCCTCACGCTCGGCGCGGACGACACGCTCGACCTCCTCGACGACATGATGCGGCTCGCACATGTCCGCCACATTCCGATCGTCTCCGGGGGCGCGCTCGTCGGCATCGTGTCGCAGCGCGATCTCTTCCGCGCCGCGATCTCCTCGGTGCTGCAGCTCCGGAACAGCGTCGAGCGCGAGTGGCTCGCCAAGATCCCGATTCGCGAGATCATGACGACCAGCACGCTCACGATCGATCCCGATGCGTCGATCCACGAGGCGGTTGACGTCATGGTCGGCAAGCGGATCGGCTGCCTGCCGGTGGTCGCGAGTGGGAGACTCGTCGGGCTCCTGAGCGAGAGCGATTGCCTGCGCTACCTCGCGCACCTCCTGGGCCTCGCGGAGGTCAAGGCGACGCTTCCCGAGATGCCGGGCGATTGAGCGGGGAACCATTGCGGGCTTCCGGCATCTCTTCGACGATCCCGCCGGCCGTGGCGGAGGGCTCCAGGGGCGCCATTCTCGTCGCCGACGACGAGGCGGCGGTACGCGAGAGCATCGCCAGCGTCCTCCGCGACGAGGGCTATCAGGCGACGGCCGCCCGCGACGGCGCAGCGGCACTCGAGGCCATCGAGGCGCACGAGTTCGACATCGTGCTGACCGATCTCCGTATGCCCGGCGCGGACGGTCTCACGATCCTCCAGCGCGTCCGCGAGGTGTCGCCGCATACGCTCGTGCTCCTCATGACGGCGCACGCGACCGTCGAGACCGCGATCGAGGCGCTGCAGCGCGGCGCCCAGGACTATCTCCTGAAGCCGCTGCTCTTCGAGGACGTGCTGCACAAGATCGACCACCTCCTGCGCCACCGGCAGGCCGCCTGGGAGAACCAGATGCTGCGCAATCACGTCGCGCGGCAGTGGGATTTCGACAACCTGGTCGGCAAGTCTTCCGCGATGCACGACGTGATGACGCTCGTGCGGAAGGTCGCGCCGACGCCCAGCACGGTGCTGATCACCGGCGAGAGCGGCGTCGGGAAGGAGGTCGTGGCGCGCGCGATCCACCACTTCAGCGACGTGCGGGATCGTATCTTTCTGCCGGTGAACTGCGGCGCGATTCCCGAAGAGCTCCTCGAGAGTCAGCTCTTCGGGCATCTCCGCGGATCGTTCACGGGCGCGGTCAGCAACCAGGAAGGGCTCTTCCAGCGGGCGCGGGGTGGCACGATCTTCCTCGACGAGATCGGCGACATGCCGCTCGGCCTGCAAGTGAAGCTCCTGCGCGCCATCGAGCAGAAGGAGATCCAGCCGGTCGGCGCGGCGAATCCGCTGAAGGTCGACGTGCGCGTGATCGCCGCCACGAACCACGATCTCGCTCGTGCGGCGGCGGAAGGGAGATTCCGCGAGGATCTCTACTATCGCCTGAACGTCGTCGGCATCGAGATCCCGCCGCTCCGTGAGCGCCGCGAGGACATTCCCGTGCTCGTCCAGCACTTCGTCACGATGCACAACCGCGAGCTGCGCAAGAGCTTCAAGGGTGTCGCCGGCGCCACGATGAAGCTGCTGCTGTCGCTCCCGTGGAAGGGGAACATCCGGGAGCTCGACAACGTCATCGAGCACGCGATGATCCTCGGCGACGGCGACTGGATCACGGTCGCCGACCTGCCCCGGGCGGTCCAGTCGGAAGGCGGCGGCCCGCCAGCGCCCGTCGGCGACGATCTCCGCGAGGCGCTGCGGACATATGAGCGCGTACACATCCAGGGCGTGCTCGCGAGCTCGGGCGGGGACAAGCGCCTCACGGCCGAGCGGCTTGGCGTGTCGCTCTCGTCATTGTATCGGAAGATCGATGAGCTCGGGATCAGCGGCGCGGCGGTAGGCGCATCGCAGTGAAACGAGCGCGCAGCGACGCGCGCAGCCCAGGGGAGCGTGATGCGGATCGTCGTGTACGTCGTGCGGATCGCCGTGTGTACGCTGGTCGCCGTCCTCGCGCTGGGCTGCCGGCCCGCGCCGCGTGCGCAGCAGCGGGCGGCGACGCGGTTGGGCGACCCGCCTGTCGCGCGCGGCGCCGTGCTGTACGCGACGTATTGCGCCGGGTGCCACGGACGTGACGGGCGCGGTGACGGCCCGGTCGCCGGCGAGTTGGGCCTGCACGCCGCGAATCTACGCGAGCCCGCCCTCCTGGCCCGTTCCGACGCCGAGATCGTCGATCGCATCATCTCCGGCGAGGGGCTGCGAACGCATCCCCGCCGAGCCGACGTCGCGACCGGCATCCAGGTCGGCGCGCTCGAGGCCTACGTGCTGGCGCTCGATGGACACCCGTGGGCGCGGATCCGTGCCGGGCGATTCTTCTACGAAAGCCAGTGCGGGCCGTGCCACGGTGCGTACGGCACGGGGGAGGGTGCGATCGGCATGTTCCTGCCGCGGGGGACGGCGAACCTGCCGCTCGCGAGCGCGCGCTACACCGATCCGGCACTCGTCGGCGTGATTCGCAGAGGCGTCGGCGCGATGCCGGCGATGGACGACGTCGTCACACCCGAGGAGGTTCGTCAGATCGTCGCCTATGTGCGGCTGCTCTCGCCCGGACACCGCCTCTACGACACGTACTGCGCGAGCTGCCACGGCGACGACGGGAAGGGCGCGGACGTCGGGGAGCCGGCGCCGCAGGCGGCCAGCGTTCCGCCGCTCGACATCGCGCGTCTGAAGGCCATGCCGGCGCCGCGGCGTCGTACCGCGGTGCTCCACATGTTCGAGCGGGCCCAGGGCCTCATGCCGCACTTTCGCGGCACCCTCGACGGCGCGCAGCTCACGGACGTCGTTGCCTATCTCCGGACGACGATGTGAACGATCCGCGCGACGTTCCCAAGGCTGCGAAATGTGCGCTCGATTCTTCTCCACGATCGGACTGGCATGCCTTGCGTCCCGCATGCGCCGAGCCGCCTCCCTGGCACGAAACCCGCTTCATCGCGCCCAAGGAGCCATGCCATGAGTGGATCGACCGGCGAGCACGCCGATGATGTCGGGGAATCGGATGAGGTTGCGGCGCTGCGCGCGATCGCGGCCGGGTTCGCCCACGAGATCGGCAATCCGCTCGCGGGCGTGGCCGGGAGGCTGCAGCTCATCAAGCGGCGGACACGCGAGGACGAGACCCGTGAGAGCCTGAGTGACGCCCATGCCGAGCTGGCCCGCATCGCCCAGGGGCTCCGCGAGCTCATCGAGTTCACCCGCCCGGACGACGAGACGACGGCCGTCGACGTCAACGAGGTGCTGCGCGCGGCGTTGACGATCGGGCGCTATGCCCATTCGCATGCCGAGGTCGACGTCTCGTTCGAGCCCGACCCGCATGCCGGTCTGGTCGTCGGCAGGCGCCATCAGCTGCTCGAGGCGTTCCTGCGTCTCACGATGAGCGCGTACGAGACGATGAACGGGTCTCCGGGCCGCCTGCGAGTCGGGTCGGAACGGAGCTGCGGGGAGATCGTCGTCGTCTTCGAGCATTCGGGCCCGGGCGTCGGCGAGGCGACGCGTCGTAGCGTGCATCTGCCGGCGCGGGGGGCGAACGCGTTCTGATCCCCGAAGCGAGTGCGTGCGCGGCGTCCGACGCGCCGGATCGGAGCACCGGGGAGCCGCCGCCGTTCTGGAGCGGTACGCCGACAGCGCTGCTCGAGGACCTCGGGACCAACGAGGCCGGACTCAGCGGCCGCGAGGCGGCGGCGCGGCTCGTCGCGGCCAAGCGCACCGCGATACATCCGCGGCGACGGACGGGACTCGATCTCCTTCTCGCGCAGGTCGCAAGTCCGATCGTCCTGATCCTGCTCGCGGCGGCGCTCGTGTCGTTCCTGGTCGGCGAGCGCCGTGACGCGCTGCTGATCCTGACGATCGTCCTCGCGAGCGCGGCGCTCGGCTTCTGGCAGGAGCGCGGTGCTACGCGTGCCGTCGAACGGCTGCTCGCCTCGGTGACGACCCATGCGACCGTCGTGCGCGGCGGCGTGCCGTGTGACGTGCCGCGCGAGCACGTGGTCGTCGGCGACGTGCTGCGGCTCACCGCGGGAGACGCGGTGCCGGGCGATTGTCGCATCCTTGACGCGAAGGACCTGTTCGTCGTCGAGTCCGCGCTCACCGGGGAGAGCTACCCGGTCGAGAAGCTGGCGGGTATCGTGGCGGCCGACGCGCCGCTCTGCTCGCGGACGAACGCGGTGTTCCTCGGAACGCACGTGGCGAGCGGCACCGCCACCGCGGTCGTGGCACGCACGGGACGCGCGACGGAGTTCGGTGCCATCGCGGACCGGCTGCGCCTCAGGCCGCCGGAAACCGAGTTCGAGCGTGGCGTGCGGCGCTTCGGCTACCTCCTGGCCGAGGTGACGTTCGTCCTGGTGGTCGCGATCTTCGCGATCAACGTCGCCTTCGCGCGGCCCGTGCTCGACTCGCTGCTGTTCTCGCTCGCGCTCGCCGTGGGCCTCACGCCGCAGCTCCTCCCCGCGATCATCAGCGTGAACCTCGCGCATGGGGCGCGTCGCATGGCGGCACGCCAGGTCATCGTGAAGCGGCTCGCGGCGATCGAGAATCTCGGCAGCATGGACGTCCTGTGCTCCGACAAGACCGGCACGCTGACGGAAGGTGTGGTGCGCGTGCACTCGGCCGTCGGCTTCGACGGCCAGGAGCGGCCGCGCGTCCTCGATCTCGCGTACGTGAACGCCGCGCTCGAGACCGGCTTCGCGAATCCGATCGACGTCGCGATTCGCGCGCTCGATCGCGTGGACCTGGCGGCCTGGGTGAAGCGCGACGAGGTGCCATACGACTTTGCCCGCAAGCGGTTGAGCATCGCCGTCGCGCACGGCGGGCGGACGCTTCTCGTGACCAAGGGCGCGCTCGCGCAGGTGCTCGAGGTGTGCGCCACGGCCGAGGGGCGGGACGGATCGACGGTCCCGCTCGCGAGCGTGCGCGACGCGGTCGACGCACGCTTCCACGCGCTCTCCGAGCAAGGGCTGCGCGTGCTCGGCGTCGCCGTGCGCGAGCTCGACGGCGCTGCGCGGGCTGGTCGCGACGCCGAGCGCGGCATGTGCTTCGTCGGCATGCTCGCGCTCTTCGACCCGCCGAAACCCGAGATCGCCGCCACCGTCGCGACGCTGCGCGATCTCGGCGTCGATCTCAAGATCGTGAGCGGCGACAACCGGCTCGTCGCGACGGCGCTTGGCCGCGCGCTCGGTCTTCCCGCGCCGCGCGTTCTCACCGGCGCGGATCTCCGTCGCACGAGCGACGATGCCCTCGTCCGCCGAGTCGGCGACGTCGATCTCTTCGCCGAGATCGAGCCCAATCAGAAGGAGCGGATCGTGCTCGCGCTCAAGAAGGCCGGGCACGTGGTCGGGTACCTGGGCGATGGCATCAACGACGCGTCAGCGATCCACGCGGCGGACGTCGGCTTGTCGGTCGAGGGCGCCGTCGACGTCGCGCGCGAGGCGGCCGACATCGTGCTGCTGGACCGCGCCTTGGCGGTCATCATCGACGGCGTGCGGGAAGGGCGGGCGACGTTCGCCAACACGTTGAAATACGTCTTCATGGCGACCAGCGCCAACTTCGGCAACATGTTCAGCATGGCGGGCGCCTCGCTCTTCCTCCCGTTCTTGCCGCTCCTGCCGAAGCAGATCCTGCTCATGAACCTGCTCACCGATCTGCCGGAGATGACGATTGCGACCGACCGCATCGATCGCGGCTGGATCGAGCGCCCGCATCGCTGGAACGTCGAGTTCATCCGCGCGTTCATGGTGACGTTCGGCGCCGTGAGCTCGATATTCGACTTCATGACCTTCGCGGTCCTGCGCTGGGTGTTGGGCGCGGGAATCGACGAGTTCCGCACGGGGTGGTTCGTCGAATCGGTCGTCTCCGCGACGCTGATCGTGCTCGTCGTCCGCACGCGCGGTGCCCTGTGGCGGAGCCGTCCGGGGAACGCCCTCGTCGTCGCGACGATCGGTGTGGTGCTCGCGACCGTCCTCCTGCCCCTGACACCCCTCGCCGGTGCAATGAGCTTCACCCCGGTCCCGCGCGCGTTCCTGCTCGCGCTCGTCGGCATCGTGGGATCGTACGTGGCGACCGCCGAAGCGGCGAAACGCCTCTTCTATCGCCGGCGCACCTGATCGGGGGACGTTCCCCACGCCGGCGTTCCCGCCGCTGGGAATTTCGCTGAGCGGGCTCGCACGACCGGGAACGTGTCCGGGTAGGTCGCCGTATATTCGAGTGTTCTCGTGTGGTCTGGGTCTTGCTGGAGCCTTCGAGCAGGAGGGCTCGAGCATGAGCAGCGACACCGAGAGCGAGACCGTCAGGATCGATGATTGGCTGCAGCCGGACGCGGTCTTGCCGGTACAGTTCCACGCGGAGAGCGGCGTGCGGCGCGATCCGGAGCACCGGCTGCGGCTGGCCGTCCTCAAGGACGCGATCCGCTACTGCCGGGAGTATGTCGATTCCTCGGATCGCCGGGAGCGGGCGCTGTACGAGGACGCGGTCGATTGGATCGAGAGTCCCGACCGTTCAGAGCCGTTCGCCTTCGAGAACGTCTGCGACGCCATCGGGCTCGATGCGGACTACCTCCGAGAGCGGCTCTGCCGCCGCCACTTGCGGGCGGCGTGACGACGACGGGTACGAGGAGGGCTGCTCATGCTGGTGCGTGATTGCATGACGGCGCCGGTCGAGACGGCGCATCCCGAGGATACGGTCGCCGCCGTCCGCGAGGTGTTCCGCCGGCGTCGCATCCGGCAGCTGCCCGTCATGGCGGCCGGCCGTCTCATCGGCGTGGTGACCGATCGTGACGTCCGGAGCGCCGCGTCGGATACCACGACGGTCGATGCAGTGATGACGCCGAATCCGACGACCATCGCGCCCGCGACCCTGATCGAGCAGGCGGCGACGGTCATGCGCGAGCGAAAGATCGGCGCGCTTCCCGTGGTCGAAGGCGAGACGCTCGTCGGCATCGTCAGCGAGAGCGATCTGCTGGAGGCGCTGACCAGGCTCTGCGCCATGCTCGATCCGACCACGGCGATCGAGCTCGACTGTGACGACGATCCGAACGCGCCAGCGCGCGTGCGCCGCGTGCTCGAGCGTCACGGCGGCCACATTGCGTGGTTGACGGCTGTGCGGATGCACGGCGGCCGGCAGCGGATCTCGTTCCGCACCCGCATGCCGATCGGCACCGTGCCGGAGCAGCTTCTCGAGGAAGCCGGGTTTCCCGTGCGCTCGTGCATCATGAGCTCGGCCGCCGCGCGGTAGCTCCCGGGAGACCGCGGCTCGACGATCAGATTGCCGTCAGGGGCTCAGTGTCGACGGCACGCACAGCTCGCGCAGGTGGTTCACGACGAGGCTGTCCGGTCCAAACTGATTGTCGATGAAGACCGGCCCCTCCGGGCCGCGGAATGCCCGCGTACCGGGCGTCGGGTGCGTCTTGTAGCACAGCAACGCGACGCTCGGATCGATGATGCCGCTGCCGTTCTCGTCGGCCGGTAGGCACAACCGGGACGGCTGCTTGATGTCCTCGCTCAGCGTCCCGAACTGATCGTCGACGACGAGGTTCGGGACGCGCGCCCTGGCCTTGAGGACGCGATAGCACTTGAAGTGGTCGACGACGACGGGGCTGAGCGGTGGTGGCGGTCCCGCGAGGCTCTTCGCGCTCGGCACCATGAGATAGTCGGGGCGAACGAGGTCGACGATGACGCTGCCGAACTGATTCGTGATGGTGCGCGCCGGGATGCGCGCGAACTTCGGCGCGGTCTGCTTGATGATGTACCCCGCCAGATGATCTGCGTGTGTCGGTGCCGACGGATCCTCGCCGTTCTTGTCCGCCGGATTACACAGGCGCTTCGGCCGGACCACGGTTACGGTGCTGGCGCCGAGCGCGTCCGTGAGGGTCACCGCGAACGTCGCGAACGCTGCACGCTCGGCCTCGTAGCACTGGAAATGATCGAGCGGGCCCGGGGTAGGGGGCACCGAGTTCGTGGGCGTGGGCGTGGCCGTCGGGATTCCCGATGGCGTCACGGCGGGCGTCGGTGTCGCGACGTCGTTGCAGATCGGCTGGTTGGAGTTGACCGGGAACTCGTCGTTGGGCCCGTGGTTGGAGATCCCGTTGAAGTAGTTGAAGATGGCCCGGACGTTGGTCGGATTTGCGCATTGCGCCGAGCGATCCGCGAAGTGGACGACGTACGGCACCTGCCGCGAGACGACCGTCACCACGCCTGCGGGATTGCAGCCGGGGGCGCTGCAGATGAGCGGGACGCCGCCCGGTGGCGTCACGTCGCAGCATTCGCTCCCGAAGAGGACGACGCACGAGCCCCCCGGGCATTCGCTCGCCGCCGCGCAATTTGCGTTGGCGTTCGTGCCGCCGACGCAGCGCTGGGGGGAGATCGGCGGATTTCCGCCGGGGCACCCGCCGGTCGATGGCAGATCGATGCACATCTTGCCCCCTTCGTACCCGCATGCGGTCGGGTTGAAGGAGAGCGACGCCTCGTAGTAGATCGTCTCGCCCTCGATCTTGGGTCCATTGATCGGCGTGTCGCCCGGCGAGCAGCGACCGCCGCTCGCACATTCGCTGTCGGACGTGCACTGGGCACCGTCGTTGATCCCGCCGCTGCACTGGTTGCCGGCGACGAGATCGCGGAGCTCGCCGAGGGCGGGCGACTGGCCGGTCTTGGGGCAGTTCGGCGGATTCGACACGGCCCATACGGGCGGGATGGATGCGGTCCCGAGGAGGACGCATGCCAGGACGAGGGCGCTAGAAATGATGGGGGACGGGCGTGGGGTGCGTGACATGGTCGACCTCGAGGGGGTGTGGCGGTATGCATCTTGTGACTGGGGCCGGTCCGAGTCCAGCGCATTCTGGGAGAGACGAACCGATGGACGATGCGTATCCATGGCTGACGTGAGCCCCCTCGCTGGCAAGCCGGCGCCCCAGTCGATCCTCGTGGACGTCGCCGCGCTCGTCGACGCCTACTACGACCGGCACCCCGATCCTTCGATCCCCGGCCAGCGGGTGGCGTTCGGCACGTCCGGACACCGGGGCTCCTCGCTCGACGCGGCCTTCAACGAGGACCACATTCGCGCGATGACCCAGGCGATCTGTCTCCACCGGCAGCGCGAGGGGATCGACGGGCCGCTTTTCATCGGCTTCGATACGCACGCCCTCTCGAAGCCGGCGTTCATGACTGCGCTCGAGGTCCTGGCGGCGAACGGCGTCGAGGTGATGGTCGACGCACGCGATGGGTACACGCCGACACCCGTAGTGTCGCATGCGGTGCTCGGCTACAACCGCGGGCGGCGGAGTGGGCTCGCCGACGGGATCGTCGTGACGCCGTCGCACAACCCGCCGGAGTCCGGCGGCTTCAAGTACGACCCGCCGCACGGCGGCCCCGCCGACACGGGCGTGACCCGGTGGATCGAGGAGCGCGCCAACGCCATCCTCACCGACGGGCTCCGCGGTGTCGCGCACATGCCGTTCGCCCGCGCCAGCACGGCGCCGACGACGCACGCGCACGAGTACCGTGACCGTTACGTGAGCGACCTGGCGTCGGTGGTGGACCTCGAGGCGATCCGCACGAGCGGCATGCGTATCGGGGTCGATCCGCTCGGGGGTGCGAGCGTGGACTATTGGCCCGCGATCGCCCAGCGCTACTCCATCGACCTCGAGGTGGTGCGCGACACCGTCGATCCGACCTTCGGCTTCATGACGGTCGATTGGGACGGGAAGATCCGCATGGACCCTTCCTCGCCCTATGCGATGGCACGGATGGTCGGGTTGAAGGATCGCTTCGACGTGGCGTTCGCGAACGACCCCGACGCCGACCGGCATGGAATCGTGACCCGGAGCGCGGGGCTGCTCGAGCCGAACCACTACCTGACGGTGGCGACCGACTATCTCTTCCGCCATCGCCCGGCCTGGCCCGGGTCCGCGGCGGTCGGGAAGACGGTCGTGAGCAGCGCGACGATCGACCGCGTGGCGGCGCGGCTCGGGCGGCGCCTCGTCGAGGTGCCGGTCGGATTCAAGTGGTTCGTCGACGGCCTCCTCGGCGGCACCATCGGCTTCTGCGGGGAGGAGAGCTCGGGCGCGGCCTTTCTCCGCCACGACGGTACCGTGTGGACGACCGACAAGGACGGCATCGTGCCGAACCTGCTCGCTGCCGAGATCACCGCCCGTACCGGGAAGGACCCGGGACAGCACTATCGAGCCCTCACGGCCGAGATCGGCGCCCCGTGCTACGTGCGGATCGACGCCCCCGCCACCGTGGAGCAGAAGACGCGGCTCGCGGCGCTGTCGCCGGCGGCGGTGAAGACCGCCACCCTCGCGGGAGAGCCGATCCTCGCGCGGCTGACGGCGGCGCCGGGCAACGATGCGCCGATCGGCGGCCTCAAGGTGGTCGCCGCAAACGGCTGGTTCGCGGCGCGCCCGTCGGGCACGGAGAGCATCTACAAGATCTACGCGGAGAGCTTCCGGGATCGCGCCCACCTCGAGCGCATCGTTCACGAGGCCGAGCGGATCGTGAGCGACGCGTTGCGCTGAGCGCGCGCGTGATTGGGATCGTTGGGCGTCGGTTACAGCGCCCGGGAGAGCGAGAGGCGAAGGATGGGGCTGCTCTCGGACCGCCGCTCGTCGGGCCGCCGCTCGTCGAGCCGCTCGGCCAGATAGCGGCGCGGACCGCGCGGCCGGGACTCCTCCCACGGTCGGCTGGTGATGGGCAGCACGGCCAAGGCCGTGGCGCTGCCGCAACGCGCGCAGCGGTGGACGACGGACGGCGGCGGCATCTGATGGAAGTCGGACAGCTCCAGCCACGACGCGTCCGCGTCGCAGGACCGACATGAGCCGACGACCCTCGCGCCCCGTTGCGGCAGCCCGTTCGTGGCGGCGTGGTCGATCGGCCAGCGGACCTCCCACTCGTGTGCTCTGCGTCGAACCTGCATGGTGTCGTCCTTTCCAGGAACGTAGCGGAAGGTCTTACATCGCGCCTACCGTTTCCGCGTGATTTCTTTCGTTCCTTCCGACGACCTCGAAAACGAGCGAAACCCGTACCAAGACAGTGCACGAGGTGAGCGGCTACGACCATCACCCGAAGGTCGTGTCGCGCCGCGAAGGGATCCCTATGTGGGAGGGAAAGATTCCCCACACCGACACACCGACACACCGACACCCATCCGGCTCCAGACGGAAATCGCGTTGGGTAGCGCGGTGCTAGGCCACGCGCTCGAACGACACGGGCAGCCCGTCGCGCGGCTTGGCGATCGGCGCCTGCTGCTCCGGCATCACGTAGCCCGTCGCCACGCTCCAGCGATAGCGGCGCACGAGCTGGTACATGGCGGCTTTGATCTGCGCCTCGGCGAAGCGGTAGCCGATGCACATGTGCGCGCCGCCGCCGAAGGGGATGAAGAGGTAGGGGTGCTGCTCGTGCTCGGCCCGGCCCGGGGCGAAGCGCATCGGGTCGAAGTCGAACGGGCGCGTCCAGTACTCCTCCATGTAGTGCGTCTGGAGCGGATAGATCGCGACCATCGTGTCGGCGGGGACCTCGAAGCCGTCGAAGGCGAACGCGCGCGTGCTGGTACGCGGAATCGTCGAGAGCGGGGGGTGGCGGCGGAGCGTCTCGTTCAACACGAGGCCGAGCGACTCGAGCTTCCCGAGATCCTCGAAGCCGAGCATCTCGGCCTCGTACGAGCGGCACTCGGCCCGCACGCGCTCCTGCCACTCGGGGTGGCAGGCGAGCTCGTACGTCATCGACGTGAGGGTGCTGGTGGTGGTGTCGTGCGCCGCCATCATCAGGAAGATCAGATGGTCGAGGATCTCCTGGTCGCTGTAGCGCTCATGCTCCTCGCTCTCCGCACGGCAGAGCCGGCTGAACATGTCGGCGTCGGCACCGCTCCGCTTGCGCGGCATCATCGCGCCGAAGAAGTCGATCATGAACTCGCGGCCGCGGAGACCGCGGTCGAACTCGAGCCCGGGGATGCGCAGGCGGACGAGCGACATCGACGCGGCCACCGTCGCCTCGAAGGCCTGATTGAGACGGGTTGCCTCGGCGCCGAGCTCGACGCCGAGGAAGATGCGGCACGCGAGGTCGAGGGTGAGCGCCTTGAACGCGTCGAAGGCGCGCAGGCTGCCGGGAGCGGTGGCCCACTCCTCGATCACGGTCGCGATGTGGGGATTCATGCGCTCGACGTAGTCGCGCAGCGCCGACTGGTGAAACGCGACCTGCATGATGCGGCGATGGTGGCGATGATCGAGGCCGTCGCGCAGCAGGAGGCCGTTCGTGAAGATGCGCCCCATGACGAGATCCCACGCCCGCTTCGCCGAGAGCTGCTGCTCCTGGTCGAGCAGGACGAAGCGATTGGCCTCGGGGCCGAAGAGCGACACCAACGGCACGAGCAGCGTGTTCTGGAAGACGACCGGCCCGTAGCGCTCGCGTAGCCGGCGTACGAGGTGCAGCGTCTTGTTCCGGAAGCCGATCATCTGCGCCAGCGTGTCGAAGGCGCTGGCACGCGGGATGGCGGCTGGCGGCGTAGGGCGCGGCGGCCCGGGTGCGTGGGGAACTGCCGTGGCCATGGTCGGCGCAGCCTAAGGCACGGCGGACCACGGCGCAACGAGACTGGCGCCGGGTCGCGCGGCACGCGGCTCGCCCCCGACCAGAGGGCGAGCGTCGCGCATGCCGCACGTCGACTTCCTCAGCTCGGCCGGTTCAGGGCGGGCCTTGTGGGCTCATGTTGGGCCCGAGCACCTGGAAGAAGAGGAACGCGTTGGTATCGGTCTCCTGGAAGCAGCCGCCGTTCATCTGGCAGGCGTCGACGGCCTCGATGCTCTTCGCGGCGGCGATCATGTTCCACGCGTCGAGCGTCTTCACGCCGACCAGCACGACAGGCCACCAGGTCGATTGGAACGCCTCCTCGTCCTCGATGACGAGGCTGTGCGCCGGCAGGATCGCGTTGATGCCGCGGAAGCCGAGGCTGCGGGTGAGATCGATCGTATGTGGATGATCGATGCAGCGCCCCGGCACCGGGCAATGCAGCGTGTCCGCCGGCGGCGAGAAGCCGACGGGTATCAGCAGATAGACGTTGCTGACCACCGGGCCGTTCGGCGGCGAGATCAGTGCCGGCGCGCCCGCCTCGCAACGCGATATCGCGATCGCCTTCGGCGGGTTGGCGCAGAAGAAATTGTGCGAGAAACCGAGCTGCACCGTCTGCCCTGCGAACCATGCATCGGTGAAGCCGATGTGGATGCAGCCGGGACCTCCGTCCCGGCAGGGCAGCGCTGCTGTGCCGGATGATGCGACCGAGCGCGCGCGACCGTTGGCGAACGCGGGGCCGACCGTCCAGACCAGCACCAGCATCAGGAGAGCCCCCAAACGAAGCGGAGAGCTACGTGGAAGTCGGGTCATCGCTACCTCCTCTGTGGGGATGTTCAAGACGGAGGTAGTCGCCGGTCCGGAGGTAGGCAATCCCCAAGAGGGATAATTTCCCGTTCTCTTCAGGCCGGGTTACGGGATGGTTACGGCGGGCGGGATGGCGTCAGGCCGCGCCGCGACGGATGTACTGCTCGGCGGCTTGCCTGATCGCCCGCCGGGCCGCCTTGCCGCCGTCCCACCCCTGGATGGTGACCTGCTTGTCGGCCATGCGGCTCACCGCGATGAAGAACTCCTCGAGCTCCTTGCGCACCCGCTTCGGCAGGTCGCTGACGTCCTCGTAGCGCGGATCGTCCACGGGCACTGCGATCACGCGGTCATTGCGGAAGGGTGGGCCCTTCTTACCGTCGCGCTGCTGCACGCGCACGATCCCGATCGGCGCGCTCGGGATGACCACACCCGGCCAGGTCGGCGCGTCGAACAGCACCATCGCGTCGAGTGGATCGCCATCCTCGCCCTTGGTGCTCGGGATGAATCCCCAGTCGTAGGGATACGTCACACCCAGGATCAGGGCCCGGTCGAACATGAAGACGTTCTTCTGCGGGTCGTACTTGAGCTTGACGAGCGAGCCGCGCGGCGCCTCGACCACCACGAGCGCGTTACCGTCCTCGTCGTGGCACGGCAGGTTGATGAAATCGGCCATGTGACTGGCGGCGTGCAAGCGCTACGCCACGCGTTTGGCCTCGGTTCGCGGCGTCCCAGGGTCCCGTTCCTGTAAGTCAGGGGACGTATCGTGTGGACTTTGCAATCGTCCCGCGCCGGGAGCGAGTGTTGGCGCGCGAGCGGAGGCGGACTGTGATTTGCAACGCTGGAACGCACGGCGCCGCGTCGGCGCCACAGGAGGGGCTATGCCGAGACGCGGACACGTCGAGAACCGCAAGCAGTACGAAGCGCTGAAGAAGAAGGGCATGTCGAAGTCGCGGGCGGCGAAGATCGCCAACTCGCCGGGAGCATCGAGCCGTGGCGGAAAGAGTTCGGGCACGAAGAAGTCGCGCAGCCGGTCGTCACGCTCGCGCCAGGGCGGTACGAGCGCCCAGAAGAAGTCGGCGGGACGGAAGGGCGCGCCGGCGAGGCAGCGGCGATCCTAGGTGGCGGACGGGACGCGCGGCTCCGCACGCTTGCCGACGGCCCCGGTCGCGCTCCTGCTGATCGACGTCGTCAATCCGATGGACTTCGAGGGGGCCGACCGGCTACTGCCGGCGGCCGGGGCGGCGGCCGGCCGGCTTGCGCCGCTGGCGTCGCGGGCGCGCGCGGCCGGGGTGCCGGTCATCTACGTCAACGACAACTTCGACTGCTGGCACCTTGGGTTCCACGAGCTGATGGAGAAATTCGAGCGCGAGGAGGTCCCCGGCCTGCCGATCATTCGGACGCTCACGCCGGAGCCCGAGCGGGACTTCTACATCCTGAAGCCGTTCCATTCGGGATTCTTCCGAACGGGTCTCGAGGTGCTCCTGCGCCGCATGCAGACGCGCACGCTCGTCCTCGCCGGCTTCGCGGCCGACATCTGCGTGCTCTTCACCGCGAACGACGCCTACATGCGCGGCTTCCACGTCGTCGTGCCGGCGGATTGCGTCGCGTCGGAGCGCGAGGAGGACAACGCACACGCGCGGCGCCACATGGCGCGCTTGCTGAAGGCCGACGTCACGGCGTCGACGGAGCTCGACCTGACGCGTCTCGGCGCGGCCGCCGGGTAGCCGTGGCTCGCCCCGACAACGCGGCGCTGAGCGAGCTGCTGTGCATCGCCGCCGACGAGCCCGATCGGTCGTATCAGCAGCGCCGTGCTCTGCGGCGCGCCGGACGCGGCGCCTACCGCTGGGCGATCGAGGCGGCCGACCTGGTGGCCGAGGAACGCTCGCTCACCGAGCTCCGGTTGGTGGGTCCGTGGTTGGCGCGCGTGCTCGGCGAGTGGATCGCCGACCCACCGGTGCCGATGCCGGAGCCGCCACCGATCCGCCGTGGGTTCCTCACGGCGGTCGAGGCGCATCGGGTGCTCGAGACCACGCCGGCGCCGCGGGTCCGCGGAGATCTCCAGATGCACACCGAGGGCAGCGACGGAAAGGCACCGGTCGGCGCGATGGCCGACGCCGCTCGCGCGCTCGGGCACGAGTATGTCGCCATCACCGATCATTCGAAAGGCCTCACCATCGCCCACGGCATGGACGAGCGCGCGCTCGCGCGCCAGGGCGAGGCTATCGACGCCCTGAACGACGCGCTCGCGCCGCGCGGCCCCCGCATCCTCCGGGCGGTCGAGCTGAACGTGTCGCCGCACGGCGCCGTCGACCTGGAGCCGTCGTTCCTGCGCGGCCTCGATCTCCGTCTCGGCGCCTTCCACTCGCGGCTGCGGCTGACCGACGACCAGACGGAGCGCTACCTGGCGGCGCTGCGCAATCCCGACGTCGACGTCCTGGCGCATCCCCGCGGACGCATCTTCAACTTTCGTCTGGGCCTGTCGGCCGACTGGGCACGCGTCTTCGAGTACGCCCGCGCCCACGACCGGGCCGTCGAGATCGATGCCCATCCCGACCGGCAGGATCTCGACGGCGCGCTGCTGGCGCTGGCGCGCGAGACCGGGGTGCGCATCTCGATCGGCTCCGACGCACACGCGCCGGGCCAGCTCGAGTTTCTCGACTACGGTGTGGCCGCGGCGCGGCGCGCGCGCATTCCCGCCGATCGCATCCTCAACTGCATGCCGGTCGACGATCTTCTAGCGTGGGCGCGCGAGCATCGCGCGCACCATCCATAGCGCGACGGCGCTCGCGAGCCAGGCCGCCGTGGCCGCGCCGAGCGCGGCCCACGCGGGCGTGCGCACGAGCGCGAGCACGACGGCCGCGAACACGATCAGCGCGGTCGCGCCGAGCACGGCGCCGCGCGCATCGTCGGTCGCATCGCGGCGGGTGTCGTGGCGGGCGACCAGCGTGAGGCTCGCGGGCAGGATGGCCGGAAACGCGAGAAAGAGGCCGCCCGCCGACGGTCCCCATTCACGCGCCACAAGACCGGTGAGCGTCGTGACGACGCCACCGAAGACGAAGCGGAGCGCGTATTGCGAGAGGCCCGGCTTGGCGAGCCCGCCGGCGTCGATCGACGGCGACCTCATGGAAGCACCCGTGCGTACTGCAGAGCGCTCCAGAGAACGAAGGATGTCGCAAACCACACCGACCAGGTCATCGCGGCGATGCGCCATACCGGCGTATGGAGGCCGGACCGCAGCAGCGCCACACACGTCGCGCAGTACGCGATGAGCGCCACGCTGCCGACGATCATCGCGCGACACTCGGTCGCGACGTACGCCTGGTCGTGCGTCGCGAACGTGAGGCCGAGCGTTGCGAGCGCGACCGACGGCGCCGAGCCGAAGACGCCGGCGAACGTCTTCGGCTTCAGCACCTCCCCGCAGACGGCGAAGAGCGACACGATCACGCCGCCTGCGAGAAAGCGGAGCGCGAGCTCGGTCATTGGCCCGAGGCGATGAGGAGATGCTCCCACGGCCGGAGAACGGGCTCGAGCGCGCGCAGGCAAGACAGCAGGATCTCCGCGTGACGCTCCTCCATGTGTTGCAACGCCGGCGCTGCCTCCGAGGCTCGCGCCGGCGCGCGCTTCTCCAGATGCTGCGCGATCGTGGCGGTCAGCGTGTCGAGGTCATGCAGGTCGCCGAGCGAGGTCTGCAGCTGGTGCAGGGTCGCGAGGTCACGCGCTGGCACGCCCGGAAAAAAAGGACGCAGCTCCTCCATCAAGTAGCGGAAGCGCTTGAGCGCGATCCGCATGTGATGCAGCGTCTTCGAGTCGTTGGGATCGACGGCCGCCCGCGCCTCGCGCAGGCGCTCGAGCGCGCGGCGCGCGGAGTCGCGCGCGCGGCGCCGCTCGTCGGCATCGCTTGCGTGCCGGCCCCTCGCCGTTCTCGCGAGGCGACGCAGATCGCGACGCACGCGCCTCACCGGCACGTCGCCGAGGCGCCTTCGTGCCTTCCGGGCCATGCGGCGGTCGCGCGCGGCGAGCTCGCTGGCGAGCGAGTGCACGATCGCGTTTCGACTGCCGATGCGCTGCAGCATCTCGCGCTGCGCCGTGACGTCGCGCACCGGGCCGAGCCGGTCGAGGAGCTTCTCGATCCGGCGTCTTGGCCGCCGCACCGCCTTGCCGGCGACGAAGCGCTTCAGGCCTTCGAGCACGGCGAGGAGATGGCGGGATGCAGTGCGGAGATCGTGCACCGCCGACGCGGTGTCGCGCACCCCGGCTTGCGCGGCTTCCTTCAGCCGCTTGAGGAACTTCTTGCCACGGCGCTCGAGGCCCTCGAGCAGGACGTTCAGGGGTAGTGGCGATGCGCCGGCCCGCGCCGCGCCGCCGTCCAGGCGTCGCAGTCTCGGAACGACGCGCCGCCGCGGTCCCTCGACTGTCTGCAACGTGAGCGTGCGCTGGGTCACGGCCGTCCTCGCCGGTAACGCTTCCACGGTCCATGCCATGAAGGGCCGCGCCAAGCGCGCGAAAGCACGGGCCGGCGCTCCGCGGACGCGCGCGGTTTGTAAAAGTCGCTACACCGCCGTCCAAGGTGCACACGGTCAGCCCGTCTCGACGGCGGCGACCGCTTTGATGCGAGGCAGGACGCGGCTTCCGTAGAACTCGATCACCCGCCGCTGGTCCTTCTGACCCGAATGGATGAAGACCTGCTGCACGCCGCTGTCGAGGAGCTTCTGGAGGGCCTTCAGGTGGACGTCGGGGTCCTCGCTGACCGGCCAGTCGGCGTACACCGACTGGAGCGGGATCTCCCGCTCGGCCTCGCGCTGGATGTGGCGCGGATCGGGATCGTGGAAGTACTTGGTGAAGCCCTTCGGCACCATGCGCCACTGGGACGCCGCCTCCTCCGCCTCCGGCGTGCCGCCGACGACGACCCAGTGCTCCGCGATGATCGGCACCGCGCCGAGCTCGCGCTTCGACGCCTTGACGCCGGCCGTGAACGCGTCGCGCTTCCTCGGCGTGAGCGCGTCCTTGGCGTCGGTGATCCAGCCGTCGCCGTGCTCCCCGGCGATGCGCGTGCTCTTCGTGCCCGCGGCCGCCAGGTAGGGTGGAATCGGCGCCTCGGGCTTGTCGTACAGCTTCGCATCGACCCGGTAGTACGTGCCCTGGTGCTTCACCCACTCGCCGGTCCAGAGCCTGCGGATGAGCTGGATCGCCTCGACCCAGCGCGCGGCGCGGACGGCATGCTTGTCCCACATTCCCGTCGCCGCGGCCTCGTTCAGCGCCTCGCCCTTGCCGCAGCCGAGGAACAGGCGGCCAGGCGCGTAGTAGGAGAGGGCGGCGAACGTCTGCGCCACGATCGCCGGGTGATAGCGATAGATCGGGCAGGTCACGCCGGTGCCGAGGCGGATGTGCTTGGTGCGCTGCGAGAGCGCGCCGAGCAGCACCCAGGCTTGGCCGACGTGGCCCTGATTGTCCTGCCACGGGAGGAAGTGGTCGCTCGTCCACACCGCGTCGAATCCCGCGTCCTCCGCCGCGACGCCGAGGTCGACGAGCTGCGGGCCCGTGAACTGCTCCGAGGTGAGGACGAAGCCCATCACCGGCGCGCGCCCGCCCGACGTCTTCGCTGGCCCGTCGGCGGCGAGGAGGGCGCCGCCGCGGTGGGTGCCGGCGACGGCGGAGCGTGCACGTCTGCTCGCCCCCGCGAGCACGATGCCCGAAGCGCCGGCGAGGACGCCGCCGCGCCGCAGGAGTTCGCGGCGTGTGAGATGAGGCTGCGACTGCCGGGCCGACAATCACGGGAACCGGTTAGCGCGGGGTCCGCTCATCCGTCGGCCAAGGCGCTCGCCGCAGCACGACGTCGAGCCAGGGAGCATTCTCGATCGCTCGCATGCAACCCAACGACCAGAGCAGCCGCCAGCCCCCTTTGACCATGGATTCTTCCACCGCGGCCCAGCGCCGCGTCGCCTCGTCGGACAAGCGGACGAGCGTGTCCGGGCGGACGTCGGCCGTCGCGAACCCGTGTGCCGCGCACAGGCGCGCCAGCGTGCGCGGCGTGTAGCCGTAGAGGTACGGGAAGCCGAGGAGGTTGTTCCAGGCGAGGGCGCCGCGCAGCATTACGGCGAGCGGCTCCGCCAATCGCCGGAGCGCGGTGATCGCGCGCCGGTAGCAGAGCCCGTTCGGCACGCGCAGCACGAGCGTGCCGTCGGGACGGAGGAGCCGGGCGACGGCGTCGAGCGTCGGGCCGGGCTCCGGCAGCTGGTCGAAGGTGTTCCAGATCGCGACCAGATCGAAGAAGCCTGGGGGCGCGTCGAGGTCGTCGACCGTGCCGCGGACGACGTGGAGGCCGCGCGCGCGGCAGTAGGAGACGACCTCCTCGCCCGGGTCGACGCCGCGGGCGTCCCAGCCGGCATCGCGCGCGACGTCGAGGAAGCCGCCGACGAAGCTGCCGAGCTCGAGCACGCGCGCGCCGGGCGGCGGCAACCAGCGGGCGAGCGCCCGCACCTTGTGGCGGAAGAGCGTACGCTCGCCTCTGAGGAGCGCGTCGAGGCGGGCCGGCTCGTAGGCGTCGCGTGCGTAGGCGCGGGCGATTGCTTCCGGGGTCGGGCGCGGATCGCGGAAGAGCAGCCCGCACGCCGCGCACGCGACGACGTTGGTGACGAAGCCCTGTGTGAAGTCGGTGCGATCCTCGAGCGCGCCGCGCGCGGCGGGGTGCGCGAGGCGCCGTCCGTGGAAACGCCACACCCAGGCGAGCTGGGCGCGGATGTCGCGCGCGTCGCACACGATCTCCACCCGCGCACTGCCGCAGACGGCGCACGATGGATACTCGGCGGCGGCGGCGCGATCGACCGCGTTCACTTGCTGCGCGGACGCGGCAGCGTCGCGAGCCGCGAGTCGCCCTCGCCGCGGCGGAGCGCGAGCGTCGTGCGGGCGACGGCGCGGCCGACGTTCCGGGCCTCCTCCTGCAGTGGCTCGTCGGCGTCGAGCGCGTCGTGGCTCGTCGCGTAGGGCTCGTAGTAGCCGATGTAGCGGTCGAGGCGCGCCCGCTCCCCGGCGTCGATGAGGCCCATCCAGTCGAGCCAGTCGGAGAGGGCGCGCCGCGTGCTCTCGGTGCCGCCGACGTCGCCGTGTACGACCAACCCGTAGACACGGCCTGCGAGATGTTTCGGATATCCCCACCCCCCGAGCTCCAGCGCCTTCGCCTCCTCCGCTCGCTTGCCGTGGGTCGAGGTCGGATCGGGGTTACCGCCGTCGGCGCAAACCAGGCGGTCGATCATTAGCTTGAGCGCGCTCGACGCCTGGTACCAGTGCGCCGGCGTGACGATCACGACGGCATGCGCCGCGACCCATCGCTCGTAGATCTCCGCCATCCAGTCGTGGATCTGGCCGAGCGCGTGGTTCGGGTAGCAGCTGCACGGCCAATGGCAGAGCGGCATCGCGGTCGAGACGCAGCCCTTGCACGGATGGATCGTCCGCCCGTACTCCGAGGTGACGAGGCTGAGATCGAGCAGGTCGACCTCGACGGCGGCGTCGTGCAGGACGTCCGCGACGAGGCGGGCGAGGCGGAACGTCTTCGACATCTCGCCCGGACAGGTGCCGTCGTTGCGCGGCGACCCGCAGACGACGAGCGCGCGCGGCGGCGTCCCGGGATCCGCCCACGCGGCATGCGCGCGCTCGATCCGGGCGCGGGTCTCGAGCCACTCGATCGAGAGCTCGTAGTCCGGATCGGTATAGCCGGGGCCGGCCTTGCGCGTGAGCGGTGCCTTCCGGGCGTCGCCGTAGGCGCGCCACGCGATCTTCTCGAGACGCGAGATCGCCGCGCTCTCCTCGCGGAACTCCGGATCCAGGAACGCCGTCCGGAAACGCGCGCCGAACTCCGCGCGGTCGAGATGCCCGGGCGCCTGTCCTTTCCGTACGGTGGTCATCGGGGCTCCGTGGCCATCGTACGGACGGGGGCAGAGACAGGCGAACGCCCCGGGATCAGTGGTGCTTGAAGTACTGCACCGCGCGCTCGTGGCGCTCCGCCGCCTGGCGGCTTTTGAAGGTCCCGAGGTTGCGGCGCTTGCCGGTCTTCGGGTCGGTCTTGCGCGAGTAGAGCCGGTACTCTCCCGATTGCAGTTTCCGGATCATCGTCGCCTCCTTGCTGGGGCGAAAGCGCGCCCGTCGGGTCGCATCCCTCGACATGATCATCATGCTGCGTGCCACGATTCATGACACGCGCGGTGTGCCCAGCGACCGGCTCGTCGTGTAGATTGTCCAAATTGCGCGGTCGTCGTGCGCTCGCCCGAGAGGCGTATCCAGTCGGATGCGGCCCGGGACGCGGCACGTGCGTTGCTCGGTTTTCGGCATCCGAACGGCTGAAACCCGAGGAGGATCACATGCAGCGCGCGATCATCGGCATCCTGGGAGTGGGGCTCCTCGCCCTGCAGGTCGCGGCATCCAATCAGCCCGGGAGTCCCGCGACCGGAGCGAGTCCCGGGGTCGGCACCGGCCAGCGCCCGGGGACCGGCGCCGGGGGGACAGGCACCGGAGCCTCGGGCAACACGGGCACGACGCACGGCACCGCTCCGGGCGCCGGCAACGGCACCACGATCGGCGGCGGCACCATGCCCGGGGGCGCGGGCGGGACCGGCGGCGGCGCGACGGGCGCCGGTGGTGGCGTCGGCGCGGGCACCGGCGGTCGCTGAACGGCAATGCCGAACAAGAGCAAGTCGGCGGCGAAGCGCGTCCGGTCGCCACAAACACAGCGCCGCCAGCCCGGCCTCGAGAGCGCGATGCGGCCGCCGCCGCGGGCCGAGGATCCGGAGCGGCGCGGCAGCGGCAAGCTCCGCGATCGCGTTGCGCTCGTGACCGGAGGCGACAGCGGGATCGGACGTGCGGTAGGCATTGCCTTCGCGCAGGAGGGTGCGGACATCGCGGTCGTCTACCTCGACGAGGACGACGACGCCGCCGAGACGAAGCGGCGGATCGAACGACACGGCGCACGCTGCCTGCTGCTCCGTGGCGACGTCGGCGACCGGGCATTCTGCAAGCAGGCCGTCGCCGAGACCGTCGCGACGCTCGGCCGGCTCGACGTGCTGGTGAACAACGCCGGCGAGCAGCATCCCCAGGATTCGATCGAGGACATCGCGCCCGAGCAGCTCGAGCGCACGTTTCGCACCAACATCTTCGCGATGTTCTATCTGGCAGCGGCGGCCCTGCCGCATCTGAGGAAAGGCAGCGCCGTCATCAACACCACCTCGGTGACGGCGTACCGCGGCAGCCCGACCCTCCTCGACTACGCGGCGACCAAGGGCGCGATCGTCGCGTTCACCCGCTCGCTCGCCGCCAACCTCGCTAAGCGCGAGATCCGCGTGAACGCGGTCGCCCCCGGTCCGGTGTGGACGCCGCTCATTCCCTCGACGTTCGAGCCGGAGAAGGTCGAGACCTTCGGCTCCGACGTGCCGCTGCAGCGCGCAGGGCAGCCCGAAGAGATCGCGCCGAGCTACGTATTCCTGGCATCCGACGACGCGTCGTACATGACCGGGCAGGTGCTACACCCGAACGGCGGCGAGATCATCAACGGATAGCGGCGTCGCTGGATAGCGGCGCCGCGCGCGGCGCCGGCCGCGCTCACGCGAGCGAGCCCGTGTTGGCCAGGCGCCGCGGCTGCGGGTTGGCGACGTCGCCCAGGAGCGCGAGCAGCTCGCTCCGCACCGACGCGTACGAGCCATCATCCCAGCGGTTCTCGAACTCGCCGGGATCGATGGCGTGGTCGTAGAGCTCGCCGATGCCCGGCATGCTGTCGTAGCGCGTCAGGACGTAACGGTCCGTCGTGATCGTGCGGAGGTAGAGCTTCATGCCCATCTCGTGGTCGTTCTCGGTGAGCACCCACTCGCGCCGCTCGTCCGCCCCGCAGAGGAACGGCCGCAGCGACCGCCCGTCGACGTGCGACGGGATCGGCTGCCCTGCCAGCTCGAGGATGGTCGGCACGAGGTCGATCGTACCGACCGGCGCCCTCACGACCCGGGCGGCGGTCGTGCCCGCGCCCGCAACGATGAGCGGCACGCGCAGCAGGCCGTCGTAGTGGAGCGGCCCCTTGAAGAGCATCTGGTGGTCGCCCAGGAGCTCGCCGTGATCCGTCGTCACGATGACGAGCGTGTCGTCGGCCTGGCCGGTCTCCGCGAGCGCCGTCAGCACCCGGCCGACGGCGTGGTCGAGCTGCGCGACCATGTCGTAGTAGCCGGCCATCATCGTCGCGAGCTCGAGGTCGCTGAGCGTCGCGCCGCCGGGATTCGCCCAGCGCATCGGCTCGGGCAGGCCGCGCGTCCACACCCGATGCAGGCCGGGCTTCCTCTCGAGCTCGCCCGGCCGTTTCTCGGGAAGCGTCATGTCGCCCGGCGTGTAGCGGTCGCACCACGGCGCCGGCGGGTCCATCGGGTGGTGGGGATCGGTGAACGAGGCCCAGCAGAGCCACGGACGCCGGCGATCGACGCCGCGCAGGAAGTCGATCGTCCGGTCGGCGACGTAGGTCGTCGGATGATCCTCCTCCGCCAGCGCCGATGCCCACGTCTCGGGCGCCGTCGGCGGCCGCAACGCCGCCGCCTCCTCCATCTGCCGCAGACGGCGCTCGCCGGCGGCGGGGCCGTCGCGGAAGAGGAAGCGGGCATAGTGCAGCCCACGCGGCGGCGGGCCCCAGTGTGAGATCGGCACCGCGGTGCTCGGACGGATGTGGTGGCCGAAGAGCACGAGATCGACGTCGTCGAAGCCCATGTACGGGCCGCGCCAGCCGACCGGCATCGTCGCCGAGCCCTCCACCGACTCGATCGCGCCGGTCGGATCCACCGGATACGTGGAGGCGAAGTGCGCCTTGCCGCGGAACGCCGTCGTCCAGCCGGCGGCGCCGAAAATCGCGGAGAGCGTCGTCGGCACGTCGTCGGCGCAGAAGTCGACGCCGTTCGAATGCACGCCGTGGCTCGACGGATAGCGGCCGGTGAGGATGGTCGCGCGCGACGGCTGGCAATAGGGGTTCTGCGTGCGGCAGCGGTCGAAGCGTGTACCGGACGCCGCCAGCCGGTCGAGGTTCGGGGTCGCGTCGAGGCGCGAGCCGTAGCACCCGAGGGTGTCGGCGCGTTGCTGATCGGTCGTGACGAGGAGGACGTTCACCGGGGGCGCGGCCGCGCCTTGGGTCGCGTTTCCGTCTTGGGTTGCATCTCCGCCTTCGGCGGCTTCTCGTCCCGCAGGCGCTCCTCGTAGTCCTCGGCCGAGGCGGGGTCGAGCTCCCAGCGGTGCTCGTCGCGGCGCTCGATCTTCTCCGTCGTATGCAGCGGCTCGGCCGCGCTGTAGGTCACTCCGAGCGCCTTGCCGATCGCATCGACCTGGTCCTGGTCCGGCGTCGGCGCCGACCCGCCCACGGTCTCGTCGCCCACGTCGGCCTCGTCCCATGCCGCGTCGACGTCGCCAGCCGACAGGTCCGGGTTGCGCCCCGGCTGCGCCTCTCCGTGCACGACCGTATCGACCTCGACCTGGTCGGCGAGCACCTCGGTCGAGACGTCGGCGTAGAGCTGCGCGTCCTGCGATCCGGTCGTGAGCTCGACGACGCGCCGCCGTGCAGCCGTCGGCTTGCCGGACGTGCGGATTCGCTTCTTGGCCGCCGGACGCTTCCCGCGGGCGGTCGTTCGCGTGGCCCGCTTCTTCGTTCGCCCGGCTGCCGCCTTGGCGGCCACGGGCCGCTTCTTGCCCACGGTCGTCCGCTTCTTACGCCTGGTCGTCGCGCGAGCGCCTCCTCGTGAAGCGTGCGCTTTCGATCGGGTGGAAGCTTTCCTGGCCTTCTTTCGCATGGTGCGCATGAGGGCTCCTTTCACTCGGCGGGCGGTTTCTCCCTGTCGCGGCCTTGCTCACGCCGACCCACTCGTTACTTCTCGACCATGGGCCGAACGCAGGCAATGCTCGGCGCGTGCGTCTGCCTGGGCGCGGCACTGACGGCGCGGGACGGCTGGACGGCGGACGCGGGGCACGGCCGCTACCTGGTCGAGCAGGTGGCGATGTGCGGCGAGTGCCACACCCCACGGACCGAGGATGGTACGCTCGACCGCTCGCGCTGGCTGAGAGGCGGCCCGATCCCGGTGCATGCGCCGCCGTTCTCGACCGCGTGGGCCATCCAGGCCCCGGCGATCGCGGGGCTCCCCGCGTACAGCGACGACGAGGCGATCCGCATGTTGACGACCGGCATCGACCGGGGCGGTCACGCACTCCGGCCGCCGATGCCGGCCTTCCGCTTCACCCGGCGGGACGCGATGGACGTGCTTGCCTATCTTCGCAGCGTCCGCTGACCGGGACGAGGGATGGAAAATCGACACTGGATCGGCGTAGAGGGTCGTCATGGTGCTCGACGCGGCCGGCCGCGAGCGACGGCGTGATCCGATCAGCCCCGTCGGGGAGTACATGCACCAGGTCCGGAACTCCCTGAACGGCCCGATCATGCGCGCGGCCATGCTGCGCGAGCTGGCGCGCGAGATCCGATCGCGGTCCGCGGCCCTACGGCTGCGCGCGCAGGAAGTGCGCGCGGCGAGGCCGGCCAGACCGTTACGTGCCGCCTGAATTACTCGACGCGGCGCGGAGGAGCGCGACCGGCGCCGAGCGCAGGAGATCCGCGACCGCGATCCCGGTCGCGGCGCGGAGATCGTAGGACCAGCCCGCGACGGCATCGATGGCCGGCCGCTCGCCGAGCGCGCGCGGCAGCAAGAGGCGGGTGTCGCCCCACGCCTCGGGTCGGAGGAGGCCGCCGGCATCCGCGAGCGACGCGACGAGCCGGGGTACGACGGCGATCACCGTCGCCTCGCCGTCGTGGCGCGCCAGCGCGACGAGGTGCTCGGCGCGGGCGCCGGCCGTCTCGAGCGGTAGATATGCGCCATCGCGAAAGACGGCGGGCAGCTCGCGCCGGAGACGGAGCCCGCACGCGGTCACGAAGAGCTTGATGCGTCCGTCCTCCCAGCCGTCGGCGAGGTGTGCGACGCCCTCCGCGCGCCGCGCGGCCCGGCGCTCCGCGAGGAGCGGCTCCAGCGTTTCCAGCATCGCCGTGCGCGCGGCGAAGTCGACCGGGCGGCGATTGTCGGGATCGACGAGCGCGAGATCCCACAGCTCGCCGCCCTGGTAGACGTCGGGCACGCCCGGGGAGACGAGCTTCAGGACGAGCTGGGCGAGCGAGCCGATCATGCCGAGCCGCGCCACGCGTTGCGCGAATGGCTCGAAGACGGCCCGGAAGTCCGCCGCCCGCTCGCCGGTCAGCACCGCCTCGACGAACGAGGTGATCGCGCGCTCGTAGGGCTCGTCGACGTGCAGCCAGCTGCTGTGCAGCTTCGCCTCGCGCACGGCCTTGATCATGAACTCGCGCACGCGCGCGACGACGTCGCCGACATCCACGCCTCCGGCCGGCCACATGCCGACGAGCGTCTGGTAGAGCAGGTACTCCTCGTTCCGATCGGGTGCGCGCTCGCCGTCGATCTCGACGGCCGAGGGTGCGTGCATCCGCGCGAAGCGGCGCAGCGCCCGACTCCATTCGGCCGGAATCTCCGAGAGGACGCTCACGCGTGCCCGTGTGTCCTCGCCGCGCTTAGTGTCGTGCGTGGCGGTGCAGAGGAGCGCGTGCGGTGTGCGCCCGGCGCGGCGCTCGTTGGCGGCGTGGAAGTCGGCGGGCGAGCGGCCGAAGAGGGCGGGTGCGCCGCCGACCTCGTTCAGCGACAGCAGCACGCTGTGGCGGTAGAAGGCGGTGTCCTCGACGCCCTTCGCCTGGACCGGGCCGGTATACTGCTGGAGCTTCATGGCGAAGGCGATGCGCCGCGCGCGGTCCTCGTCCGAGAGCCCAGGGGCCGGCCGATCGAGGAGCACGTCGCGCAGGAAGTCGAAGATCGACGGGTCGATGGCGGGATTGCGCCGCCGCGCCCGCCCGAGCGCGGACTCGATGCGCCGCGCGTCCGACTCGGAGTGCCCGTCGCCCGTGATGTAGGTGCGGTAGGCGGGAAATGCGGCGATGACCTCCCGCAGCATGTGGTGCAGGCTCTGCAATGTGAAATCGCGCGAGCGGCGGTCCGCTTCCGAGATCCGGTTCAGCCGGTGCGCGAGCACGTTCAGCTCGCTCGCGAGCGTCGTGTCCATGACGTCGCGCTTGCTCTGGTAGGCGACGTCGTCGAAGCGGTCGCGCCGGCCGGTGAAGCGCTCCCAGACGCGCCGCATCGCCCCGGCGTTGCGGCGGTCGATGAAGAGTCCGGCGACGTCGTTCAGGAAGTCGTAGCCGGTCGTGCCCTCGAGCGCCCAATCGTCGGGAAGCTGCTCGCCCGACACCAGGATCTTCTCGGCGACGGTGTAGACCGGCTTGCCGCCACGGGCGAGGGCGCCACGCAGGCGTGCGAGATATGCGCGGGGGTCGAAGAGCCCGTCGAGATGATCGACGCGGATCCCGGTGATGGCGCCGCCATGCGCCAGCTCGAGGATGCGCGCGTGTGTCGCCGCGAACACCTCCGGCCGCTCCACGCGGAGGCCGATCAGCGCGTTCACGTCGAAGAAACGCCGGTAGTTGATCTCGTGGAACGCGGTGCGCCAGTACGCGAGGCGGTACGCCTCGACCTCGAGGAGCGCGTGCAGCGCGTCGAAGCTCGCCGGGGTGCCGGCCCGTCCGTTCGCCGCCGCCACCGCCGCCTCGACGTGCGCCGCCACGTCCGACGACCCGGCGATGAGACGCGCGAGCCGCGCCCGCGCGTCCTCCTTCATGCGCTGGCGCTCGGCGACCCGTGCCGGCGCCCTCTCGACGATCGCCGGCATGCCCTCGAGGTCGTCGAGTATTGCGATCAGCGCGCGCAGCGCCGGATCCTCCTCGCCGAGGCGGACGCGCAGCGCGTCGAGGCCCTGGCGCAGGACGAGCGGAGCGCGCCGCGGGTTGATCGGCAGCTCGCGCTCACCGTAGCGTAGCCGGAGCGCGCCCTCGCGCACCACCAGCACGAGCTCGCCGCGCTCGAGCACCCGGCCGTACTGGTCGCCGAGGAACGGCAGCAGGACCTTGTCGCGCAGCTCGGGCTTCACCGGGCGCCAGTCGACGTCGAAGTAGTCGGCCCAGGGCGATGCCGGGCCGTTCTGGAGCACGTCGTCCCACCAGGCGTTCGCCTGCGGCCGTTCGATGCTCATGTGGTTCGGGACGATGTCGACGATCTGGCCCATGCCGTGCGCCCGGAGTGCCGCGCTCAATGCCCGGTAGGCGTCGTCACCGCCGAGCGCCGGGCTGAGGCGCCGGTGATCCACGACGTCGTAGCCATGCGCGCTCCCGGGATGGGCCTCGAGGATCGGCGAGCAGTACAGATCGGTGACGCCGAGGCGGTCGAGGTATGGAACGACGGCGGCGGCGGCGGCGAAACCGAAGGCGTCGTTCAGCTGGACGCGATATGTCGCCAGCGGCACGCGCACTTCACGCCGGGACGAGGATGATCGCCGACGGGCGCGTGAAATCGATGCGGAGTGGTCCGGAGCGCAGGCGTGGCGGCGTCGGATCGGCCGCGAAGCGCGCCTCCTCGGTCGTGAGCACGACCGACCAGCGCGGTACGCCGTCGACGAGCGCTGGCGGCACGACACACGAGCCGGCGCCGGCGAGGCGGACGATCGCGAGCAGCACCTCGCCGTCCTGCGCATCGCGACGGAGTGCGATCGTCGCGTCGTCGATCGCCTGCACCGCGAAGCCCTCGCGCCGCGCATCGCGCAGCGCGGGCAGGATGCGGCGCAGCGCGAGCAGGCACTTGTAGAGCCGCAGCACGCCGGCGTGCGGCTCGTGGCGAGCCTCGCGCCAGCTGAGGCGGCTCGAGCGGAACGTTGCGAGCGCCTGCGGGTCGGGGATGCGGCTCCGCGCCGCGGGCGTGGCAAAGGCGGCGAAGGCCGCGAACTCCCGCCGCCGGCCTTCGGTGACGGCGGCGCCGAGCGACGGCTCGTGGTCGGTGAAGTAGCGGAACGGCGTGCGCGCGGCCCACTCCTGTCCCATGAAGAGGAGCGGCGTCTCGGGCGCGCACACGAGCAGCACCGAGGCGGCGCGGTACGCCGCGAGGTCGACGACGTCGGTCAGGCGGTCGCCCATGGCGCGGTTGCCGACCTGATCGTGGTTCTGCAGGCAGATGATCGCCTGGCGCGGCCCGAGCGCGCCGGGGTCGGTGCCGCGGCGCTCGCCGCAGTGGCGCGAATGCTGGCCGGTGTAGAACCAACCCTGACGCAGCGTGGTCGCGACGTCACGCACCGTGCCGGAGAAGTCGCCGAAGTAGCCGTCGCCGTCGCCGGCGAGAAGACGGCGCATCTGATGATGGAAGTCGTCGGCCCAGACGGCGTCGAGTCCCATGCCGCCCTCCGCCTCCGGCTGGACGAGGTGTGCGAGGTTGCGGTCGTCCTCGGCGATCAGCAGCACCGTCCGTCCCTGGATGCCGGCCCGCGCGCGCGCCGCCAGCTCCGTGAGGAAGTGGCGCGGACCATCGTCGGCAAGCGCGTGCGTCGCGTCGAGGCGCAGGCCGTCGAGGTGGTACTCGTGCAGCCACATCTGCGCGTTCTCGATGAGGAAGTCGCGCGTGTGCCGGCTGCCCTCGCCGTCGAGGTTCACGCCGTCGCCCCACGCGCTGCGGTGGCGATCGGTGAGGACGTGCCGGCTGAAGACCGGCGCATAGGCCCCGGCCGGGCCGAAGTGGTTGTAGACGACGTCGACGACGACGCCGAGCCCGACGTGATGCGCCGCATCGACGAAGGCGCAGAGGCCGTCCGGCCCGCCGTAGACATGCGAGACCGCGAAGAGCGCCGCCGGGTCGTAGCCCCAGTTGCGTGCACCGGGAAACTCGGCGATCGGCATCAGCTCGACCGCGCTGACCCCGAGGTCGCGGAGATACGCGAGATGCTCCGCCGCCGCGGCGAACGTGCCCTCCGGCGTGAACGTGCCGACGTGCAGCTCGTACAGCACGAGGTCCTCGAGGCAGACGCCGCGCCACCCGTGATCGGTCCAGGCGAAGTGCTCGGGATCGACGATCTCGGAGGCGCCATCGGGGCCGTCGGGCTGGAAACGCGAGGCCGGATCGGGGAAGGGCCCCTGGCCGTCGAGGAAGTACGCGTAACGATCGCCCGGCCGCGCGGTCGCGATCGTCGTCTCGAAGAGGCCGTCGCCCAGGGCGGCGAGCGGCGCGCGTCGCGGGACACCGTCGTCACCGTCGATCTCGACCTCGACCGTCCGCGCGTCGGACGCCCAGACGCGGAAGCGGGTTCCGTCCGCATGCGGAATCGCGCCGAGCCGGGGACGCCACGCTGTCCGGACCTCGGACGCCGCTCCCTCCGGAGCGCCGCGCGGTACGTCGCGCGGGATGCCGTTGCCCGAGCGCAACGTGCGCCGGTCGAGCGGCCTCGCCGGTCCCGGCGGCGGGCGGGATCCCTTCACGAAGTGGCCTCGCGAGTCGTCGATCACGCGGGTTGAGTCTAGCGACTTCCATGCCATATGCGGTACCCGTCCCACCACCCATAGACGGGAGAATTTCCACGCGCTCAGCGGCCGCATCACGCGCGGATCGCCTCAGCGCTGTAAGATTTGCTCCGGTGGGCGTGGCGGATCTCCGACCGGCGGCGGCGATCGGTCCGGACCGGGGCCCGGATCGGGGCGAGGCGGCGGCGGATCCTCGATGGGCGGCCGGCGGGGCGGTGGCTCCCGCTCGGGCGCCGGCGGCTTCGATGGATCGTCGCGGCGGAGGGCGCTAGCGACGGGAGGCATGCTGCATCCTCCCGTCCTTGTCGTGCTCGAGGCTCGCGAGCTTCTTGGCGAGCGAGGCCCGGGCTTCATCGGCGGGCTCGTACTCGCCCGGATGGGCAACTTTCCCCGTGTCGAGATTGTCGTCGGCAAACGCCGTCTGGCCGCGGCGCAATCCCGCGATGGTCGCCCGGTAGCGCTCGATCGAGTGGTCGAGCGCCGTGTTGAAGAGCTGCACGGACTCCGGCGGCAGCGGCTTGTATGCCATGCGCTTGAAGGGGCCGACGTTCGGCACGAGCTTCACCATGAACGCGACGAACTTGGCGAAGTAGCCGGGCTCGTCGAACGTCTTGCCGAACTGCTTCTCGAAGTCGTGGCGCGACAGGTCGTAGACGAAGCCGGCCGGGGTGACCCGTGGATCGAGCTTCTCGATGTCGGCTTTGTAGAGCTGCCAGGCGATGCCCGTCGCCTCCTGGATGACCTCGCGGAAGGCGAAGCGGTAGGTGAGGATCGCGATGTCGGGGCTCGCGAACAGGTCGGCGAGACGCAGGCCGTAGGTCCTCTGGAACGCGTCGTCCAGGACGCGCTGCGACACCTGGAACTCCATCGCGTGGTCGTAGAGGTCGCGGGTCCGCTTGCTGCGCGACATCTGGTAGATGTCGAAGCGGAACTCGGTCATGAGATGCGACCCGCGGTCGTCCGCGTAGGTGACGACCCTGCCGAACTTCTGGCGCAGCTTCGGGTAGATGTCGGGCACCGCCCGGTTCGTCGCCTGCGGGTGGCCCGTGCAGTCGGTGACGTAGTGGGCCGTGGCGCCGAGCGCGAACGCATACTCGTTCGGATCACGCGCCGAGGCGAGCATGTTGTCGAGGAAGTCGCCCGTCCGCACGTAGTGCAGCAGGTCGGTGAAGAGACGGCTGCCGAACGGGTAGTAGCCGAGGTCGGCGATGTGGGCGCCGCCATAGGCGTACGCCCGCGCCGCCTCGACCTCCTGCGCCGACGCGCGCGGGAAGCGTCGATGAATTTCCGGAACGATCGACCCATCCCACGCGGCGTCGACGACCGCCTGGTGCGCCAATACCGAGAAGGCGCACGCGTATCTCGGAATCGTGACGAGCGAGCCGGTGATCGAGATGAGGACAATCAGCGGCAACGCGAGCCGGCCTCGCCTCGTCATGCTACGTGCGCGTGACCCCTGGTCGAGGATTCTCCCGTCGTCGAGATGTCGTGGGCGCCTTCCTCCTTGAGGATGGTCTTGACCCGGTCTCGTTCCGCGCCGTCGTCGGTATGGACGGAGACGAGGATGTTGCCCTCGCGGATCTTGCTCTCGTACTGCTTCGCCTCGAGCTCGGGGATGCCCATGCCGATGAGGGCCCCAGCGATCCCGCCGACGGTCGCGCCGACCGCCGCGCCGCCGAGCGCCGCCATGATCGGTCCGGCCGCGATGAAGGGACCGACGCCGGGGATGGCGAGCGAGCCGATGCCGACGAGCCAGCCGGCTGCGGCGCCGATCAGGCCGCCCGCGCCGGCGCCCGTCGTCGCGCCTTCGGGCGCCTTGGTGTGCGCCTCGTGAGCAAAGTCCCGGGTCCCCGTCTTGTCGGGGAAGAGCACCGAGATGTCGTCACCCCGGAATCCCGTCGCCTTGAGCTTGATGGCGACGCGCTGCGCCTGTGCATCGGTCGAGAGTATTCCGAATACCGCCATTTTGCGTTCCATAGTCGCTCCATTCCTCCTGTGTGTTAGCGCTTCGCAATCTCGAGTTGGTTGTCGACGTGGGTCACGCCGGTGACCCGGCTGGCCTTCGCCTCGATCGTCGAGCGCTCCGCGGCAGACACCACCGGCCCGCGCAGCGTCACGACACCCTTGCGGGTGATGATCTTGACGTTGTGCGCCGACATGGAGAGCTCCTTGTCGGCCACGACGGCCTTGCGGATCTGCTGCGTGATACGTACGTCGGTCTTGTCGTTCGACTGGTCCTGCGGCGTCACCCGGTTCGAGTCCTGATCGCGGACGTTCCGTCCCGAGTCGTCCGCGGGATACTGTTGCTCCGCGCGCACCGGTGTGACCGATACGAGCGCGGAGGCCAGCGCGACGGACAGCGCGATCTGCTTCACGATTGCCATTGCGTCCTCCGGTGTTGGGCTCTTGCTGCGGCAGTGTCCGAAGCAAGAGCCGCGCCTTTGCGCTGACGGTCGCAGATTCGAGGAACTGCGGAGCCCGGGGGCGCCTGTCCTTCTCGGGTCCTTGTAGATCCGTCCGCGCTTCCTCGCTCGTCCTTGCAAACTTGGCCCCGCAGCCCAGCGAAGTGTCCCGACAAGACGGGATTGATTGCTTTCGCGCACTTCGGTTGCATCGTGGGGCCCTGCTGCGCGCTTCCGCCCGCGCCACGGCCAGCTCAGAGAGGAGACCTCGCACATGGGGGGCAACGGGACTTCGCCGACGGGGACGAGGCGTCCTCGCCGGCCGGGGGTGGGCAGCAGCGCGTACGGTCCTCCGATCAACGGGGCCTCCACATCGCTCGACCGCAGCCACGTCGACGAGCGTGAGCTGCTCGCGGTCGTGACCGCGTTCAAGAACGGCAACTTCGACGTCCGCCTGCCGCTCGAATGGACCGGCATCGCGGGCCGCGTCTCCGACGCGCTCAACAGCGTCATCGAGCTGAACCAGCGCATGTCGAAGGAGCTCGAGCGCTTGTCGAAGGTCGTCGGCAAGCAAGGAAAGATCCAGCATCGCGCCTCGGTCGGCGAGTTCCGGGGATCCTGGGCCGACGCGATCGGCTCGGTCAACACGCTCGTCGGCGACCTGGTGCACCCGACCAGCGAGATGGCGCGCGTCATCGGCGCCGTCGCCAAGGGCGACCTCTCGCAGAAGATGGGGCTCGACTTCGATGGCCGGTCGCTCGAGGGCGAGTTCCTGCGCGGCGCCACGACGGTCAACCGGATGGTGGACCAGCTCTCGTCGTTCGCCTCCGAGGTGACCCGCGTCGCCCGCGAGGTGGGCACGGAGGGCAAGCTCGGCGGCCAGGCCAAGGTCGAGGGCGTCGCCGGCACGTGGAAGGACCTGACCGACTCCGTGAACTCCATGGCCGGCAACCTGACCGCCCAGGTCCGCAGCATCGCCGCGGTGACGACGGCGGTCGCGAACGGCGACCTGTCGAAGAAGATCACGGTCGACGTGCGCGGCGAGATCCTGGAGCTGAAGGACACCATCAACACGATGGTGGATCAGCTCTCGTCGTTCGCCTCCGAGGTGACGCGCGTCGCGCGCGAGGTCGGCACCGAAGGGAAGCTCGGTGGCCAGGCCGACGTGCGCGGCGTCGCCGGCACGTGGAAGGATCTCACCGACTCCGTGAACTTCATGGCCGGCAATCTGACGGCCCAGGTGCGCAACATCGCCGACGTGACCAAGGCCGTGGCGACCGGCGATCTGTCGAAGAAGATCACGGTCGACGTGAAGGGCGAGATCCTCGAGCTGAAGAACACCGTCAACACGATGGTGGATCAGCTGCGCTCGTTCGCCTCCGAGGTGACGCGCGTCGCGCGCGAGGTCGGCACCGAGGGCAAGCTCGGCGGCCAGGCCGACGTGCGCGACGTCGCCGGCACCTGGAAGGATCTCACCGACTCCGTGAACTTCATGGCCGGCAATCTGACGGCGCAGGTGCGCAACATCGCCGACGTGACCAAGGCCGTGGCCACCGGCGACCTGTCGAAGAAGATCACGGTCGACGTGAAGGGCGAGATCCTCGAGCTGAAGAACACCGTCAATACGATGGTGGATCAGCTGCGCTCGTTCGCTTCCGAGGTGACGCGCGTCGCGCGCGAGGTCGGCACCGAGGGGAAGCTCGGCGGCCAGGCCGAGGTGCGCGACGTCGCCGGCACCTGGAAGGATCTCACCGACTCCGTGAACTTCATGGCCGGCAATCTCACGGCGCAGGTGCGCAACATCGCCGACGTGACCAAGGCGGTCGCCGCCGGCGACCTCGGCAAGAAGATCACGGTCGACGTGCGCGGCGAGATCGCCGAGCTGAAGGATACCATCAACACGATGGTGGATCAGCTCTCGTCGTTCGCCTCCGAGGTGACGCGCGTCGCGCGCGAGGTCGGCACCGAGGGCAAGCTCGGCGGCCAGGCCGACGTGCGCGGCGTCGCCGGCACCTGGAAGGACCTGACCGACTCCGTGAACTTCATGGCGAGCAACCTGACCGCCCAGGTGCGCAACATCGCCGACGTGACCAAGGCCGTCGCCACCGGCGACCTCGGCAAGAAGATCACGGTCGACGTGAAGGGCGAGATCCTCGAGCTCAAGAACACCATCAACACGATGGTGGATCAGCTTTCGTCGTTCGCCTCCGAGGTGACGCGCGTCGCGCGCGAGGTCGGCTCCGAAGGCAAGCTCGGCGGCCAGGCCGAGGTGAAGGGCGTTGCCGGTACCTGGAAGGATCTCACCGACTCGGTGAACTCCATGGCCGGCAATCTCACCAGCCAGGTGCGCAACATCGCCGAGGTGACGACGGCCGTCGCCAACGGCGACCTTTCCACCAAGATCACGGTGCACGTGAAGGGCGAGATCCTGGAGCTGAAGAACACCATCAACACGATGGTCGATCAGCTGCGCTCGTTCGCCTCCGAGGTGACGCGCGTCGCGCGCGAGGTCGGCTCCGAAGGCAAGCTCGGCGGCCAGGCCGAGGTGAAGGGCGTCGCCGGCACCTGGAAGGATCTCACCGACTCGGTGAACTCCATGGCCGGCAACCTGACCACGCAGGTCCGCAACATCGCCGACGTGACCAAGGCCGTCGCCGCCGGCGACCTCTCCAAGAAGATCGCCGTCGACGTGAAGGGCGAGATCCTCGAGCTCAAGAACACGGTCAACACGATGGTCGATCAGCTCTCGTCGTTCGCCTCCGAGGTGACGCGCGTCGCGCGCGAGGTCGGCACGCAAGGCCAGCTCGGCGGCCAGGCCGAGGTGCGCGGCGTCGCCGGCACGTGGAAGGACCTGACCGATTCCGTGAACTCGATGGCCGGCAACCTGACAGCGCAGGTGCGCAACATCGCCGCGGTGACGACGGCCGTCGCCAACGGCGACCTCTCGAAGAAGATCACGGTCGACGTGAAGGGCGAGATCCTCGAGCTGAAGGACACCATCAACACGATGGTGGATCAGCTGCGCTCGTTCGCCTCCGAGGTGACGCGCGTCGCGCGCGAGGTCGGCACCGAGGGCAAGCTCGGCGGCCAGGCCGAGGTGAAGGGCGTCGCCGGCACGTGGAAGGATCTGACCGATACCGTGAACTTCATGGCCGGCAACCTGACGAATCAGGTGCGCGGCATCGCCAAGGTCGTGACGGCGGTTGCCAACGGCGATCTCGACCGCAAGCTGACGGTCGAGGCGAAGGGCGAGATCGTCGAGCTCGCGGACACCATCAACGGCATGATCGACACGCTCGCGACCTTCGCCGACCAGGTGACGACGGTCGCGCGCGAGGTCGGCGTCGAGGGCAAGCTCGGCGGGCAGGCGAGCGTGCCCGGCGCGGCCGGCACGTGGAAGCACCTCACCGACAACGTCAACCAGCTCGCGGCAAACCTCACTACCCAGGTGCGCGCGATCGCCGAGGTGTCGACGGCGGTGACGACCGGCGACCTGACCCGCTCGATCGCCGTCGAGGCGCGCGGCGAGGTCGCGGCGCTCAAGGACAACATCAACGAGATGATCCGCAACCTGCGCGAGACCACCTCCAAGAACAGCGAGCAGGACTGGCTGAAGACCAACCTCGCGAAGTTCACCCGCATGCTGCAGGGCCAGAAGGACCTGCTCACGGTCGCCAAGCTGATCCTCTCGGAGCTGGCGCCGGTCGTCGGCGCGCAACACGGTGTCTTCTACATCGTGAACGCCAACGACGAGGAGGCGCGGCTCGATCTGCTGGCGAGCTACGCCTACCGGCACCGCAAGAACGTCGGCAACCACTTCGAGCTCGGCGAAGGGCTCGTCGGCCAGGCGGCGCTCGAGAAGGAGAAGATCGTCCTCACCAACGTGCCCGGCGACTACATCCAGATCGGCTCGGGCCTCGGCGAGGCGCCGCCGCTCAACATCATCGTCCTGCCGGTGCTCTTCGAGGGCAACGTCAAGGCGGTCATGGAGCTGGCCTCGTTCGAGCACTTCAGCGCGACGCACCAGATGTTCCTCGGTCAGCTCATGGAGTCGATCGGCATCGTGCTCAACACGATCGAGGCCAACTCCCGCACCGAGGATCTGCTGGCGCAGTCGCAGTCACTCGCCAACGAGCTGCAGAGCCGGCAGCAGGAGCTGCAGCAGACCAATGCCGAGCTCGAGGAGAAGGCGACGCTGCTGGCGCGGCAGAACGTGGAGGTCGAGCGCAAGAACGCCGAGGTCGAGCAGGCCCGCCAGGCGCTCGAGGAGAAGGCGTCGCAGCTCGCGCTCACCTCCAAGTACAAGTCCGAGTTCCTCGCGAACATGTCGCACGAGCTGCGGACGCCGCTCAACAGCCTGCTCATCCTGGCCGATCAGCTCTCCGGCAACCCGGACGGCAACTTGACGTTGAAGCAGGTCGAGTTCGCGCGCACGATCCACGCCTCCGGCAAGGATCTGCTGAAGCTCATCAACGACATCCTCGACCTCGCGAAGATCGAGTCCGGCACGGTCGCGATCGAGGTCGGCGCGCAGCCCTTCGGCGACCTGCAGGACTACCTCGACCGCACCTTCCGGCCGGTCGCCGACTCCAAGGGGCTCGACTTCACGATCAACCTCGCGGCGAACCTGCCGCGCGACATGCGCACGGACTCGAAGCGGCTGCACCAGATCCTGCGCAACCTGCTCTCGAACGCGTTCAAGTTCACCGACGCCGGTAGCGTCACACTCGACGTCGGCGTCGCCACCGAGGGCTGGACGCCGCACCACTACGTGCTCGACAAGGCCGAGCGCGTGATCATGTTTCGCGTCCACGACACCGGCATCGGCATCCAGCCGGAGAAACAGCAGATCATCTTCGAGGCCTTCCAGCAGGCCGACGGGAGCACCAGCCGGCGCTACGGTGGGACCGGTCTCGGGCTCGCGATCAGCCGCGAGATCGCCCGCCTGCTCGGCGGCGAGATCGCGCTCGTCAGTACCCCGGGCGAGGGCAGCACCTTCCACCTCTACATGCCGCAGGCGTTCGTCCCGACGCGCGCGGCGCGGAAGGAGCGCGGCGCCGAGCCCGCGCCGGCACCGCACGCGGCTGAGTCCCGCCCGGCGCCGGAGACCGAGACCATCACGGCCACCGAGGCGCTCGACGATCGCGAGAGCATCGTCCTGGGCGACAAGGTGCTGCTGATCGTCGAGGATGACGAGCACTACGGCCGCGTCCTTCTCGACCTGGCGCACGCGAGCGGCTGGAAGGGGCTGCTCGCGCAGCGCGGCGCCGCCGCGGTCTCGATGGCGCGCGAGCGCTGCCCCGATGCGATCACGCTCGACATCTCGCTGCCGGACATCGACGGCTGGCGGGTGCTTGCCCTCTTGAAGCAGGACCTCGAGACGCGGCACATCCCGGTGCACGTCCTCTCCGTTCATCACGAGCTCGAGCGCGCCCTCGGGCGCGGTGCGCGCGCGGTGCTGACGAAGCCGACGGACGCGGCGGGGCTCCTCGCCGCGCTCACGGAGATGCGCGAGTTCGTCGAGCGGCCGCTCAAGAACCTGCTGCTGGTGCAGGCGGACGATGCGCTCCGGGCGGAGACGGTGCGTTGGATCGGCAACGGCGACGTGCGGACCACGGCGCTCGGCACCGCGACGGAGGCGCTGCGCGCCCTCCAGGCGCAGACCTTCGATTGCATGGTCGTCGATCCCGGCCTGCCCGACATCCCGGGCCTCGATCTGGTGGCCGGAATGAAGCGCGATCCGGCCCGGCGCATGCTGCCGGTAATCGTCTACTCGCCGCGCGCGCTGGCCGAGGGCGATGACGCCGCGCTCGCGTCCCTCACCGAGACCGGGGTGCGCACGGCGCGCTCGCCCGAGGAGCTGTTCGACGCGACCGCGCTCTTCCTCCATCGCGCGACGGCGGGCCTCCCGGAGGCGAAGCGCCGCCTGCTCGAGGAGCGGGTGACGCAACGCGATCTGCTTGCCGGACGCAAGGTGCTGATCGTGGACGACGACATCCGCAACATCTTCGCGATGACCAGCGTGCTCGAGCGCCAGCGCATGGCCGTCGTCTCGGCGGAGAACGGACGCGACGCGCTCACGCTCCTGCGCGACACGCCCGGCGTCGCCGTCGTGCTGATGGACATCATGCTGCCGGAGATGGACGGCTATCAGACGATGCGCGCGATGCGCGAGATGCCGGAGTTCTCGGCGCTGCCGATCATCGCGTTGACCGCGAAGGCGATGAAGGGGGATCGCGAGAAATGTCTGGCGGCCGGCGCCTCGGACTACATCGCGAAGCCGGTCGAGACCGACCGGCTGCTCGCCACCTTGACGCTGTGGCTCCAGCCCTAGGCACGTCCCGAGCTCGGAGCCCCGCTATGGAGCCGGTGTCCACGCCGCAGATCCTCGTCGTCGACGACAACCCGAGCCAGCTGACCGCGCTGCGCGCGATCCTGGACGGCCTCGGGGCGAACGTCCAATGCGTCGGCTCGGGGCGCGACGCGCTGCGCTGCCTCCTGCACCAGGACTTCGCGAGCATCCTCCTCGACGTCAACATGCCGACGATGGACGGATTCGAGACGGCGGCGTTGATCCGCGAGCGGCCCCGCTCCGAGCACACACCGATCATCTTCATCACGGCGTCGGTCGACGAGACCCACATCGCGCGCGGCTACTCGCTCGGAGCGGTCGACTATATCAACACTCCCGTGGTGCCCGAGGTGCTGCGCGCGAAGGTGAGCGTCTTCATCGAGCTCTTCCGGACCTCGGCCGAGGTGCGGCGCCAGGCCGAGTCGTTGCGGCGGCGGGCCGAGCAGCTCCACGGCCTCACCGCGGCCTCGCTCGCGATCCACGAGACGACGTCGATCGAGCGCATGCTGCCGGTCGTGGCCGAGCAGGCGCGCGCGATCCTCGGCACCCCGTTCGCGGCGGCGCGCATCCGTCACGAGCAGGGGCGCGTGTCGCTCGGCGAGTCGCGCGCGGCAGGCCGCGTCGACGACGCGGTCGGCCTGCTCGACGCCGCGAGGGAGCGAGTCGGCACGGCGAGGGCGCCGATTCGCTTCATGGCGGTGGAACGGGATGGCGTCCCCGAGATCGCCCTCGCCGTGCCGTTGATCGGGGGCGACGAGCGCCTGGTCGGTGTCCTGCTCGCCACCGGCAAATCGGACGGTGAGTTCACCGCCGACGACGAGGCGGTGATCCAGCAGCTGGGGCAGATGGCGTCGCTCGCCGCCGAGAACACCCGGTATCAGGAGGAGCGCGAAGCCAACCGCCTGAAGGACGAGTTCCTCGCGACCGTGTCGCACGAGCTGCGGACGCCGCTCACCGCGATGCTGTCGTGGGTGCGGCTCCTGCAGGACGGACGTCTGGCGCCGCCGGAGCGGGTGAGGGCGCTCGAGATCATCGATCGGAACGCCCGCGGCCAGGCACGGCTCATCGACGATCTGCTCGACACGTCGCGCATCGTCACCGGTAAGCTGGCGATCGGGCGCGACACGGTGGCGCTCGAGCGCGTGGTCGTCGACGCGGTCGAGGCCGTGCGGCCGGAGGCCGAGGCAAAGGGCGTCGAGATCGGCCTCGTCCTGGCGACCGACCTGGCGGTGACGGGCGATGCCCGCCGCCTGCAGCAGGTGCTCGGCAACCTGCTCGGCAACGCCGTCAAGTTCACACCGCGCGGCGGGCGGATCGCGGTGACGCTGGGGCGCGAGGGCGGCCATGCGGAGATGCGCGTCGCCGACACCGGTCCCGGCATCGACCCCGAGTTCCTGCCGCACATCTTCGACCGCTTCCGCCAGGCGGACACCTCGATGACGCGCACCCACGGCGGGCTCGGCCTCGGGCTGGCGATCGTCCGCCATCTGGTCGAGCTGCACGGCGGCACCGCCTTTGCCGAGAGCGGGGAAGGGTCGTCCGGGGCGATCTTCGTGATCCGGCTGCCGTTGGCCGCCGACGAGCCGGCGCGGGCGGCGGAGCTGGCTACCCCTGTCGCGCGGGAGCCGGGCGACTCGATCTCGCTCACGGGGCTGCGCATCCTCCTCGTCGAGGACGACCGCGACAGCCGCGATGCGATCGCGACGCTGCTCATGACCGCGGCCGCGGACGTCGTGGCAGTGGGCTCCGTCCGTGCGGCGCTGAGCGCGATCGCGGACGAGCCGCCCGACCTCGTACTGACCGACATCGGTCTGCCGGAGGAGGACGGCTTCGCGCTCATCCAGAGCATGCGCGAGCGCGGCGGAGACGTCCCGGCGATCGCGCTCACCGCCTACACCCGCCCCGAGGATCGCGCCCGGGCGATGGGTGCCGGTTTCAGCGCCCACGTCGGCAAGCCGATCGACGCGACCGAGCTCTTCAGCGCGATCGAGTCATGTACCGTTCCGGCGCGTGCGCGCCGGCGCGCGCTCTGAGCGCCGCGCCCGCGTCGGCGTCGCTCTCCAGATCAACGCCGAGGCTCGGAGAGGAGATCCCGCAGCACGCGTGCCTGCCGCTCCGCGTCGCGCGCGGTGTTCTCGAACTTCGCCTTGACGCCGTCCGCCGATCTCAGCCGCAACGCCAGACGATGATACAGCTCGGCCTTCTCCTCGAGCGCCCGGACGGCCGCCCACTGGGCGCGCTCGACCGAGTCCCCGAGGGAATCGACCATGCTCTCCGCGGAGTAGCGATGGCCGATGCGGCACTGGAACTCGACGACGTCACCGTCGCGTACCCAGAGCGTGCCGTGGCAGTCCGGACAGGTGAACTGCGAGACCTCGAAGCCGTCCTCCGGTCCTTGCTCGGGCATGGGAACTCCTTCGCGTGGGTGCTCGGGGGAACCGGCGGCGGCAGGTGCCGTCGCCAGGGCCACGAGCGTGCTCGAGAGCGCGTTCAGCGGCAAGCAGTAGTCGACCCGTACGTGGGTCAGCGCGCTGCGCGGCATGTCGGGGCAGAACGCCTCCGACGGATCCTGCACGAGTGTCGCGCCGCCATGCGCCTTCACGTACGCGAGACCCGCGGTGCCGTCGTCCTGGGCGCCGGTCAGGATCACGCCGGCGACGCGCGGTCCGTAGCAGGCGGCGGCCGAACGGAAAAGGGTATCGATCGCCGGCCGGAAGCGGTTCTCGCGCGGTCCGGCCGAGACCCGCACGCGCCCGGTCTCGACGAGCAGGTGCCGATCGGGCGGTGCGACGTAGATCGTGGCCGGCCGGAATTCCTCGCCGTCGGCGGGATGGAGCGCGGGCAGGGGGCCGGCACGCGACAGCAACGCGGGCATCATGCTCGTCGCGTCGGGTGCGACGTGCAGCACCACGAAGACGGCGGCGGGAAGATCGGACGGCAGCTTCGAGACCAGCTGCCGCAGGGCGTCGACCCCTCCCCACGACGCGCCGACCACCACGATGTTGCGACGTACGCTTTTGGAGCGCGTGGGGGCCTCCAGCGGGGATTCATCGGCCATGGGCGCCACCTCTTTCACCATGCGCGGTCGAAGCGCCTTGGGCAAGCGTGCGGGCGCGGCGTACCGCATCGCCGACCTGTCAGTCGTTTCGCACGCTCGGGCTTCCTTGCATCACGCGCTCGAGTGCCGCCATGAGGGTGCCTTCGACGAAGGGCTTGCGGACGTAGGCGTCGAAGCCGGCGGCCCGCGTGCGCTCCTCGTCGTCATGCGCGGCGAAGCCCGATACGGCGACGACGGGAAGGCGGCGATGGCGCGGATCCGCCCGAATCCGCCGGATCAGCTCGAAGCCGTCCATCAGCGGCATCCGCAAGTCGCAGAGCACCAGATCGACGGCGCCTTCGTCCAGCCTGGCGAGCGCCTCACGGCCTTCCGCCGCCTCGACCACGCGGATGCCGGCCTGCTCGAGCATGAGATGCGCGGCTGCCCTCGTATCGGAGACGTCCTCGACCAGCAGCACGGCACGGCCCTCGAGTGAGGATACCGCTCCCGGGCGATCGGCTGCCGTCCGGAGCGGCAGCCGTACGCAGAACTCCGAGCCGTGCCCCGGGCCGTCGCTCGCAGCCGTGATCGTGCCGCGATGCAGCTCTGCGATCCTTCGCGCGATCGCCAGCCCGATGCCGAGTCCGCCGTAGCGCCGCCGACGCCCGTGGTCCTGCTGCTCGAACATGTCGAACACCTGAGGCAGGAAGGCGGATTCGATGCCGACACCGTGATCGCGGATGCGCACCACCGCCACGTCGCCGTTCCGCGCCAGCGACAGCTCGACCCGGCCGTGCTCGGCCGAGAATTTCGCGGCGTTGGCCAGGAGATTCCACACGAGCTGCTGCAGCCGGCGCGCGTCGCCGTCGACCACGATCGGCTCGCCGGAGGTGTCGTGTGTGAACGCGATCCTGCGTTCGTTCATCTTGGGCCGTATCGTCTCGACCGCGGCCGCGACGATCTGGCGCAGGTCGATCGGTGTCCGCTCGAGCGTGATCTTGCCGCGCGCGATTGCCGTCAAGTCGAGCAGATCGTCGATCAGCCCGGATTGCAGACGGATGTTGCGCTCGATCACCTCGACCGCCTCGCGCGTGTGGCCCGCGTCCGGGGCGCGCTGCAGGATCTGCAGCCACGCCATGATCGGCGCGAGCGGCGTTCGCAGCTCGTGTGACAGCATCGCGAGGAACTCTTCCTTGAGGTGGTCCGCACGCTGCGACTCCTCGTAGAGGCGGGCATTGTCGATCGCCATCGCGACCCGACTCGCGATGTCGTCGGCGAGCGCCCGCGTCCGAGCGTCGTAACGCCGCTCCGACTGCGTCACCGCGAGCCACAGGGTGCCGTAGCAGCCGCCGCGCGCGCACAGGGGTACGCGCAGGAACGATCGGACGTCGAGCGCGCCGAGCGCCTGGCGGGTCGGACCGTCAGCGAGGGCGTCGAGGTCGGCGGCCTCGGCGCGCTCGACGAGGAGCGTCTGCGGCGTGCCGGCCCCGCCGCTTGCGAGGAGCGGAGCCCTCTCGAGCATCGCGTGCACGGCCGGGTCGAGGGTCTCGCCGCACGCGAATGCCACCCGCCTCACACCGGAATCGTCGCGCAGATCGATCGCACACACATCGGCGAGGCGAGGGACGAGCTGCCGCGCCACGATGGGTAACGTTCCCTGCAGCTCGAGCGAGCCCGCGAGCGTCGCACTCGTGTCGGCGAGGAGCCGGAGACCATCCTCGGCGCGGCGCAGCGGCGTCACGTCGGTGGCGACCGCGACGGCACCGTGACGCGTGCCATCGGCGGTCTCGAGCGGCGCGGCCGAGCTGATGACCCAGGCGGGCTCGCCGCCGTGATCGCGGATGACGCCCAGGGTGCCTCGGACCGTGGTGCCGGAGAGCGCGGTCGGCAGGCCGAGGGCACCGAAGCTGGCGAAGGCATCGTCCTTCGCCGGAGCCGTGTCGCCGGCCCTTGGCGTGGCTGCGCCGAGCAATCGGGTGGCGGCCGGATTTGCGCGGGTCACGCGGCCGTCGCTGTCGGCGATCACGACGGCGTCGGGAATCTGGTCGAGCACGAGCGCCAGACCCGCGCGCTCCCGCTCGACCGCGGCGAAGAGGCGGGCGTGCTCGAAGGACAGCGCGAGCTGTCCGGCGCACGCCTCGAACGTCTGCAGCTCCTCGGGCATCGCCCCACGACGCGCGACGCGATAGAGGGCGAGGAGAACGCCGAACTGCTGGAACGGGCTCCGGATCGGCACGATGGCGAGAAGCATCATGCCGAGCCGACGCATCAGGGAGCGCTCGTCGGTGGGAATGCCGTCGGTGTAGGTGACGACGCGGATTGTGCCGCTGGCGAGCGCATCGCGCATGGCCTGGAAGGTGTCGGCGGGCAAGGCGCCCGGTACCGTCGCTGTCCGCGCGCGCGACAGACCGTGCGACGCGGCAAGCTGCAGCGCGCTCTTTCCCGTTCCCAGGTAGACGAGCGCGGCGCCGTAGTTCGCCACCGTCGCCGCGGTGCGCGCGGCTTGCTCCGTGATCTCATGGGCGTCGAAGGAGAGGCTGGCCCGCGCGAAGGTGCCGAGCGCCCCGGCCGTGGCCCGCGCGTCGCGCAGCCGACGATGCATGTCGGCCTCGACCGTGACGTCACGCGCGATGCAGAGGAGCGCCGGGGCATGGGCGTGGGCGACGTAGCTGCAGGTGAGCTGCCACAGGCGCCTCGAGCCGTTCTGGCGGACGAGCGCGGTCTGCGCCTGGCGGGTCCGGGTGACGTTGCGGATCGTCTCGAGCGCGCTCGGCGGGAGTCCGAGGCAGGTGACGGCGTCACCGAACGCCCTGCCGACGAACGGCACGAGTCCGGCGTCGCCGAGCTCGGCCGTGAACTTCGCGTTGACGGCCACGACCCGAAACGGCGCCGCGGAAGCCAACAGCGCGATGGGGAAGGGGGCCTGGAGGAACGCTGCGAATTCCGGTGAGTCCATGGCGCTCAGGCCCGCCCCGGCTCCGCGGTTCCCATGTCGGTGGCCATTCCGAGAATGCCGAGCAGCTCGCCGATGGGCGAGAGGATCGCGGCCATCTCGAGGGCGGCGCGCCGCTGCTCACCTCCGGGCAAGGCGTACGTGAAGGCGGGGAGCCGCTCGGAATTGCGCGTCTCCTTCACCCGATGCAGGGGGTCGCGGGCGAGGCGGGCGACCTCACCGATCGGCAGCGAGAAGAACTCCCGTCCGACCGCCGCTTCCGTTCGCAACCCCCAGATCCTGGCCGCGGCGTTGTTCCAATGCGTGACGTTGAAGTCGGGGTCGAGCACGAAGAGCCCCGGATGCAAGCCGTCGAGCACGCCCCGTTGAAACGCGTCCGCGCGATTCAGCTCGGCCGTGCGGCGCTCGAGCTCGCCGTTCAGGGCCCCGAGCTCCGAGTTGGTGGACTGCAGCTCCTCGACCGTCGCCTCGAGCTCCTCGTTGGTGGATTGGAGCTCCTCATTGGTGGTCTCGAGCTCCTCGTTGGTGGATTGGAGCTCCTCGTTGGTGGTCTCGAGCTCTTCGTTCGTCGACTGGAGCTCCTCGTTGGCAGTGGCGGATTGCTCGGTCTGCCGATCCAGCTCGTCGCGCAGCCGCCCGTGTTCGCTGATGTCGTCGGCCATGACCAGCACGCCGCCGAAGTGCCCTTCCGCGTCGGAGAGCGCGAGGATGCCAAGGTTGACGTGCATCATGTCGCCGGAGCGGCGCGCGAACACGACGTCAGCCATCTCGCTGCGCGCGTGCGTGTTGCGCACCTCTTCGACGCGCGCGCGCAAGCCTTCGATGCGGTAGCTGATGTCGAGGTCGCGGAACTTCTTGCCGAGCGCGCTGTCGGCGGGGATCTCGAACACGGTTTCGGCTGCCGCGTTCCAGGTGACGATCGTCTCGGAGGGATCGATGACGACGAGCGCGGCGCTCAGGGAGTCCAGGATCGCGGCGAAGACCGGCGGTTGCTCGGCGCGTGCCGCATCGCGTGGACGAAAGGCGTGCCCGTTGCGCTCCTCGCGCAGCAACGCCGGGACGCCGCCCTCGTCGCCGCTCGGCGTGATGCGCTGGAAGATGCGCCATTTGAAATCGACCGGCACGACCCGGCGCGACCGTGACAGCAGCGACTCCGATCGTCCGAGGAAGAGGTAGCCGTCGTTGCGGGTTGCGTACTGGAATCGTGGCAGCAAGCGGGCTTGCAGGTCGCTGTCGAAGTAGATGAGCACGTTCCGGCAGATGAGCAGGTCGATGTGCGAGAGAGGGGCGTCCTGCGTGAGATCGTGGCGTCCGAAGATGCACCACTTGCGGACGTCGCGCCGGATGCGGAACGCCTGGCCGTCGGGAAAGAAATAGCGGTCGGCGAGCTGGCGATCGACGTCTTTCAGCTGCTCGAGCCGGTACAGGCCGGCGCGCGCGGTCGTGAGCGCGTCTTCGTCGATGTCGGTGGCATAGATCTTCACGTCGTAGCGGTCGCGCTCCTCGCCGAGCGCCTCGGCGAGGAGGATCGCCAGCGAGTAGGTCTCCTCGCCGGAGGAGCAGCCCGCGCTCCAGAAGCGCAGCATGCGGGTCCCGGCCGCCTCGCGGATGACGCTCGGCAGCACGCGATCGCGCACGATTCCCCATGCTTCCGCGTCGCGGAAGAAGCGCGTGACGTTGATGAGGATGACGTCCAGGAGCGCCGCGTGCTCGCCAGCATGTTGGTCCAGGTATTTCGCGTACTCGTCGAACCGGCTGACGTGCACTTGCGACATGCGCCGCTTGATACGGCGCTGCAGCGACGCTTCTTTGTACTGGCGGAAATCGAAATTGTGCTCGGTGTGGAGCTTCTCGAGCAGGAGGGTGAAGGTCGGGTCGGGCGGGAGCGCTTCGTCGGCGGCGACGTCCTCTGACTCGAGATCGTCGCCGTCGCTCATGGGATGTGCCTCACGCGTCTCAGCCAGACCGCAAGATCGTTGTGCGCAGGTCGGTCGCGCAAAGTCAACGCGATTCCCGCCCGCGGGCTACGCTAACACTCCGATTCTCCAATCACTTTGACCGCGAGCCGGTCCGTTTCCCGAGATCGTCCACCTCGAAGGCCTGGGTCCACTGGGCCAGCTCGTCGGGCGTCATGCCGCCACCCTCGAGACGCGCATCGCGGTAGCCGTGACGTCGCACGTCGTGCAGGTATTGTCGGGAGAGCAGCGTCCCGCGGCAGACCCCCGCGGGGGCGACGGCATTCTCGGCAATGGCCGCGCGCAGCAGATCCGCCAGCACCCATGCCGGCACCCGATCGCGCGCATTCGGGTAGGCGAACGCGAAGAGCACGAGATGGCTCAGCAGCACGGGCCAGTGCGTATCGAAGCGCGCGAGGAGCCTCTTCCAATCGAGCCCGGCGCCGCAGGCGTGCAGCAGGTGATTGATGTCGGCGCCGTCGTAGCGCTCCCGCTCCATGATGAACGCCTTCGACCAGATCATCTCCTCGGGCGGGCTCAGGAGGACCGGCACGCCGAGCAGCTCGGCGCGGCGCGCGTGGCGGAACCACTCGTCGTCGACGACGCACAGGCCGTTGCCGGAGCTGAAGATCACGTCGATCAGGACGTCGCCTGCGAACGCCTTGCCGAGCCAATGCGTGAACGTCACCTCGGTGCGATAGCCGGCATCGGCCAGCACGGAGAGGATCACGTCGCGCTCGGTCGGCCGGACGAAGATGTCGAAGTCCTTCGTGTGGCGGTGCACGCCGGTGTAGTGGGCGAAGGCGTAGGCGCCGCCGACGAGGTACGGTGCGCCGGCGGCATTGAGCGTCCGGAGCGCGTGCCGGTAGACCACGAGCTCGGAGGGCTCGGACAGGGCGGCCGACGCCGACGAGCTCGCCGTGCTCGTCGTGCTCATCGTGGATCCCGTGGGCGCGGGACGTCGAAGAGCCGGACCGGCGGGCGATCGGGCGCGGTCGCGCGCAAGACCGGCAGCGCGACGTTGTAGACCGGAATGCCGCTCGCCGTCCGCCCCTCGGCCTGTCCCTTGTGCGCGTGCCCGTGGAAGACGGCCGTCACCGGGTGCGGGTTGAGCGCGGTTTCGAGACGGCTCGATCCGAGGAACGGGAAGATCTCCGGCGGCTCGCCCTCCACCGTCGCCCGGATCGGCGCATAGTGCATGAGCACGATGCGCTCATCCGTCTTGAGCCGGGTGAGCGCCGCCTCGAGCTTCACCGCCTCCTCGACGCCGGCGTGGACGAAGTGCTTGATGGGCTCCTCGCCCCACGATTGCAGCGCCCACTCGCCGAAGCCGCCGGCGAAGCCCTTCACGCCGGCGAAGCCGATGCCGGCCACCTCGCACGACTCGCCGTCGAGCACGATGAGGCCACCATCCACGAGCACGTGGGTGAGCTCCTCGTGCTTGGCGCACTCGAAGTCGTGGTTGCCGAGGACGGCGAGCTTCGGCATGTCGCCGATCACTGCCAGCTCCTCGACCAGGATCTTTCCTTCCTCGGGTAGCCCGTAGTCGGTCAGGTCGCCGCATAGCAGGAGGACGTCGGCCTGCGTCGCCGTCCACTCGAACAGCTCGTGCAGGCTTCCCTGTGACGTTCGGCTGCAATGGAGATCGCCGACCGCCGCGATGCGTATGACGTCCCGCATGCCCGCGGGGGTCGCAAGGAGTGTGCCGCAACGCTCGCCTGCGTGAGGACTCGGAAAAGGGGCGGCGCAGAGCAGATTCGCGGCGGGAAGGGGGTCGGTGAAGGTAAGACCTACACGACGCGGCCGCCGCGCTCACGCCGGGCCTCTCGGTCGCTCGCGACGCGCGGCGGCGGCGCCGATGCGCGCTATTCCTCGTCCTCCTCCATTTCCTGCTCGTCGTCCTCGGACTCGTCCTCCTCGTCGAGGCTCGACTCCTCCTCGTCCCGTGACTTCTTCGCCGGAGCCTGCTTGGGAGCCGATTTCGTACGGGTGGATTGCGTCTCGCTCTTCCGTTGAGCCTGGTTCTTCATGACATCCTCCTTCGTGTGTCCCCGGTGCGTCCGCCGAGGCGCGGAGCTGACGCCGATCCCCGAAGCGAAGGGCGTGCCGCGTCGGCGCCGCCGACCGGCGATCATCAGATGCTGGTTCCATCTCGCGGCGAGCACTGCCGCACGCGCGCCTTCTTGCGTCCCGAGGGCGCTTTCTTACGCGCCGTTGTAGGAAGTTCTGCCGCGCGCGATGCGGTGATCTTCGCACGGGTCGAATCCGCCATCGGCCGGACGTGGCACGGAACGTGCGACGGCGACGCCTGCGAAGGAGGAAACGCGATGTCCCACATCGACACTTCGATCGAGGTCGACGTTCCGGTCCGGACCGCCTACAACCAGTGGACCCAGTTCGAGCAGTTTCCGCAATTCCTGGACGGGGTGCGCGAGGTACGGCAGCTCGATGACCGGCGCCTCGAATGGCGTGCCGAGATCGGCGGCAAGGAGGTGGTCTGGCGTGCCGAGATCACCGAGCAGATCCCCGACGCCCGCATCGCCTGGCACAGCACGTCGGGTGCCCACAACGCCGGCGTCGTCACCTTCCACTACCTGGAGCCGTCGAAGTGCCGCGTCATGCTGCAGATGGCCTACGATCCCGAGGGCGTTGTCGAGAACGTCGGCGACGCGCTCGGCGCGGCGAAGCTGCGCATCAAGGGTGACCTCGAGCGCTTCAAGCAATTCGTCGAGGCGCAGGGGCACGAGAGCGGCGCGTGGCGCGGCGAAGTCCGGCACTCCGAGTAGGCAGCGGCTTCCGCTTCGCCGGGTGCTGCCGCCCACCGCGGCAGCCCTCAGCCGGCGCTCTGCTCGAGCCCGGGAAGGATGGCCTTGAAGAAGGCGTTCTGCACGAGCCGGGTCAAGATCTGCCACGTGCTCGTGTTGGGGCTCTCGATCGGCCCCTTGACCGACGCCTTCGTCGCGACGTCCTCGGTCTTCGGGTTCTCCAGCAGCTTCGCGATCCCGCCGACCACGCCCTGGTAGATCTGGTTCAGGACGGGCTTGTCGCGGTCCTGCTGCGGGTCGTACACCTTCACGTCGCGGAAGAGCGGCTTCACGTACCCGTCGACCTGGTTGTTGCGGACGGCCAGCTCCGAGTAGAAGGCGAACTCGCCGCTCGTCACGTCGACGTTCGCTTTCGCCCGTAGGAGATCGTTCATCGACGTGAGCGCGGTGTCGTCGATCTTCACGGTCAGGTCGAAGTTCGGGCTCTTCGTCTCCGGGTGGAAGGCCGCGTGCAGGGTGCTCGGGCCGGTGCCCATGAAGTTGCCCTTGATGTCGACGGTGCCGGCGCCCTCCTTCTGCTGATTGCTGAAATCCTTGACGGTCAGATCGACGTCGGTGAGGAAGACGCGGTAGGGCGGGTCGCCGGTCTTGTCGATCATGCCGACGGTGCTCTTCGTCATGTGGACGTGCTGGGCGCGCAGCTGCACCTCGGGGTCGTTGCTCACCTGCTTGGCGGCCTCGATCGTCTGCTGGCGCATGCGCTCGGACTCGGCGGCGTTGGCGTTGGTGGAGACATAGTCGGCGTCGGCGCCGTCGACGGTCACCTCCGCGAGATCGACCCGGCGGATCTTCGGGGCGTACTCCAGGCTGCCGCGTGCCGTGAAGGTTCCCTTGCGGATCGTCGCGTAGTCCTTCAGGACGCCGGTCAGATAGGCGAGCGGCAGCTTCGCGAGCGAGACATCGGTCTGCAGGCCGGCGTAGGGCTCGGCGAGGAAGTCGGCGTGGCCGTCGACGTGCAGCGTGCCCTTGTCGAACACGACGGCATCGACCGTCAGCTCCGACGGATACTTGCGGTCGGGTGAGCGGATGTTGCGGATGTTGGTCGCCTCGATGTTCACCCGGGTCATGTGGAGCGGCTTGAACTCGCCGCCCGGCGTGTAGGTCATGTCGCCGTCGATCACGCGGATCTCGTTGATCTTGAGCGGGTAGATCTGCTCGAAGGCGCGCTGCCAGCTACGGCCGCGCTCCGCCGCGGGCGTCGGGTTGTCCACCTCGCGCTCGCCCTGCTGCGGGTCGAAGTGCAGGGTGGGGTGCAGGATCTGGAAGTCGGCGACGAGCCGGCCGTGGAGGAGCGCGAGCCACTGCACGCTCGCGGTGAGCTTCGGCACCTCGCCGAGCGGCGGCTTCGGGTTCGACTCCTGCACGATCGTCCAGTCGACCAGCTGGATGGCGCCGTTCCAGGGATGGAAGCGGACCTTGGCGATGTGGACCTTGTACCCCTTGAGGCTCGCGTTCATGCCGCCCTCGATGCGCCGGCGGAGCGGCTCGTCGAGGAAGAACGACGCGATTGCGACCACGAAGAGCGCGATCGCGACGCCGAGCACCACACGCACCCAGCGGCGCTCCGGCCAATGCAGGCCCACGGCCATGAGGAAATTCCGCCAGAGTGGCCGTTGATGGGCAAATCCGGGCCGTGCGGGTTCACGCGAACGGCCGGGAGCCGCTCCGGCTCTTGCCGTTCGCCGCGAGGCATGTCAGGTGGACGCCGAGGATGGGTTGGCAACCGGGGGAGGGACGTCTCGATCGGCGCGATCGCCGCGACGCGCTTCTGCTCTTCCTGCTCGCGCTCGTCGCGTATCGCATCGCCTGTCCGGGGCCGTCGGGATACGACCAGTACGCGCTGCTCGCGCGTGCGTTGATCCACGGCAGCCTCTCGCTGCCCGAGCGGCCGCCGGCGCTCGAGATGGCGGAGTGGCGGGGGCGCGCGTACTTCACCAATCCGCCGACGCCGGCCCTGCTGCTCACGCCGCTGGTATGGATCGCGGAACGCGAGCCGCTCCGCAGCTGGCTGCTCAAGTGGAACGGCGGTTTCGAGCTGCCGCTCGCCTGGATCCAGACCGGCCTGTCGCTCCTGCTCGGCGCGGCCAGCGTCGGCATCGCGCGCCTCGCGCTCGGCCGCATCCCGGTCTCGCGCCGCGCGGCCAACTGGGGCGCGATCCTCTTCGGCTTCGGCTCGATCCACTGGTACCACGCGACGATCGGCTCGGTCTGGTACATCGCCGAGATCGTCCACTGCTTCTTCATGTGGCTCGTGGTGCTGGAGTGGCTCGGCAAGGCGCGCCCGGCGCTCCTCGGCCTTGCGTTGGCCGCGGCCTTCTGGTGCCGCATGGAGACGGTGGTTGCGGTGCCGTTCGTGCTGGTGGCGCGTTCCGACCGCTGGCTCGCGTGGCCGCCGGAGCGGCGGCTGCCGCGGCCGCGACTCGGCTGGCTCGCCGCGTTCGCGACGCCGGTCGCGGGCGTGCTCGCGCTCAATGCTGGCTACAACTGGGTGCGCTTCGGCGTCTTCGGCAATCAGGCGTACGAGCTGCTGCTGAAGAACGCTGCCGGCTTCGGCAACAGCCTCTTCAACGTCCACAACTGGCCGGCGCACGTGTACATGCTCTTCCGCCAGCCCCCGGTCTACCAGCGGACCTATCCCTGGGTGATCCCGGCGATCTCCGGCCTCGCGATCGAGTATACGACGCCGGCCTTCATCTATGCCCTGCGCGCGCCGCTCGATCGGCTCACGGCGGCGTGCTGGGTCGGCATCCTGCTCTTCTGCGCGGTGCTGTTCCAGTTCGGCGGGACCGGCATGAGCCAGTTCGGATACCGCTTCGCGCTCGACTTCTATCCGCTGCTGACCGTGCTGACCGTGCGTGGGATGGACCGGCCGATCCGCTGGTGGCATGTGGTGCTCATCTTGATCGGGGTCGCGGCCAACGTGTGGGGCATCTGGGTGCTGACGCATCTCGAGATCGCGAGGCTCTTCTGATGCGCGGGAATCGTGTCATGCTCGCCGTCGCGGCGGCCGCCGTCTGGGGCTGCAGCATGACCGTGCAGCACGACGTGCAGGAAGCCGCGATGCCGCCCACGAGCGCCGCGGTCGTCGCCGGGCGCGACGAGTTCGTGCACGCGTGCGCGCCCTGCCACGGCGTCGACGGCCGCGGCAATGGCCCGGTGGTGTCCGCGCTGCGCTCCCCGCCGCCCGACCTGACGACGCTTGCCCGGCGGGCGACGGGACGCTTCCCGCGCGAGCGCATCGTCGCCGTGCTGGCGGGCGACATGCCGGAGGCGGCGCACGGGACGAAGGAGCTACCGGTCTGGGGCGCGCGCTTCGCACCGCGCCCCGCCGGCAGCGAGGTCACGGCGCCGACCGACGAGCGCATGGCGGCGATCGTCGACTATCTCGCGTCGATCCAGCGCACGGGAATGTAGGCATGCGGGCGGGGACGTGGTGGATGATGGCGCTCGCGGCGGCGAACGTCGCGATGGCGCTCGCGGCGTGTCCGACGTACGCGACGGTCGCCGACGACGTGCAGCGGGCGGTCGTCCGCGTGCAGCAGGGGCCGCGCCCCGAGGTCGCGGGCGAGCCGATCTCGTCGACGATCCTGCTGCCGGCGTTCTACGAGAATCGGGGGTTCGAGCCCGCGTGGACGCTGGCCGCGCTCGACTCGCTCCTGCAGGCGATCCGCGACTGCGCGCTCGACGGCCTCGATCCCGACGACTACCATCTCGCGGCGCTGACGCGCGGGCGTCCCCTGCTCGCCGATCCGGCCGCGCCGGACGAAAAGCGCGCGGCGATCGACCTGATCGCGACCGACGCGCTCGTCCGGCTCGGCTACCACGCGCGCTTCGGCAAGGTCGATCAGCAGCGCATCTTCGGCAACTGGAACTTCACCGGCCCGCTCACCGATGCCGACCCGCTGGTGCTGATGGCACAAGTGGTTCGCGGCGCGACCGTCGCGCAGGCGATCCAGGACCTCCTTCCGCGCCACCCTTTCTATATCGCCCTCAGGGCGGCGCTCGCGCGCTACCGGGCGATCGGCGCCGCGGGCGGATGGCAGGCGACTCCGCCGGGGCCGACCATCAAGCCGGGGGCGCGCGACCCGCGGATTCCCGCGCTCCGCCGACGGCTCGCGGTTGAGGGCGATCTCGCGGACGACGCGGTCACGGACTCGCCCGTGCTCGACCCGACCCTCGTCGCGGCGCTCGCGCGTTTCCAGACCCGCCACGGCCTCGCGGCCGACGGCGCGCTCGGCGCGGGGACGGTGCGGGCGCTCGACGTGCCCGTCGCGACGCGCATCGATCAGCTGCGCATCAGCCTCGACCGTGCCCGCGCCGTGATGCACGAGCTGCCGAAGCGCTTCGTGCTGGTGAACGTCGCGGGCTTCACCGTCTACGTCGTCGACGGCGACTGGCCCGTCTGGGAGTCGCGCGTGGTCGTCGGCAAGCCGTACACGGAGACGCCCATCTTCCGGGCGGAGATGACCTACGTCGTGCTGAACCCGACGTGGACCGTGCCGCCCGGCATCATCCAGAAGGAGATCCTGCCCGGCATCCGGCGCGACCCCAACTACCTGACGAAGAAGGGCCTCGAGCGGCGCGACGGCCAGATCGTGCAGCCGGCCGGGCCCAAGAACGCGCTCGGCCGCATCAAGCTGATCTTCCCGAACCCGTACCACGTCTACCTGCACGACACCCCCTCGCGGACGCTCTTTGCGCAGGAGACGCGCACCTTCAGCCACGGCTGCATCCGGGTGCAGAAGCCCGTCGAGCTGGCGGCGCTCGCGCTCGACGACCCGGGGTGGAGCGGGGAGAAGCTGGAGGAGGCGATCGCGGGCGGACGGACGCGGACCGTCTCGCTCGCGCGGAAGCTGCCGGTGCTCGTCCTCTACTGGACGGCGACGGTCGGCGAGTCGGGCCTCGTCTACCTGCTGGACGACCCCTATCGGCGCGATCGGGCGGCGGTCGCCGCCCTCGACGCGCCGTTCAGCTTCCGTAGCCGGCTCGCCCCGGCGCCCGCCAGGGCGGCGGCTCCGGACGACCCGAACGATGCGAAATGACGAGTTGCCCGGTGCCCTCGGGACGGGGTAGGGTCGACGGCGGCGATGGTCATCGTGTGAAGAAAAGCCCGTTTTTCCTGGCGTTGGCCCTCGCCATGGTCGGTCTCGCGCCCAGCGCGCGTGCCGGCACGCTGCGTGACAGCGCGAGCGTCACGGCACCCGGCCTCCGGCCGCAGGTCCTGGCTCTCGCCCTCAAGGCGTACGAGCATGCCCGGCAACTCGGGCAGACCGCCAGCTCGATCGTCACCCTGATCGACTACAGCCTGCCTTCGACCGAGCCGCGCCTCTGGGTGCTCGACGTGCGCCGCGGCGCGCTGCTCTTCCACGAGCTCGTCGCGCACGGAAAGCAGAGCGGCGACGACCTCGCCACGGCGTTCTCCAACCGGCCGGGAAGCCAGCAATCGAGCCTCGGCTCGTTCGTGACCGGCGAAACCTACGCCGGGCGCCACGGACTCTCGCTGCGCCTGCGCGGTCTCGAGCCCGGCATCAACGACAACGCGGAGGAGCGCGAGATCGTCGTGCACGGCGCGCCCTACGTGAATCCGGCCGCGGCGCGTGTCCTCGGACGCCTCGGGCGGAGCCAGGGCTGTCCCGCGGTCCGTCCCGAGGTCGCGTCGCGCATCATCCGCACGATCAAGGACGGAACGTTCCTGTTCGCGTACTACCCCGACCCTGCGCTGCAGGGGTCGTCGTACCTGAACTGACGCCCCGCTCGCCGGCAGCGCGCTAGTCGCGTAGGTACGGCTCGGCCGCCGCGGGAACCGGCAGGTCCACCTCGTCGACGTAGCACCAGGCCCAGCGCTCGCCCGGCTCGAACGATGCCATCACCGGATGCTGCGTCTGGCGGAAGTGCTTCGTCGCGTGGCGGTTCGGCGAGTCGTCGCAGCAGCCGACGTGGCCGCAGGTGAGGCACAAGCGGAGATGGACCCATGTCGAGCCCATGCGCAGGCATTCCTCGCACCCGTCGGCGCTCGGCGGCTTGGGGGTCAGGTGTTTCGTGTGCGGGCAGCTCATCGTCGTACCTCGGCGGTCATGGTTTCGGGATGTGGATGCGGCTCACCATGAGCGAGCCGCTCAGCGCGTAGATCGCGACCAATGGATGGAGATGGCCGATCCCCATGTGCCAGCGGCCGCCCCAGACCGACTCGCCGATCGCGCCACGCCACCAGGCGATCGCGAGGAAGCCCACGATGACCACGCTCGTCGGAATCGGCGTGCCCTCATAGTAGCGTACCTTGCCGGTACCCGCCGAGAGCGCCGCAGCCGTTACGTTGAAGCGCGCGAGGCGGGCGATGCCGCAGCACACGAACGCGCAGAGCACGAGCGCGTCCCACACGCCGCGCAGGCCGAGCGTGAAGCCGAGCACCGCGGGCGCGACGCCGAACGACACCACGTCGGCGAGCGAGTCGAGGTCGGCGCCGAAGGCGGACGAGCGGTGCGAGGTGCGCGCCACCATGCCGTCGGCGACGTCGAGCACGAGGGCCAGCGGCAGGAGCAGGAAGGCGGCGATCAGGAAGCCATCATGCGGACCGCCCTCGAGGTAGTTGAGGCAGAGGAAGATGACGCCGGTGCCGCAACTCGCGTTGCCCAGGGTGAGGAAGTCCGCGGGCACGAGCGCCCGCAGGAGCGGACGCGAGGGGAGCGCCTCCATCGCCGCCTGTCTGTAGCGGATGCGCGCCCGAGCGTGAAGTACGGCGCGGCCGGCCGCCCCGGCGCGCCACTGGCGTCCGATCCCGTGGGTCGATACCCTGCCAGTGGCGACCAGCGATGCGGCCCGGTCGCGGGAGGAACCATGTCGGCGCGTACCCTCGTCCTGATCGTCGCCCTCGCGATGGCATCCTGTGTCGCCGGACCACGCGGCGCGGCCGCGGCCGGACCGCGCGGGGCCGCCGTACAGCCCGCCCCTCCGGGTCCCATCGATCTCGTCCGCATCCTCTTCGGCGACTACTCGGGCCTGTGCCCGCGCGACTACGAGTACTGCCACGGTGGCCGCCATTCGCTGTGCTGCCCGTTCGCTCACGGCTGCTGCGCCGCGGCCGACGGCTCGCCGACGTGCTGTGTCGCGGCGCCAGGCGCCTACGACTACGGGGCCGGGGGCTACGTGCCGCCGCCTCCGGCCGGGGCGCCCCCGCCGCCTCCGCCCGCCGACGACGACGGCTACGCCGATCAGCCCGCCGACGACTCGTGTCCGAGCAGCGACCTCACCTGCACGCAGGGCGGGCGGCGGGTGTGCTGCTCGCGCGACGACGGCTGTTGCGTCGACGCGCACGGCCCGTACTGCTGCCGGCGCTAGGCGCGCCGGCAGAGCAGCACCACCTCGTCGACACGCGGATCGGCCGGCAGGCCCGGCTCGAGCGCCAGCGGCCGCTGCGCCCGGAGCGCGAGCGGCATGATGATGCGGTCGTAGATCTTCATCGCGTGCTCGCGGTGGTGCTCGAGCCACCACATGCCGACGCGGAGGAGCCACGCGCTGCGCGGTTGCATGCCGTAGGCGGCGCTCCGCTCGAGCGCGATCCCGTGGGTGGCGAGGAGCACGCCGAGCGTCTCCGGCTCGTAGCGGCGCCGGTGCCCCACGAGGTCGTCGAAGAAGGTCCAGGCCCGCATGTAGAGCGGCAGGGACAGCACGACCGGCGCTCCCGCCTTCGCCACACGGGCGATCTCGGCGAGCGCGCGTCCATCGTCGCTCACGTGCTCGACGATGTCGAAGGCGCAGACGAGATCGAAGGTCGCGTCAGCGAAGGGCAGGGCGCCGATCTCGGCCGCGGTGGGGAGTCCGTCCTCCGCGCGTAGCGCCCGCAGCGCCGGGCGGCTGATGTCGACGAAGTGCGTGCCCGGGAGCGGCAGGCGCGGCCGCATGCCGGCGCCGACCTCCAGCCGGCGGCGCGCGGCCGTCGCGAGCGGCGCCAGGAGCGGCCACGTGTTGAAGCGGGGCGGCGGGCGCAGCCGCACGTCGCCCCACAGGCGGTCGTAGAAGTGCCGGTTGGCGGCGACGTCGCTCGCCGTTCCCGGCTCCTGCTCCCCACGCGACATGGCCATATGATTACCGCATCAAAAGCTGTAGCGCACGCGTATGTACGAACGCGACGTTCGGGAGTAGAGGAGGCGTCGAAAGGAGACTGTCATGCAGCTCAAATGGGTTGGGGTCGCGACGTCGCTGTGGGTCGCGACAGCAATGCTCGGTGCGGTGCCCGCAGGGGCGGGGGGACGCGCCGATCATCTCCTGTGCTATCGGATGACGGACAAGCTCGCCGTCACCGCGGCGGTCGACATGATCGCCGACCTGCAGCCGCAGTTCACGCAACGCGGCTGCACCATCGTGAAGCCGATCGAGTTCTGCGTGCCGGCGAGCAAGCTGAACGTGCAGCCGCCGCCGAACGCAACCGAGGTGTCCGGGCAGCCGCTGCGCCAGGACTACGTCTGCTACCTCGCCAAGTGCGAGAAGAAGTCGATCGCTCCGGCGAGCCAGCTCATCGCCGACCAGTTCGGCATGCGGCCGGAGAGCGGCTTCAAGGCCGCCAAGATCTGCGTGCCGGCGACCAAGTCGCCCGCCGAGTGCGGCGCCGCGACGAGCCCGACGTGCGGCGGCACGTGCCCGCCGGGTGAGGTGTGCCATCAGGCTCCCACCGGCGCCGCGGGATGTACCTGCGCGCCGGCGCCGTGCGGCGGGGCGCCCGACAAGGCGGGCGTCTGCGGCGGCGATTGTCCGGGCGACGAGCTCTGCCGGCCCTCGGCCAACGCCGCGGGCAAGGTGCTGTGCACCTGCCAGCAGCAGCCGCCGCCACCGTGCGGCCAGAACCCGCTCACCGGGAGCTGCGCCGGCGACTGTGCCGACGCAACGCTCAAGTGCCTGCCCGACCCCGATGGGAGCTGCACCTGCCAGCAGCCGCCCGGACCGGGTGATCTCTGCGCTCTCGTTCCGGGAGCTCTGCCCGTCTGCGGCGGCGACTGTCCGAACCCCGCCGACACCTGCGTCGCCAGCACCGCCGATCCGAACAAGCCCTGCGTGTGCGAGCCCGCGGCCTGCCACCAGGATCCGCTGACGGGCGCCTGCTCCGGCACCTGTACCGCGGCGGCGGGCGACGGCACCTGCCACCTCGACGCCACGAGCCACCAGTGCACCTGCGGGCCGCCTCCGTGCGCCGTCGATCCGGCGAACGGGCAGTGCGGCGGACCGTGCCCCGACGGCGAGACCTGCGCTGCGAATGCGGCGAACCAATGTGGCTGCATCACGCCGTGCGGCTTCAATCAGGACCAGGTGTGCGGCGGTGGCTGTCCGCCGGGAACGGCCTGCATGGTGCAGGGACAGGAGTGTACGTGCGTGCCGCCGCCGCCGTGCGGCTTCGGCGCCGAGAGCGCGGGGGCCTGCAGCGGGAGCTGCCCCGCGGGCACGTCGTGCCACACGCAAGCCGCGCCCAAGGGGCTGGCCTGCGTCTGTCGGAACGACTGAGCAGTGAACGACTGAGCTAGGAGCGCCGTGGGGAGCGTTGCCGGCCGTGCGCGGCCGGCACGCTCCCCACGGCCCGATCGTCGGCGTCCACTCGGGCTGCATCGCCCGGGCCCTCCGTCAGTTGACCGTGTCGGCGCCGACGCCGGAAAGCGGTGCCGGCTGCGGCCGGACGAGCCGATCGAGCCGCGGCGCGATGCCGACGCGGCGCTGCAGCGCCACCGCGCCGAAGAAGAGCGCGATGCGCAGACGGGTCACGAGCGAGGGACGCCAGTTGCCGGCGAGCACCGAGATCAACGCCTCGCGGATGTGGAACGGCGCGTTCGGCCGGAAGAAGAGGTCGCGGAACGGCGGGTCGTAGAAGCCGACCGCGAAGCGTCGGAAGTACTCGTAGCGACGGCGGACGCCGCGCTCGTAGGCCTCGAAGCTCCGGCGCGAGCAGTCGCCGGCGGCGAGTGCCGCGTGCAGCGCCGCGGCGGCGTCGATCCCCGACTGCATGGCGAGGAGGACGCCGGTCGAGAAGATCGGATCGAGGAACGCGCCGGCGTCGCCGACCAGGAGCCAGCGGTCGCCGGCGAAGCGGTTGGCGCGATAGGAGTAGTCGGCGTCGAAGCGCGCCACGCTGACGCGCTTCGCGTTGGCCGTCAGCGTCGCGGCGGTCGGGGTCTCGGCGAGGCAGCGCGCCAGAGTGTCCTCGAGCGAGGCGGCCGTGCGCTTCGCGTAGACGTCCTTCGGGATCACGACGCCGACGCTCGTCACGGTCGGTGACAGCGGGATGAACCAGAACCAGCCGCGGTCGGGCCGCATGACCATGCGGATGTCGCCGCTCCGCCGTCCGTCACGCCGGGCAATGCCCTCGTACTGCGCGTGCACGGCGACGTTCCGCAGCCGCTCATCGAAGCGGCGCTCGCTGTGGCGGCGCGCGACGAAGCCGGTGCGCCCCGACGCGTCGACGATCGCCGCCGCGCGCGCCTCGTGCGACTGATCGCCGTGCTTGTACTGGACGGTGACGCCGCCGGTGGTGAAGCTCACGTCGACGGCCTGCGCCGGCTGGCGGACGTCGGCGCCCGTCGCGCGCGCGTGCGTCAGCAGGATCCGGTCGAACTCGTCGCGCGAGACCTGGTAGGTCTGCGGCCGCGGCGTCTGCGGCGCGACCGAGAAGTCGGCATACTGCTCGACGCTGCCGTCCGACGTGATGAAGCTCGCGCCCCACTTGTCGACGAAGCCGGCGGCGGCAATCGCCTGCTCGAGCCCAAGCGTGCGGAAGATCTCGTCGCTCCACGGGAGCTGCGACTCGCCGATGTGGAAGCGCGGGAACGGGTCGCGCTCGAGGAGGAGCACGCGCCGGCCGTGCTGCGCCAGGCGCGTGGCGGTGGCGGACCCGCCCGGCCCGCCGCCAACGACGATGACGTCGTAGCTGTCGACCGTCCGCCCCACGAGCGCGGACGGCTCAGGCCAGTTGCCGGAGCCGGCCGAGCAGCCGCTCGAGCCCGCCGCCGGCGAACGACTTGGAGCGCTCCCCCGCGATGAAGATCTGGTTGAACGGCAGCACGTCGAGCTCGGCGATCCAGGGGTGCGCCCGCTTGAAGCCGATCAGCCCGCCCTTGTCGAGGAGGATCTTGCCGAAGCGCACGTGCGCGAACTCGCCGTCGCTCGCGAGGAACGCGCTCAGCTCGTCGGTCCAGGCGCCGCACGCGGGGCAGTCGCTCTTGCCGAGCATGAGCACGGCGACGGGCGCCTGGAGGAACTCCTCCCAGTTGCGCCCGTCGATCTGCTCCAGAGTGCTCATGCGCTCAGCCGACGAACGCCTGGCCCTTCTTCCAATCGGCGCCGCACAGGCCGCCGCTCTGCAGCGCCTGCACGGTGCGGAGGATCTCCACGGGGCTGCGGCCGACGCTCAGATCGTTCTGCGAGACCGAGCGCACGATGCCCTTGTCGTCGACCACGACCGTCGCGCGGTACGCGATGCCCTGGTCCTCCTTCAGCACGCCGAACGCGCGGCTCACGGCGTGGTTGGTGTCGGCGAGCACGGGGTGTGTGATCTCCTCGGGGAAGGTCTTGCGGTCGGCGAACCACGCCTTGTGCGAGAAGAACGAGTCGGTGCTGACGCCGATGACCTCGGTGCTGTCGTCACGGAAGTCGCCGATCAGCGACTGGAAGCCCTTGATCTCGGTCGGGCAGACGAAGGTGAAGTCCAACGGGTACCAATAGAGGACGTGCCACTTCCCCTTGTAGTCCTTGCTGCTGATCGTCTTCTGCTCGCCCTTCACGTACGCGAGCGCGCTCCAGGCGGGCTCGGGTTGGCCAATCATCGTCATCGCGTGTCCCCCTTGTGGCTCGGTGTGGTGAGTTGAAACTGACTGCGATGAGGCGGCTCGTCAAGAGCGCGCGGATCCGCGCTGGACCGGTGGGGGAAGGGCACTGTATGACGCCGCGTGCGGCCGACCCCGCCCTACGTCAAGGCGCTCGTCGCGAGCTTCCTCGGCTGGACGCTCGACGCCTTCGACTTCTTCGTGCTCGTCTTCGTCCTGCCGAGCATCGCCCACGAGTTCGGCGTGGGCGTCCCGGCGGTCGCGCTCACCATCACCGTCACCCTGGCGTTCCGCCCGCTCGGCGCGCTGATCTTCGGGCTGCTCGCCGACCGCTACGGCCGGCGGCTGCCGTTGATGATCGACCTCGTGTTCTACGCCGTGATCGAGGTGCTGTCCGGCTTCGCGCCGACCTACACGAGCTTCCTCGTCCTGCGCGCGCTCTTCGGCATCGGCATGGGCGGCGAATGGGGCGTCGGCGCCTCGCTGGCGATGGAGCAGGTGCCGGCGCGCTGGCGCGGCATCCTCTCGGGGGTGCTGCAGGAGGGGTATGCGGTCGGCTACCTGCTCGCCGCCTGTTGCTACTTCGTCGTGTTTCCACGCTGGGGATGGCGGCCGATGTTCTGGATCGGCGGCTTACCGGCGCTGCTCGCGCTCTTCGTGCGCTTCGGCGTCGAGGAGTCGGCGGTGTGGGAGCGGACGCGGCACGCGAGCTGGACGACGCTGCTGCGCGGCATCGCCGCCGAGTGGCGCGTCTTCCTCTATTTGACGCTCCTCATGACGATGATGGTGTTCGTCTCGCACGGTACGCAGGACATGTATCCGACGTTCCTCAAGCTCGAGCGTGGCTTCACGCCCGAGCGCGTCGCGGTGAGCGCGGTGATCTACAACGTCGGCGCGCTGCTCGGCGGCATCCTCTTCGGGCACGTGTCGGACCGGGTGGGGCGGCGCCGCGCGCTGGTGCTCGCGCTCCTCCTGGCGATCCTCGCGATCCCGCTGTGGGCGTTTGCGCCCACCACCGCGCTCCTCGTCGTCGGCGCCTTCCTCATGCAGTTCATGGTGCAGGGCGCCTGGGGCATCATCCCGGCCCACATCAGCGAGCTCTCGCCCGACGGCGTGCGCGGATTCCTGCCCGGCTTCGCGTACCAGTGCGGCGTGCTGTTCGCGAGCAGCGTCGCGTATGTGGAGGCGGTCTTCGCGGCGCGCACGAGCTACGCAAACGCCATGGCGGCGACGGCGCTCATCGTCTGCGCGCTCGGCGCCGTCGTGGTCGTCCTCGGGCGTGAGCGCAAGGGCGCCGAATTCGGCGTTTAGCGCAGCCCGCTGCGACCGCGAACGTTCGCAAAAAAAAGTGGAGCGCGTGCAGTCATGCGCGATAGTGTTTGCGCTATGCGCGCGAGATTCCTCCGGGGGGGTGGGCTAGGCAGTGCGAGCGATTTGCTCTACGACTCTTCTGCCCTGGTAGCCGCCGTTGTGATTTCCCGCCTCTTGCCTTCGCGTCGCGCCCGCCCGCGACGCATGCGACTTGCGCAGACCCTCGCGGTGATGTGCGCGGTCGTCGTGTCGGCGCTGCCGGCGCGCCCGGTGCACGCGGCCGGCTCGGTGAGCCGCTCGTGCGGACCCGACCCCGTTGCGAACACGGCGTCGGTGCTGTGCGCCGCGCCGAGCGGGCCGTGCACGGCGATGTTGGTCCCGCTCAGCGCCGCGATCGACGTGCAGAGCGGCGGCTGCGCCTTCGATCTCGGCGGCCGCGCCTTCACCGTGAGCAAGACGTTTCAAATGACCGGCGCCGGATTCATCACGGTGACCAATGCCGGTGACATCACCATCACCTCGACCGGCAAGCTGAAGGCGCGCGGCGACTTCGTCCTCGCCACCGCCACGCCGACGCCGCACGCGACCCCCACCGTGACACCGGGGCTCGGCACCAACGTCCCGACACCGGCCCCCACGCAGACGTTCGTCGCGACCGGGCCGCCCGGCACGATCCAGGGCGGCACGATCACGCTCAACAGCAACGGCAAGATCACCCACGCCGGCATCCTCGACGTCTCCGGCGACTCGGCCGGCACCATCACGCTCAACGCCGTCGCTGACATCCAGGTGCAGAGCGGCTCGGAGACGACCGCCGTCGGCATCGCCAGCTCCTCCGACGCCGGGGAGGCGGACGGCGGCACGGTCGAGATCACCACGACCGGCGGCAGCATCACGGTGAGCGGACCGATCACGGTGTCGGGCGACCAGCAGGCCGGCGGTGGCGAGGTCGATCTCACCGCGGCGCACAACATCGACGTCGAGCAGACCATCGATGCGAGCGGCGGCGCCGACGACGGCGGCACGATCGACATCGAGGCCGGCGACAACCTCACGGTCGGACGCACGCTCACCGCCGACAGCAACGTCGGCGCGGGCTTCGGCGGCGACATCACGCTTGCCGCGGGTGAGGATCTCTTCAATGGCCCCCTCGACGGCGGGGCACTGACCGTCAATGGGGCGACCATCCGCTTCAACGGCAGCGACTCCGAGGCGTCGAGCGGTGACGGCGGCGAGCTCGACGCCAGCGCGGCAGGCGCGCTGCAGTTCCTCGGTAGCGGCGTCACGATCCGGGGCAACGGCGGCAACCTCTTCGACGGCGACGGTGGTACCGTCTGCATCGACAACACCGACCTGAACCCGAACCACATCGGGCCGCTCGAAGGCAACGTCCGCCTCGACGGCACGATCATCCTACAGAGCGGCGGGGACGTCGGCTCGGGCGGCGACTTCGAGGCGAGCGCCGGCGCCGATTTCATCGTCAATGCGACGATCGACACGAGCGGCACGCTCGACGGCGGCACCATCGAGATGGACGCCGGCGGCGCGATCAGCGTGAACGGCGCCCTCACGGCGGTCGGCACGCTGGCCACCGCCGCGCCCGGCGAGGTGCAGCTGCTGGCGGGCCAGGGCAAGGACGCCGCGCTCAGCATCAACCAGAACATCATCGCGAACGGGGGCGCCGCCAACGCGAACGGCGACTTCGTCACCCTCGCCGGCTGCAGCCTCACGATCGCGCCCAACGTCAAGGTGAACGGGCAGGGCGGAACGAACTCGCAGAGCGTCTCCGGTGCGTCCGAGATCGAGCTCGCCGCCCGCCACCCGATGAGCCTCGGCGCGAGCTCGCAGTTCCTGGCGAACCCGGGCGGCCAGATCCTCATCACCCATCCGGTCGGCGTGAATCCGGTGATCGGCGCGGGCGTCGTCTTCAACCCTGCGCGCACCGACGATCCAACCGATCAGAGCGGCGTGTATCCCTCCTGTCCGGTGTGCGGCGACGGCGTCCGCCAGATCGGCGAGGTGTGCGACAAGGGCGCCGCCGCCGACGGCGCGTGCTGCAATGCCGATTGCAGTGCCCTTCTCTGCGCGACGGCGACGCCCACGCCGACGGCGAGCGCCACCCGGACGCCGACGCCCACGCGCACCCCGACCGGGACGCCGACGCTCGTCGTGGGCGGCGTTACCCCGACAGCCTCCGCGACGCCGGTCCGTACCGCGACCGCGACCATCACCGCCGCGGGCGCGACACCCACGCGGACGCCGACCGCGAGCGCCGTCGCTGGGACGCCGAGCGCCACGGCCACCGCGAGTGCGACGCGCACCGCGACGCCCAGCGCTACCGTCACGGCGAGCGCCACGCGCACTGCGACGCCCGCGGCCACGTCGACGGCGACGCGCACCGCGACGCCGACCATCGTGGCAACCGGCACCCCGTCGCGGACGCCGACCCCGGTCCCGACGGCCACGCCGACCGCGACGCTTGCTGCCGCGACGCCGACCGCGAGCCGCAGCGCCACGCCCAGCATCAGCCCGAGTGCCGCGCCGACGGTGACCCGGTCCGCGACACCGGCTGCCTCGGCGACGCCGACTCCGCTGGCGACGTCCAGCCCGTCGGTCGTGATCGACGGCAAGGCGGTCGATGCGTGCCGCGGCGCGCTGCAGAAGACCATCGCGGCCCTCACCGGCGCCGAGACCAAGGTGCTGCAGAAGTGTGCGGTGAGCGGCCTCAAGTGCATCGAGACGAAGAGCGAGCCGTCGGCGACGACCTGCCGGACCGCGGCGGCGTCGAAGTGCGGGAGCGCGCTCGATGCGTGGCACGCCAAGGCGGCGAAGAGCCTCACCGGCCTCGACGGCAAGTGCGGCAGCGTCAAGGTCGCGCTCGACGAGCTGCTCGCCGCGGACGGCCTCGCGTTCGGCACGCTCCAGCCGCTCTGTGCCGCGTTCGGCGAGGGTACCGACACGTTCGCCGGCCTCGCGGCGTGCCTGCAGCGCGCGGTCGCCTGCCGTACGGAGACGGCGCTCGCGGTGACGATGCCGCGCGCCGGGGATTTCCTCGCCTCCGCAAACCTCCTTGGCGGCACGTGCATCGCGGCGGTGGGCGGCGATCTGAGCGGTCCGTTGAACCCGAAGACCGACGGCGCCGGGGCTGCCGCGTGTCAGGACGCGATCGCGAAGGCTTGTGCGACGACGTTCGCCAAGACGCTCGCCACGGCGCAGAGCTGCGTCGGGCTCATCAGGAAGTGCGAGCTCACGTCGGCGAGTCCGGTGAGCTGCACGTCGAGCTTCATGCCGAAGTGCGCCACGCTCTTCGACAAGCTGACGATGCCGGTGAAGGGGCTCTTCGACAAGCAGCAGGCGGCGATCGCCAAGACGTGCGGCCTGGTACCCTCCGACGACATCATCGCCAAGACCGGCCTCGGCTTCATCTTCGATGCGGCGCGCTGCGCCGCCCTCGGGGTCGGGAGCGTGACGAGTGCCGCGGACGCAGCGACGTGCGTGCTGCGCGAGCAGCGCTGCGCCGCCGCCGACGTGCTCGGCGTGGGTGAGCCCCAGGCGGCGGCCGCGCTCGCCGCGGTCGGCCAGCAGGCGACCGGCGGCGAGGGGCTCGCGTGCCCCGCGTTCAGCGGGCCGCCGTCACCCTGATCCGCCGGGCCGCGCGCGTCGGTCAGAGGGCCGCCGGCAGCCGCTCGAGGGGCATCGTCGCGAAGCCGTCGTCCTCGATGCGGAGCGAGCGGCCCAGACGGGCGCGGAAGCCCTCGAACGATGCTTGCGCGGTGAGCTCGACGATCTCGCGGTCGGAGAACCACCGGCGCAGCTCGGCGAACTGCGCGTCCGAGATGTCGGTCGGCGAGAGCGTCACCATCTCGGCGTAGTCGAGCGCGACGCGCTCGCGCTCGCTGAAGGCGGGCGAGGTGGCGTAGCGCTCGAGCTGGTCGATCTTCTCGCCGGCGCCGTGCTTGCGGCCGCCGGCGGCGATGATGTCCTTGCAGAACTCGCAGCCGATCGTGGTCGCGACATGCAGGTGCACGAGCTTCCGCAGCTCGAGCGGCAGGACCCAGTCGCCGGTCTCGAAGAGCACGTTCATGAGGAGGAGGTTGCCGACGACCTTCGGCGCGTGCGCCAGGACGGGATACGGCCGGAGCTCGCGGCCGAATGCGCGGCGGAGGCACCAGAGCCACAGGCGCGTCGTCCAGCGGCGCGCCCCGGGAGGAACGGGTTCGAGTCGGGCCATGGGCGGACGATACGCGAGGGCGCGGGTTGACGGAACGCGCGATGGCCTGGCGGCACCGCGGCGTAATGGCCTGCATCGGATGCTGTTGTGCGCTACATCTGCGACATGCCGACGCCGCTCCTGATCGTGACGGGACCGCCCGGCAGCGGAAAGACGACGGTCGCAGCGCGGCTGGCGGAGGCGTCGCCGCAGGGCCTGCACATTCCGGCGGACGTGTTCTGGACGTTCCCCGCGCACCCGCTCTCGCCGTACAGTTCGGAGGCGCACGAGCAGAACGCCGACGTCGTCGTCGGTCTCATGCGCGCCGCCGCGGCGTTCGCCGTCCGCGGCTACGACGTCGTGGTGGACGGCATCCTCGGCCCCTGGTTCCTGCCGACGATCGCCGCGGAGCTGTGCCGCGAGGCGGTCGGCCTCGACTGCGTCGTGCGAGATCCGCGCGCGCCGTGCCGCCGGGGCGCTCGCGGTGGACGTCGGCGCGTCCGGCCCGTCCGACTAGCTGCCGGGGCCGGGTGCCGCCGGCCGTGCGGTGATGCGTCAGCGAGCCGGGCAGGGTGCCGACGTCTCGCGGTCGACGAGGGTCATGAGAAAGGGCCGCGCCCGCACGGCGACGCGCGCCTTCTCGGTGTAGCCCTCGTACTGGTACCCGGCCCACGCGAGCGGGTGCGGGAAGGCCTCGGCGACGCAGCCAGCGGGTTTCTCGTCCCGCAGTCCGAGAATTGGCCAGGGTGGCCCGGCATTGCGCACGTTCAGCGCCAGGTAGCGGGCGTTCCCCTCGTTGGTGCCGTCCCAGCCGTCGAGCGTCTGGCCGTATGCGTGCGTGCCGTAGCGCAGCACCCAGTCGCGATCGATCTCCGTGGGGAAGCGCTGCGCGACGACCGGCCGGAGGTTCACCACCGCCGCGAGCACGACGCCTGCGACCGTCGCGACCGCGAACGGTCGGGCGAAGGCGGGACGCCAGGCGCGTACGCGCGCGGCGACCGCCACGAGCCCCGCCGCCGCGGCGAGACACAGGAACGGCACGATCTGGCGGACGAAGCGTCCGAGCACGACCGACTCGTGCAGCATCGTCGAGTGGAGCGCGAGCCAGAGGTAGAGGCCGAGCGCGATGGCCCCCGCCCAGGTTGCCCGGGCCGCGCCGAGCCGCCAGCCGGCGACGGCAAGCGCCACCCAGAGCACGGCGACCAGGTGCTCGACGTGCCAGAGGTACGCGAACGGCACCCACCAGCCCTCGGCGTACGACGAGCCCCAGCTCTCCGGGGCGCCGTGCAGGAAGCGCCACAACATGACGTGGAACGGCAGCACCCAGTCGACGCTCGCGCCGCGAACGATCGTGACGAGCTCGAGCGGCGCCGCGACCGCGGCGGCGCCGAGCGCGAGACCGAACGCGCGCTGCGCGCGCCTTGGCCGACCGCGGAGCGCGAAGACGCCGGCGGCGACGACCGCGACCGCCAGATACGCATAGTAGGTGAAGAAGCCGAGCGCGGCGACGGCGCCGACCAGCACGCCGCGCGCCAGGCCGTCGCCGCGCAGCGCGAGCCAGAGCGCCAGGAGGTCGATCGCGAGGCCGGTGTCGTAGGGCATCAGGTGGCGGGCGAAGTAGGTGAGCGTGGTCGCCGTGGCGGCGAAGAGCATGGCGACGGTCGCCTCGCCGCGCCCGGCGCCGCGCCGGCGTGCCAGCGCGTACACGAGCGCGATCACCGCGACCGAGCTCAACTGAAGGAGGAGCGCCGCGCGCCACCGCTGCGGCGGGCCGACCGCCATGACCGCGAGCGCGATCAGCGTGCTCGGGATACGGAAGGCGAAGTGGTGCTGCTGGTGGAGGGCCGCGACCAGCCCCTGGTCCCACTGGCCGGCGAGCAACGCGTTGGCGATCTCGAAGGCGGGGCCGAAGTGCAGGTTCTCATCGGAGCTGTAGCCGGTGCCGCCGAGCAGCACGAGCGCGATCCGCAGCGCGGCGGCCGCGAGCAGGATGAGCGCGGGCGCGGCGCGCAGCGTTCGGCCGGCGGTCGAGCCGGCGGCGTCTACTGTCCCGGATGGCACCAACGCGTGACGCCGCGGCGAGCTATGCGCCGCGCATCCGGTCGAGCACGTCGGCGCTTGCTTCCTCGAGCGTCGCGCACTCGAGCAGGATCGCCTTCCGGCGCGGATCGTGCTCGGCGCCAGCGAAGCCGCGCCAGGCGTTGGCGCCCGCGCGCTCGAGCAGCGCTTGCACGGTGAACGCCTGTGCGCGCGACAGGCCGACGAACGCGTCGCCGTAGGTGCGGGCGGCGTCGGGAATGAGCGCCTCGTAGGCCGACGCCTGGTGCGCGTCCACCGGGAACTCCGTCTCGATGCGCGTCGCGATCGTCCGCTCGCGCTCGGCGCAGGCGCGCAGCAGGGCGGCGTCGGCCGCGGTCTCGGCGGCGTGTGCCCAGGCGTCGTAGCGCTCGCCGGCCTTGCGCTCCAGGCTGGCGAGGAAAGCGGGGCGGGAGGTGGCGTCGAGGCCCGCGAGCAACGGACCGAGACGGGCGGCGAGGGCGGAGGCGATGGCGGCCGGTTCCATGGCCGCGCTCTACCACGAACGCGCCGCCCCCGTACACGGCGTCCGTCGCGGGATGCATTGCCTGGTGGCTCTGGCGTACGATCGGCCTGGCGAAAGGAGCGCTCATGACCACCCTCGTCGACCTGATGCTCGCCGTCCGCCGGCTGATCCACGCCGTTGCCGACCGGCTGCAGTGGCTCCCGCCTACGCTCGCCCGCCTCGTGGTGGGGTGGATCTTCCTCTGGGCGGGCTGGGGCAAGCTGCACAACCTCGACCGGATCATCGCGTACTTCGGCCAGCTCGGCATCCCGCACCCGGAGCTGCAGGCACCTTTCGCCTCGGCCAACGAGCTCGTCTGCGGCACGCTGATCCTCGTCGGGCTCTTCACCCGGCTCGCGAGCGTGCCGCTCATCATCGTGATGTTCGTGGCGATCATGACCGCGCAGCGCGAGAACGTGTCGTCGCTCGGCGACCTCTTCGGCCTGGTCGAGTTCTGCTACGTCGCGCTGCTCGTGTGGCTCGGGGTGGCCGGCGCGGGCCCGCTGTCGCTCGATCACCTGCTGGTGCGCTGGGCGGAGTCGCGCGAGACGCACCGGCCGGTCGGCCCGCTGCGCTCCGCGACCGCGACGACGCGCTGACCGGTCGTCCGGCACCCCGCTTGTCTCGCTCCTCGGTTGGTGCGAGAGCACGCCGGCGTGGAGCGCGGGACGGAGCAGGTGGGCGCACCGACCGTGATCGTCGGCGCCGGCCCGACAGGTATCGCGGCGGCGCTCGGTCTCGGCGCGGCCCCGTCGATCGTGTTGGAGCGGCGCCCCGAGGTCGGCGGGCTGTGCGGCTCGCTCGAGCTCGACGGCGCACTCTTCGACCTCGGTGGCCACGCCTTCACGACGCCGCACCCGGCCGTGCGCGAGCTCGTCTTCGCCGCGCTGCCGATGGTGGAGCAGCGGCGCGAGGCGCGCTGCTGGGTCGACGGCCAGCTCATCGACTACCCCTTCCAGCGCCATTTCGGCGCGCTGTGTGACCGTGCGGTCGCCGAGGAATGCGCGCGCGGTCTGCGCGAGACCGACGGCCGCGAGACGGCGCTCGCGCCGCACTTCGAGGAGTATCTCCTGCGGCGTTTCGGTACCGGAGTCGCGACCCACTTCATGCTGCCCTACAACCGGAAGCTGTGGGCGCGCGATCTGCGGCGGATGGATACGGGGTGGGTGCGCGAGCGCGTCGCCGCGCCGCCGACGGCGCCAGTAGACGCCGCGCCGGCGGACGCCGGGCGGGCGGTCGATGCGGCATCGGCGGGCACCGGGTCGCCGCCGGCGCGCCAGCCGCTCTCCGAGGAGACGCGCGTCGCCTATCCGGCCGAGGGCGGCTACGTCGAGATCGTGCGGGCGCTGGCGCGGGACGTGCGCGACGTGCGCCTCGACGACGAGGTCACGCGGATCGACCTTGCCAGCCGCACGCTCGCAACGTCGCGGAGCGGCGCGCTCGCGTTCGACCGGCTGATCGCGACCATCCCGCCGGCCGCGCTCCTCGCGCTGATCGACGACGCGCCCGCCGAGCCGCGCGCAGACGCCGCCGCGCTCGAGTCGATGTCGCTGGCGCTCGTCCTGGCGGTCGTCGAGGGACCGGTCGCGACGACGGTGCAGCGCATCTACGTCGCCGACCCGCGCATCCTCGCGCACAAGATCGTGCTGAACCATACCTCGACCGACGCGCTGCGGGCGCGGCCGCGCCACGCGGTCGTGAGCGAGATCGCGTTCTCCGCCGAGAAGCCGCTCCCTGCCGACGTCGAGCGCCGGGCGGTCGAGGATCTCGTGGCCGTCGGGGTCGTGGGTCACGCCGGCGCCGTGCGGACGACGCGCGTCCTCACCATCCGCCACGCCTACCCGGTGCCGACGCTCGACCGGGTCGCGCGCATGACGGCGATCCGCGCCTGGCTCGAGCCGCGCGGCGTCTTTCTCGCCGGCCGCCTCGGCGAGTGGGACTACATCAACGCCGACGAGTGCATCCGCCGGGGCCTGGCGCTCGGGCGCGCGCTCGCGGCGGGCGGCCCGATGACGCGGACGGCGACGGCATGAGCGGCGCGGCGCGGCCCGGGGTGACGATCGTCGTCTCCGCGCGCGAGCGCTTCAGCGCCGCCGTCGCGACGATCGACGCGCTCTATGGGGCGACGAGCCCGCCCTTCGAGGTCGTCTACGTCGACGGCGGCTCACCCGCGTCGGTGACGCGCGCGCTGCGCGCCCGCGCCGAGCGGCACGGCTTCACGCTGCTCCGCACGGAGCAATACCTCTCGCCCGACGACGCCCGGAACCTCGGCTTCGCCCGCGTGCGCACCCCCTACGTGGTCTTCCTCGACAACGACGTCGTGGTCGCCCCGGGATGGCTCGACGCGCTCCTCGGCTGTGCCGAGGAGACCGGTGCGGCGATCGTCGGGCCGGTGTACTGCATCGACCGCCCGGTGCACACCAAGGTGCACATGCTCGGCGGCGTGGCGCACGTGGAGGAGCACGGCGGCAGGCGTCTCTTCATCGAGGAGCACAGCGCGATGTACCGCTCGGTTGCCCAGCTCCCCCCGACCTTGTCGCGCACGCCGACCGAGCAGGCCGAGTTCCACTGCATGCTGGTCCGGAGCGAGACGATGCGCGCCCTCGGGCCGCTCGACGCCCGCTTCTGCGGCGTGCCGGAGTCGCAGATCGACCTCTGCCTCGCGGCACGCGAGCGCGGCGAGCGCGTGTTCGTCGAGCCGGCGGCGCTCGTCACCTACGACCGGCCGCGCCGCCTGCGGGCCTATGACGTGCCGTATTTCCTCTGGCGCTGGAGCCGCGACCGTTGCGAGCGCGGCCTCGAGCACTTCAGCAGCCGCTGGCGGCTCGCGCCCGACGACCCGTACGTCACCCGCCAGCTCCACTTCATGGCCTCGCACCGCCACCGCGCGCTACGCGGCTTCCCGCCGCTCGTGCCGCTCTGGCTCGGGCTGCGCGTGCTCGGGCGTCCGCGACGCTTCCGCATCGCCGAGCGCCTGGTCGCGCTCGGTGCGTCGCTGGTGCGTGAGCCCGCTACGCCACCGGTGTCTCCTCCCGTCTGACGGCGCGGCGCGTTCGCGATCAAGGGAAGTTCTTGCTCGTGACGCCGGCGTCGAACGTGCAGTGGTGGGGATCGAACGTGTCCGAGCCGCGTCCTCCGTCGAACGTCGCGGGGCCTTTGAATGTCGAGGAGTCCATGGCGATCGTATCGTCGCCAGTGCCCACGAGGACTTTGACGCGACCGCCGAACGTCTGAACGAACGATTCGAACCGGTCCGAGCCGGAACCCATGTCGATGAACGTGTCGCCGTCCACGTTGAACGCGGACAGCGACAGGTCGTCGGTTCCCGCGCCGGTGCTGATCTTCAGGGACTTGCACCCTCCACCGTCCCACCCGATCGTGTCGTCGCCCGGGCCGGTGAGTATTTGCAGTGTCCCTGCACCGGTGTCTTGACCGTTTATCGTGTCGTTGCCTCTTCCGGTGTCGAGGCGAAGGACTCCCGGCGCGTGGACGTCCAGGAGGTTGATCCAGTCGTCGCCTGCACCCAGGCTGACGATGACGTCCCGGACTCCCTCCGCCACGAATGTGCCCCCCATCACGTGGTTGAGCGTGCCCGCCGGGTCGAAGCTTCCGACTTCGACCTGGCCTACGCCCTCGGAGACGAGCGCGATCTTGTTGTCCTCGGCGTCGCCCGTGACGCGCAACATCCCGCGAACGAACCTGACGGTGACGTTACCGGCAGCAGTCGTCAACGACGGCCAGGCGAGCAGGGCAACCGCGAGCATGACGGCAAACGTTCCGGGGCGGCGTGGAACCATGCGCGGAGCGGGAATCTCGTCGGTGGAGCGTGACATTCACGAATCCTCCGTCACTCGACGTCTGATGGTCAATAGGTCGTTCGGAAATTTCGAATGGGAAATGTTGCAGAATCGTCATACGTGCCCGAGCAGGCGATCGAGCCGCAGCACCTCGCCGAGCGACCACGCCTGGGCGGGGCAGCCGCCCGGCAGGTGGGGCGGGTCGCCGTCGGCGACCTCGGGGAGATGGCCGAAGCCGACGTCGTTCGCGTAGGCGACGAGCGGGGCGAGGAACCGGGCGCGCGCCTCGCGGCGTGTCTCCGCGCCGCCGCCGCGCACGCGCACCCAGGCCTCGATGAAGGGACCGATGAGCCAGGGCCACGCGGTCCCCTGGTGATACGCGGCATCGCGTTCGCGCGGGCCCCCGGCATAGCGCGGCGCGTAGCCGGGCTCGTCGGGGGCGAGCGAGCGGAGGCCCATCGAGGTCAGGAGCCTGGCCTCCACCGTGTCGACGACGCGGCGGGCGCGCGCGCCGTCGAGGAGCGGAAACGGCAGGCCGCCGACCGCCAGGATCTGATTGGGGCGGCAGGCGAGGTCGACGGTGCCCGCGACGTGATCGACGTCGACGACGTCGGCGAGGTGGCCGCGCGTCTCGTCCCAGAAGCGCGCCTCGAACGCCGCGCGGCCGCGCGCGTAGACGTCGTTCCACGCCGCCGTGCGCCGCCCCGCGATGCGGAGCGCGTTCAGCCAGAGCGCCTGCACCTCGACCGGCTTTCCAATACGGGGCGTCACCACCCAGTCGCCGATCTTCGCGTCCATCCAGGTGAGCTGCACGCCCGGCTCGCCGGCGGCGAGGAGTCCGTCGCCGTCGAGCCGGATGCGGTGCCGGGTGCCGCGCGCGTAGCCGCCGACGATCGCGTCGACCGCAGTCTCCAGCTTCGCGCGCGCTGAGGCGTCGACCGGCGCGCCGCCGAGCTCGGCCGTTTCCAGCAGCTCGTGCACGGCGACGACGAACCAGAGCGATGCGTCGACCGCGTTGAACTCGGGCACATCGCCCGCGTCGGGGAAGCGGTTCGGCAGCATGCCCTCCGACACGGCCGCGGCCCATTCGAGCAGGATCGCGACCGCGTCCGCGTGGCGGCCCGTCGCGGCGCAGAGGCCGCGGAGCGCGATGAAGGTGTCGCGGCCCCAGTCGGTGAACCATGGATAGCCGGCGATGACGGTCCGGCCGTCGCCGCGGCGGACGAGGTACGCGTCGGCGGCGCGCGCCAGGCGCGAGGGGAAGCGCGCTCGCCGCGTCTCCTCGGCGGCGCGGCGCACGTCGAAGGCCTCGTCCGGCACGTGGCCGTCGGCGGCGAGCGTCAACACCGCCGTGCGCTCGGGCGAGAGCGCGAAGCGGACGATGCCGGGCGAGGCGAGGTCTTCGACGTCGTCGAGGCCGCGCGCCTGCTCCTCCGCGTAGAGGAAGCTCCGGTACCACTGCGGGTCGTGCGTGTAGGTGCCGTTGCCGTCGGCGACGACGGCGGGCAGGCCGGGGTACGGCCGCCATACGACGCGGGTGCCGGCGCGCTCGGCGTCGAAGCGGAAGTCGGGGTTCTCGTGGTGGAGCGCGTGGTAGTCGCGGCCGGAGAGGAGCGGCCGGACGCACAGCGTCCCGCCGTCGGCGCCGCGGCAGCGCCAGTACAGGGTGACGGCGGCGCGGCCGGGCTGTACGAAGACACCGTGCTCGACGGTGCCCCCGCCGGGAAGCGCGAACGTCCACTGCGGCCACGGGTCGGGCGTGAAGGCGACGACCCGGGTCGCGCCGTCGGGGTGGACGACGTCGGGCGCGTAGCGCTGCGAGGAGAGCGCCACGCTGCCGGCCGCACGCTCGAGCCAGACCTCGGCGCCGTTCACCAGCACGACGCGGCCGGTCGGTGGGCGCGTCGCGACGAGGAGGAGCGCGTGGTAGCGCCGGCTCCGCGCCAGGCCGACGGTGCCGCTCGCGAAGCCGCCGAGGCCGTCGGCCTCCAGCCACTCGGCGCCGGGCGGCGGGATCGGCTCGCTCATGCGCGGCGCTCCCTCATCGCTCCTCGGATGCCGCCGCACCGGCGGGCGTTTCGCCCGCGGCGTTCCATGACGTGGGGAGCCTGGTACAAGAGCAGCGTCGCGAAGGAGGCCCACGATGGCGTACGAGACGATCGGCTTCGAGCGGAGCGACGGCGTGGCGACGATCACGCTGAACCGGCCACGCGCCTACAACGCGCTCAATCTCACGCTCGGGCGCGAGCTCTTCGCGGCGGTGCTGGAGGCCGACGAGGATCCGTCCGTGCGCTGCGTGGCGATCACCGGCGCGGGCACGGCCTTCTGCGCGGGCGGCGACGTGAAGGATTTCGCCACGGCCGGGCCGCGGGCGGGGCTCTACATCAAGGAGCTCACGACCTACCTGCACGGCGCCATCTCGCGGCTCTGCCGCGCCCCGAAACCGGTCGTGCTGGGTATCAACGGCGTCGCCGCCGGGGGCGGCATGGGGCTCGCGCTCGCGGGCGACCTCGTGGTGGCCGCGACGTCGGCGCGCTTCACGATGGCGTACGCCGGCATCGCCGCGTCGCCCGACCTCTCGTCGACGTACTTCCTGCCGCGCCTGGTCGGCCTGCGGCGCGCGACCGAGCTCCACTTCACGAACCGCGTGCTCTCGGCGGCCGAGGCGCTCGAGTGGGGGCTCGTGACCCGGGTGCATCCCGACGCCGAGTTCCCCGCCGCCTTCGCGGCGCTGGCGCGCGAGCTCGCCGGCGGCCCGACCTTGGCCTTCGGACGCGCCAAGCGCCTCTTCCAGGACTCGACCGGCGAGACGCTCGAGACGCAGATGGAGCTCGAGGCGCAGGCGATCGCGGCGAGCGCGCACACGGAGGACTTCGCGCAGGCCGTGCAGGCCTTCGTGGCGAAGCGCGCGGCGACCTTCCACGGGCGCTGAGCCGGAGCGGCGACGCTCAGGGCTCGTCCAGCGTGTTGGCGCGCGCGATCGCGCCGAGCCAGGACGCGCTCGGCTTCGGGTGGCGCGCTTGCGTCGTCCGGTCGACCGCGACGAGGCCGAACGTCGGCCCGTAGCCGAGCGCCCATTCGAAGTTGTCGAGCAGGCTCCAGTAGACGTAGCCCTGCACGGGCAGGCCGTCGGCGAGACAGGCCAGCACGCCGTGCAGCGCCCGGCGCACGTACGCGACCCGATCCCTGTCGTCGGCGGTGCCGATGCCGTTCTCGGTGACCAGGATCGGCAGGCCGGTGAGCGCGGCGGCGCGGCGGATGCACGCCTCGAGCGCCTCCGGCCAGAACTCGTAGCCCATCTGGGTCAGCGGCACGCCAGGCTCGGGCGCACGCAGGCCGTCCGGCCCGTAGCGCACCCGCGAGTAGGTCTGGACGCCGAGGAAGTCGTCGCCGCGCAGCCCTCCGAGGTAGACGTCCTCCATGTCGTGACGCTCGCGGTCGCGGACGGCCTCGCCGCCGTCGACCGCCTGCCAGTCCTGGAGCGCGAGCGTCAGGCCGACGGGCGCGCGCACGCCCGCGTCGCGGATCGCGGCGACGGCGCGCCGATGGGCGTCGAGGAAGATCGCGTTCGCCCGGCTGCGCTCATCCGCGTCGCGGTGACCCGGCGGGAAGAGCCCCCAGCGGTAGCCGAACTCGGCGACGATGTTCGGCTCGTTCAGCGTGCATACCCTGCCGACCAGGTCGCCCAGGTGCGCCGCGGCCCGTGCGCAGTAGCGAGCGAAGCGCTCCGCCGTCGACGCCTCCAGCCAGCCGCCGCGCGCCGCCACCCAGCGCGGCGTCGTGAAGTGATGGAAGGTGACGATCGGCACGATGCCGCGCTCGTGACAGGCGGCGCACATCCGGCGGTAGTGGTCGAGCGCGGCGCGCGAGAACTCGCCGTCCTCCGGCTCGATGCGGCTCCACTCGAGCGAGAAGCGGTAGGCGCCGAAGCCGAGGCGCGCCAGGAGATCCAGGTCGTCGCGGTAGCGGTGGTAGTGGTCGCAGGCGTCGCCGCTCGGCTCCTGGCATGGCGAGCCCGGCGTGTGCTCCCAGGCCCACCAGTCGTTGTTCCAGTTGCCGCCCTCGACCTGATGCGCCGCGGTCGCCGTGCCCCAGACGAATCCCGGCGGGAAGGTTCGCGCCATCCGGCAGCTATGCTGCGCCACGCGGGGGCCGGTCAAGGGAGGACGTGCAGTGCGCGTCGTTCTGGCGTAGTAGCGGCACGTGCGGCGGTGTTGCTGGATCGGGCTCGCGGGGGTGGTCGTGCTCGCCGTGGCGACGGGGTGTCGCGCGCCCGGCGAGCGCCGGTGGGAGCCCGTGTGGGAGCCATTGATCCACCGGACGCCGCCCGAGCCGGTCTGTCCGTTCACCAGCCGTGCCCGTCCGGCGGTCAGCGTGCTCACGACCGAGGACGACCCCGTCGACCTCCCGCGCAAGCACGCCTGGGAGGAGAGCCACGGCGGCAAGGAGGCAGCGCGGCCGTTCGTGCGCGCCCGCCTCGGGGGCCTGCCGACGGGGAAGCCGGTCGACGGGCACGCCCTGCCGCGCGCGGACCGCGCCTTCCTCGAACGCGTCGCCGCCGACACCTGGCGCGGCCTCGTGGCGCTCGCCGACCGCGAGAGTGGTCTCCCGGTCGATCACGTCCGGCTCGACGACGGACCCGCCGACGCCGACGTCGGCGACTACACCAACATCACGAACGTCGGCCTGCGGCTGCTCGCGATCGCGGCCGCGAGCGACCTCGACCTGGTGACGCGGGCCGAGGCGGACGCGATGGTCGGGCGCATTCTCGGGACGCTCGAGGGCCTCGAGACCTACCGCGGGCTCTTCTTCAACTACTACGACACGACGTCACTCGAGCGCTCGAGCAACTTCCTCTCGTTCGTCGACACCGCCTGGCTCGGGGCGGGGCTGATCGCCGTCCGCACGACGTTCCCGGATCTCGCGGCGCGCTCCACGGCGCTGATCGACCGCATGCGCTACGATCTCTTCTACGATGGTCGGCGCCGCGCCATCTCCCACGGCTATTTCGTGCACCGGCACGCGCCGTCGCGCTACGACTACGGCGTGCTCTACACCGAGGCGCGCCTCGGAGCGCTGCTCGCGATCGGCAAGGGCGACATGCCGGAGGACGCCTGGTTCGGGATGATCCGCACCTATCCGGCGGCCTGCAGCGGGCAGACCGGCACGCCCATCGACGTCGTGCGGCGGACGATCCGCGGGCACACCGTGGTGAACGCGCACTACGCCTGGGAGGGGACGTCCTTCGTGCCGTCGTGGGGCGGCAGCATGTTCGAGGCGCTCATGCCGGCGCTCGTGCTCGACGAGGCGCGCCTCGCGCCGCAAAGCCTCGGGCCGAACGACGTCCGCCACGCCGACGTCCAGCGCCGCTATGCCACCGAGACGCTCCACTATCCGGTCTGGGGGATGTCGCCGAGCGCGATCCCGGAGCACGACGGCTACCGCGAGTACGGCGTCCCGCCGCTCGGCATGCGCGGCTACATGCCCGGCGCCGTGACCCCACACGCCGCGGCGCTGGCCATACTGGCTGCCCCCGGCCCGGCGACGGCCAACCTGCGCGCGCTCGCCGAGGGCTTTGCCGTCTACTCCGACTGGGGCTACTACGATGCCGTCGACCCGCGCAGCGGCGCCGTCGCCCGCGCCTACCTCGCGCTCGACCAATCGATGCTGTTCCTCGCGCTCGCCGACCATCTCGCGCCGCACGGCATGCGGGAGCGCTTCGCGTCCGACCCGATCGTGCAGCGCGTCCTGCCGCTGCTCGCCGACGAGCGGTTCTTCGACTGATGGCGCGCGTCGATCTCGAGCACGTCGAGAAGGTCTACCCGAACGGCACCCGTGCGGTCGCCGACTGCACGCTGCACGTCGACGACGGCGAACTGCTGGTGCTGGTCGGCCCCTCGGGGTGCGGCAAGTCGACGGTGCTGCGCATGGTCGCGGGGCTCGAGGACGTGAGCGCCGGCACGCTCCGCATCGGGGGCGAGGTGGTGAACGACGTGTCCCCGCAGGGGCGGAACGTCGCGATGGTCTTTCAGGACTACTCGCTCTACCCGCAGATGACGGTGCGGCGGAACATCGAGTTCCCGCTGCGCATGCGCGGGCTGCGCGGGGCGGATCTGCAGAAGCAGGTCGAGCGCGTGGCGGGACTCCTCGACCTCGGCGCGCTCCTCGACCGCTACCCGCGCCAGCTCTCGGGCGGCCAGCGCCAGCGCGTTGCGATGGGGCGCGCCCTGGTGCGCGAGCCGGCGGTGTCGCTGCTGGACGAGCCGCTCTCCAACCTCGACGCCAAGCTGCGCGTGCAGGTGCGGGCGGAGATCGCCGAGCTGCAGGAGCGCATCAAGACCACCATGCTCTACGTCACCCACGACCAGACCGAGGCCATGACCCTCGGCCAGCGGGTCGCGGTGATGGATCGCGGCCGCCTCCAGCAGGTGGCGCCGCCGCGCGAGCTCTACGACGCCCCGGTGAACGCCTTCGTCGCGGGCTTCATGGGCACGCCGCCGATGAACCTGCTGCCGGCGGGCGTGCGCGCCGCCGACGGCGGGACGGCGGTCGAGCTCGGCACGCAGCGCGTACGGCTCGCGGCGACGGCGCTGCCGCGCGCCGTCGCCGGCGGGTCGGTGACGCTCGGCATCCGTCCGGAGCATCT
>DASXLI010000031.1:0-101539 GCA_036496285.1 Binatia bacterium
CGAGGGCGGGCGCATGTGGACCATGCGCGACGGCAAGCCCTGGTACTTCCTCGAGGAGATGTACCCGGCCTACGGCAACCTCGTGCCGCGCGACATCGCGAGCCGCGCCGTCTTCAAGGTCGTCTTCGAGATGGGCCTCGGGGTAGACGGCGAGAACGCCGTCTACCTCGACGTCACGCACAAGGATCCCGCGGAGCTGACGCGCAAGCTCGGCGGCGTGCTCGAGATCTACGAGAAGTTCATGGGCGCCGACCCGCGCGTCGTGCCGATGAAGGTCTTTCCGGCCATGCACTACTCGATGGGCGGCCTGTGGGTCGACTACGACCACATGACGAACCTGCCCGGGCTCTTCGCGGTGGGCGAGGTCGACTACCAGTACCACGGCGCCAACCGCCTCGGCGCCAACTCGCTGCTCTCCTGCCTCTACGGCGGCATGGTGTGCGGGCCGAAGATGCTCGCGTACGCGAAGGGTCTGAAGCGCAGCGCCGCCGACGCCGCGAGCGGCTTCGTCGAGCGCGAGCGCAAGCGCCAGGCAGACGGCTACGAGCGCGTCTACACGATGAACGGCGGCGAGAACGCCTACGCGATCTGGCGCGAGCTCGGCGAGTGGATGACCCAGCACGTCACGGTCGAGCGCTACAACAAGAACCTGCAGCGCACCGACGACAAGATCCTCGAGCTGAAGGACCGCTGGGGCCGCATCGGCGTCAACGACCGCAATCGCTGGCTCAACCAGGAGGTCAGCTTCGTGCGGCAGCTCTGGAACATGCTGGAGCTCGGGCGCGTCATCACGCTCGGCGCGCTGGCGCGCGACGAGAGCCGGGGCGCACACTACAAGCCGGATTTCCCGCAGCGCGACGACGCCAGGTTCCTGAAGACGACGAAGGCGCGCTGGACCTCCGACGGGCCGGAGCTGTCCTACGAGGACGTGGACGTCTCGATGATCAAGCCGCGCGTACGCAAGTACGACACGGAGAAGACGGTGTCCGCCTGATGGATCCGATCCAGCTGCGCGTGAAGCGCCAGGACCGTCCCGGCAGCGAGCCCTACTGGGAGGAGTTCACGATCCCGTACCGGTCCGGGCACAACGTGCACTCGCTCCTCATGGAGGTGCACTTCCGGCCGGTACGCGCCGACGGCGCCCCGACGACCCCCGTCGTGTGGGACGCGAGCTGCCTCGAGGAGGTCTGCGGATCGTGCACGATGTTCGTGAACGGCCAGATCCGCCAGGCGTGCTCGGCGCTGGTCGACAGCCTGGCGCGGCCGATCGTGCTCGAGCCGATGAAGAAGTTCCCGGTGGTACGCGATCTCGCCGTCGATCGCAGCCGGATGTTCGAGAATCTGAAGACGGTGAAGGCCTGGGTGCCGATCGACGGCACGTACGATCTCGGTCCCGGCCCGCGCATGAGCGAGGAGGAGCAGCAGTACGCGTACGCGCTCTCGCGCTGCATGACGTGCGGCTGCTGCCTCGAGGCGTGCCCGCAGGTGAGCGATCACTCGGAGTTCATCGGGCCGGCGGCGATCGGGCAGGCGGTGCTGAAGAATCTCCACCCGAGCGGCCCGCTCACCAAAGAGGAGCGCACCGCGGAGCTCATGGGCGTCGGCGGCATCGTCGATTGCGGCAATGCCCAGAACTGCGTCATCGTGTGCCCCAAGGAGGTGCCGCTCACGCGCGCGATCGGCGACATGGGGCGGCAGGCGACGAAGAAGTTCTTCCGCGACCTCTTCCGGCGCTAGTGAGGCGAGCATGAACATCCACGAGTACCAGGCCAAGGAGATCCTGCGGAGCTACGGCGTACCGCTCCTCGACGGCGGCGTCGCGCGCACGCCCGAGGAGGCGGAGGCCGTCGCGCGCCGGCTCGGCGGCACCGTCGTCGTGAAGGCGCAGATCCACGCCGGCGGCCGCGGCAAGGGCGGCGGCGTCAAGGTGGTGAAGTCGCCGGAGGAGGCGCGCGAGTTCGCGCGGAAGCTCCTCGGCAACCCGCTGGTGACCCACCAGACCGGCCCCGAGGGCCGCATCGTGCGCCAGGTGCTGGTCGAGCAGGGCTGCGACATCGCGCGCGAGCTGTACCTCGGCGTCGTCGTCGACCGCGGCAGCGGGCGGGTGGCGGTGATCGCGTCGCAGGAGGGCGGGGTCGAGATCGAGGAGGTGGCGGCGCGCAATCCCGACGCCATCCACCGCGAGCTGCTCGATCCGCTCGTCGGCCTCGCACCCTACCAGGGCCGCCGGCTGGCGTTCCGGCTCGGCCTGCCGAAGGAGCTCACCAACAAGGCGGTCGCGTTCTTCACGAGCCTCGTCCGTGCGTTCCACGAGCGCGACGCCTCGATGCTCGAGATCAACCCGCTCGTCGTCACCAAGGGCGGCGAGCTCATCGCGCTCGATGCCAAGATGGGCGCCGACGACAACGCGCTCTTCCGCCAGCCGGCCGTGCGCGCCTACCGCGACGAGCACGAGGAGGACCCGCGCGAGACCGAGGCGGCGAAGTTCGACCTCAGCTACATCGCGCTCTCCGGCAACATCGGCTGCATGGTGAACGGCGCCGGCCTCGCCATGGCGACGATGGACATCGTGAAGTACGCGGGCGGCGAGCCGGCGAACTTCCTCGACGTCGGCGGCGGCGCCAACGCCGAGAAGGTGCGTGAGGCGTTCCGCATCCTGCTCTCCGACAAGAGCGTGCGCGCGATCTTCGTCAACGTGTTCGGCGGCATCCTGCGCTGCGACGTGTTCGCCGAGGGCGTCGTCGCGGCGGCGCGCGAGGTCGGCTTGAAGATCCCGCTCGTCGTCCGCATGGAAGGCACCAACGTCGACCGCGGCAAGCAGATCCTCGCCGAGTCCAGGCTGGCGATCGAGAGCGCCGCCGACATGGCCGAGGGCGCCCGCCTCGCCGTCGCCGCCGCCAAGCGTGGTGCGGCATGAGCATTCTCATCGATCGCGACACGCGCGTCATCGTCCAGGGCGTCACGGGTGCAACCGGGCAGTTCCACGCCAAGGCGTGCCGTGAGTACGGTACACAGATGGTCGGCGGGGTGACGCCGGGGAAGGGCGGCACCGACCTCGACGGCATCCCCATCTTCGACACCGTCGAGCAGGCGGTGCGCGAGACCGGTGCGACCGCGACCTGCATCTTCGTGCCGCCGCCGTTCGCGGCCGACGCGATCATGGAGGCGGCCGACGCGAAGCTGCCGCTCGCGATCTGCATCACCGAGGGCGTGCCGACGCTCGACATGGTGCGCGCCGCGCGCTTCCTCGAGGGCAAGAGCACGCGCCTCGTCGGCCCGAACTGCCCGGGCGTGATCACGCCGGGCGAGTGCAAGATCGGCATCATGCCGGGCTACATCCACAAGCCGGGGTCGATCGGCGTCGTGTCGCGCAGCGGCACGCTCACCTACGAGGCCGTGCACCAGCTCACCCAGCTCGGCATCGGCCAGTCGACGTGCGTCGGCATCGGCGGCGATCCGATCATCGGCACCGGCTTCATCGACGTGCTGCGCCTCTACCAGGCCGACCCGAAGACCGAGGGGGTCATCCTCATCGGCGAGATCGGCGGTACCGCCGAGGAGGACGCGGCGGCGTTCATCAAGGCGCACGTCACGAAGCCGGTGACCGCGTTCATCGCCGGGCAGACGGCGCCGAAGGGCAAGCGCATGGGCCACGCCGGAGCGATCATCGCCGGCGGCCGCGGCACGGCGGCGGACAAGATCCGCGCCTTCGAGGCGGCGGGAGTGCGGGTCGCCAAGAGTCCCGCCGATCTCGGCAAGACGATGGCGGCCGCACTCGGACGTTGAGTCCGGAAGGAGCAGCATCATGACGGAACACACCCTCGCGATCGTGAAGCCAGACGCCGTGAAGCGGAACCTCATCGGCGAGGTCATCCGCCGCATCGAGAAGGAAGGCCTGAAGGTCGCGGCGGCCCGCCTCCTGCACATGACGAAGGCGGAGGCCGAAGGCTTCTACGCCGTGCACCGTGAGCGGCCGTTCTTCGCGAGCCTGACCGAGTTCATGTCGTCGGGGCCGGCGATGGTGCTGGTGCTGGAGGGTGACGGCGCGATCGCCCGCTGGCGCACACTCATGGGCGCGACCGATCCGGCCAAGGCTGACGCCGGCACCATCCGCAAGGACCTCGGCACCAACGTCGAGTACAACGCGACGCACGGCTCGGACGCCCCCGAGACCGCGCGCACCGAGATCGCCTACTTCTTTTCCGCCCTCGACGTCGTCCGTCGAGAGTGAGCCCGGTCAGGCGGTCGCGACCCTGGAATCCGGGGCGCCCGCCCGCGCCCCACGGCCGGAGCGACGCGCTCTGGTTCTTCCTCGCAGCGCTCGTCGTCTACACCCTGACGTCGCCGGGCCCGACGGCGTACGACCAGTACGCCCGTTTCGCCGACGCCATGCTGCACGGCAGCCTGTCGCTGCCGGAGCGCCCGCCGCATCTCGAGATGGCGGAGTACCAGGGGCGCGCGTACTTCACCAATCCACCGACCCCGGCGATCCTCCTCCTGCCGATCGTCTGGATCTGCGAGCATCAGCCGATCCAGCTCTTCCTGGCGCGCTGGGGCGCGCCGCTCGGCGTGATGCAGACGATGCTCTCGGTCCTGGCGGGGGCGCTCAGCGTCGCGTTCGCCCGCATCGCGCTCGGGCGCGTGCCGCTCTCGCGCCGCGCCGCCAATTGGGGTGCCGCACTCTTCGGCTTCGGCGGCATCTATTGGTACCACGCGACGATCGGCTCGGTCTGGTACATCGCGCAGACCGTCCACGCGACCTTCCTCTGGCTCTTCGTCTGCGAGTGGCTCGGGGCCGCGCGTGCCTCGCTCCTCGGCCTCTGGTTCGCGGCGGCGTTCTGGTGCCGCATGGAGACGATCGTCGTCGCGCCCTTCGCGCTGATCGCCCGGCCCGACCGCTGGCTCCTGCCGCTCGCCGACGAGCTCGTGCCGCGCGTTCGCTGGCGCTGGCTCTTCGCCTACGCCGCGCCGATCGTCGCGGTCCTCGCGCTCAACTCGCTCTACAACTACGTGCGCTTCGGGGTGATCACCAACTGGGCGTACGAGATGCTGATCGAGAAGCCCGAGGTACGGGGAATGTTCCCGCACGGGCTCATGTCGTGGCAATACTGGCCGGGGCACGTGCACGTGCTCTTCCGCGCCAAGCCGATCTTTCAGCACCAGTTCCCGTGGATGGTGCCCTCGGTGGGTGGCCTCGCCATCTGGGCGACGACCCCGGCTTTCATCTACGCGCTGCGCGCGCCGCTCGACCGGCTGACGGCGGCCTGCTGGCTCGGCGTCGCCTTCTTCCTGTCGCAGCTCCTGCAGTTCGGCGGTACCGGCATGACGCAGCTCGGCTACCGCTTCGCGATGGACTTCTACCCGCTGCTCACGGTGCTCACGATGCGCGGGATGGATCGGCCGCTGCGCTGGTGGCACACGACCCTCATTGCCGCCTGCCTCCTGCTGAACGCCTGGTGGGTGTGGGTCCTCAACATCCTGCACATCGAGAAGCTCTACTGAATCGCCCGCTTGACGTGCATGCCGGGGTCTGTTTGCCTGATCGGATGACCACGGCGGCCGGCGAGACGGGCCGGGAGCACGTCGCCTGCGCGGTGTGCGCCGGCACGGATACGGAGGGCCTGTTCGAGAAGGACGGCTTCCCGATCGTGCGCTGCCGCGGCTGCGGCCTGGTCTATGTGAACCCGCGTCTCACCCCGGCGGCCCTGGCGGCGCTCTACGAGGGCCAGGAGATCTCGCCGACAGGCTACTACGTCCGCACCGAGCGTACCGACGAGCTCTCGTTCAATCAGCGGCTCGAGCTGATCGAGCGCTTCCGGGCGCCGGGCACGCTGCTCGATCTCGGCTGCGGGCCGGGCACCTTCTCGGCGGTGGCACAGCACCGCGGCTGGCGCCCGCTCGGACTCGACATCAATCCCCAGTCGGTCGCGCGTTGCGCGGAGCGCGGCGTCGAGGCGGTCTGCGACGTGTTTCCGAGCCCCGCGCTCGCCGGACGGCGCTTCGACGTGATCGTGATGAACGACTTCCTCGAGCACATGCCGAGCCCGGCGGCCGCGCTCGAGGCGGCGCGCGGCATGCTCGCACCCGACGGCATCCTCTTCGTCACGACGCCGGACGTCGGCTCGCTCATGGCGCGCCTCACGCGCGCCCGCTGGCTGCACCTCAAGCCGAACGAGCACCTCGTCTACTTCGACCGCCGCACGATCGATCTGCTGCTCACCCGCACCGGCTTCCGCGTCAAGTACCTGCGTGCGATCGGCCGGGTCCGCAATCTCGCCGTCGCGCTCGAGAAGGTGCGCGCGTACGGGGAGATCGCCAGCACGCTCGGCCGCCTGCTCGTGCCCACCGCCCTCGCCGAGCGCATCAACTTCCCTCTGAACCCGGGTGACGAGATGGTCGTGATCGCCGGCGTCGCGTCCTGAGGCTGCGCCGATGAGGCTCTCGATCATGCGGCGCATCGACTACTTCGTCGGTGTGCCCGCGACCTTCGTGCTGACGTTGCTCGTGCGGCTGGCGAACCTCTTCCGCGCGCCACGGCCCGCCGGCACGCCGCGCCGCGTCCTCTTCATCGAGCTGTCGGAGATGGGCAGCACGATCGTCGCCTCGACTGCGATCCGACGCGTGCAGGCACGCTACCCGGACTCGCCGCACGCCTTCGCGATCTTCCGCAAGAACGCCGCGAGCCTCCGCCTCCTGAGCCTCTTCGACGAGCGCCACATCTTCACGATCCGCGACGACTCGCTCCTGCACATGGCGAGCGACATCCTCGCGTTCCTGCGCTTCTGCCGCGCGGAGCGCATCGACACCGTGATCGACCTCGAGCTGTTCTCGCGCGTCTCGTCGATCCTCAGCCTGCTGGCCGGCGCGACGACGCGGGTCGGCTTCCACAACTACGATGGGGAGGGGCTCTACCGCGGCGAGCACCTGACGCACCGGGTGCACTACAACCCGTATCAGCACATGTCGCAGAACTTCGTGGCGCTGATCGAGGCGCTGGAGTGCGACCCGGAGGCGATTCCGCTGCCGAAGCGGGTCATCCCGGCGCAGCCGCCGCCCTTGCTCGTCCCGGCGGACGCCGAGGCGTTCGCCTACGTCAAGAAGGAGCTCGAGGCCTGCTACCCGCTCACACGAGCGCATCGGCTGGTGGTGGTGAACCACGACGCCGGGAGCCTGCTGCCGATCCGTACCTGGCCGGCGGAGCGCTTCGCGGAGCTGGCGCGCCGCCTGCTCGCCGACGATCCGACGGTCGTGGTCGTCCTGATGGGCATCGCCGAGGGCGCCGAGTCGGCGCGCGCCATCGCGGCGCGGGTCGACGATCCACGCTGCATCAACTTCGTCGGCCGGACGCGCACCCTGACCGACGTGCTGCAGCTCTTCCATCAGGCCACGCTGCTCATCACCAACGACAGCGGCCCGGCGCATTTCGCCAGCCTGACCCCGATCAAGAGCATCACGCTCTTCGGGCCGGAGACGCCCGTGCTGTACGGTCCGCTCGGGCCGAACGCCGTGAACCTCTTCGCCAACCTCGCCTGCAGCCCGTGCCTCTCGGCGCTGAACCACCGCAGCAGCCCGTGCACCGACAACCAGTGCCTGAAGGCGATCGAGGTCGAGGAGGTGCTGGCGCACGCGCGGCGGCTGCTGAACGGCGGCAGCGCGGCGAGCCCCGGCGTCGCACGGGCGGCCGACGTGGACGCGTTGCCGGGCCGCGACTAGACTGTCCCGATGGCGCGGCGGAACGTTCTCGACCTGTCGCTCGCCGAGCTCGAGGAGTGGTGTGGCGAGCACGACCTGCCGCGCTACCGCGCGGCGCAGGTAGCGAGCTGGCTCTACCGTCACGACGTCCGCGACTTCGACGCCATGACCAACCTCGCGCCGGCAGTGCGCCGCGAGCTCGCCACCGGGTTCGCGATCGGCGCCCTCGAGCAGGTGCGGGTCGAGCGCTCGCAGGACGGCACGCGGAAGCTCCTCTTCCGGCTTGCCGATGGCGCCACCATCGAGAGCGTGCTCATCCCCGACGGCGAGCGCCTCACGCTGTGCGTCTCGACGCAGGTCGGGTGCGCCATGGGATGCGCGTTCTGCGCCACGGCGACGCTCGGCTTCCGTCGGCACCTGAGCCGCGGCGAGATCGTCGAGCAGCTGCTGCGCGCCCGCGCCGAGGCCGTCGGAGAGCGGGTGACGAACCTCGTCTTCATGGGGATGGGCGAGCCGCTCCACAACTACGAGGGCACCGTCGGCGCGATCGACACGCTCACCGCCTCGTGGGGCGTCGACTTCTCGTCGCGCCGGATCACCGTCTCGACCGTCGGCCTCGTCCCCGAGATGCGCCGCCTGCTCGAGGACACCCAGGTGCACATCGCAGTGTCCCTCACCGCCGTCGGCGAGGCGACGCGGCGCGAGCTGATGCCGGTCACCAAGAAGTACCCGGTCGCCGAGCTGCTCGCCGCGTGCCGCGCGCTGCCCCTGCCGCGGCGCAAGCGCATCACCTTCGAGTACGTCATGCTGGCGGACGTGAACGACCGCCCCGAGGACGCGCGCGCGCTGACGCGCGCCCTCGCCGGCATCCGCTGCAAGGTGAACCTCATCCCATTCAACCCGTTTCCCGGCTCCGCCTTCGCGCGCAGCGACGACGCCGTGGTCACGCGCTTCCAGACCACCCTCCGTGCCTCCGGCGTCCACGCCACGATCCGTGACAGCCGCGGCCCCGACATCGCCGCCGCCTGCGGCCAACTGGTCGCCCAGGAGCGCCAGCACGTCGCGGCGTCGTGACCGGACACATCACGCGACGTCGGGAAGCGCTCGGCTTCGTCGTTCTGCTCGTAAGCATCTCATCCCCTGCTGCCGCTCAGAGCGATCGGCTTCATCGATATGTGTCGCCCGATCACGCGCTAACCGCCGTCGTGACGGCAGTGTCCAGCACCCGCGAGGACTCGGTGCAAATCCTAAATGCGTCGGGAATGACGCGCCTCGAGCGGAGCTTCGCGTCGTCGGACGGCGAACACGGGGTCGTCATCGAGAAGGCAACTTGGAGCCCCGACTCGGAGTTCTTCGTCTTCAGCGGATACAGCTCGGGCGGTCATCAGCCCTGGCGCGCCCCGCTGTTCATCTACGGTCGAGCGCGAAACACCATCTACGAACTCGACAAGTGCGTTCCCGGGATCGCGGTCGTCGAGTCTGGCTTCGAGATGGTCGCTCCACATCTCGTACGTGTGACGGTCGCTTCCTTTTCGCACGGACTGGGTGAGGATCATCGATCCGAGACGTATGACCTGCGCGATGTGGTCCACAAGTGCCAGATCAAGGACGGCGCCTCTCCCCGCGATCCGCACCCGCACACTAAGCCTGTGCGTTCGGGGGCATGGGTACAGTTGTGATCTCGAGACATGGGTAACAGTCATACGCGGGACCGGAGACGTTCTAGAGACATGCGTTGCAGGGTTGAGTTAGGCCGAGCCGATCGGCTACGTGCCACCGGCCGAGTACGAGCAAGCCTACTACCGCAATCAGAGCAGTCAGGAGGCTCCAGCCATGGGGGCCGGAGAAAACCAACCGAGTCTCCGATGAACTCGGGGCGGTTCAGTGTCACCCATGTCTCCGGTCCGTACCGGCCGCTCACCTTGACTCACGACGTGCGTTCTGCTAGAAGGTAGCCTGATTCAAGATGATGCATCCAACGACGCGCGGATCTTCTCAGCTTCCCCTGCGACTGTCCCCGACCAATGGCTGGGGCGGACGACGCCTTGGGGCCGGCCGGAAGGCCGGTGACCGCCCATGCGTGCGCCATATGTCCCGCCCGCAGTTCCGTCGGTCGTTGCCCGCGCATGTGACCCTGAGGATGCGCGCCGATCTGCCGTCGCTTCGGACGGTTTCCATCGTGCGCGAGATCGAGCGGACCTTCGCGGTCGGCTGCGACCGCCCAGATTTCCGGTTGGTTCACTACTCGTTGCAGGGCAACCACGCGCATCTGATCGTCGAAGCCCGCGACCGGCTAGCCCTCGGGCGTGGCATGATGGCCGTTGGTGCTCGGTTGGCTCGCGCGGTGAACCGCGTCGTCGGCCGGAAGGGGCGTGTGCTCGCCGATCGCTACCATGTGCGCATGCTGCCGACGCCGCGCGAGGTGCACCGTGCCCTTCGCTATCTGCTTCTGAACGCCCGCCGACACGCCGGGAAGGTGCGTTCAGCGATCCGCGGCAGCTCTGGGCTTGACCCCGCGTCTTCCGCCCGTTGGTTTTCCGGGTGGAAACGTGCGGCAGGAGGGAAGGGCGCGGAGAGGGACGAGCCGGTGCTTAGTCGACCGCCGGTCGCCCGGGCGCGAACGTGGCTTCTGACGGTCGGGTGGCGCCGCCACGGACTGCTCGATCCCGCGGACGTTCCCGGCTAGTCGTTACCAGATCGTGGGGATCGATCCGTAACGTGCCGGGCATCGGCGTCGTCGTCAATCCGAACGCCGGCAGCAACCGCCGCCGGCCGAAGCGGGCGCAGGCGTTCGCCGACATCGTCGGCGACCACGGGATGGTGCGGGTGACGCACGACCTCGCGGCCGTCGACGAGGTGGCGCGCGAGTTCGCTGCGGCGAAGATCGACATCCTCGCGGTGTGCGGCGGCGACGGCAGCCACTTCCGCACGCTCACGGCGGTGCGGCGCGCCTACCCGAACGGCGCGTTGCCCTTGTTTCTGCCGCTACGCGCCGGGACGATGAACTACATCGCGCGCTCGATCGGCTGCATGCGGGGCGGCCCCGAGCACGTTCTGGCGCACGTGGCCCACGATTACCGCCACGGCCGCACGCACGACATCATCGAGCGCCAATTGCTGATCGCGAACGGTGAGCACGCCGGCTTCGTCTTCGGCTGCGGCGTGATCGTGAACTACCTGCGGCTCTACTACAGCGAGGCGAAGCCGGGACCCATGACCGCGACCCGGCTCCTCGCGCGGCTGATCGGGTCGGCGCTCACGGGGACCTCGCTCGTGCGCGGGGTGTTCCGCCGGGTCATCGCCGACGTCGACTGCGACGGCGAGCGGGTGCCGTTCCGGACGTACACGGTCATCCTCGGCGGTACCATCACGCACGTTGCACTGGGCTTCAAACCGATGTATCTGGCGGCGCGCAAGCGCGACCACTTTCACTTGCTCGCCGGGCCCATCGGTCCCCTGAGCCTGACACGCAAGATCGTCCGCTTCCACCGAGGGTTCCCACTGGAAGAGCCGGAATTCTACGACAATCTCGCTCGCGAGGTGACCATTCGCTTCGCGACCCCGACGGGCTTCATGATGGACGGTGACATCCTCGATCCCGTGGAGACGCTCACGATCCGGACCGGCCCGACGCTCTCGATGATCCGCGGCTGAGAAAGGACCCGCACGTGCGCACGATCGGCATCATCGGCGGGAGCGGCCTCTACACGATGGAGGGGCTCTCGGACGTCCAGGAGCTCGTGGTACCGACGCCCTTCGGCGATCCGTCGGACGCGATCGTTTCCGGGCGGCTCGGCGAGGCGCGCCTCCTCTTCCTGCCGCGCCACGGTCGCGGCCATCGTCTGCTGCCCTCCGAGCTCCCGTTCCGCGCCAACATCTGGGCCTTGAAGAAGCTCGGCGCCGAAGGGGTGATCGCGGTGAGCGCCGTCGGCAGCCTGCGCGAGGAGATCGCGCCCGGCCACCTCGTCGTGCCCGATCAGTTCATCGACCGCACCTTCGCCCGCGCCGGCACCTTTTTCGGCGACGGCATCGTCGCCCACGTGGGCTTCGGCGATCCGGTGTGCGGCGAGCTCTCGGCCGCGCTCCTCGCGAGCGCGCGCCGTCTCGGCGCCACGGTGCATGCCGGCGGGACGTACGTCTGCATGGAGGGCCCGCAGTTCTCGACCCGTGCCGAGTCGGAGCTCTACCGCGGCTGGGGCGCGTCGATCATCGGTATGACGAACCTGCAGGAGGCGAAGCTCGCGCGCGAGGCCGAGCTCTGCTTCGCGACGCTCGCGCTCGCCACCGACTACGACTGCTGGAAGCAGGACGCGCACGAGGTCGCGATCGCCGACGTGCTCGCGGTCCTGAACGCCAACGTCGCTCTCGCGAAGCGCGTCGTCCACGACGTCGTGCCGACGCTCGACCGCCCGTCGCGCTGCGGGTGCGGCCGGGCGCTCGAGCACGCCATCATCACCGACCGTGGGCGCATTCCGGGGCAGGTGAAGCGCGACCTGGCCCCGATCATCGGCCGCTACATTCCGGAGGAACCATGAGCCTGCTCGTCGTCGGGTCCGTCGCCATCGACACGCTCGAGACGCCCCGCGGGCGCGCGCCCGACGTCCTCGGCGGGGCGGCGACCTACTTCGCGGTGGCGGCGAGCTTCTTCGGCCCGGTGCGGCTGGTCGCCGTGATCGGTGACGATTTCCCGCAGGCCGAACTCGACTGGTTCACGCGCCGGGGCATCGATCTCGCGGGATTGGAGGTCCAGAAGGGCAAGAGCTTGCGGTGGACGGGGCGCTACCACGAGGACATGAACGTCCGTGACACGCTCTCGTTCGAGGCCAACGTCTTCGAGCACTTCTCGCCCGAGCTGCCGGTGGCCTATCGCGACTCGCCGTTCGTCTTCCTCGCCAACATCGCGCCGAAGCTGCAGGGGCGCGTACTCGACCAGGTGACGAGTCCGCGGCTGGTGGGCGCGGACACGATGAACTTCTACATCGAGAACGCCCGCGCCGATCTCGACCTGCTGCTGAAGCGCGTACCGCTCCTCATGATCAACGACGAGGAGGCGCGCATGATCTCCGGCGAGCGCAACATGCTCCGCGCCGCCCGCCGCATTCTGGCGATGGGTCCGACGAGCCTCATGATCAAGCGCGGCGAGTACGGCGTGATGTACTTCTCGGGTGACAGCGTCTTTGCCGTGCCGGCCTATCCGCTCGAGGACGTCTTCGATCCGACCGGCGCGGGCGACACCTTCGCGGGCGGCGTCATGGGCTACCTCGCGAGCTCGGGCGATCTCTCGGCGGCCGGCGTCCGGCGCGCGATCGTCTACGGCAGCGTGCTGGCGTCGTTCACGGTGGAGGCGTTCAGCCTCGAGCGCCTGCGCAGCCTCACGCGGGAGGAGATCGACCGCCGTTACCGGCAGTTCATCAGCCTCACCGCCTTCGACGTGCCCTGAGGACGCCATGCCGCAACTCTCCGTCGTCGTTCCCGTCTACAACGAGGCCCCCAACGCCGAGGCGCTGGTGCAGGAGCTGCGCGCTACGCTCGACCGCCTGACCCTCACCGCCGAGGTCGTGCTGATCGACGACGGCTCGACGGACGAGACCTACGCGTTGCTCGTCGCGGCCGCCGGCACGGATCCGCGCTTCCGCCTCGTCCGCTTGCGCCGCAACTTCGGCCAGACGGCCGCGCTCGCCGCCGGTCTCGATCATGCGACCGGGAGCATCGTCGTCACGATGGACGGCGATCTGCAGAACGACCCGGCCGACATCCCGCGCTTGATCGACGGGCTCGACGCGGGCGCCGACGTGGTGAACGGCTGGCGTCGTGACCGCAAGGATCCCTTCCTGTCACGGCAGCTGCCGTCGATCATCGCCAACGCGATCATCGGCGCCACCACCAACGTGCGGATCCACGACTACGGCTGCGGCATCAAGGCGTTCCGCGCCGAGACGGCGAAGTCGCTGAAGCTCTACGGCGAGATGCATCGCTTCATCGCCGCGATCGCCGGCGATCTCGGCGCCAACGTGACCGAGATTCCGGTCAATCACCGGCCGCGCTTGCGTGGCAAGTCGAAGTACGGCTTGTCGCGCACGATCCGGGTCGTGCTCGACCTGCTCACGATCAAGTTCCTGTCGGGGTACTCGACCCGGCCGATCCACGTCTTCGGCTTCTTCGGCATGATCGCGACGCTCCTGGGCATCGGGATCACGGGCATGCTCGGCGTCGAGAAGATCCTCTTCGGGGTGCCGCTGGCCGACCGGCCGCTCCTGCTGCTCGGCATCCTGCTCGTCCTCGGCGGTGTCCAATTCGTGACACTGGGCCTCCTCGGCGAGATGTTGGCCCGCACGTACCACGAGTCGCAGGCGAAGCCGATCTATACGGTTCGCGAGGTGCACCAAGCGGCTCCCCCGCGCGTTCCCGCCGCCCAGGGCACGTGAAGATTTTTCAAGTTGCAGAAAGCGGTTTGACGGTGCGGCATGCGGCCGGTACCTTCGTAGCACTTCGAGCAGCGCGGAGGATGCGGTGAAACTGTGTGTCGTCGGGACGGGGTACGTCGGGCTGGTGGCCGGCACGTGCTTCGCCGAGAGCGGTAACGACGTCATCTGCGTCGATATCGACGAGGCCAAGGTCGAAACCCTGCAGAAGGGCGGCGTGCCGATCTACGAGCCCGGGCTCGAGGAGCTCATCCGTCGCAATCTCGCCGAGCGCCGCCTGTGGTTCTCGAGCGACATCGTCGCCGCCGTCCGGGCCTCCGAGATCTGCTTCATCGCGGTCGGTACGCCCGAGGCAGCCGACGGCTCCGCCGACCTGCGCGGCGTGCTGCGCGTCGCCGAGGAGATCGGCGCCGCAATGAACGGCTACCGGGTAATCGTCTGCAAGAGCACCGTGCCGGTCGGTACCGCCGACAAGGTGCGGAAGGCCATCCGGTCGAAGACGACGCACGAGTTCGACGTGGTCTCGAATCCGGAGTTCCTGAAGGAAGGCGCCGCGATCGACGACTTCATGAAGCCGGATCGAGTGGTGATCGGCGGCTCCAGCCAGCGCGCGATCGACCAGATGCTGACGCTCTACAAGCCGTTCGTCCGCACCGAGAACCCGATCATCGTGATGGACAACCGCAGCGCCGAGATGACCAAGTACGCCGCCAACGCCTTCCTCGCGACGCGCATCTCGTTCGTGAACGAGATCGCCAATCTCTGCGAGCGCGTCGGCGCCGACGTCGCCGACGTCCGCCGCGGCATGGGCTCCGACCGCCGCATCGGCCATCACTTCCTGTTCCCGGGCGTCGGCTACGGCGGCTCGTGCTTCCCGAAGGACGTGCAGGCGATCATCCGGACCGCGCACGAGAACGATCTCGAGTTTCCGCTCCTCAACGCCGTCGAGGAGGTGAACGAGCGCCAGAAGCACCTTCTGGTGCGGAAGGTCGTCGGGCACTTCGGCGAGGACTTGAAGGGGCGGCGCTTCGCGCTCTGGGGCCTCGCCTTCAAGCCGCGTACCGACGACATGCGTGAGGCGCCGTCGATCGTGATCATCGAGGAGCTGCTGCGCCGCGGCGCCACCGTCAATGCGCACGATCCCGAGGCGCTGAACGAGGCGCGCAAGGCGTTCGGCGACCGGATCAACTACCATCGGCTCAACTACGACGCGCTCGAAGGGGCCGACGCGCTGCTGGTCGTCACCGACTGGAACGAGTTCCGCCGGCCGGACTTCAAGCGCATGCGGGAGCTGATGCGAACGCCGCTCATCTTCGACGGCCGCAACCTCTACGAGCACGACGCCCTCCGCCAGCACGGGTTCGCCTACTTCCCGATTGGCCGCGCCTCGATCGAGGCCCGCTAGATGGCACGCATCCTGGTGACGGGCGGGGCCGGCTTCATCGGCTCGCACCTCTGTGAGCGCCTCCTCGCCGAGGGCAACGACGTCATCTGCATCGACAACTTCCTCACCGGCTCGCCCGACAACATCGCGCCCCTGCTGGAGAACCCGCGCTTCCTCTTCATCCAGCAGGACGTCACGAACTTCATGTACGTGAAGGGGCCGCTCGACGCGATCCTGCACTTCGCGTCGCCGGCGAGCCCGATCGACTACCTCGAGCTGCCGATCCCGACACTCAAGGTCGGCTCGCTCGGCACGCACAAGGCGCTCGGCCTCGCCAAGGAGAAGGGCGCCCGCTTCCTCCTGGCGTCCACCTCCGAGACCTACGGCGACCCGCTGGTGCACCCGCAGACCGAGGACTACTGGGGAAACGTCAACCCGATCGGCCCGCGCGGCGTCTACGACGAGGCCAAGCGCTTCGCCGAAGCCATCACGATGGCCTACCACCGCGCCCACGGTCTCGACACGCGCATCGTCCGCATCTTCAACACCTACGGGCCGCGCATGCGCCGGCGCGACGGCCGCGTCGTGCCCAACTTCATCGCGCAAGCGTTGACGGGCGAGGATCTCACCGTCTACGGCGACGGCAGCCAGACCCGCAGCTTCTGCTACGTGAGCGACCTCGTGGAGGGCATCCTGCGCCTCCTGCGCAGCGACTACGCACTGCCCGTCAACATCGGCAATCCGCGCGAGATGACGGTGCTCGAGTTCGCCAAGCTCATCATCGAGCTCACCGAGAGCAAGAGCGGCATCGCCTACAAGGAGCTGCCGATCGACGATCCGAAGGTCCGGCAGCCCGACATCACGCGCGCCCGGAAGCTGCTCGGCGGCTGGGAGCCGGTGGTGGCGGTCGAAGAAGGCCTGAAGCGCACGATCGATTTCTTCCGCGGCATCGCGGGCTGACGCGCAGCGACGGGGGGAGCATGAAGATCCTGGTCACGGGAGGGGCGGGGTTCATCGCGTCGCACATCTCCGACGCCTACCTTGCCGGCGGCCACGAGGTCGTGATCGTCGACGATCTCTCGAGCGGCAAGCGCGCCAACCTGCCGGCGGCCGCAAAATTCTACCACGCCGACATCCGCAGCCCCGAGGCTCGCGAGATCGTGCGCAACGAGCGGCCGCAGGTCGTCTCCCACCACGCGGCGCAGATGGACGTGCGGCGCTCGGTCGCCGATCCGGCCTTCGACGCCGAGGTGAACGTGCTCGGCCTCATCAACATGCTCGAGGGGGCGCGTGAGGTCGGCGCCGAGCGCGTCCTCTTCGCGTCGTCGGGCGGCGCGACCTACGGCGAGCAGAGCGCGTTCCCGGCTCCCGAGGACCACGTGCACAACCCGCTCTCGCCCTACGGCATCACCAAGGCGACGGGCGAGCACTACCTCTTCTTCTATCACGCGGTATACGGGCTGCCCTACGTGGCGCTGCGCTACGGCAACGTGTTCGGGCCGCGCCAGGACCCGCACGGCGAGGCCGGCGTGGTCGCGATCTTCTCCGAGCGCCTGCTCGCCGGCCAGACGCCCACCATCAACGGCGACGGCAAGCAGACGCGCGACTACGTGTTCGTCGGCGACGTGGTGCGGGCGAACGTCGCCGCGCTCACCACGAGCTTCGTCGGCCCGGTCAACATCGGCACCGCCACCGAGACCGACGTCAACACGCTCTACGCCCACCTCCGGGTACTCACCGGCAGCCCGCACCAGGCGCAGCACGGGCCCGCCAAGGCGGGCGAGCAGCGCCGCAGCGTCATCGCGATCGAGCGGGCGGCGAAGGTGCTCGGGTGGAAGCCGGAGATGCCGCTCGAAGAGGGCCTGCGGCGGACCGTCGAGTTCTTCCGCGCCCGCTTGCAGAGCTGACGGGCGGCGATCAGGCCTTCGCCGGCGCGGTGGGCCGCGGCGCGCCGGGAGGGGCCTGCTCCGGGATCGTCGCGGTCGTCATGCCGATGAGACCCTGGACGATGCGTTCGGCGCCACGCGCGCCGGTGTCCATGAAGATCACCTTTCCCTGTGCGTGGTCGGCGACGTATTTGAGGGCGTCGGTGTACTCGAGGAAGAGCAGGAAGTTCGAGTCGACGCCGGCGACGTGCAGGCTCTCGGCCGCCTCCTTCATGCCTTCGGCGATGTTCTTGCGGAAGAGCGCGAGACCCTCGCCGCGCAGGGCCGCCGCCTTCTTCTCCGCCTCTGCGCCGATGGTCTTGTAGGCCGCCTCGGCCTCCGCGTCCTTCGTGCGCTTCACCAGGAGCGCCGCGCCCTCGTTCTCGGCGGCGGCGAGCAGGTTCTTCGAGGACACGACCCGCGCCATCGAGTCCATGATCTCCTTGTCGAAGGTCATGTCGGTGATCTGGATGTCGCGCACGTCGTAGCCCCACGACGAGACGACCTCGTCGAGCTGCTTCTTCGTGTGCTGCACGATCTCGCCGCGCATCCCGAGGATGTCCACCTGCTTGGTGGTGGCGACGAACTGGCGCACCGAGCCGTCGATGGTCCGCTGGAGCGCCAGCAGGAACTCGGCATTGGTGGCGAAGCTGAACGCGGCCTTCTTGACCGTCTCGTCGGCGGCGTTCGCGACCCCGAACACGATCATGGTGGAGAACTTCACGTTCGCCTGATCCTGGGTGATCGCCTGGAACTCCATCTGCAGCGCCCGGTTCTGTAGGGAGATGCGCTGGGAGACGGCCTCCCAGGGCAGCTTGAAGTTCAGCCCCTCCCGCATGACCCGGCGGTACTTCCCGAACACCGTCACCACCGCCACGGTCGCTTGCGGCACGCTCCGCGTCAGCGACCAGATGACGATCGCGGCGGCGAACACGGCCGCGGTCACCCACCAGCTCGTCGGCATCGAGTCCATGCGCTCAGCAAGAGCAATTTGGTTTCCAGGCCGCACCGGCGCGCGATCCCGCCGCTGGCGCGGCTAGCGCCGCTCCGGCCCCGAGCCCGAGGCGCCCCATTTGACGCGGGCGTCAAATCGATGACTTCGCGCCGGCACCGCCGCAGTCGCGCTCGCGGCCGATCCATGTCACATTGGTCGGCCGGTGCACGATCCGCGGCTCATCCGCAACTTCTCCATCATCGCCCACATCGACCACGGCAAGTCGACCCTCGCCGACCGCCTGCTCGAGCGTACGGGCACGGTCAGCAAGCGTGAGATGGAGGCGCAGTTCCTCGACGACATGGAGCTCGAGCGCGAGCGCGGCATCACGATCAAGGCGCGCGCCGTGCGCCTCAAGTACCGGGCGCCCGACGGCCGCGAGTACCAGCTGAACCTGATCGACACCCCGGGGCACGTCGACTTCTCGTACGAGGTCTCGCGCAGCCTCACGGCCTGCGAAGGCGCCATCCTGGTGGTGGACGCGGCGCAGGGGGTCGAGGCGCAGACGGTCGCCAACGTCTACCTGGCGCTCGACAACGACCTCGCGATCGTTCCCGTGCTGAACAAGATCGACTTGCCGGCGGCCGAGCCCGACCGGGTCCGGCAGGAGATCGAGGACGTGATCGGCCTCGACGCCTCGGCGGCGGTCCTGACGAGCGCCAAGCAGGGGATCGGCACCGACGAGGTCCTGCAGGCGATCGTGCGCGACATCCCGCCGCCGAGCGGCAAGCCGGCGGGCCCGCTGCGCGCGCTGCTCTTCGACAGCTGGTTCGATCCCTATCACGGCGCCGTCATGGTGGTGCGGGTGTTCGACGGCGAGATCCACCCGGGCATGCGCATCCGCTTGATGGCGACCGGCAAGGAGGCGGAGGTGCTGCGCCTGGCGGTACAGGCGCCGAGCCTCGTCGAGGTGGACGGCCTCGGGCCGGGCGAGGTCGGCGTCGTGATGGCGGGGCTGAAGGAGGTCGGCGACACGCGGATCGGCGACACGCTCACCGACGCGGATCGTCCCACGCACGAGCCGCTGCCGGGGTTCAAGCAGGTCCAGCCGATGGTGTTCGCCGGGCTCTATCCGTCCGAAGCGCATCAGTACGGCGCGCTGCGCGACGCGGTCGAGAAGCTGAGCCTCAACGACTCGTCGCTCACCTACGAGCCCGAGAACTCCGTGGCGCTCGGCTTCGGCTTCCGCTGCGGCTTCCTCGGGTTGCTCCACATGGAGATCATCCAGGAGCGCCTGGAGCGCGAGTTCGGGCTCTCGCTCATCACCACCGCACCGACGGTCGCGTATCGCGTCCACACGACCGACGGCCGGACGCTCACGGTCGACAGCCCGGCGAAGCTGCCACCTGAGGGCGAGATCGCGAGCATGGAGGAGCCCTTCATCCTCGCCACCATCCACGTGCCGACGGAGCATCTCGGCAACGTCATCGCGCTCTGCGAGGAGAAGCGCGGCAAGCAGCGCGAGCTCAAGTTCTCCGGCGAGAAGCGCGCGCTCGTCGTGTACGAGCTGCCGCTCAACGAGATCGTCCTCGACTTCTACGACCGCTTGAAGTCGGCCAGCCGCGGCTACGCCTCGCTCGACTACGAGCCGCTCGACTTCCGTGACTCGAAGCTCGTGAAGCTCGACGTGCGGATCAACGGCGACATCGTGGACGCGCTCTCGGTGATCCTGCACGGCGAGCGTGCCTACTACCGGGGCAGGGAGCTGACGCAGAAGATGCGGGAGCTCGTGCCGCGGCAGATGTTCGAGGTCGTGATCCAGGCCGCGATCGGCAGCAAGGTGATCGCGCGCGAGACGGTGAAGGCGCTCCGCAAGAACGTCACGGCGAAGTGCTATGGGGGCGACATCACCCGCAAGCGCAAGCTGCTCGAGCGTCAGAAGGAAGGGAAGCGGCGCATGAAGCAGGTTGGCCGCGTCGAGATCCCGCAGGAGGCCTTCCTGGCGGTGCTGAAGGTCGGCGAGTAGCGCCCGACGGCGCAGCGCCGCCTTTCCGGGCACTCCCCTGGCGGCTTTCCGGGCGATGCTCTATCATCGGCAGCCGTGAGCAAGGTCCGCGGGAGCGTCGCCGCCGGCGCCCAGAATGAGGCGGTCGCCCCCGACGCGGCTGCCAAGACGAAGTCGACGCTACGCGAGTATGCCGAGGCGCTCGCCGTCGCCTTCATCCTGGCGCTCTTCATCCGGACGTTCATCGTCCAGGCGTTCAAGATCCCGTCCGGCTCGATGCTGCCGACCTTGCAGATCGGCGACCACATCCTGGTCAACAAGTTCCGCTACGGCATCCGCCTCCCGCTGATCAGCAAGCGCGTGCTCAAGTTCGCCGACCCGCGCCGCGGCGACATCATCGTCTTCATCTACCCGGTCGATACCCAGAAGGACTTCATCAAGCGGGTGATCGGCGAGCCCGGCGACGTCATCGAGATCAAGCACAAGCAGCTCTACGTGAACGAGCAGAAGCTCGACGACAGCTGGGCGCACTTCGTCGAGGGCCCGGGCGATCAGAGCCGGCTCACCCCGCGCGACAACTACGGTCCGGTCACCGTGCCTCCCGACAAGGTCTTCGTCATGGGCGACAACCGCGACCGCAGCTACGACAGCCGGTTCTGGGGCTTCGTCCCGCTCGACGACGTGAAGGGCAAGGCGTTCCTGATCTACTGGTCCTGGGACGGCGAGGATCGCTGGGTGCGCTGGGAGCGCATCGGCGACCTGATCCACTGATCTGGCCGCATCCGTGAGCGACGAGCGGTCCGCCCGGGCGGAAGGGCCGCGCGCCATCCTCCTCGCGCTGCTCGGCGCGGTGATCGTCCTGGCGGGGCTGCAGTTCGTCACCCCGAACCTGATCGGCAACGACTCGTACTTCCACGTCCGCTATGCCGAGGTGATCCGCGAGGCGGGGTTGCGCGGCTTCCCGCCGCCGTTTCCCTGGCTTCCGCTTACGATCCTCGCTCCCGACCGCTACGCCGACCATCACATGCTGTTCCACGTGTGGCTCGTGCCGTTCACGCTCGGCGACCTGCGCCTCGGCGGCAAGCTTGCGGGCCTGGCGGGCGCCGCACTCTTCGTCGCGACGTTCGCCTGGTTCCTGCGACGGCAAGGTGTCGGGCTGGTGGCGCTGGCGATCCTCGCGCTCGGGGCCTCGTCGGCCGATCTGCTCTTCCGCCTGAACATGACCCGGGTGCAGGCGCTCTCGCTCGTGTGCCTGCTCGCCGGCTTCCACTGCGCGCTGACCGACCGGAAGGTCGCGCTGGCGATCGTCGGCTGCCTCTACGCCTGGCTCTACGACGGCTTCCCGCTGCTCTTCCTGCCGGTCGGCGCGACGTTCGTCGCCTCCTGGGTGTGCGAGGGCCGGTTCCGTCCCGGCATCGTGCTCGCCGCCGCCGCCGGCGTGCTGGTCGGCGTCGTCTGCACCCCGTACTTCCCGGCGTACTTCCAGTTCATCCTGCATCACTTCGGCGACAAGCTCGTGCCGGACGACTCGCTGCGCGTCGGGCGCGAGTGGTTCCCCTACGATCCGGCGGAGCTGCTCGCGAACGCGCTGCCCGCGATGCTGTACGTCGCGTTCGGCGCGAGCGTTCTCGGCGCCGTGGGCTTCCGCCGCAACGCGCGCGGCTTCGCGGCGCTCCTCGTGGCGATGGTGTTCCTCGTCCTGACCCTGCGCTCGAAGCGCTTCGTCGAGTACTTCGCGCCGACGGCGACGGTCTTCGTGGCGCTCGCGAGCTGGCGGGCGGTCGCCGAGTGGCCACGGCCGCGCCGCCTGATCGTGACCGCGCTCCTCGCGGCCGTCGCCGCGACCAACGTCGGCGGGGTGGGGTGGACCCTCCTGCAGAAGCAGAAGGAGACGCCGCCCGACCGTTACGCCGCGGCGGCGCGCTACGTCGCCCAGCACGCGCCCGCGGGGGCCATGCTCTGCACCACGGACTGGGACGACTTCCCGTGGATCTACTTCTACAACGTGAAGAGCACCTACCTGGTCGGGCTCGACCCGACCTATCTCCACGACCGCTACCGGGATGCCTACCGGCGCTGGGCCGCGGCGTCGGACGGCAGCTTGAGCCGGCCGTCGCAGGTCTTCGGCCAGGAGCTGCCGTGCGCCTATGTGCTCTCGGATCGCGACCACGCGGCGTTCCTCGAGCGGGCCTCCCAGGACCCCGGTTTCCTCCAGGTCCTGACCGACGAGCAGATGGTGCTCTACCGGGTCGAGCGCGACGGCCCGCCGCCCGTGTACCCGACGAGCCTTCCCTGACCGCTCGGCCGGGGAGCAGATGACTGGCAAATGACCGCGTGCTACGGAAGGACGACGGGGCCGACGTCCGTGGGGGCGGCGAGCGACGCGGGTGGGGGCGCGGCGGCTCAACCTACCATGGAGGGCACGATGCAAGGACTGCAACGTGGCATCGCCGTTGGCGTGTTGCTGCTCGCGGCGACCGTGACGTCGGTGCCGGCGCAGGTTGCGCCCGGCGACACCATCAACAAGAGCAACGCCGACAAGGTGAAGGACCTCGTGTCGCCCGGGGTGTACTGGTGCGTGCAGCACGGTTGGCCGATGAAGATCATCGAGACCAAGCCGATCACGCTGCGGAAGCTGTTCACCGAGGCGACCGAGAAGTACTCGGGGCAAGTGAAGCTCACTCCCGACGGTCTCGGCCTGCTGAACTACGTCGCGGGAAGGCCCTTTCCGACGATCGACACGAGCGAGAAGTTCGCGCCGGTCAAGATCATGCACAATTACAGCATGCAGGTCACGATCGACGACCTCGACTTGCGCAACTTCGACGCCGACACGGGCCCGATCTCGGAGGACCGTCCGTTGCAGGTCGAGCGACACTTCCTGATCGACCACTTCCGTCGGCTGTCCTACATCGGTCGTCTCTACGTCGATCCCAAGCCCGAGATCCCCAACAAGGAGGGCTTCCACTACAAAGAGACCCTCCATCCGCTGATCGAGCCGTTCGATCTGAAGGGCGTCGGCTTCACGTACTATCGCTATACCGAGCCTTCGAAGCAGGACGATAGCTGGCTCTATCTGCCTTCCTTGCGACGGGTGCGTCGGCTGTCCACCGCGCAGCGCTCGGACGCCCTGTTCGGCCAGGACACGGACCAGGACAGCTACGGTGGATACGCGGGCCAGATCGCGTGGATGGATTGGAAGCTGCTCGGGAGCAAGGAGGCATTGGCGGCCTTCCACACCACCGCCTTTCCCGTGAAGTGGGGGGACGGCGCCAGTGACTGGTCCTTCGACGGCGAATGGGAGAAGCGCAACATGTGGGTGGTGGAGGGTACCTCCAAGCTGCCGCAGTACGCCTACTCGAAGCGGGTGCTCTACGTCGACAAGGACGTCTACGCGATCTCGTACAGCGACATGTACGACCGGGGCGGTCAGCTCTGGAAGGTCTGGCTCAACAACTTCTCGTTCAAGAAGGAGGCCTATCCCGGGTCGAGCATGAAGTACGACGAGGAGACACCGTTCATTCCGGCGATCGTGATGGTCGACATGCAGCTGGAGCACGCCACCAAGGCCTCGCTGCCGAGCAGCCGATTCCCCGGTGAGCCCGGCTGGTACTGGCACCAGGGCTCCAAAGAGGGCACGACGGAGGATCAGTTCACGATCGCGGAGCTGATCGGCTCCGGCCACTGACGGGCACGACGCAGTGCGCTGAAAGAGGAGCGCTCAGGACGAGAGGAATTTCATAGTACCCCGGCTTACTTTTCTTTTCGCGCGCATCCGGCTAGGAGACTCCGCCGGCGCCCGCGTTCGTGCTGCCGGGCGAACGACCCACGCGAAACACCCACTTAGGAGGAGGCATGACTCGATCGACGCTTCACAAGCTGCTCTTGCTCGCCGCCGCGGTGCTGCTCGCGACCCTCACCGGGTCGGCGCAGGCCCAGGTTGCGCCGGGCGATACGATCAACAAGACAAACGCCGACAAGGTGAAAGACCTCGTCTCCCCGGGCGTGTACTGGTGCGCGCAGCACGGGTGGCCGATGAAGATCATCGCCGCCAAGCCGATCGTGCAGCGGGCTGCGTTCAAGGAAGCGACCGAGAAGTACTCGGGCCAGGTGAAGCTCGGCCCCGATGGTCTCGGCCTGCAGAACTACGTCGCCGGCCGCCCGTTCCCGACGATCGACACGAACGACAAGTTCGCGCCGATCAAGATCATGCAGAACTTCAGCATGCAGGTGACGATCGACGACCTCGACCTGCGCAACTTCGACGCCGACACGGGGCCGATCTCGGAGGACCGCCCGCTGCAGGTTGAGCGCCACTTTCTGGTCGATCACTTCCGCCGGCTCTCCTACGTCGGCAGACTGTATGTGGATCCCAAGCCCGAGATCCCGAACAAGGAAGGCTTCCAGTACAAGGAGACCCTCCACCCGCTGATCGAGCCGTTCGATCTGAAGGGTGTCGGCTTCACGTACTACCGTTATCTCGATCCCGCGAAGCAGGACGACAGCTGGCTGTACCTGCCGTCGTTGCGCCGCGTGCGCCGGCTCTCGACCGCGCAGCGCTCGGACGCCCTCTTCGGCCAGGACACCGATCAGGACAGCTACGGCGGCTACGCCGGGCAGATCGCCTGGATGGACTGGAAGCTTCTCGGAGTCAAAGACTCCCTGGCGGCGTTCCACACCACGGCCTTTCCGGTGAAATGGGCCGATGGCGCGAACGACTGGGCGTTCGACGGCGAGTGGGAGCAGCGTCCGATGTACATCGTCGAGGGCGCCTCGAAGCTCCCGCAGTACGCCTACTCGAAACGCGTGATCTACGTCGACAAGGACGAGTTCGTGATCCCGTACAGCGACATGTACGACCGCGGCGGTCAGCTCTGGAAGGTGTGGATCAACGACTTCTCCTACAAGAAGGAGGCGTACCCAGGCTCGCCCGTGAAGTACGACGAGGAGGTGCCGTTCGGCGCCGCGATCGTCATGGTCGACATGCAGCTGCAGCATGCGACCAAGGCGTCGCTGCCGAGCAGCCGTTTCCCCGGTGAGCCCGGCTGGTACTGGCACCAGGGCGCCGCGGCCGGCACCACCGAGGATCAGTTCACGATCGCGGAGCTCATCGGCTCCGGGCATTGATTCATTGATTTCGGCGCGCGGGGAACCCGCGCGCCTCCAACTACTCCGCGACGCTCTGCTCCGCCGGCTATGGACGCCCAAGGCGCCCGTAGCCGGCGGTCGCATCTGAGCCGTCCCCGATTCAGGTCTTCGCCAAGCCTCGTCGGAGCTACTTCGCCTTGGGTTGGGCGAAAGTGCCGGTGAGGTGGAGCTTCTTTTCGCCGGTGGCGGTCAATTCGCCTGGGATGAGATTGAGGGCGAGGCGGAGGTTGTCGGGGAGGTCGGGGGCCGGGGTGATGGTGAGATCGAGGTTGATGAGGGTTGCGGCGAGGGGATGGGAGAGGAGGAGGGTGCCGGTGCCGGTGACGCTGACCTCGCGGCCTCGGGCGCTCAGGTCGGGGAGCTCGACGCGGCCGGACTTGATGGTGCCGGCGAGACGGAGCTCGGGGAAGTGCAGGTCGGGGATGGTGATACCGCGGAGCTTGCCGGCTTCGAGGGCGAGGTCGGTGGCGCGCAGGTCGAGGGTGCCGTTCGTCGTCATCGGCTTGGTCGGATTGCCGGAGAGCTCGACGCTGCCGTTCACGTGGCCCTGGAGCGTGCCCTCGAGGAAGAGGCGCAGGCCGGCATAGCGAGCGACGTCGAGCCCGCTCACCTTGGCATGGACGTCGTACGCGTCGGTACCGAGGTCGGTCGTCGCCTCGAGCGAGCCGCCGTAGAGCGACGCCGCGAGGGAGAGCGGGAACGGCCGCCCGCGCAGCAGACCGAGGATCGACGGTGCGGCGTAGACGTGCGTCGCGTCGAGGACGGGAAGGGTCGGATCGGCGCCACGCGAGAGGATGCGGAGCTCGTCGATCGTGTAGCCGAGGGTCCAGCCGAGGCTCACGCCCCGGAGATCGACGCTGATCGGCGCCGCGGGGCCCGGGTCGAGGGCGCGGCGCAGGATCGCCTCGTGCGGGAACGTGGCGCCGAGGAAGACGACGAAGAGCAGCAGCGTGTAGACGGCGTAGAGTGCGAGCGGGGCGGCGGCGCTCGGAGCGACGCGGCGGACGAGCCGGGTGCCCGCGGCGAGCGTGGGGCTCGCGCCGAGGCGATCGAGTCGGGCGCGCCAGAGGTCGAGGTAGGTGCCGGCCGCGGGCGCGCTCATTTGGCGCTTCCCGGGGTTGCGGGGCGGAGCCGGCCGACGACCAGGGTCGCGTCGAAGATGTACGGCTGGTCGTAGCGCTTCTTCATCTGCAGCCGGCTCACGAGCAGCGGCAGGTCCGACTTCTCGACGCGATAGAGCAGGCCGACCATGTCGCGCAGCGACACGCCCGAGAGCCGCATCTCGACGTCCTCCTCCTGCAGGTCGTCGGAGACGCCGCGGGTGGAGGGGTTCATCGCCGCGACCCGGTCCGGAGCGAGCGCCTCGCGGCTCACACCCTCGAGGTGCGAGAAGAGCGAGAAGTCGGCGCCGCCGCTCGCCAGGCGCCGCTGCACGGCGTCGCGCTCGGCGCGCAGGCGCAGGTAGCGGTCGCGCAGGCTCACCATCTCCTTCAACTCGCGCTCGCTGGACGCGATCTGCGCCTGGAGCGTCTGGCGGCGGTCGCCGACCATGGTAGCGACGAGCCAGAGCAGCAGCAGGACGGTCACGGCGGCGGCGCCCCCGACCAGCACGCGCTCGCGGGGCGACAGGCGCTCCAGCATGAGCGTGAGCCGCATGCGCAGCGCGTTCATTGCTCGTCCCCCCGCGCCAGCGTGAGCTGCAGGCGGAAGTCGACCCGCTGTCCGTCGACCGACGCACGCACGTCCTTGGCCTGGACGTCGCGGAACTCCGGCCGGGCGGCGAGCCCGCGCTTCACGGCCTCGACGCCTTCGTACGCGCGGGTCGAGCCGCGCAGCCGCAGGCTTTCGCCGTCGAGCGCCAGTTCCTCGAGGTCGAGCTGGATGTCGGCGGGGACCCCGGCCGTGATCGCCTTGAGGAGATCGATGGCGCGCGGCGCGGACGGCGCGAGGCCACCGTATTGGAGGCGCTGCTTCTCGAGCGCGGCGATCTCGGTGGTGAGCTGCGCCTTCTCGTTGACGATGGTGTGCACGTTCGGCAACGCCGTGGTGAAGATGGTGCGGATGTCGGTGCGGAGCTGATCGCGACGTGCCGCGAGCCGCCGTCCTTCCAGCATCGAGCTCGTGACCATCAAGAGGAGCGCGAGCAGCGCGAGGACGCCCGCGGCCGCGAGGCTCCGCCACAGCGCCTCGCGCTCGCGATGATAGACGAACTCGGCGCGCCGGAAGTCGAGCCGGAACGCGTCGGTGTCCTCGCGCAGCGCGAGGCCGAGCGGCGCCGCGAAGGCCGCCTGCTGGCGGCGCGAGGTGATCGGCACCCCGGTGAGCGGCAGGGCCGTGACCGGCTGGGGGGCGATGCCGAGCGCGCGCTCGAGCGCGGGCGCGACCTCCGGACGGTCGGCGGCGTCGCCGCCGATCCAGAGAGCGAGCGACTCGAGCGCGGCGTCGCCCGTCAAGGCGAGGAGCGACCAGCGGACGTCGCGGGTTACGGCTTCGAGATCGCCGTTCGTGCCGGCACCGTGCGACAGCGCCCTCAGCCCGCGCAGGCGGCCGTCCTCGAGCACCGCGACCGTGGCGCGGTCGTGATCGAGCGCGACGAGCGCGCACGGCCCCTCGCGGCCGCTCTGCGCGAGGCGCAGCACGTTGACGGCGGCGAGCGGCGCAAGATCGACCGCACGCGGATCGATGCCGGCCGCGGCCAGCGCCGCGAGGTGCTCGCGGACGGCCGCCTTCGGCGCGAATGCCGCGAGGACGACGGCGGCGTCGCCGTCGCGGCCGAGCACCTGGTAGGCGACGACCGCGTCGTCGAGCTCGAACGGCAGCTGCGTCTCGAGCTCGAAGGGCACCGTCTGGTCGAGACGCTTCCGATCGTGGAAAGGCAGCGTCAGGACGCGATGGGTGACGGCGCTGCCGGGCAGCGCCGAGACGACCTCGTCCCAACGCAGCTCGTGGGCCGCAACCAGGGCGCGGACGTCGGCGGCGAGGTCGTCGCTGCGCGGCGCCGCGTAGAAGCCGAGGATGCGCTGCGAGCGCAGGGTGCGTTCGACCAACACCGCGCGCAGCAGAGCGCCACCGACGTCGAGCGCGAGCGTGCGATTCGGCATCAGGTTTGTCCGCCCATGGGCGGTAGCGCCTGGAGGAAATCGGAAGGGGGTTGGGATGTCAAGCTCAAGTCGGCCGTGCTCGGCGCCCAGGTGACGCGCGTGATGCGCGCGCGCAAGCCGCCGCCGGTGCGCTTGACCGTCGCGACGATCCCGCGCGTGACGTCGTTCACCTGCCCGACGGCGTCGATGCGGAAGAAATCGCTGGTGGTGGCGATGTAGTCGGCCCCGCCGGGATGCGTGCCCTGCTCCGGGCCGCCGAGCGCCTCCGCCCAGCCGCTCACCTCGGAGCCCACGTCCGTCGGCGAGTTGAAGGCGGCCTCGCGGCGGGTCGTGACGAGGCGATCGACCACGCTGCGGTCGGCGAGGCCGTCAGAGAGCGCCGCGATGACCTCCGGCGGCGCGGTGTTGACGTTGACCTTGAGATCGTTGGTCGGGAGCACGGTGACGAACTGCGCGAGGCGGGCGAAGAGGCTCGGGGTCATGCCGCGGATCTGCAGGAGCTCGCGCAGGGTGAGCATCGGGCCGTTCCGCACGACGACCGGCGGGGTGAGGGCGAGGTAGAACGGCTGCTCGGCGCCCGGCGGGTCGCTGCGCGGATCGGAATCGTCGTCGAGCCAGTCGCAGATGGCGGCCAGGACCTGCGGATCGGCCTGGAGCGCGCGGAACAAGCGGTCGAACACCTGCCGCCGCGCCTCCACAATCTTACCGTCCCGCAGCATGCCGTTCAGGTTGAGACGCCGGGCCTCGTCCTCCACGCGCAGCGCGACGGTCCCGTCGCCGATCGGCAGGGGCGGCATCGGCTTGGCCCACAGGTCCTCGGCGCTGTCGTTGTGGTTCAGCGAGGCGTCATAGGCGACGAGGGCCTCGGCGACGTTCATGCCGGAGCGCGCCAGGTAGAACGCCTGCAGACCGTTGCGCGCGCTGATCGCGAAGTGCGTCTCGACCTCGGCCGATTGCGTGAACTCGACCACCACGATCGTGAGCAGCGTGATCGTGAGGAGCACGATGAGGAGCGCGATGCCGCGCTCACCCTCGCGCCGCGCCGCGCTCATGGTGTCCCTCCCCGCGGCGTCGTGGCGGGGCGCGGCGACTGGCCGGCGCTCGGACTTCCGCTGGCGCGCGGTCCGGGCAAGGTGTCGGCGAGCGCGAGATCGACCGCGGTCGTGAAATGGTGGACGTCGCCGGTCAGGTCGTAGAGGGCGAGGTCGATCTCGACGGCGCGCGGCAGCGGCCGGTAGTTGACCGTGTCCTGCGAGTCCCAGGTCTCGAGCCAGTCGGTGCCGTTGTAGAAGCGGAAGCCGAGGCTCGCGACGTTCTCGACGAAGCTCGTCGGCACCGCCTGGTCGAGCGCGTCGCGGCTCGACATGATCGCCTCGCGGCGCAGCAGGCGCTGCGGCGTCGTGCCGGCCGGCGGCGTCGGGCGTGGGCCGAAGGCGGCGAAGAAGTCCTCCGCCTCGTCGAGGCGGCGGTTGCCGGAGCCGAGCCCGCTGGAATCGAGTCCGCCCGACCCCGAGGGTGCGGCGTCGCGTCGCAAGCTGCGGCCCGGGCCGATCGGGAAGAAGTAGTTGATGATGCGCTGGTCGCTGTCGCGGCCAGCCGCGCCGGCGGGGCGCGCGGAGAGCGCCGTGAACATGATCGCGTCGAGCGGCATCTCCTCCGTCCCGCCCTGCAGGCTGCGGAAGATGGTGAGCGGCGCGATGCTCGCGTAGGCGGTCGCCGGGTAGAGCGGTGGGCGCGGGTAGTAGGCGGAGGCGATCTCGTCAGCCATGCGCGCGACCGCGCTCCGGCCGTTCTGGGTCAGCTCGGCCTGGCCCTCCGCGAGGGACTTCGACCGCAGGGTGCGCGCGAAGGTGCCGTAGACGGTCACCGCCACGAGGCCGAAGATGGTGAGCGCCATCATCACCTCGAGCAACGTGAAGCCCGAACGGGCAGGCCGGGCGCCGGTCACGTCCGCCGCCGCAGGTAGTAGGAGAGGGTGACGTCGTCGCCCGACTCCTCCTCGCCGTGGAAGACGCGGACGCGCACCTCGTGGACGTCCGGGAAGGGTGTCGGCGACACCTCGCGCTCCCAGCGCAGGTCCGGGAACTGCCCGGGATAGCGGTCCTCGAAATCGCCGCTCGTGAGGCCGATCTCGGGGAAGGGCTCGACCTCCGCGTCGGTCATGAGGGCACGCGCGAGGAGCGTGCTCTCGGTGATGCGCTGGTCGCGTGCGATCAGATCGAGGTTGCGGACGTGCAGGCCGAGGAGGCTCACGAGCCCGAGCCCGAGCACGGCGACCGCGACCAGCACCTCGAGGAGGGTGAACCCGGCTCCGCCGCGGTTGGAACGGGAAGGAACGGCCCGGCCGGTCATGGCGTCGTGTCGGCGCCGCGCCCGCGCATCGACGATCGGCCGCCGAACCCGTTGCCGCTGTCGCTGTCGTCATGCCCTCTCGTACCGTCGTGGCGCGGATCGCGCGCGGCGGCGACCCGCGCCGGATCGATCTGGACGTACGCGTCGGCCACCCGCGTGCGCCCGGTGAGCGGCTCGATCGCGAGGGTCGCGTACTCGTGCCGGGCGTTGGTGAGATGGACGACGAGCGGATCGGCGTAGCCCTCGGGGAAGAACTGGGCGAAGACGACGCCCTCGTGCACCATCCCGACCGCGGGCAGGGTGACGTCGGCGAAGGCGACCGTGCCGGGCAGCGCGACGGGCCGCGCGATCGGCGAGTCCTCGACGACGAACTCCGGGTCGTCGGGATCGTCGTTCAGCACCGTCACCCAGTAGGCGTGCTTGTCGAGATCCAGGTTCAGGCGCATCGGCCGGCGCCGGAACGCCGCCTCCTCGTAGAGGTAGCGGCTGGTCGTCGCCAGGCGCGACGCCGCGCTGCCGAGCGCCGCGCTGTCGACGTTCCGCAGCCGCGGGATCAAGAAGGATGCGGCGATCGCGACGACGAGCAGGACGATGCTCAGCTCGAGGAGCGTGAAGCCGTGCTCCCGGCCGGCGGGCGGCGCGAGCGGTGCGACGGAAGGGCGGGGTCGGGCGCCGACGTGCGGCTCAGAGGGCCGTGTGCGAGTCGATGTCGGCATACTTCCCCTCGCCACCCTCGGCCCCGTCCGCGCCGTACGACTTCAGCGTGTAGGTGTTGCCGTCACTCAGGAAGGCGTAGGGATTGCCCCAGGGATCGATCGGCATCGACTCGAGGTAGCCGTCGGGATTCCAGCGGCGCGGGACGTTGCCCGTTTCGGGCTTGGTCACCAGGGCCTGGAGACCCTGATCGGTGGTCGGGTAGGTGCCGTTGTCGAGCTTGTAGAGGTGCAGCGCTTCCTCCACGCCCTTGATGTCGGCGGCCGCCTTCGTACGGCGCGCCTCGTCGGTGCGGCCGACGATGCGTGGCGCGACGAGGGTGACGAGCAGGCCGAGGATGAACACCACGACCATGATCTCGATGAGCGTGAAGCCGGCGTTGCCGCGACGAGCCATGAGACCCTGCACGTCGCGACGATACCAACTCCCGGGATCCCTCTCAACGAGGGTGGGCGGGGGCTACAGGTGCGCCTTCCACCATGGGGCGCCGGTCTGGCTGTACTTCTCGGCCGTGGCGCTCGCGCTCTTCCGCTTGGCGGCGGGGGCCGCCGCGCGCTTAATGGACGCCGACTTCGCACGTGCCGGCTTCTTCGCCGCGCGCGCCTTCGGCCGGGACGATGCCTTGGCCGTCTTGGCCGTGCTCTTGCCGCGCTTCTTCGTCTTGCTCGGTTTGGCCTTCATCGCTCGCTGTCTTACGCGATGGCGGCCGGAGCTGCAACGTCCGGCGGTCAGTGGACGACGCGATTCAGCTCGAAGATCGGCAGCAGGATCGCGAGCACGATGAAGAGGACGACGATGCCCATGAAGACGATCATCAGCGGCTCGAGGACCGTCGTGAGGGACGTGACGGCGTTCTCGACCTCGCCGTCGTAGGCGTCCGCGGCCTTCCCGAGCATCGCCTCGAGCTGGCCGCTGCGCTCGCCGACGGCCACCATGTGCACGACGAGCGGCGGGAACACGCCGCTTTCGCGCAGCGGCGGCGCGATGCTCTGGCCCTCGCGGATGGCGTCGCGCGCGTTCTCGATGGCGCGCGCGATGACCCGGTTGTCGACGATGTTGCGGACGATGTCGAGCGCCTGGAGCAGGCCGATGCCACTCGCCAGCAAGGTCGACAGCGTGCGGGCGAAGCGGGCGAGCGCGACCTTCTGCACGAGCCGACCGACGTAGGGGACGCGCAGGAGCCAGGCGTCGACGCGCTCGCGTCCCGCGGGCGTGCGGGCATAGGCGCGGCCACCGAGCGCCGCCGCGGCGGCGAGCAGCAGGATCGCCCACCACCAGTGTGCGGCGAAGTCGGACACCGCGATCAGGATGAGCGTCACCCGTGGCAGCTGCTGCTGCGTCTCCTGGAAGATGCGGGTCACCTTCGGCACCACGTAGGAGACGAGGAAGAAGAGGATCGCGCCGCCGAGAAACAGCATCACCGCCGGGTAGGTCAGGGCGGTGCGCACCTTGCCGAGCAGGCGCGCCTGGTTCTCGGTGTACTCGGCGAGGCGACTGAGCACGACGTCGAGCGCGCCGCTCGCCTCGCCCGCTCGCACCATGTTGACGTAGAGCGGCGAGAAGAGGCGCGGGTGCTCGGCGAGCGCGTCGGCGAGCGAGCGGCCCTCGGTGACGCGCTCACGGATCTGCACAATGGCGCGGCGCAGGTGCTCGCGCTCCGTCTGGTCGGCGAGCGCGGCGAGGGCCTCGACCAGGGGCAGGCCCGCCGCGACCAGGGTGGAGAGCTGGCGCGTCGCGGCCGCCAGCTCCTGCGTCGGCACCCGCTCGCGGACGCCGCTGCCGAGGGCGACGCGCCGTCCGGCCGGGGCACGGTCCTCGGTGAGGTCGGTCGGAAAGACCCCGGTGCGGCGGAGCTTCAGCCGGGCGCTGCGCGCGCTGTCGGCGTCGACGACCCCGGTGACCGCACGCCCCTCGGTGCTGAGCCCCTTGTAGGCGTAGACGGGCACGGCTAGCGCCGCGGCGAGCGGCGGGTCACGCGAGCTCGTCCTGCGTCACCCGCAGGACCTCCTCGATCGTCGTCTCGCCCGCGAGCACCTTGGCGGCGCCGTCCTCGCGCAGCGTCGCCATCCCCTCGACGGTTGCAACCCGGCGGATCGTGGCGGCGTCGGCGTTCCGCATGATGTGCTGGCGGACGTCGTCGCCGACGACGAGCAGCTCGTGGATGCCGGTGCGGCCGCGGTAGCCGGTCTGCTTGCAGGCGTCGCAGCCGTCGCCGGTGCCGTAGATGGTGCGGCTCGCGAGCGCGCGCGGGTCGAGGCCGACCTGCATGAGGGTCTCGGGGTTCGGCTGCGCCGGGCGCCGGCAGTCCTCGCACACGCGCCGCAGCAGGCGCTGCGCCATCACCGCGATCACCGACGACGAGACGAGGAACGGCTCCGTCCCCATCTCGACGAGGCGGGTGACGGCGCTCGCCGAGTCGTTGGTGTGGAGCGTCGAGAAGACGAGGTGGCCGGTCAGGGCCGCCTGGATCGCGATCTCGGCGGTCTCGCTGTCGCGGACCTCGCCGACCATGATGACGTCGGGGTCCTGGCGCAGGATGGAGCGCAAGCCGTTCGCGAACGTGAGGTCGATCTTCGGGTTCACCTGGATCTGGCCGACGCCCTGCAGCTGGTACTCGACCGGGTCCTCGATCGTGATGATGTTGCGCTCGGTCGAGTTGATGGTGGAGAGCATGGCGTAGAGCGTGGTGGTCTTGCCGCTGCCGGTCGGGCCCGTCACCAGGATGATGCCGTGGCTCTGATGGACGAGGCGGCCCACGCGCTCGAGGTTCCGGCCGTTCAGGCCGAGCTCCTCCAGACCGAGCAGGGTGGACGAGCGGTCGAGCAGGCGCAGCACCACGCGCTCGCCGAACGCCGTCGGCACGACCGAGACGCGGACGTCGATGTCGCGACCGGCGACCTTGGTGCGCAGGCGGCCGTCCTGCGGCAGGCGCTTCTCGGCGATGTTCAGCCCGGCCATGATCTTCACGCGCGAGATGATGACCGGCTGGAAGCGCTTCGGCGGCGAGATCACGTCGTAGAGGATGCCGTCGATGCGGAAGCGGACGGTGAGCGTGCGCTCGAAGGGCTCGATGTGGATGTCGCTCGCCCGGTCTTTCACCGCTTGGAAGAGGAGCGAGTTGACGAGACGGATGATCGGCGCCTCGTCGCCGGCCTCGAGGAGATCGCGCGGCTCCTCGAGCTCGGTGGCGATGAGATCGAGGCGCTCCTCCTCGAGATCGTCCATGAACTCGGCGGCGGAGCCCGACGCCAGATCGTATGCCCGGTGGATGGCATCGGTCAGCAGCTCCGCCGGCACGACGACCGGCTGAACCGGCTCGCCGTAGAGCACGCGCAGATCGTCGAGCGGGCCGAGCGCGCGCGGGTCGCTGATCGCGACCACCACCTCGCCGTCCTCCCGGCGGAGCGGCAGCACGGCGTTCCGCCGCGCGTACTGCATCGGCAAGCGGGCGAGCAGCTCGAGATCGACCTCGCCCGGGGCGACGCGCTCCGCGAAGGGCAGGTCGTACGCGGCGGCGAGGGTGCGCGCCCAGGCGGGGCCGTCGAGCGCGCCGAGTTCGCGCAGGGCGTCGGTCAGCGACTTGCCGTCACGTTGGCGCTCGCGTGCCCGGGCGACGACGTCGGAGGGTACGCCGGTCCGTGCGATCAGGAGATCTTCGAAGCTCTTCGCCGGAGTGGCCATGGACGACGCTAGTGGTGCCCGGCGTGCTTCGCTTGCTTGGCCTGCTTGGCCTGCTTGGTGGGCCGCGCCGCCCCGAGCTCCAGAGTGATCGTACCATTCCCTTGCGCGAGGACATAGGCTGGCGGCCGGTCCGTCCGCAGGTCGAGGACCATGCGCATGCGTCCATGATGGTGGGCGACGCGGACGCGCCGCAGCAGCGAGTCGGCGACGTCGATGCTCTCGACCTCGTCGACCTCGTCGCTCGGCCCGTAGACGTCGACGACATAGCGCCCGGGATCGCTGAGGGCGTAGTGGCTGACACGGATCGGGGAGCCGGCGATCGCCAGGTGCACGAGCGCGCCGTCGTTGCGGCGATCGACGGTCACGTCGGTCACGGCGAGGTTCATCTCCGACCCGGCGGGCGTCGCTCCGGCCGGCGCCGAGGCCGGGGCGGCGGCCGCGTGCGGAGCGTCCGCGCCCGGCGCCGTCATGCCGGGCGGAGCGCTGCCGGGCGGTGCGCCATCGAGGTCGTCGTTCCGCAGCTCGAAGGACGGCTTGTCGAGCGGATCGGGGTGGTGCCGGGGCGCGCCGGAGCGGTCCATCATGTCGCGGAACTTGTCGCGCTCGGTGAGCGAGACGTCGGCGGCGTCCGCCTCGTTCTTGATGATGTGCGGGGTGAGGAAGATGAGCAGGTTGATCTTTTGCTTCTCGTTGTGCGTCTTCCTGAAGAGCTGGCCGATCACCGGCACGTCACCGAGGAACGGGACCTTGCTCGTGTCGCTGGTCAGCGAGTCGGAGATCAGGCCGCCGATCACGACCGTTTGACCGTCCTTCACCGTGATCGTCGTATTGGCACTGCGGATCGTCGTCGTCGGGCCGACGTCGTTGGCGTTCAGCAGCGGGTTCGGCACGAGCGCCGACACCTCCTCGAAGAGCGCCATGCGGACGACCGCCCCCTCGGAGATCTGTGGCGTCAAGCGCAGCGTGATGCCGACGTCCTCGCGCTCGATGGTGGCGAAGGTGTTCGAGAGGTTCGTTTCGTTGGTCGAGCGGCTCGCGACGAACGGGACGTTCTGGCCGACGACGATCTCGGCCTCCTCGTTGTCGGTGGTGAGGATGTTCGGGGCCGACAGGATGTTGACGTCGTTGTCGCCTTGCAGCGCCGTGAGCAGCGCGGTCTGCGCCGGGACCTGCGTTCCGTCGGGCAGGGTGACCGTCTTGTCCGAGACGGCGGCGAGCACGAGGCCCGAGAGCGTGCCGGGATTGGTGAGCGCCTGGTTGAGGTTGCCGAGGTTGGTGCGTCCGAAGCCGACGCCGTTCGGCAAGCCGGCAGCGCCTTGCAGCTCGATGCCGAGGTCGCGCATGCGGTCGAGCGTGACCTCGAGGATGATCGCCTCGACGTAGACCTGCCGGCGGCGGATGTCGAGCTTCGCGATGACCGGCTGCAGGATGGCGTAGTCCTCGGGGACGGCCGTGATGATCAGCGCGTTGGTCGCGGGATCGGCGGTGATGCGGATGGCGTTGCTGAAGTCGATCGCCGGCTGCTGGCCCGCCTGGCCGCCCTGCTGCTGTCCGGGCGGCGTGTTCTGCCGGCGCTGGCGATCGGCCGAGGAGCGCCGCAGCATGCTGCCGCTCGAGCTCGTGCGCGAGCGCGTGCCGGCGTTCTGCCCGGGCTGCTGCTGATTGGAGCGGGTGCGCGCCGCGCCACCGCCGCCGCCGCCGCCGCTCGCGCCGATGACGTCCAGGAGCACGGGCAGCAGGTCCTCGGCATTCGCGTACTTCAGGTAGTAGACGTTGATCTTGCCCGACCCCGGCGGCAACGGCACGTCGAGCCGCTCGATGAGCGCCTTGACCTGCCGCATCTGCTCGGCCGCGGCGTTCACGATCAGCGTGTTCGTACGATCGTCGGGGGTGAGCTTGAAGGCGCGGATCTGGCTGCTCGCCATCGGCCGCGCGCCCTGCGGCGGCGGTTGCCCGGGCGCTGCCGGCTTCTCCTCCAGCACCGACTGGACCGTGTCGGCGAGCTCGCTCGCGACCGCGTGCTTGAGCGTGATGAGCTCGGTGTGGCGGCGCGAGCTCGCGACGTCGAGCTCGGCGATCATGCGTGACAGGCGCTCCACGTTGGCGGCGGAGTCGATGATGATCAGCGAGTTCGTCTGCGGGTACGAGGTGATCAGGCCGTCCTTCGAGACGAGCGGCTGCAGCACGTTGCCGATGTCGGCGGCGTCGACCTGGCTGAGCGGTATGAGGCGCGTGACGTACTCCTCGCTCGGGGCACCGGTGTTCTCGCCGAGCGTGCGGAGGCTCGTCTCCTTGGCGTCCTTCGTCGGAATGATGCGCACCGCGGCGCCGCTCGGCACCGTCGTGAAGCCCTTCACCTGCAGCACCGCCTGGAAGACCTCGTAGGCCTCCTCGGGCGTGATCTTGGTCGGCGAGACGACGGTGACCTTGCCCTGGACGCGCTCGTCCATGACGAAGTTCTTGCCGGTGATCTCGCCCATGAACTTCACCAGCACGCCGAGATCGACGTCCTGGAAGTCCATCGTGATGAAGCGTTCGCCGTCGGCCTCGACGACGCGCGGGCCGCCGCTGCTCCCCGGCGACGCGCTCGGCGCCGGACGCGTACCGACCTGGGCTGCGGCGTCAGCGGGGCCGAGAGCCCGCGTGGAGGCACCGGCGGCGCCCACCACGGCGAGCAGGCAGAGGGCCGTCAGGCGTGATCGTCGCTGCGCTCTCTGCACCCGCCGCCGTCCCCGACCCGCTCAGCGTATCTCATAGGAGAGGTTCTTCGCCGCCTGGTTGCGCTTCAGATCCACCGCGATGTGGCCTTCGTTCTGGAGCTCGGTGAAGAGCGAGATCGCCTTCGTCGGATCCGTGAGCTCGACACCGTTCACCCGGTTGATGATGTCGCCGTTCTGCAGGCCGATCTTCTCGAAGACCGAGCCCGGCTTGATGGCGAAGATCCGAAAGCCGACGGTCTTGCCGTCCTCGAAGTACGGCACCGCGCGCGCCTGGGTGAAGACCTCGTTGATGTTGGCGACGGTCTTCTCCAGCTCCCGGCGGTCGATGACGAACTTGTCGTCGGCGGTCTTGCGGATGCGCTCCGCGGTGGCCGCCGCGGGTGCGGTGCTCGCGCTGGCCGGGCCCGTCGCCGAGGCCAGGTCCAGCACCTCTTCCTCGCCGTTGCGCTCGAGGACGACCCGATCCCACTCGACGCGGAGGAGGGTGGCGGTGTCGAGGATCGTGTCGCCGACCCGGTACAGGGTCTGCCGCCGGGCCACCTGATCCTCGATGATCGCGTAGGAGTCCGCGGGATCGCGGGCGAGGGCCGTGCCCCACAGCTTGACGTTCAGGTCGCTGCGTTTGGCGTCGCTCACGCTGCGCTCGGCCGGCGCGCCCTTCACGGCGTTGAAGACGTCGCGCTCGTAGATGAGCGCGTAGGCCGACTCCGGCTGCACCTGCGAGGCCGCCGGCACGGCCGTGCCCGACGGCGCCACGCTCGCAACCGGCCGCTCGAGCCGGGCGGCGATGCCGCTCGTGACGATGCGCGCCGCGAAGTACGCGATCATGGTCAGCAGCAACAGATTCAGCGCGACCAGCGCGGGCCGCCATGAGGCGGTAAGCATGTTCGCGAATCTATAGGGGAAAGCCATTGAGGCATCAAGTGAGCCTGCGACCTGAGGTTTTCATTGACCCCACGCCACGGTCGTTCTTATACTCGCGCGTGCCGCGCGCCGGGTCCACTCCCGGCGCGACTTCCGCGAACCCAAGGAGCCCCCATGCCCCCTCGTCAGCGCCGTCGCGTCGCCGCGCTCGTCCTCCTGGCCATCTCTGTGGCGCCGCTCTCGGCCTACGCGATCGACCACACCAAGACGTTCCTCGATTGTCAGAAGGCGCTCGACAAGCAGGGCGCGTCCCTGGTCAAGCTGCGCACGAAGTATCTCGACCAGTGCGTGGCGGCCTTGCTGCAATGCCAGCTCGCGTTCGAGGTGGACGGGGCGCCGCTCGCCCCGTGCCAGACGGCAGCCACGGCACGCTGCACCGACGCGTTCGCCAGCGCCGGGGCGGCGGACTCGAAGTTTGCCACCAAGGTGGCGCTCAAGTGCGTGCTCAGCGACGCCGGGTTCCGCTCGCGTCGCGGGCTCGGCTTCCGCGACGACGCCGACGCCTGCGCCACGCTCACGCCGCCCGGCTCGGTCGTGACGACGGTGCAGGGCCTCGCGTGCGCGCAGCACACCGCCGATTGCGCCGCCGACGACCGCGTCGAGCAGGAGGAGCCGCGTGCCTACGAGCTGCTGAACGCGGTCGGCCTCGCGTCGTCCGCGCCCTGCGTCGACGTGCGCGCCGCCGCCCCCGTCGGCGCCGGCTCGAGCACGAGCGGCGCGCTCCTCGCCTGCGCGGCGACCGTCGACAAGTACTTCGGCAAGGTCGAGCGCCTGCGCGAGAAGGGGATTCGCGCCTGCACGGGCGACCTCCTGCGCTGTGACCTCCCCGCCGACCGCATCGAGACGACGATCGCGAAGCGCGACGCGTGCCGCGCCGGCGTCGCCCCGACCTGCACCGCCAAGCGCGGCGTCGTGACCGCCAACGAGACGAAGCGCGACGCCAAGTTCGTCGCGCGCTGCGGGACGCTGCCGCTCGCCGACGTGAAGGACCGTCTCGGCTTCGGCGCGATCTGTCCCGCCGCCGCGACCGTCGCCGACGTCGGCGATTGCCTCGCGGCGAGCCTGGAGCCGCGCACCGAGCGCGGCGTCGGCACGCTCGCGCCGCGCGGGTGCGCGCTGCTCACGGCGGCGAGCCAGTTGAGCGGCTACGAGGACGTCTGCGTGCCCTCGTGCGGCAACGGCGTCGTCGAGGCCGGCGAGGTTTGCGACGACGGCAACGGCGATCCGACGGACGCCTGCACCAACACCTGCACGCCGGGGCCGGTCGCCCAGCAGACGATCTTCCTCCCGAGCACGGCGGCGCCGGCGCACTCGCCGGACGGCACCGCGGGCACGGCCGTCGCGCCGGGCAGCACCCTCGCGACCGAGTTCGGCAGCACGACGTTCGACCTGAACCGCGCGACGTACACGCGCTACTACGCGATCGGCGCCGGCAATCCGGACGCGATCCTCGTTACCGCGCCCGGGTTCGCCGCCGGCGCGGGGGCGTTCAAGATCTTCGCCGAGAGCCTCATCGTGAAGGCCGAGGCCGCCGGCAACATCCGCCTCGAGGTCTGGGCGACGGACCGCCGCAGCAACTTCCTCGAGGACCGCGGCGGCGTCACGACCGCCGAGCCGACGCTCGACTACCAGCTGGCGCTCAACTGGTTCTTCGGCGGACAGATGGCGCTCCCGCTCGATCCGCGGATCACCCGCCGCGCCGTCTTCCACGACGGGCCGACCGTCGCTTTCATGGCAAACTGGACGCCGAACGTGCACGCCCACGACATCGACGCGGTGATCGACGCCGCCCACGCGGTACCGAGCAACCCGGCCGTCTTCCTCGGCGGCCATTCGCTCGGCACGTTGTTCACGGGCCGCTATGCCGCGACCGACCTCGATCCCGGTCCCGGCGTCGTCCCCGGCTTCTCCAAGCTCGCCGGGATCGTCCTGCTCGAGGGCGGCGGCGGTGCCGTGCCCGCGAGCCCGCCGTCGAGCGACCAGCTCGACCGCGTCATCGCGAAGGCCGACGGCGGCCTCTATCACGCGGTGCAGGACGGGGCCGCGCGCTGCGTCGACGGCACCGCTTGCACCACGGACGCCGACTGCTCGTCGGTCACGCTGCCGCCCGGCGCCGTCAGCAACAAGTGCGTCGCGCCGGTCGACGCGTTCACCGGAGCCAACACGACCGGCGTCGTGTTCATCGACCCGCAGATCCAGGCCGCGGGCGACATCACCGGCATGCAGGGGGTCCTCGATCCGGACGGCCTCGTCGCGATCGAGCAGGACCTCGGCAACGGCAGCGCCGTCGGCACGGTGCCGGGGCTCGGCATCCTCCGTGCGCTGCCTCCAGCGAGCACGTCGGCGGGCCTCGGCTTCTTCCTCGACGACGACTTCTCGCCGATCGCCGCCTTCCGCGCGTCCTTCGGCTTCTCGAACGACGGCCTGAACAACGTCGTCCTCGGCCTCGTCGTGCCCAGTGTGTCCGGCCTCAATCCGTACCGGCAGTGGATCGATATCGATCAGCCGCAGCCGGCCGCGGCGATCCCGAACAACGGCCCGGCCACGGCCACCTTGAGCCACGATTGGGGACAGGAAAAGGAAGTGACGAACCTGAGCCGCTTCTTCCCGGTCCTTTTCACCGACGGCACCGACTTCGGCGACTGGTACTTCCCGGCTTCGGGTCTCTCCGTGACGAGCGACCTCGATCCGCCGAGCCCGGCGTTCGGCGGCCTCGATTCCACCGCCCTGTCGGTCGGCCGCAACCGTCAGGACATCGAGAATCTGACGCAGGCTTCCGCGATCAACATCCCGGTGATCGCGTTCGGCGGCTCGAACGGCCTCACGCCGACCGCCGCCAGCTACTCCGCGTTCGCGACCAGCATCGGCACCTGCACTGCGCCGACCTGCGACGGCACGACGTCGCGCCTCGTGACCGCCGATCCGATCACGCCGACGTTCGGCAGCGTCGCGGGAGGCTTCGAGGTGTACATCTCGGAGGGCTACGCGCACATCGACGTGCTCACGGCGGAGGACGATCCCTCGCACAACAACGTGCTCGCGCCGCTGCTCGCGTTCCTGACGCGGAATACATTGTAGGTTTTCGTCCCCGTGCGCGCGGCGCGGGCTCTGCCCGCGCCGTGCTCCGATGGACGTCGCCTCCGGGAGTGAATCCCGGCGGCTCCTGTTTCGCTCCCGCGCGGTGCGCGGGAGCGATCGTGGCGAACAGATGTTTTCGGGCGGACGGAAGCTCCGGTCGCGCCGCCCGCGCCTCGCTTCCCTTTCGGTTCGACTCACCGCATAAAGGGGGGGCGTGGAAGAGCAGGATCAGGTCGTCGCGCGGCGGAAGAAGCTCGCGGAGCTGCAGGCGCTCGGGGAGCGGCGATTTCCTAACGGCTTCACGCCGCGGGACACCGCGGCGGAGATTCTCGCGCAGCACGGCGAGGCCAAGGCCGAGGCGCTCGACGCGCAGCACGTCGCGGTGAGCGTCGCGGGCCGCATCATGGCGGTGCGCGACTTCGGCAAGGCCGCGTTCGTGCAGCTGCAGGACCGCAGCGACCGGATCCAGGTCTACGTCCGGCGCGACGAGGTCGGCGAGCGTGACTTCACGGTCTTCGGCCTGCTCGATCTCGGGGATCTCGTCGGTATCGAGGGCCGCGTCTTCCGCACCCGCACCGGCGAGCTCAGCATCCTGGCGGCGCGCGTGCACTATCTCGCCAAGGCGCTGCGGCCGCCGCCGGAGAAATGGCACGGTCTGCAGGACGTCGAGCTGCGCTACCGCCAGCGCTACCTGGACCTGCTGACGCCGGAGGTGCAGCGCGTGTTCCGTGTCCGCGCCGCGGTGCTGCAGGGCGTGCGCGAGTTCTTCACGGCGCGCGGCTACCTCGAGGTCGAGACGCCGATGATGCAGCAGGTGGCGGGCGGCGCGCTCGCGCGCCCCTTCGTCACCCATCACAACACGCTCGACCTCGAGCTCTACCTCCGCGTCGCGCCCGAGCTGTTCCTGAAGCGCCTGCTGGTCGGCGGGCTCGAGCGGGTCTTCGAGCTGAACCGCAACTTCCGCAACGAGGGCATCTCGACCCAGCACAACCCCGAGTTCACCATGCTCGAGTTCTACCAGGCGTACGCCACCTGGCAGGATCTGCTGACCATCACCGAGGAGCTGGTGAGCGGCCTGGCGCGCTCGATCACGGGCGACGTGGTCGTGCCCTACGGCGACCATCGGATCGATCTCAGCCCGCCGTGGCGCCGGCTCGCGGTGAAGGACGCGGTGGCGGACGCCACCGGCCTCGCGCGCGCCGAGGTCGACGACGTCGCGCGGCTGCGACAGGTCGCGGACGAGCGCGGCATTTCGCTGCCGAAGGACGCGCCCTACGGCAAGGTGCTCGCCGAGGTGTTCGAGAAGACCGCGGAGGCCGCGTTGATCCAGCCCACGTTCGTCATCGACTACCCGGTAGAGATCTCGCCGCTCGCGCGCCAGAGCGACGACGACCCGACGATCGTCGACCGCTTCGAGCTCTACGTCGCCGGCCGCGAGCTCGCGAACGGCTTCTCGGAGCTGAACGACCCCGACGAGCAGCGCGCCCGCTTCGAGTCTCAGCTCGTGGCGAAGCGCGAGGGCGACGACGAGGCGCATGCGATGGACGAGGATTACGTGCGCGCGCTCGAGCACGGCATGCCGCCGGCGGCGGGCGAGGGCATCGGCATCGACCGGCTCGTCATGCTGCTCACCAACTCGCCGTCGATCCGCGACGTCATCCTCTTTCCGCAGCTCCGTCCGGAGCGGCGCTGAGGCGCGGGCGATGCGCTACGAGCTGATGGTCGGGCTGCGCTACCTGCGGGCGCGGCGCAAAGAGGCGTTCATCTCGCTCATCACCGTCATCTCGGTCGTGGGGGTGATGATCGGCGTCATGACCCTCAACATCGTGCTCGCCGTGATGACCGGCTTCGAGGAGGATCTGCGCGACCGCATCCTCGGCTTCAACCCGCATATCGTGCTGGTCTCCTACGCGGGCGCGATCCGCGATCCGGACACCGTGCTCTCCAAGGTGCGCGACACGAAGGGCGTCCTCGCGGCCGAGCCCCTCGTGTACAGCCAGGTGATGCTGACGACCGGCCAGAGCGTCTCGGGCGTGGTCGTCCGCGGCGTGCCGCCCGATGCCGACGAGTCGATCGTGGATCTGAAGAGCCACCTCGTCTCGGGCGCGCTCTCGGGTCTCGGCGCCGACTTCGACGTCCCGATCAGCCTCGCCGACGAGCCGGCGGCGGCGAGTCCGCCCGCCGTGAAGGAGACCAAGGACGCGAAGGGGAGGAGCGCGCGTGGCCCATCGCCGCCCGGGCATGACGAGCGCGGCACCGCGAAGCCCGCCGCCGAGGGGCAGACGGTCAAGCTCTCGGGCATCATCATCGGCCAGGAGCTCGCGAAGCAGCTCGGGGTGGAGGTCGGCGACGCGGTGAGCGTGGTCTCGCCGGTCGGAACGCCCTCGCCGGTAGGCATGATCCCCAAGGTCAAGCGGTTCGCCGTCGCCGGCACGTTCGACTCGGGGATGTTCGATTACGACTCCTCGCTCATCTACATGAGCCTCGCCGACGCGCAGCGCTTCTTCGGCCTGGGCAGCACGATCACCGGCGTCGAAATCCGGGTGAAGGACATCTACCAATCGCAGGCGGTGGCACGCGCGATCGAGGACCGGCTCGGGACGCCGTTCCGCGCGCGCGACTGGATGGAGGTGAACCGCAACCTCTTCCTCGCCTTCAAGCTCGAGAAGGTCGTCTATTTCATCGTGCTGCTGCTCATCGTCCTCGTGGCCGCGTTCAACATTATCGCCACCTTGATCATGGTCGTGATGGAGAAGCGGAAGGACATCGCCATCCTCAAGTGCATGGGCGCGACCAACCGCAGCATCGCGCGCATCTTCATGTTGAAAGGGGCGATCGTCGGGACGGTCGGGACCCTGCTCGGGGTCGTCGGCGGCTACGCGGGCTGCTGGGTGCTCGCCCGCTACCAGTTCGTCGAGCTACCGAAGGACGTCTTCTACGTCTCGACACTGCCGGTGCGGGTCTACGGGGAGAACTTTCTGCTGGTGGCACTGGCGTCGGTTGCGATCTGCCTCCTGGCCACGATTTACCCGGCGCGGCAGGCCGCAGGACTGGCGCCCGTGGAAGTGATCCGCTACGAATAGGCGCCGTTGATCGCGCTGCGCAAGCTGACCAAGGAATACGTCGACGGTCCGCGGGTAGTACGCGTGCTCACGGGGCTCGATCTCGACATCGGCGCCGGCGAGCGCGTCGCCATCGTCGGGGAGTCCGGGGTCGGCAAGAGCACGCTGCTGCACATCCTTGGCACGCTCGATCGGCCGACGAGCGGTGAGGTGTGGTTCGATGGGGAGGATCTGGCGACGAAGAGCGACCACGAGCTGGCGCATTTCCGTAACCGCGAGGTGGGATTCATCTTCCAGTTCCATCACCTGCTGCCCGACTTCACTGCCGTCGAAAACGTCATGATGCCCGCATTGATCTCCGGAGCGAGTCGCGAGGTCGCCTGCCAGCGTGCCACCGAGCTCCTGCGGCGGGTCGGCCTGGCGGAGCGCCTCGAGCACAAGCCGGGTGAGCTCTCCGGCGGCGAGCAGCAGCGGGTCGCCGTCGCCCGCGCGATCATCCAGGAGCCGCGCGTGGTGCTCGCCGACGAGCCGACCGGCAACCTCGACCCGGCGACGGCCGCCGGCGTCCAGGATCTGTTGATCGAGCTCAACACGGAGCGGCGGCTCACGTTGGTGGTCGTCACGCACAGCGCCGGGCTCGCGGGCGCGATGGACCGGACGTTGCGGCTCGCCGCCGGCCGGATTGCCGTGGAAGGAACCCGCGCGGTGGCAGTCCACTAGCGCGGTCCGGGAGGCGGGGATGAGGCGACGAGTCGGGATTGCGCTGCTGGTGGTGGGCGCGTGTCTTCTCCCGGTGCTGGCGCTCGCCGCGACGGTTGCGCAGGTCCTCATCGAGGGCAACTCGCGCGTCGACGAGGAGGCGATCCGCATCCACGTCCAGAGCCACCAGGGGACGCCGTACGACTCCGCCACCGTCGACAGCGACGTGCGCGCGATCTACGGCATGGGCTTCTTCGAGAACGTCGAGGTGGAGCGCCGCCCCTCGGCGGAGGGCATCGTGCTGGTCTTCCGCGTGCGCGAGCGCCCGCTCGTCGTGGACGTGAAGATCGAGGGGAACAAGAAGGTCCATACCGAGGACCTCGAGACCGCGCTCAAGGTCCGCCCGCGGACGATTCTCGACAGCGAGAAGCTCCGCCGCGGCGTCCTCGACGCGAAGAAGGTCTACGAGGAGAAGGGCTACCTCGACGCGACGATCACGCCGAAGATGGCGCCGAGCGAGACCCCGAACGAGATCACGCTCACCTACACGATCGACGAGGGCCAGCTCATCCGCATCCAGCACATCGAGTTCGAGGGCAACCAGGCCTTCTCGGACTCGAAGCTGAAGCGGATCATCACCACCAAGGAGGAATGGTTCCTCTCGAGCTTCACGGGCGCCGGCGTGCTCAACAAGGAGACGCTCAAGACCGACACCGAGCGGGTGACGGCCTGGTACTACGACAACGGCTACATCAACGTCCGCGTCGACGAGCCCGAGGTCGAGCGCAAGCCCGACGGTCTCTACGTCACCATCAAGATCGCCGAGGGCGACGTGTTCGCGGTCGGCAAGATCGGTTTCGCCGGCGACGTCCGCAACGACCTGGATCTGCAGAAGGACCTCGATCTGAACACCGGTGAGACCTTCCGCACGAGCAAGCTGCGCCAGGACATCCTGAAGCTCACCGACAAGTACGGCGACGTCGGCTACGCCTTCGTCAACATCGAGCCGGAAACCGACGTCGACCCGGACAAGAAGACGGTCGACGTGACCTACCGGATCGACGAGGGCCCGGACGTCACCATCGACAAGATCATCATCACCGGCAACACCAAGACGCGCGACAAGGTCGTCCGCCGCGAGCTCAAGGTGGAGGAGCAGCAGCGCTTCTCCGGCACCAAGCTGAAGAAGAGCCGCGACGCGCTGAACCGCCTCGGCTTCTTCCAGGAGGTGAACCTCACCACCCAGCGCGGCCGTAGCGAGGAGAAGCTCAACCTCCAGGTCGACGTGAAGGAAGGGCAGACGGGCGCGCTCACCGCCGGCGCCGGCTTCAGCTCGGCGGACAACCTGCTCTTCAACGCGCGCGTCTCGGAGAACAACCTCTTCGGCCTCGGCTACCGCGCCGTCCTGAACGCGGACTTCGGCAGCATCCGCCAGAACTTCATCGGCAGCTTCACCGATCCGTATTTCATGGACATCCCGCTGCAGGCGACGGTCGACGGTTTCCGCTGGCGGCTCGACTACACGGACTTCACCCGCTCCGGCACCGGCGGCAGCGTCCGGCTGCTCTATCCGCTCACGGAGTTCGGCTACGACCGCTTCGCCGGCCGCTTCTCCCTCGAGGAGGTCCGGGTCGGCGCCGAGTATCGCCTGGAGGACGCCGACATCTCGAACCTGAACCGGCGCTCACCGCCGGCGGTGGTCGCGGAAGAGGGCCACACGCTGATCAGCGCGATCCGGCCGATCCTCTCGCGCAACACGCTGAACAGCCTCTTCGATCCGACCCGGGGCTCGACCGAGGAGTTGTCCGTCGAGTACGCCGGCCTCGGGGTGTCGACCGAGTACGTGAAGGTCGACGTGCGTGGGCGGGCCTACTGGCCGATCTACAAGTCGCCGAGCTGGGGGACCACCGTGTTTTCGATCGGCGGCGCGTTCGGGTTCGGCCGCGGTGACCGTGGCGACAGCGGTCACGAGCTGCCGCTCATCGAGCGCTACTTCCCGGGCGGCATCAACTCGATCCGCGGCTTCCAGACGCGCACGCTCGGCCCGCGCCAGTCGATCTTCAACGCGCAGGGCCAGGTGGTGCAGAGCGACCCGATCGGTGGCAGCTTGCAGCTCGTCGTCAACAACGAGATCATCTTTCCGATCGTCGAGCAGCTCGGTCTGAAGGGCGTCGTCTTCTTCGACGCCGGCAACGCGTGGCTCTATTCGGACGGCTACGACCTCGCCGACCTGCGGTACGCGGCTGGGGCAGGTCTGCGCTGGCAGTCGCCGATGGGACCGATCCGCATCGAGCTGGGGTATCCGTTGAACAAGCACCGGCACGAGAAGGCGAGCCTCGTACTCTTCTCGTTCGGAGCGCCGCTCTGATCGCCACGAACGACACCATTACCGTACACGCCACAGGAGGCAGGTAGCATGACACGAGGAACAATCTACGTCGCGGTCGCGTCGGCCGTGCTCGCGCTCGCCGCGCCGGCCTTCGCCGAGCTCAAGATCGGCATCGTCGATCTGCAGCGCGCCCTGAACGAGTCGACCGCCGGCAAGAAGGCGAAGGAGCAGTTCAAGGTCGAGTTCGATCGCATGCAGGGCTCGCTCAAGGGCGAGAAGGACAAGCTCGACAAGATGAAGGAAGATCTCGACAAGCAGAGCGCCGTCCTGAAGGCGGATGACCGCAAGGCCAAGGCCGACGAGTTCGAGCGCCGGCAGCGCGATCTGCGCCGCAAGCTCGAGGACTCCGACGCCGAGCTCCGCAAGAAGGATCAGGAGCTGACCGGCGACATCCTGAAGGATCTCGCGGTGGTCATCCAGGAGATCGGCGAACGCGAGAATTACACCGTGGTGCTCGAGAACTCGAGCAGCTCCGTGCTGTACGGCGCGAAGTCGATCGACATGACGGACGAGGTCATCAAGACGTTCGACGCGCGGAAGAAGTAGGCGGGTGGCGGCCGACGACGGCGCCGTCGATCCCGTCCTGGTCGGGCGCCTCCTCCCGCAACGCTATCCGCTGCTGCTCGTCGACCGCGTCGTTGCGTTCGAGGATGGGGCGCGCCTCGTGGCGCGCAAGTGCGTCAGCATCGACGAGCCCTTCTTCGCCGGCCACTTCCCAGGACGCCCGGTCATGCCGGGCGTCCTGATCTGCGAGGCGCTCGTCCAGGCGGGAGCGCTGCTCGCCCACCGCTCGAGCGGCGGCCTCGCCGCCGACGCCAGCCTCACGGTCGCGCAGCTCGACCGTGCGCGCTTCCGCCGCCCGGTCGTGCCTGGCGACCAGCTCGAGCTCGAGGTGCGCGCCCTCGAGCGCCGGCCGCCACGCTGGCGTCTGCGGGGCGTGGCGCGGGTCGACGGCAGCGTCGCCGCCGAGGCCGACTTCACGACAGTCGAGCGCGCGCCGGCCGCGGCCGAGGCGCCGGCGAACGCCGCGCTGCCCACGGTGCACCCGACCGCGATCGTCGCGCCCGGGGCCGTGCTCGGCCCCGGGGTGCAGATCGGACCCTACGCGGTGATCGGACCGCACGTCCGGATCGGAGCGGGGACGCGCGTCGGCCCGCATGCGGTGATCGAGGGCCACACGACGATCGGGCGCGACAACCGCATCTTCCAGTTCGCCAGCGTGGGAGCCGAGCCGCAGGACCTCAAGTACCGCGGCGAGGAGAGCCGCCTCGAGATCGGCGACCGCAACATCATCCGCGAGTTCGCGACCCTCAGCACCGGGACGACGGGCGGCGGCATGGTGACGCGCGTCGGCAGCGATACGCTGTTGATGAACTACGCGCACGTCGGGCACGATTGCCAGGTGGGGAGCCACTGCGTCCTGGCGAACGGCGCGACGCTCGCGGGCCACGTGACGATCGGCGACTGGGTGATCGTCGGCGGCCTGGCGGCGATCCATCAGTTCGTGCGCGTCGGCGAGTCGGCGATCCTGAGCGGCGGCGCGATGGCGGTGCACGACGTGCCGCCGTTCTGCAACGCAAGCGGCGACCGCGCCAAGCTCCGCGGCATCAACCTGATCGGGCTGAAGCGCCGCGGCTTCGACGCGTCGCGGATGCGCGCGATCAAGCGCGCCTACCGCCTGCTCTTCGCCTCGAAGCTGCCGTTCGCCGACGCGCGGGCTCGCGCCGGCGCCGAGCTCGGCGGCAACCCCGACGTCGAGCTGATGCTCGCCTTCCTCGCCGAGTCGACCCGCGGCGTGACCCCGGCGGCGCGGCGCGACGCGGGCGACGGCTCCGACGCGGACGGGGAGTAGGGCGATGGCCGAGCGCATCGGGCTCATCGCCGGAAACGGGCGGTTCCCGCTGGTCTTCGCCTCGGCGGCGCGCGGCGAGGGCGTCGAGGTCGTCGCGCTCGCGCACCGCGGGGAGACGCCGGAGGAGATTGCCGACGTCGTCGACGAGGTCACCTGGGTCCGGGTCGGTGAGCTCGGCAAGATCATCCGCGTGCTGAAGCGCGCCGGGGTGCAGCGCGCGGTGATGGCCGGCGGCATCCGCAAGCCGCGCCACCTCTCCGACATCCGGCCGGACTTCCGCGGCGCCACCTTTCTCGCGAAGACGCGGACGCTCAAGGACGACGTGCTGCTGCGCGGGATCGCGGCCGAGCTCGAGCAGGACGGCATCGCGATCGTCGAGTCGACGCTCTTCCTCGGCGACCTCGTGCCGCGCGCCGGCACGCTCACCCGCCACGAGCCCAAGAGCCGGGAGTGGGAGGACATCAAGCTCGGCTTCCAGGTGGCGAAGGAGATCGGGCGCTGGGACATCGGGCAGAGCGTCGTCATGAAGCGGGGTACGGTGCTCGCCGTGGAGGGCATCGAGGGCACCGATCAGGCGATCCGCCGCGGCGGTGACCTCGGGCGCGGCGGCGTCGTGGTGGTGAAGGCGAGCAAGCCGTCGCAGGACCTGCGCTTCGATCTACCGGCGGTCGGCACGACGACGATCGACGTGCTGCGCGAGGTCGGCGGCCGCGTCCTCGCGCTCGAGGCCGAGCGCACGCTCATGCTCGATCGCGCCGCGATGGTCGCCGCCGCCGACGCCGCCGACATCGCGATCGTTGCCGTCGCGCTCTGAATCATCGCGCACGCGCGCGCGATCGACGTCGACGCGCGACTGCGCCCACAGCGGAATTTCACGCACTCTTCGTCATCCCGACATCGCGTGTTCCATGTACGAGCGTACGTAAAGGCCGAGGTAGACTCCGACGATAGGTGGGTCGACCGTGCCGAATCTCCCGGTCGTGCGCTTTTGCGATGAAAGGTGACGGGACAACTCCCGTGTGCTGAACCATGTGGTGGCACACACGTTGCTCAGTTAGCATGCGCCTTCGTAGGCGTCCCGTATGAGACCCCTCCTGCCACCAAGGCTTCGTCCTCGCCGCGGCGCGTCGCTGATGGCCGTTTCGCACACGGAGAAGATCATCGCCTTCTGCCGCGTGCTGATGGCTGCGACGACCGTCGCGATCGCGGTCGTCGATCCGCAGCAGCCGTCCTACGAGCCCGAGATCGGCTACTGCGTGCTGGCGGCGTACTTCCTGTCGAGCGCGCTGCTCTTCTGGCTCGTGCGTGGCGAGCACGTGAGCCAGGAGCGCATGGGCTACTTCTCCACCGCGACCGACATCGCCTGGATCCTCGCGATCACGCTCTTCACCGAGCGCGGCGCGACGCCCTTCTTCCTCCTCAACATCTTCCTGATCTCGAGCGTCAGCGTGCGCTGGGGATTCGCGGTGGCGGCGCCGGTCACGCTCCTCCTGGCGGCGATGTACCCGGGGATCATCTTCGCGGCGGGGCGGTTGCTCGATCCGGATCTCTTCGCGGTGCACCGCGCGCATCTGGTGCGCCCGCTCTACCTGATCGTCCTCGGCTACCTGATCGGCTACCTCGGCGAGCACGAGCGCCGCTCGAAGCGCAAGCTCGGCTTCCTCCTCGATCTCACCACGACCTTCCAGCGCAACCGCGCGCCCGGCTGGGGCATCTCCCGCCTGATGCTGCGCGTGCTGCACTACTTCGACTCGCCGCGCAGCGTGCTGGTGCTGCGCGACCCCGAGAGCGGCAACTACTTCACCTGGGACGTCACCCGTGCCGCCGGACGGGTGCGGGTGCGGCTGCGCATCACCAAGACCGATCCGCTGCCGCTCTCCTTCGCCGCGCCCACCGACGCGCTGCTCGCCAATTCGCTTCAGCCCGGCGCGAGCGCCCTCTGCTACGACGTCAGCACCGGCAGCATCCATCGGAAGCCGATGACCCCCGAGATCCGGCTGCCGGACGGCGAGCATGCGCAGGCGCTCCTCGCGGCGCCGGTCCTGTTGCAACGCGAGCTGCGCGGCCGCGCCATCCTCGTCCGCGAGGGCCGGCGCCGCTTCACCCGCGATGATCTCGAGTTCCTGCTCCTCATCGTGAGCCAGGCCGCCGCCGGCTTCGAGGCCGTCCGCCTGCAGGAGAAGGCGGAGGAGGTCGCGGTCCTCGAGGAGCGCGCCCGCATCGCCCGCGACCTGCACGACGGCTTCATCCAGTCGCTCGCCGGCATCGACCTGCGCGTGGAAGCCTGCCGCAAGCTCGTCGATCGTGATCCTGGCCGCGTCCCGCGCCAACTGGAGGAGCTGCACCAGATGGTCGACCGCGGCTACCGTGAGGTGCGGCACTACCTGACGGTGCTGCGCAGCGCGAGCCGCCAGGCGGACGACCTCTGCGCGACACTGGACCAGCTGGCGGCGGAGTTCTCGATCCGCGATCACCTGCGCGTCGATCTCGCGCTCCCCCAGAGCGATCCCGGCCTCCCGGCCCCGACGGTCTACGAGCTGGCACAGATCGTCCGGGAGGCGCTCCGCAACGCGGTCCGTCACGGCCGCGCCACCGAGGCGGTCGTCCAGCTGGCCGCCGATCCGTCCCATTGCCACATCGTCATCCGCGACAACGGTCGTGGATTCCAGAATGCCCGCGGTCTCACCGACCCGGACGGCTTCCTCGCTGCCGCTGCGGCGCCCTGGTCCATTCGGGACCGGGCCGTCGCGCTCGGCGGCGATCTGCGCGTACGCAGCCGTCCCGGGGAGGGAGCGGAAATCTCGTTGCTCGTCCCCCTTGCGGCGCGCGCGGCGGAGAGCGCGGCGGCGAGGAGGTCCGAATGATGCTACCTGCCCGGAAGCGGCGCCTCGTGTTGGTCGACGACCACACGTTGTTCCGCGATGGTCTACGTACGATTCTGCAGATGGAGGACGACATCGAGGTCATTGCTGACGTCGAGAGCGCCGAGGACATCGTCGAGCTCGTCTGGCAGCTGAAACCCGATCTCCTCCTCCTCGACATCCGCATGCCGACCGGCAACGGCCTCGAGGCGGTGCCGGCGGTCGTCCGGATCAGCCCCGACACGCGCGTCCTCGTGCTCACCGCCTGCGACGAGCAGGAGGAGCACGTCCGCGCCCTGATGCTCGGCGCCAAGGGTGTCGTCCTGAAGGACTCGGCCCGCAATACCCTGATCGAGGCCATCCGCACCGTGTGCCGCGGCGGCTTCTGGATCGACCCGCGCATGCGCCGCACCGTCGCCGACGAGGTCGCGCAGAGCGGTACGAGCGGCGGCTCCACCCGCCGGGGCCACACGGGGCTCACCGACCGCGAGCTCGAGATCGTGCGGCTCGTGGCGTCGGGGCAGAAGAACAAGGAAGTGAGCGCGGCGCTGACGATCAGCGAGCGCACCGTGAAGACGCACCTGCAGAACATCTTCCAGAAGCTCGGGGTGCGTGATCGGGTGGCGCTCGTGATGTACGCGTTGCAGCACGGCCTCACCCAGACGAGCTGACGAGCGGAGTGCGCGTGTCCGCCCGCGCACGCGGGCGGCACGCGCGGCCGCGTTTGCGCGCAGCCGCGTTTGACGACGTGGCTGCGACCCACTACGGCTACCGGGATGGGGCGATTGCGGGCCGCGGTCGTCGGCGTCGGTCATCTCGGGAGGTTCCACGCCGAGAAGTACGCGGCGTTGCCGGACGCGACGTTGGTCGCGGTGGTCGATCGTGACCCGGAGCGCGCCGCCGCCGTCGCCGCCGCGCTCGGCGTCCGCGCGCTCAGCGACCACCGGGCGCTCGCCGGCCTGGTCGATTGCGCGAGCGTCGCCGTCCCGACGCAGGACCACGCGCGGGTCGCGCTCGATCTCATGGCGGCCGGCATCGACGTCCTGGTCGAGAAGCCGCTCGCGTCGACGGTCGCCGAGGGCACGGCGATCGTCGAGGCCGCGGAGCGGGCGGGAAGGGTGCTGCAGGTCGGGCACCTCGAGCGCTTCAACCCGGCGCTCCGCGCCGCCGCCGAGGTGATCACGCGGCCGCGCTTCCTCGAGTGCCATCGCCTCGCGCCCTTCGTCGACCGCGGCACCGACGTCGACGTCATCCGCGATCTCATGATCCACGACCTCGACGTGATCCAGAGCTTCGTCCCCGCCGAGGTCGTGGCGGTCGAGAGCGTCGGGGTGCCGATCCTCACCCCGACCGTCGACATCGCGAACGCGCGCCTGCGTTTCGCCGACGGCTGCATCGCCAACGTGACCGCGAGCCGGGTCTCGCTGAAGCGGGAACGCAAGCTGCGCATCTTCCAGCCCGACGCCTACGTGGCGATCGACTACGATCAGCGCACGGTCCGCATCTGCTCCCGCCAGCAGGCTCGCACGCCTGGCGGCCTCGCGGAGATCGTCGTACGCGAGTACGACGCGGGCGAGGGTGACCCGCTGCGCGACGAGATCCGGACCTTCGTCGCCTCGGTGACGACGCGCGCCGCGCCGTTGGTCGGCGGGCGCGAAGGGCTGCGCGCGCTCGAGCTCGCCGAGCGCATCGCCGCGAGCTGCGTGCAGGATCTGTCCTCCGATCCGTCGGCGCCCGGGACGACGTTGCGATGATGCGTCCCGCCGAGGGAACGGCCGCGGGTACGCGCCCGCGGCGTGTGCTGTTGGTCGCGGGCGAGGCGTCCGGCGACATGCATGCCGCCGACGTGGTGACGGCGCTCCACTCGCTCGTGCCCGGGGTCGAGGTACGTGGCGTCGGCGGCACGCGCCTGCGGGCCGCGGGGATGGAGACGTTGATCGACAGCGCGAGCGTCGCGACCATGGGCCTCCTGGAGGCACGTGAGCGCCTCGGCGCCGTCCTGCGCGCCTACCGCCTCATGCGCCGCCTCCTCCAGACCGAGCCGCCCGATCTTCTGCTGCTGGTCGACTTCGCGGAGTTCAACGTCGCGCTCGCCGGCGTCGCGCACCGCTGCGGCGTGCCGGTGCTCTACTACATCAGCCCGCAGGTGTGGGCCTGGCGGCCCGGCCGCATCCGCAAGATCGCCCGCCGCGTCGATCGGCTCGCGGTCGTCTTCCCGTTCGAGGCGCCGCTCTACGCCGGGACCGCGACGCGCGCCGAGTTCGTCGGCCACCCGCTGCTCGACCGGGTCGCTCCGACCCGGCCGCGGGCGGAGACCCTCGCGCGCCACGGCCTCGATTCGGCGAAACGCCTCGTCGCGATCCTCCCCGGCAGCCGCCGCAAGGAGATGCACCTGAACCTGCCCGTCATGGCCGAGGCGGCGGAACGCCTGGTGGCACGCGGGGATACGCAATGCGTGCTGGCGCTGGCCGATACGTTGAGCGCGGCCGACGTTGCCGGTAGCATGCGCGGACGGAAGCTTTGCGCGACGGTGGTGGAGGGGGACACCTATGACCTGGTGCACGCGAGCGAGCTCGTGTTGGTGGCGTCCGGTACGGCGACGCTCGAGACGGCGCTGCTCGAGCGCCCGATGGTGATCGTGTACCGGGTGGCGTCGCTCACCTACGCGCTCGCGCGCCGGCTCGTCTCGGTGCCCTTCATCGGCATGCCGAACCTCATCGCCGAGCGCGCGATCGTGCCGGAGCTGGTGCAGGACGACGCGACCGGCGCGCGCCTCACGGCCGAGGCCGAGCGTTTCCTCGACGATCCCGGCCTGCGCGCCACCACGACGGCCGCGCTCGCCGGCCTGCGCCGCCAGCTCGGTGGTGGCGGGGCGGCCCGCAAGGTCGCGGCGATCGCGGCCGAGATGCTGGCATGAACGCGCCCGCACACGAGACTCCGCCCGTGCCGATCGTGGCGAGGCAGCTGTCGGGCATCGAGTCGCGCAACCCCCGTCCCGGTGAGACGTACGCGCGGCTGCTACACTACCTGCGGCCGTACATCTGGCCCTGGTTCGTCGCGGCGGTCGTCTCGATGCTGCTCTTCAGCGCCTCGACCGGCCTGCTGCCGCTCCTCGTCGAGCGCGTCTTCGACCAGATCTTCTCCGCCAAGAGCGTCTCGGCGCTGCGTCTCCTGCCGGCGGCGATCGTGATCATCTTCCTCTTCCGCGGCGTCACCAGCTTCGCGCAGAACTACCTGATGGACCTCGTCGGCCAGCGCATCATCTGCGACCTGCGCGACGAGCTGAACCAGCACATCCAGCGCCTGTCGCTGTCGTTCTTCAACCGGACGCAGACGGGCGACACGCTGTCGCGGGTGACGAACGACGTTGCGCTGATCCGCACCGCGCTCACCGACGCGGTGGCCTCGGTGATGCGCGACGCGACGTCGCTGATCGCGCTCATCGTCGTGGCCTTCGTCAAGGACTTCAACCTGACGCTGATCGCCTTCCTCGTATTTCCCGCCTCGGTGCTGCCGATCCTGCGGCTCTCGAAGCGCCTGCGGCGCTTCAGCAAGCGCGGCCAGCGCTCCCTCGGCATCTTGACGGCGCTTCTGCAGGAGACCGTTCAGGGCAACCGGGTGGTGAAGGCTTTCGGCATGGAGGAGTACGAGCGCGAGCGCTTCGCCGCCGAGAACCGCCGCCTCTACCGCCTCTACATGAAGGCGAGCATGATCAAGGCGCTCACGACGCCGGCGCTCGAGGTGCTGGCCGCCTTCGGCATCGGCGCCGTCGTCTGGTACGGCGGCAACAGTGTGATCGCGGGCGGCCGCACGCAGGGATCCTTCCTGGCGTTCCTTACCGCCGTGTTCCTGCTCTACGAGCCGTTCAAGCGGCTCTCCAAGACCAACACGACGATCCAGCAGGGCGTCGCCGGTGCGGAGCGCGTCTTCGAGCTGCTCGACACGGCGCCCGAGGTGGTGGACCGGCCGAACGCGCGGCCGCTGAGCGCCATGCGGCGCGGCATCGTGTTCGAGCACGTCGAGTTCACCTACGGGGCCGAGCCGGTGCTGCGCGACATCAACCTCGAGATCCACGCGGGCGAGGTGGTTGCGCTGGTCGGCATGAGCGGCGGCGGCAAGAGCACCCTCTCCGACCTGGTCCCACGCTTCTACGACGTGACCGGCGGCCGCATCACGATCGACGGCGTCGACGTGCGCGACTACACGATGCGCTCGCTGCGGGCGCAGATCGCGCTCGTGACCCAGTTCACGTTCCTCTTCAACGACACGGTGCGCGCCAACATCGCGTACGGCGACATCGGCAAGTCGATGGACGACGTGATGAGCGCTGCGCGGGCGGCGAACGCCCACGAGTTCATCACCGCGCTGCCGCAAGGCTACGACACGCCCATCGGTGAGCTCGGCGTCACCCTGTCGGGCGGCCAGCGCCAGCGGCTGGCGATTGCGCGCGCGCTCCTGAAGGACGCGCCGATCCTGATCCTCGACGAGGCCACGTCGGCGCTCGACACCGAGTCGGAGCGGCTCGTGCAGCAGGCGATCGAGCGGCTCATGGTGAACCGGACGTCGCTGGTGATCGCGCACCGGCTCTCGACGATCCGCCGCGCCGACCGCATCGTCGTCGTGGTGCGCGGGCAGATCCTCGAGCAGGGCACGCACGAGGAGCTGCTCGCGCTCGGCGGCGAGTATCGCAAGCTCTACGACCTGCAGTTCCAGGACGACGAGCCCGCGGACGAGCCGGAGCGTCTGCTGCATTGAGCGCGACGCGCGGCGCGCGAGTGGATCGGCGCGCCTGGCTTGCGCGGCTGGTGCCGCTCGCGGCGCTGCTGATCACGGCCGTGCTGCGCCTCCTGCGTGCGACGGTCCGGCCGCGCTTCGTCCACGGCGAGGATCTCTTCGCGCGCTGGGAGCGTGGCGACCGTGTGATCCTCGCGTTCTGGCACGATAGGCTCGTCCTCATGACCTTCGCCAACCGCTGGGCGCAGCGCTTCTGCATCATGGTGAGCCGCCACCGCGACGGCGAGCTGATCAGCCGGGCGGTGCGGCCGCTCGCGATCGACACCGTGCGCGGCTCCTCGACGCGCGGCTGGTCCGGGGCGCTGAAGGGGTTGCTGCGGGCGTACCGGAGCGGCTCCAACCTGGCGTTCGCCTGCGACGGGCCGCGCGGACCGCGCTGGGTCGCCAAGAGCGGCGTCGTGCAGGTGGCGCGCGCCACCGGCGCGGTGATCGTGCCGGTCGGTGCCGCCGCGCGCTGGCGGCGCCGTCTCGGTAGCTGGGACCGGCTGATCGTGCCGGCGCCGGGGAGCCAGGTCGTGTACCTCGGCGGACGGACGATCGCCGTGCCGCCCGACGCCGACACCGCGACGATCGAGCGCATCCGTCTCGAGCTCGAGGAGGAGCTCGCCCGCGTGACCGACGCCGCCGAGGTGGCTCTGGACGGCCGCATGGCGCCGTGAGCCGCGCCGGGGCGCGAATTGCAAACAGCGTGGCGACCTTCATATAGTGCGCGCATGCGACGAACGTGGTGGAGGCTGGCCGGGCCGCTGATGCTCGCGGCGGTCGTGGCGACGATGGCGATGGGTGGATGGAGCGGGGCTGCCGCGGATGAGCCGGCGGCACCGCCGAAGCCCGCTGCCAAGGCAGCCGCCAAGAAGAGCGGGAAGTCGAAGGCTGCCGAGCCGAAGTCGCCGGCCGCGGCCGCGGCCGAGATCCTGAGCGGCCCCGAGGTGCGCAACTTCCAGGCGTTCTGCGACGAGTGGATGCAGAAGTTGCGCGACCGCGAGACCTACAACACCGCCCACATCACCTGGGAGACCAAGGACGGGCGGGTGAGCGGCGAGTACACCGGCTACGGCGCCGACCGTACGTGCGTCGCGCGTGAGGAGCCTGGCAAGGATCCGATCGGCAAGATCAACTACCGTGAGACGCGCTACCGGCGGGAGGGTGCGACCCAGGCCGAGGCGCTGGCGGTTCCCGGAACGATCGTCGAGCAGGAGGACGTCACCGAGATCTTCCGCTACGCCAAGGGTCGCTGGCAATACTGAGCGCCGCTGCGTACCCATCCGCCGTCGGGGCGCCCATGCTGCGCCTGTACAACGTCGCGATGGTCGTGCTCGCGGTGTGCCTGTCGCCGCTGGTGCTGGTCTTGATGGCGCTGCGCCCGGCATGGCGGACCGGCTGGCGTGAGCGGCTCGGGCGCGTGCCGCCGACCGAGCACGGCCGCCCGGCGATCTGGGTGCACGGCGCTTCCGTCGGCGAGATCACCGCGCTCGCGCCGATCGTGCGGAGCCTGCGGGGCGAGTGGCCCTCGCATCGCCTCGTGGTCTCCACGATGACGGTCGGCGGGCGTACCGCTGCGGCGGCGCGCTTGCCCGAGGCCGATGCGCTCGTGCTGTTTCCGCTCGACGCGCCGTGGATCGTGCGGCGCGCGCTTGCCGCGGTCGCGCCGCGTCTCGTGCTCTTCAGCGAAACCGAGCTCTGGCCGAACTTCCTGTGCGCCGCCGCCGCCCGCGGCATCCCCGCCATCATGGTGAGCGGGCGGATGTCGGAGCGCGCGTTCCGGCGCTACGAGCGCTGGCGGGCGCTCTTCGCGCCGGCGCTCGCCGCGGTGCGCGTCTTCTGCGTGCAATCACTGGAAAGCGCGCGGCGGCTCGTGGCGCTCGGCGCGCCGCCGGCGCGGGTCGTCGTGACCGGATCCCTGAAGACCACGAGCAGGGAGGGGACGGTCGACGGCCCGTCGCTCGCAGCGCTCGGGGCCGGCGCGGCGCCGGTGCTCGTCGCGGCCAGCACGCATCCGGGCGAGGAGGATGCGGTGCTCGGCGCGTTCGTGCGCGTGCGGCGCGTCGCCCCCGACGCGCGGCTCGTGCTCGCGCCGCGCCGGCCCGAGCGGTTCGACGAGGTGGCGGCGCTCCTCCGCGTCCGCGGTCTCGCATTCGTGCGCCGCTCAGAGATGGGGAAGGCGGCGTGGTCGGCGGCGGCGCCGATCCTCCTCCTCGACACGCTCGGCGAGCTCGCGTCGCTCTACGCAGGGGCGCTCGCGTCGTTCGTCGGCGGAACGCTCGCCCCGGTCGGTGGCCACAACGTGCTGGAGCCGGCGGCGGCGGGTGTCGCGGTCGCGTTCGGGCCGCACACCGAGAACGCCGCCGACGCGGCGACGCGCCTCCTCGCGGCCGGCGGGGCACGGCGCGTGCCCGACGCGGAGGGGCTCGCGGCGGCGCTGGAGGAGTGGTTCGTGTCGCCGGCGGCAGCGCGTGCGATGGGCGCCCGCGGGCGCGAGGCCGTGGCGACCGGCGACGGCGCGCTCGCCGTGACGATGGCCGTCATTCGCGGCACGCTGGCGCGCGACGGCTCGGCTGGGAGCCGGGCGGCGTGAGCGCGCGCGGGGCGCGGCTCGCGAGCCGCATCTGGGACGAGGACGGGCGATGGCGCGTCGTGCGCGGTGCGCTCGCGCCGGCGAGCCTCCTCTATCGCGGCGGCATCGGGCTGCGGAACACCGCGTATCGTGTCGGGCTCTTCACCACGCGTTCCGCCGGCGCGCGCACCGTGAGCGTCGGTAATCTACGCGTCGGCGGCAGCGGCAAGACGCCGCTCACCCGTTGGCTTGCGATGGAGGCGCGCGCCCGCGGCGTTCCGGTCGCGATCCTGAGCCGCGGCTATGGCGGCTCCGTCACCGAGCCGCACGTCGTCGGCGACGGCGCGGAGCTCCGCAGCGACGTGGCACGCTCCGGTGACGAGGCGGTGATGCTCGCGCGCACCTGCGGCGTGCCGGTGGTCGCGGGGCGCGATCGGGCGGACGCCGCCGCGCTTGCCATCGCGACGTTCGCGAGCGGCCTGCTCCTCTGCGACGATGCGTTTCAGCACCGCCGGCTCGCGCGCGACGTGGACGTGGTGCTGATCGATCCGACCGAGCGCGGCGGCCTCACCCGCCTCCTGCCGGCGGGTCCGCTGCGCGAGCCGTTCAGCGCGCTCGCGCGCGCACACGTGATCGTCATGGTCGAGCGCGACGGCGGGACGGGACGGGCGCCGCAGACACGCTCGGACCAGCTCCTGGTGCGGGCGCGCATGGCGCCGACGGCGCTCGTGCGCGTCGGCCTCGGCGAGTGGGAGGAGATCGGGCTCGCGCTGCTCGCGGGCCAGCGCGTGCTCGCACTGTCGGGCGTGGCGCGGCCGCGGCCGCTCTACGAGTCCCTGCGGGACTGGGAGGCCGACCTCGTGCACGTGCTCGAGTACCCCGACCACCACGCCTACGACACGCGGGACTGGCACGAGATCTCGCACGCGGCGAAAGACGTCGATCTCGTGGTCACCACCGAGAAGGATCTGGTCAAGCTCGAGCGCTTCCCGTTCGCGCGGGGCAAGCTCGTGGCCCTCCGTCTCGGCGTCACCATCGACCGCCCGGCCGAGCTGCTCGATCGGGTGCTCGGGACGCTCGGCGCGCCGCTCACGGGGGCGCACGCGTCTGGGCTCGGCGCGTGAGCGTCCGGCGGCGGCCCGCGGTCTTTGTCGACCGGGACGGGACGCTCAACCGCGAGGTGGACTATCTCACGCGCCTGCGCGACCTCCGGCTCCTGCCCGGTGCAGCCGACGGGATGCGCCGACTGGCGCGCGCGGGCTTCGCGGTCGTGATCGTGACCAATCAGTCGGCGGTCGCGCGCGGCCGCATGACGCTGCAGACCGCCCGCGCCCTGAACGACGAGCTCGTGCGCCGGCTCGGGCGGCTCGGCGCGGCGGTCGCCGCCGTGTATCTCTGCCCGCACCATCCGACCGAGGGTCGCGCGCCGTTGCGGCGGCGCTGCGCGTGCCGCAAGCCGCGTCCGGGCATGATCCGGCGCGCCGCGCGTGACCTCGCACTCGACCTGCGCCGCAGCTACTGTGTGGGCGACGGGGCCGTGGATCTCGGGCTCGCAGCCGCCGCCGGAGTGCCGGGCATCCTCGTGCTCACCGGCCACGGACGCGCCACGCGCCGCGCGCTGGACCCGAGCCTGCCCGTCGCGTACGTCGCGCGCAACTTTCGCGCCGCCGCCAAGTGGATTATAGACGACGCCGTACGGTCGGCCCGGCACCGCAGGAGGTGAACAGTGGCAGTCAGCCAGGAGTTGCTCGAGATCCTCGCATGTCCGAAGTGCAAGCAGCCTGTGGTCGTGAACGCTGCCGGCAACGGGCTCGTCTGCAACGCGTGCAAGCTCGAGTACCCGATCGTCGACGACATTCCGGTCATGCTGATCGACGAGGCGCGGACGCTGGAGTGAGCGGTTCCCCGGTCGCGGCGGAGCGCGTTCTGGTGGTCCAGAGCGGGTTCCTCGGCGACGTCGTGCTGACGACGCCGCTGATCGCCGGATTGCGGCGTCGCCTGCCGACGGCGGAGATCACGATGCTGGTGACGCCGGGGGCTCGCGCGCTGATCGCGCAGCATCCCGCCCTCGACCGCGTCATCGTCGACGACAAGCGCGGCGCCGGGCGCGGCGTCGCGGGCCTGTGGCGGCTCGCGGCGGCGTTGCGCCGGGAACGCTTCAGCGTCGCGGTCGCGGCGCACAAGTCGATGCGGACGGCGCTCGCGCTGCGCGCCGCGGGCATCCCGCGCCGTGTCGGGTTCGCGACCGCGCCGGGCGCGGCGCTCTACACGGAGCGGGTGCCGCGCCCGGTCGGGCGCCATGATCGCGACCGCCTGCTCGAGCTGCTGCGCCCGTTCGGCGGCACCGACGACGTGCCGAGCGCGCCCTGGATCGCGCTCGACGCCGCGACCCGCGCGCGCGCCACGGAGATGCTCGTGCCCGCGCTCGCGAGCGGCCGGCGGATCGCCGCGGTCTGTCCGGGGGCGGCGTGGCGCACGAAGCGCTGGCCGGCAGAGGCCTATGGCGCGCTCGTGCGCGATCTCGAGGACGGCGGATTCGCGTGCGTCCTGCTCGGCGCGGCCGACGAGCGGCCGATCACGGCACAGGTGCGCAGCGCGGCGGGCGGCCGGGGGCTCGACCTCGCCGGCGCGACCGACATGGCCGTCATGGCGGCGATCCTGGCGCGCGCGGACGTCGTGGTGACGAACGACAGCGCGCCGATGCACGTCGCGTCCGCGCTCGGCGTGCCACAGGTGGCGATCTTCTGCGCCACGGTGCCGGCGCAGGGATACGGACCGCTCGGAACGCGCGCGCAGGTGGTGGAGAAGGACCTCGCGTGCCGGCCGTGCGGCCGGCACGGCGGCAACCGCTGCCCGCGGGGAACCGACGATTGCATGACGCTCGTCGAGGTCGTCGAGGTGCGCGCGGCGGTCGAGCGCGTCCTCGCGGCGTGAGCCGGGCCATATGCGCGCCCTCGCGCTCGCCGTCCTGCAGCTCGATGAGCTCGCCGATCCGACGGCAGCGCTCGCAACCGTCCCGGGGGTGTCGCGGTATCTGCTGCGCGCTCCCGGTCTCGGCGGCGCCCTGCCGGCGGGAGTCAAGTTGCTGACGACCGAGGACGACGCGCGTGCCGCCGCGGCCGCGCTCGTGCGCCGGGTCTCGGGCGCGGAGGTCGTCGTCGTGCTGCGTGCGGACGAAGAAGCCTCCGCCGAGCTGGCCGTCGCGCTCGGGGGCCTGCGCGCCGAAAGCGGCCCGGCGCGCTTCGCCGCCGCCCGTTGGCATCGCTTTCTCGGCCGCGAGATCGCGGGCGAGACCGAGGTCGTCGCCTGGTGCGGCGACGACTCGACGGCGCCGGTGCGCGTGCTCGCGGGACGCGTGCTCGTCGTCGAGCCCGACATCACGACGGCGATCGCGCGGCTCGACGTCACCGCAACGCGGCGGGCGCGAACGCGGATGCGCGTCGGCACCGGCGATTTCGTCGCGCGTCCGGCCGCGGCGCTGGTGCGTCGCCTGTGGCGGCGGCGGCGCGGCGGCGTGCCGGGGGTCGTGCTGGCCGCGCTCGAAACCTACGGCGACGTGGTCGTCGCGGCCAAGGTGTGGGAGCGAGAGGAGCGCGCGGGCCGGGCGCGGGTGACGCCCTCGGCGCGGCCGGTGCCGGTCGGGTTCACGGCGATGGACACGCGCGACGGCTTCCTCGTCGTGCGCGACGACGTGCGCGAGTCGCTCACCCGCATTCTCCTCCGTGCCAGCCCCGAGTTCGTCGACGGCGAGCCGCTCACCCGCAGCGGCCGCGGCGCCTCCTGGTCGATCGCGCTCGGGGGCGGTACGCGTGCCGTCCTGCGTTGGTACCGGCGCGGCGGCATGCTCCGGCATTTCATGCGCGACCGGTACTTCGGCTGGCGGCCACGGCCCCTCGTCGAGCTCGAGGTGACCGACGCCGCGCGCGGCCGGGGCATCGACGTGCCGGAGGTGCTCGGGGTGCGCGTCGACCGCGCCCTCGGCGGCTATCGGGGCGCGATCGTCACGCGCGAGATCGCCGACGCGGAGACCCTCGGCACGGCGGTCGAGCGCCGGCCGCAGGCGGGCGAGCGCGATGCGATCGTGGCGGCGGTCGCCCACGCCGTGCGCCGGATGCACGACCGCGGCCTGCACCATCCCGACCTGAACGTCGGCAACATCCTCCTCAGCCGGAGCGAAGGGACGCTGGCCGCGCACGTCATCGACCTCGACCGCGCGCGGCTCGGCGGCAGCGTCTCCACGGCAGCGCGCGAGCGTGCGCTCCGCCGCCTCGGGCGCTCGCTCGCCAAGATCGAGGCGGCGGGGCGGCTCGAGTTGCGCGCCGAGCGCGCCGCCTTCCATCGCGTCTACCGGGGCGACGTGTGATCCGGCGCGCGTGGGACCTGCTGCGACGCGACGAGCGAGCCCGGTCGCTCGCGGTGATCGCGATCCTGGTGATCGTCTTCCTGGCGTCGGCGGCACGCAACATCAAGGAGGACGGCGATTTCGTCCACTACATCGAGGCAGGCGCGCGCGTCCTGCGCGGGGCCGACATCTACGAGGGCGCGGGGCCGGACGCGGTGAACACGTGGCCGCCGCTCTTCGCGGTCGTGTGTGTGCCGTTCGCCCTGCTCGCGCAGGTGAGCGTCTACCTCGCGCGCGGGACATGGCTGCTGGCCAACGCGGTGCTCGTCGCCGCCATGCTGCGCATGGTCGTGGAGCTGGTTCACGGGCGGCCGCTGGCGCTGCGCTCCGTCGACGGGGTCGCCGTCGCGTCGGGCGCCTTCCTCGGGCCGCTCGTGCTGAGCTCGCGGTTCCTCCTCGGCAACTTCGATCGCCTCCAGATCAACCTCTTCATCCTGTTCGGGTGCCTGGTCGGGTGCCGCTGGCTGACGCGCGGGCGCGAGGGGCGCGGCGGCGCGGCGATCGGCTTCGCGGCGGCGATGAAGGTCTTGCCCATCTTCTTCGTGCCGTACCTCCTCTGCAAGCGCTGGTGGCGCGCCCTTGCGGGCATGCTCGTCGGCGGTGCCGTGGCGAGCGCGGCGCCGATCCTCGTCTTCGGCCCGGCCCGCTGGTGGGCGTACGTGCGATTCTGGCTGCGCCTCGCGGCGGGGGGCTGGCCGGTGCGCAAGGGCAATCAGTCCGTGTACGCGATGATCGACCGGCTCTACAGCCATGGCGCGCTCTACTGGACGCCGGCCGCGAAGCGCTTCAAGGCGTCGGACGACCCGGTCGTGGCGGCGATGGTCTATGGGACCCTCTTGATCATCGCCGTGCTCTTCGCGTACGCCGCGCGCCGCGGCGGCCGGAGGCCGCGCACCCCCGCCGCCGTCACCGAGCTCGCGACCGTGCTGGCGATTTCGGTGCTCTTCTCGCCGCTCGCGTGGAAGCACTACTTCGTCTTCCTGCTCCTCGGCTACACGGTGCTGTGGCGCGCGGCGTTCGTGTCCGATCCGCCGCCGCCCGACGGCCACACGACCGGCGTTGCGCCGCATCTGCGCGAGCCGCGCGACCCGCTGCTGCAACCGTGGGGGCTGTCGACGGGAGAGCGCCGCCGGGTCGGCGTGCTGGTCGCGCTGTCGTTTGCGCTCACGACGCTCAGCGTGCGGGGCGTGATCGGTAAGCGCCTCTCGCTCCATCTCGAGACGCTCTCGGTCGTGACGGTCGGCGCGCTCGTGGCGCTCGCGGCGCTCCTGTACCTCCGGGCGCGCCTCGGCGTGCGGGAGACGTGATGGCGCGCGTCCCGGCCGAGCGCATCCTGATCGTGCTTTTCGGCGCGATCGGTGACGTCGTGCGGGCAATGCCGCTCGCGATGCGCCTGCGTGCCGGCTATCCCGACGCGCATCTGGCGTGGGCCGTGGAGCCCGCGGCGGCGCCGCTTCTGGAGGGCCACCCGGCGCTCGACGAGCGGCTGGTGTTCGAGCGGCGCGGCGGCGCGCGGGCGTTCGTCGCGTTCCTGCGGCAGGTCCGCGCCGGCCGTTTCGACCTCGTGCTGGACCTGCAGCGCCACCTCAAAAGCGGCGTGGTGAGCCGGGCGACCGGCGCGCCGGTGCGCATCGGCTTCCATCGGCGCAACGCCAAGGAGCTGAACTGGCTCTTCAACACGCGCGCGATTCCACCGGTCGAGCCGCGCGGCTGGAAGCTCGCGCAGTATCAGCGTTTCGCGGAGCTGCTCGAGCTGCCGGAGCCGCCGGCCGCGGCGCCGCGCTTCGGGCTCGCGCTGCGCGCCGAGGAGGAGGCGCGGGTCGGGACGCTTCTCGCCCCGGTGACGCGGCCCTTCGCGGCGCTCTTCGTCGCCTCGACCTGGGAGAGCCGGCTGTGGTTCCCCGAGGGTTTCGCCGCCGTCGCCGACGGCCTCGATGCGATGGGGCTCGACAGCGTGCTCGTCGGCGGCGGCGATGCGCGCGTGATCGCGGCCGAGAGCCGGGCGCTCGCGCGCGCGAAGCCGCTCGACCTGAGCGGCGGCACGTCGCTGCGCGAGGCATACGGGGTGCTGGCGCGCGCGCGGGTCGCGATCGGCCCCGACTCGGGCCCGATGCACCTCGCCGCCGCCGCGGGGACCCCGGTCATCTCGCTCTGGGGCGCGACGGCGCCGGCGCGCTCGGCGCCCTTCGGCTCCGAGCACCTCATCCTCGCCGGCCGTGCCGCCTGCGCGCCGTGCTACCGGCGGCGCTGCCCGATCGGCCGGCAGTGCATGCAGACGATCACGCCGGCGCGCGTCCTGGCGCGCGTCGCGGGTGCGCTCGAGGGGCGATGACCGCGGCGGTGCGCGTCGGCTCGTGGCACGTGTGGCTCGCCGAGGGCGAGCCCGGGGATCCCCACGCGCGGGCGCGGCAGTGGCTCGACCTCGTCGCGCGCCTCGATGCGGCGCCGACGTCGTGGCACAGCTCGAAGCACGCCGTCACCCACCGGGTGCTGCTCGACGGCGAGACGGTCTACGTGAAGCGCTATCGACGCTATCGGGTCCGCACGCAGCTGAAGGACATGGTCCGCGCGTCGAAGGCGCGCCATGCCATGCGGGTCGGCGTGGAGCTCGCGGCCGCGGGTTTCGTCGTGCCGCGCGTGCTGGCGGCGGGAGACGAGCGGCGCGGCCCGCTTCTGCGCGGCGCCTGGCTCGCGACTGCCACGCTCGATGGTGTCCCGCTCGCCGAGCGGCTCGCGACGCTCGCCGCCGCGCGCCGCCGCGAGGCGCCGTCCGAGCGCCGCCGCCTGCTCGCGGCCAAGCGGCGATTGCTCGCGAGCCTCGGGAGCAGCGTCGGACAGCTGCATGCGGCAGGCTTCGTGGCCGGCGACCTCGTCCCGGCGAACGTCTGGAGCGCCGGTGCCGACCGGGACGGAACGATCGCGCTCCTCGATCATGACCGCACACGGCGCGGCCCGGCGCCGGCGCCGTGGGGACGCGCCCGCCGGAACCTCGTGCAGCTGAACCGTTTCGCGCTTCCCGGCGTCGTGATGACCGACCGGCTGCGGGTGTATCGCGGCTACGCGGCCGCGCGCGGCTGGGGCAGGGACGCCGCGCGCCGGCGCCTGCCCTGGGTGATCGCCAAGACGATCGAGCGCCGCCGACGCTTCGACGGCATCGACGACGCCGCGGCGCGCGGCTTTCGCGACCTCATGCGCGCGCCCGGAGGCGGCGAATGAGCCGGCGCAACATCCTCGTGCTGATGGTCGACTGCATGCGCGCCGACGCGCTCGGTGGGCGCGGTGTGCCGATCCCGACGCTCGACGCGCTCACCGCGCGGGGGGCGCGCTTCACGCAGACGATTGCCTCGGCGTCATCGACGACCCCGTGCGTCGCGGCGATGTTGACGGGCCTCTACTCGCCGCGCCACGGCGTGCGCGCGATCGGCGGCCGGCCGCTGCGTCCCGACGTCGCGACGGTGCCGGGTCTTCTCGCGGCCGACGGCTACCACACGATCGCCGAGGTGACCGGTCCGCTGCTTCCGGAGAACGGTCTCGACCGTGGCTTCACCGAGTACCATTGCCGCCCGGCGACGACGTACGTCTCGGATCCGTGGGGCGCCGCGCTGCTGCGGCGCCTGCGCGCCGGCGAGCTCCCCGAGCCGTGGTTCCTCTTCCTGCACCTCTGGGAGCTGCACACGCCGCGCAAGGTGCTGGCGCCGTTCAAGCAGCGGCGCTACGGCCGCAACCGCTATGACCGCGCCCTCGCGTCGCTCGACGCGCGCCTCGCGCCGCTGCTCGAGGCGCTGCCGCCGGACACGGCAATCGTCGTGCACGGCGACCACGGCGAGCGCCTCATCGAGAGCAGCCTCGAGTACCGCTGGTATCGCCTCTGGCGCGACCTGCTCGGAGCGAAGCGCACGGCCAAGCGCGAGGGGCACGAGACCGACGTCTACGAGGTGCTGATCCGGGTGCCGCTCGTCGTGGTCGCACCCGGACGCGTCGGCGCCGGCGTCGTCGTCGAGCAGCTGGTGCGACAGGTCGATCTCGGGCCGACGCTGCTCGACCTCGCGGAGGTCGGCGTGCCGCCGGGGCTCGACGGCACGAGCCTGCTTCCCGCGATCGGCGGCGCCGACCTCGGGCTCGAGGCGTTCATCGAGGCGTTCGGCCGGGTGCGCGGCTCGCCGCGCGATCGGCGGGCGGGCTGGCGTGGGGAGCGCTGGAAGTGCATCACCGCGCCGCAGGCGCCAGACGTCGCCGACGAGCTCTACGATCTCGCCGCCGATCCGCGCGAGCGCCGCAACGTGGCGCGCGAGCATCCCGACCTCGTGCACGCGCTGCGCGCCCGCATCGACGCCGTCGAGGCGACGGCCGCGGGCGAGGTCGCGGCGCTCAGCGACGCCGAGCAGGAGACGATCGAGCGCCGCCTGCGCGAGCTCGGCTACGTCGAATGAGGATCGCGCTCGTCCACAAGCGCTACGACCGGCTCGGCGGTGCCGAGGCCGACTGCTACGAGCTGTCGCGGCGGCTCGCGGCGCGCGGCCACGACGTGCGCGTCGTCGCCGGCGAGTGCCGGGTCGAGGTGCCCGCGGGCGTGCGCCTGCACCGCGTGCCCGTCCTCCGCGTCGGGCAGATCGCCAAGCTCCTGTCGTTCGCGCTGCGCGCTCCGCGTGTCTGGCGCGCGCTCGACGCCGACGCCGTGATCGGTTTCGGCCGTACCGTCGGCCACGATCTCTTCCGCGCGAGCGGCGGCTGCCATCGTCGCTACCTCGAGCACCGGGTCGCCGAGGAGGGCGGCGCGGCACGCCTGCGCTGGCTGCGTCCGTATCAGCGCGCGCTGCTCGCGATCGAGCGGCGCCAGTATGCGCCCGGAGGCTACCGCGCGATCCTGACGGTGTCGGAACGCACGCGTGACGAGATCCTCTCGACCTACCCACGGGTGCCGCCCGGCGACGTCGCGGTCGTGCGCTATGGCGTCGACGTCGAGCGTTTCCACCCCGGGCGGCGCGCCGACGACGGCGCGGCCGTGCGACGCGAGCTCGGCATCCCCTCGGAGCAGCCGCTCGTCCTCTGCGTCGGGACCGGCTTCCGGCGCAAGGGCGTCGATCATCTCCTGGCGCTCTGGGCCGAGGGGCCGCCGGCGGGTGCGGCGCTCGTCGTGGCCGGCAACGATCAGCAGCTCGCGGCCTATCGTCGCCGGGCCGCCGAGCTGCGCGGACCCGTCGTGTTCACCGGTCCGCGCGCCGACGTCGAGCGGTTGTATGCCGCGGCCGACGCGTTCACGCTGCCGTCGATGTTCGACGCCTTCGGCATGGTCGTGCTCGAGGCGCTGGCCTCGGGGCTGCCCGTCGTCGCGGCACGCGACATCGGCGCGGCCGAGGTGCTGACGGGCCCGCTCGACGACCTCCTGGTCGACGGGCCGGCGGATCACGCGGCGCTGCGCGCGTGTCTCGAACGGGCGCTCGACCCGGAGCGGCGCGTCCTCCTCGGCCGGGCCGCGCGCGCCATCGCGGAGGGGGCGAGCATCGAGCGCTCGGTCGACGAGATCGAGCGCTGGTGCAGCGTCGTTGCCGCGGAGAAGCGCCGTGGCTGAGCAGGGCAGGGGCGGGCGCTACGTGGTGCGCCAGCAGCGCGGGACGCTCGCGCCCGAGCTCCTGGTGGCGGACGATCTCCTCGCGCGCGAGCCGCGCCGCGTACTGCAGGCGAGCGACCGCACGACGGTCGTCGCGGTGACGCTCGGGGGCCGCGAGCTCGTCGTGAAGCGTTACCAGGACCGCACGGTGGCGCGCGCGCTCGAGACATTGGCGCTCGGCTCGCGCGCGGCACGTCTGTGGCGCGGGGCGAGCCGTCTCGCGGCCGCGGGTTTCGCGACGCCGGAGGTGATGGCCGTCCTCGAGCGTTGCTCGCTCGGCATCCCGCTCGTGAGCTGCGCCGTCACGGCCTTCGTCCCGGGGCCGCCGCTCGATGCGCTCTGGCGTGAGCGCGCCGGGACGGCACGGCGCCGCCTGCTGGTCGCCTTCGCCGACTGGCTGCGGCGCCTGCACGCGGCTGGCCTCTACCCGCAGGACCTACGGGCGGCGAACGTGCTCGTCCCGAGCGAGTCGCCGCCGACCTTCGTGCTCGTCGATCTCGACAGGGTGCGGCGCTACCGGCGGCTCTCGTGGCGGCGGCGGCGGAAGAACCTGGCGCAGGTCTACCGCTCGGTCGGCCGCGGCGCCTCGCTCGGGGAGAAGGCCCGCTTCCTGCGCGCCTACCTCGGCCCGGGCGCGCCGGCCGAGCTGCGAGCCCGCGGTGCCGGGATCGAGCGCCTGGGGCGACGGAAGGACGCCGAGTACGCGCGCCGGCGCGCAATCGCGGCGGTCGCGGCACGGAGGAGCGGATGACCGCGCCACGGCGACCCGAGGGCGATGCGCGCACCGCCGCGGCGACGGCAGGCCCGGCGCCCATCCGCGACCAGGGCACGCTGGCGGCGCGCGAGCCGCTCTCGTGCACCATCATCTGCTTCGACGAGGAGGAGGGCATCCGCGCCGCGCTCGAGAGCGTGAAGTGGTGCGACGACATCGTTGTCGTCGACTCGTTCTCGACCGACCGTACCGTCGAGATCTGCCGCGAGTACACCGACCGCATCTACCAGCGCGCATGGCCGGGGTTCGTCGAGCAGAAGGCGTTTGCGCTCGAGCAGACGCGCTGCGCCTGGGTGCTGAACCTCGATGCCGACGAGCGCGTGTCTCCCGAGCTGCGGCGCGAGATCGAGACCGTGCTGCGCCGGCCCGACGCGGACGGCTACTACATTCCGCGCCTCGTCTACTATCTCGGCCGCTGGTGGCGGCGCGGCGGCTGGTGGCCCGACTACCGGCTCCGGCTCTTCCGCCGCGACAAGGTCGTGTGGGGCGGCATCGACCCGCACGAGAAGGTCCTGCTGCGCGGCCGGAGCCGGCGTCTGCGCGGGCCGCTCCTGCACTACACGTACCGCGACGTGTCCGATCACCTGGCGACGATCAACGGCTTCAGCGGCGTCGCGGCACGCGAGCTCCTGCTGCGCGGCCGCCAGCCGTCGTGGGCCGACCTGATCCTGCGGCCGCTCTGGCGCTTCGTCCGCTTCTACGGCCTGCGCCAGGGGTTCACGCAGGGCCTGGCGGGCCTGTACGTCGCGCAATCGGCGGCGTTCTACGTCTTCGCGCGCTATGCGAAGCTATGGGAGGCGGTGAACACGCTCCGCGGCGGCGGCCCGCCGCCGGGACCGCCGGCGCGACATGAGCCGACCGACTGACAGCGCCCTTGCGATCCTCCACGTCGATCCGGAGCGTGCCATGGCCGGCGGCGAGACGCAGGTCCTCGGCCTCGTGCGTGAGCTTGCCGCGCTCGGCGACCGCCAGACGCTCGCCGCCGATCCGGACGGACCGCTGGCGCGCGCCGTGGCGGGTCTCGGCGTCGCCGTCGCGCCCCTCCGCATCCGCAACCACCTCGACGTGCTCGCGGGCCGGCGCCTCGCGGGTTTGCTGGCTCGGCAGCGCTATGACATTGTCCACTTCCATACCGCGCGCGCGCACGCGATGAGCATCTTCCTCGGGCGCCGTCCGCGGGTGCGACGCGTGGTGACCCGCCGCATGGACTACCCGTTGCGCGGCGGAGGCTACGCGCGCTGGCTCTACGATCGGGGGGCGGACGCGGTGGTGGCGATCTCGGAGGGGGTACGGGAGGCGCTGGTGGCGAGTGGCGTGCAGCGCGCACGCATCGCCGTGGTGCCGAGTGGCGTGGATGCGGAGCGCTTCGCGCTCGACACGGCCGTCAGTGCGGCCCAGCGGCGGCGCCTCGGACTCGCGGACGACGAGATCGCGCTTGCGATCGTCGGTGCGCTCGAGGAGCGCAAAGGCCACGACGTGCTGCTGGAGGCCGTCGCGAGCCTCGGCGACCTGCGCCTGCGCGTGCTCTGTGCCGGGTCGGGGTCGCTCGCGCCGGCGCTCGCGGCGCGGCGAGACGCGCTCGGCCTCGGCGAGCGGGTGCGTTTTCTCGGCCAGGTGGAGGACGTGGCGGCGCTGCTCGCCGCCGTCGACGTCGTCGTGATGCCGTCGCGGCACGAGGGGCTCGGCGTCGCCGCCCTGGAAGCAATGGCGGCCGGACGTCCGGTGATCGCGAGCCGGGTGGGCGGCCTTCCCGAGGCCGTGGGCGACGCCGGGACGCTGGTCCCGAGCGGCGACCCGCGAGCGCTGGCGGAGGCGATTCGCCGTCTCGCGCTCGATCCACTGGCGCGCCGTGCCCTCGGCGAGGCCGGACGGCGCCGGGTGGCGGAGCGCTTCACGCTCGGCGCGATGGCGCGGGGGACGCGCGCCGTCTATCGCGAGCTCGTTCCGGCGAGGGGTGCCGCCGCATGACGCCCGCGAGCGGGCGGCTCGGGCGCCTCGTGCGCCGATTCCGCGGCACCCGTGCGCTGGTGATCGGCGACCTCATGCTCGACGAGTTCGTCTGGGGCGACGTGAGTCGCATCTCGCCCGAGGCGCCGGTGCCGATCGTGCGGGTGCGCCGGCGCGAATCGCGGCCCGGCGGCGCCGGCAATGTCGTGACCAATCTCGTGGCGCTCGGCGGACGCGCCGACGCGTGCGGCTTCGTCGGCCGCGACGCGGCGGGCCGTGCGCTGACCGCCGCACTCGAGGCAGCAGGCGGCGGTCTCGCCGGCCTGATCGCCAGCTCGGCGGTCGCGACCACCTCGAAAACGCGCGTCGTCGCCCACCAGCAGCAGGTCGTACGCTTCGACCACGATGCTGACCATGGCGCCGCCCCGCGGCGTCTGCTGCAGCGTCTGCGCGGCTGGATCGAGACGCACGCCCGGCGCTACGCGGTCATCGTCGTCTCCGACTACGGCAAGGGCGTCGTCACGCCGGAGCTGCTCGCCACCCTGGCGCGCTTGCGCGCACGTCACGGCTTCGCGTACGTCATCGACCCGAAGCGTCCGAACTTCCACCACTACCGGGGAGCGAGCTTGGTGAAACCGAATCTGCTGGAGGCGAGCGTCGCGGCGGGCCTCGAGATCAACGACCGCGCCAGCCTGATCGAAGCCGGCCGCATCCTGCTCGAGCGCTGGCAGGCCGACTCGATCCTAATCTCGCGCGGGGAGGAGGGGATGACGCTCTTCAAGGCGGGCGCGCGGGCGCGCCATTTCCCGACCGCGGCCCAGGAGGTCTACGACGTGACCGGCGCCGGCGACACCGTGCTTGCGACCTGCGCCCTGGCCCTGGCGGCGGGGGGCAGCTTCGAGGAGGCGGCGATCCTCGCGAACCACGCCGCGAGCGTCGTCGTCGGGAAGATCGGCACGGCGACGGTGAACGCGCGCGAGCTGACGCGCGCGCTCAGCGAGCGGTCCTGACATGGCGCGTGGCGGCCTGCGCTCGATGACCGGCTTCGGCAGCGCCACGGCGGCGATCCCATCGGGTCGGGTCACGGTCGAGGTGCGCTCGGTGAACCAGCGCTTCCTCGACGTACGGGTGACGGCGCCGCGCGAGTACGGCGCGTGGGAGGCCGCGTGCCGCGAGACGGTACGCGCGCAGGTCGCGCGCGGGCGGGTCGAGGTGCACGTGAGCCGGAGCGCGCCGCCCATCGCCCGCTCGCGCGTCGTGCTGAACATGCGCGCCGCGCGTGAGTATGCCGCGGCCTGGCGGCGGCTGACCCACGAGCTGCATCTCACGGGCGCGCTCGATCCGGCCCTGTTTCGCACGCCGGACATCTTCCAGACGATCGAGGTGTCGGCCGACGTCCATCCGGAGTTCCCCGGTGCGACGCGCGCGCTGCGCCAGGCGCTGGCGCGCTTCGAGCGCGAGCGCCGGCGGGAGGGCGCGAATCTACAGAAGGATATGCGCGCCCGCATCGAGCGCCTGGGCGCGATCGAGCGCGCCATCCGCAAGCACGCGGTCGCGACCGTACGCGAGGTGCAGGCGAAGCTCGCGGAGCGCATGCAGCGGTTTCTGCAGGGCACCGAGATCGATCTCGCGCGCGTCGCCCAGGAGGCGGCGCTCGTCGCCGACCGTGGCGACGTCACCGAGGAAATGGTCCGCATGGTGAGCCATCTGTCGGCGCTGCGCGGCATGCTCTCGGGACGCGAGCCCGCGGGAAAGCAGATCGAGTTCCTGCTCCAGGAGACGCATCGGGAGATCAACACCATAGGCTCCAAGGTCAACAACCTCGCGGTCACCAAGCTCGTGGTGGAGGCGAAGGGCGAGGTCGAGCGCCTCAAGGAGCAGGTGCAGAACGTCGAGTGATTCTCTAGAATCATCCATGCGTGCCGATTTCGCGTTCGAGCGTCACGGAATCATCTTCATCGTCTCCGGGCCGTCGGGGGCCGGGAAGAGCACGCTCGTCACGACCCTGCTGGAGCGCGTCCCCGGCCTCACCCCGTCGATCTCGTGTACGACGCGGGCGCCGCGCCCGAACGAGCAGGAGGGGCAGGAATACCACTTCGTCGATCCTGCCGAGTTCGTGCGCCGGCGCGACGCGCACGAGTTCGCCGAGTGGGCGGAGGTCCACGGGGCGTTCTACGGCACGATCCGCCGGCCGCTCGACGACGCCGTGGCAGAAGGCCGCGACATGCTGCTCGACATCGACGTCCAGGGCGCGCGCCATCTCAAGCGCAGCTACCGTGAGGCGGCCGTGGCGGTGATGATCTTCCCGCCCTCCTGGGACGAGCTCGAGCGGCGCCTGCGCGCGCGCCGCACCGAGGACGACGCCACCGTCGTCCGCCGGCTCACGCGGGCGCGCGAGGAGGCGCAGGCACTGCTCGAGTACGACTACTGGCTCGTCAACCGCGACGTCGCCGAGACCTCGGCGCGCCTCGAGGCGATCGTCGCCGCCGAGCGCGCCAAGGTCGCGCGCATCGTCGTCGAGGGCGTGCCGTGAACCTGCACGACCTGATCGCCAAGGTCCGCGACTACAACCCCGGGGCCGACATCGTCACCCTGCAGCGCGCGTACGACTTCTCCGCCGACGTGCACCGCGGCCAGAAGCGCAAGTCGGGCGAGCCGTATCTCGTCCACCCGCTCGAGGTCGCGGGTATCATCGCCGACCTCCGCCTCGACGTGCCGAGCGTCGCAACCGGGCTCCTGCACGACACGGTCGAGGACACGCTCACCACGCTCGAGCAGGTACAGAGCATCTTCGGCGGCGAGATCGCGACGCTCGTCGACGGCGTCACCAAGATCGGCCAGATCCATTTCAGCAGCCGGGCCGAGCGCCAGGCCGAGAACTTCCGCAAGATGATCATCGCGATGGCGCGCGACATCCGCGTCATCCTCATCAAGCTCGCCGACCGCACGCACAACATGCGGACGCTCTCGCACCTGCCGCCCGAGCGCCAGTCCGAGATCTCGCAGGAGACGCTCGACATCTACGCGCCGCTCGCGCACCGCCTCGGCATCTACGCGATCAAGAGCGAGCTCGAGGACGCGTCGCTGCGCTATCTGCACCCCGAGGTCTACTACCAGCTGAAGCGCAACGTCGCGAAGAAGAAGACCGAGCGCGAGGACTACATCAAGAGCGTCATCGCGCTCCTGACGAAGCGGCTGGAGGAGGCCGGACTCGAGGCCACCGTCACCGGGCGGCCGAAGCACTTCTACTCCATCTACCAGAAGATGCAGAGCCAGAACCTGCTCTACGACCAGATCTACGACCTGGTCGCCTTCCGCATCCTCGTCGACTCGCCGCGCGAATGTTACGAGGGGCTCGGCATCGTGCACCAGCACTGGAAGCCGATCCCCGGCCGCTTCCGCGACTACGTCGCGATGCCGAAGGCCAACATGTACCAGTCGTTGCACACCACGGTGATCGGCCCGTACGGCGAGCGCATGGAGGTGCAGATCCGGACGCCCGAGATGCACCGGGTCGCCGAGGCCGGCATCGCCGCGCACTGGCGCTACAAGGGCCAGACCGACGCCGGCGGCCCCGAGGAAACACAGCGCTTCGCGTGGCTGCGGCAGATCCTCGAGTGGCAGCAGCATCTCGAGGACCCGCAGGAGTTCATGCGCTCGGTGAAGGAGGACCTCTTCACCGAGGAGGTCTTCGCGTTCACCCCGAAGGGCGACCTCTTCAACTTCCCGCAGGGCGCGAGCGTGATCGACTTCGCGTATCGCATCCACTCCCAGGTCGGCGAGCACTGCGCCGGCGCGCGCGTGAACGGCAAGCTCGTGCCGCTCAAATACCAGATGCAGAGCGGCGATACCGTCGAGATCATCACCACGACGCGCCAGACGCCGAGCAAGGACTGGCTGAAGCTCGTCAAGACGAGCCGCGCGAAGGAGCGCATCCGGAGCTGGATCAAGACGCAGCAGCGTCGGCGCAGCCTCGAGGTCGGCGCCGAGATCCTCGAACGCGACCTCGGACGCTACCGGCTGGAGCTTGGCAAGTTGCGCAAGAGCGGCGAGCTCGCCGCCGCGGTGAAGGATCTCGGCTTCAAGGACGAGGAGTCGCTGATCGCCGCGATCGGCTACGGTCGCGTGCCGACGCACAACCTCATCGCCAAGCTCGTCCCGCCGCAGGAGCTCGAGGAGCGGCGCGAGAAGGGCGAGGGCGCGCTGCAGAAGCTCTTCCGACTCGTCAGCCGGCAGACCAAGGGCGGCGTGCGGGTGAGCGGCGTCGAGGATGTCATGGTGCGCTTCGGCCGCTGCTGCAACCCGCTGCCCGGTGAGCGCATCGTCGGCTTCATCACGCGTGGCCGCGGCGTTACCGTGCACGGCATGGATTGCCTGCGCGTCATGGAGAGCGATCCGCAGCGACGCGTCGAGGTGGAGTGGGACGAGGCGCCCGGGCAGTTCCGGCCGGTCACGATCGAGGTGGTCGGCATCGACTCGCCGGGCCTCCTCGCCGCCATGAGCCGGTCGATCGCGTCGGCGGGCGTCAACATCTCGAGCGCCCAGGTGCGTACCGGCTCCGACAAGCGCGCCCTCAATACCTTCGAGATCATGGTCGACAGCGTCGACGGCCTGAACCGGGTGATGCGCGGGCTCGGCAAGGTGAAGGGCGTGATGAAGGTCTCGCGGGTGCGGGTGTGAGCGGCGAACGCGACGAGCATGTGATCATCGCGACCGATCAGGCGCCGCGCGCCATCGGCCCGTACTCACAGGCCGTCCTCGCGGGCGGCTTCCTCTTCTGCTCCGGGCAGATTCCGCTCGATCCGGAGAGCGGCGTGCTCGTGAGCGGCACGGTCGCGGACGAGACGCGGCGCGTGCTCGAGAACCTGCGCGCGGTGCTCGCTGCCGCCGGCCTCGGCCTCGACGGGGTCGTGCGGACGACGGTCTACCTCACGAACCTGGCCGACTTCCCCGTCGTGAACCAGGTGTACGCCGAGTTCTTCCCGGCGCCGAGCCCGGCGCGCTCGACGGTGCAGGTGGCCGCGCTGCCGCGCGAGGCACGCGTCGAGATCGACGCGGTGGCCATTGATTCCGCCCCCGCTCGCTCCGCTCGCGATGGGCGTCGCCACCCGGAGTGAATCCGGATGGCTCCTCAGCGCTAAGCGGCTTTGGCGACCTTGCCGCTGCGGATGCAGCGGGTGCAGGCGAGGATGTGCTTCACGCCGGCGCCGACCTTGGCGCGGACGCGTTGCAGGTTCGGCTTCCAGCGGCGCCGTGTCCGGTTGTTGGCGTGGCTGACGGTGTTGCCCGTCGACGGTCCCTTGCCGCAGATGTCACAGGTACGAGCCATCCTGACCCCTTTCGCTGAACCGTGAATTCCTAGCACACCCCGGAGAAGGAGGCGAACCGCCGGTCGGCGGTGTCGTCTGCATCAGGATTTGCGCAGGCGCTCGACGAGGGTGGTCGTGGAGAAACCCTCGACGACCGGTATCAAGATGACGCGCCCGCCGCGCGCTTCGACCACGTCCCGTCCGACGACCTGGTCGGCGGCCCAATCGGCGCCCTTCACCAGCACGTCAGGTTGCACGGCGGCGATCAACGCGTACGGGGTGTCCTCGCCGAACAGCGTCGCGTAGTCGACGGCTGCGAGCGCTGCGATGACCTCGGCGCGCGCCTGCTCGGCGACGAGGGGACGCGATGGCCCTTTCAGCCGGCGCACGGAGGCATCGTCGTTCAGGCCGACGACCAGGAGGTCGCCGGCATCACGCGCCGCGGCGAGATAGCGGACGTGACCGACGTGCAGGAGATCGAAGCAGCCGTTGGTGAATACGACGCGGCGCCCCGCGCGATGCGCGTCGGCGACGAGCGCGGTGAGTTGCTCACGTCCGACGATCTTGTCCAGATAACGCACAGCGGCACGTCTACCATGAACGGCGAACGCTGCCATAGCGTGACACATGTCGATCGTGCGCGGCTGTCGGCGCCGTGGCGCTTCGCGCACGCCTGCGAGCCGCGCAAGGTGCCCAATGAGCCTCCGAGCGCCGATTTGCTGGCATGGTTTTGGCTGATTCGCACTCTCGCGTACGACAACGTCACCGAGCGACCGGGCGTCACTTGACTCCACTCATGACGCACGCGAGTCCCGCACTCCAACCGATCGCTCACCACCCCCGCGTTGGCGCACGTGCTGTGAAACGGCGGGAGGGCGCTCTCCCGGGGTCTGACCCAACCCCGCGCCCTCCCGCCGCCCCTCCTTCCATTTCGTCCCGGCGCGCCTGAGGGCGCGCGATGGACGTCGCCACCCGCAGTGAATGCGGGTGGCTCCCTGGCTCGGCTTCCGCCTCGCTTCGGTTCAAGGGGTCCTCGCCGATCGGGCCTTGGCTGACGCTGGCTCGGCTTCGCCTCGCCGCGCTCTCGGACGCCACCCTTAGAATCCCTTTTGGACTGCCCTTTTCCTGGCCGTGCGCCTTTTGGCTCAAAGTGTTAAGGGCGGCGGGGAATGGCGGCTGGGTATCGGCAGAAGAAGTGGCGCGAGGGGGAGCGCGTGCGGGTGGACCTGAACGCGCTCCTCGGGCACGCGGTCGACGGGGGAATCGAAGAGGCGGAGATTGCGGCGTTGCTGCCGCGGCTCGGGGACGTGCTGGCGGCCGTCGATCGGCAGCGGCGAGGGGGGATGTTGGCCCTTGCGGAGCTGCCGTTCGCCAAGGCGGAGCTGGCGCGGACGATGGCGCTGGCCGACGAGGTGCGGGGGGAGTTCGACGATCTCGTCGTCATCGGCATCGGCGGCTCGGCGCTCGGGACGCGGGTGCTCTACCAGGCGCTCCGGCCGGCGGATCATGCGCGGCGGGCGAGTGCCGACGGGGAGATGCGGGTGCACGTCGCGGACACGGTCGATCCGGCAGCGTTCCAGTCGCTGCTCGCGGGCCGCGACCCCAAGCGGACGCTCTTCAACGTGATCAGCAAGTCGGGCGACACGCCGGAGACGATGAGCCAGTTCCTGATCGTGCGCGACGTGCTGCTGCGCGAGCTCGGCGCGGTCGAGTACGCGCGCCACGTGGTGGTGACGACCGACGCGACCCGCGGGACGCTGCGCCAGATCGTCAACGACGAGGGCTTCCGCTCGCTTGCGTTCCCCGCCGACGTCGCGGGGCGCTTCTCGGTGCTGAGCGCGGTGAGCCTCTTTCCCGCCGCGTGCGCCGGCATCGACGTCGCGGAGATCCTCGCCGGCGCGGCCGACATGGATGCGCGCTGCCGCGAGGCCGATCCGTGGAAGAACCCGGCGTTGCTGCATGCCGGCGCACTGCACCTCGCCGAGCAGAAGGGGCGGCGCGTGGTCGTGCTGATGCCGTACGCGCAGCCGCTCGCCGCGCTCGGGCCGTGGTTCTGCCAGCTCTGGGCGGAGACGCTCGGCAAGGCTCACGATCTCGACGGTGCGGTTGTCCACCGGGGCCTGACGCCGATCGCGGCGCTCGGGCCGTCGGACCAGCATGCCCAGCTACAGCTCTGGGTCGAGGGGCCGAACGACAAGACGATCGTGTTCGTCCGCCTCGAGGACCACGGACCCGATCTCACGGTACCGACGTCGTACGAGGATCTCGAGTCGGTCGGCTATCTGGGCGGCATCGCGCTCGGTGCGCTGGTCAACATGGAGCAGCAAGCGACGGAGCTGGCGCTCGCAAAGGCGGGCCGCCCGAGCGCGACGATCGTCTGCCCGCATCTGCACGGCTTCGCGCTCGGGCAGCTCCTGACCCTGCTCGAGAGCGAGGCCGTCTTCCTCGCCGCGCTGCTCGCGGTGAACCCGCTCGACCAGCCGGGGCTGGAGGAGGGCAAGCAGCTGGCGTACGGTCTCGCCGGCCGGCCCGGCGCCGAGGCGCGCCGCGCCGAGGTGCAGCGCTGGGTCGCCAAGAAGGAGGCGCGCTACGTTCTCTGAGCCGGAAGCCACGACCGGGGCCGCGGGACGCATCCACGTGCTGCCGGAGAGCGTCGCGATCCAGATCGCCGCCGGCGAGGTGATCGAGCGTCCGGCATCGGTGGTGAAGGAGCTGATCGAGAACGCGCTCGACGCCAGGGCGCGGCGCATCGTCGTCGAGCTCGAGGACGGCGGCATGCGGACGATCCGCGTGAGCGACGACGGCGAGGGCATGCACGCCGACGACGCCGCGCTCGCCTTCACCCGTCACGCGACCAGCAAGATCCGCGACGCCGACGACCTGACCCGCATCGCGACCTACGGCTTCCGCGGTGAGGCGCTGCCGAGCATCGCGTCGGTGGCGACGGTCGAGCTCACGAGCCGTGCGCGCGGGGAGACGAGCGGTGTCGTCGTGCGGACGGCCGGCGGTGTCGTCGCCGACGTCCGTGCCGCGGGGGCGCCCGAGGGGACGACGGTGACGGTACGCGACCTGTTCGCGCCGGTGCCGGCGCGGCGCAAGTTCCTGAAGAGCGTCGCGACGGAGCTCGGCCACGTCGTCGAGCTCGTCACCCGCGAGAGCCTGGCGGCGCCCGGCATCCACTTCCGCCTGCTGCACCAGGGGAGGGAGATTGCGAGCCACCCGCCCGTCGCCGGCCTCGAGGAGCGTGCGCGGCAGATCCTCGGCCGCGACCGGGTGCGCGGCGGGCGGAGCATCGCGGAGGAGCGCCTCGGGATCAGCGTCCGTGGGTTCCTGCTCTCGCCGCAGCTCTCGTTCGCGAGCGGGCGCTACCTGTACGCGTACGTGAACGGCCGAGCGATCCGCGACCGCGCGCTGACCCACGCGATCGTCGAAGGGTACGCGAGCCTCGTGCCGCGCGGCCGCTGGCCGGGCGCGATCGTCGCCCTCGACGTGCCGCCCGGTGACGTCGACGTAAACGTGCACCCGGCGAAGCACGAGGTGCGCTTCCGGCTCGCGCGCGTGGTGCACGACAGCGTCGTGACCGCCGTCCGCCGCGGGCTGGCGGCGGCCGGCGGATCGGCGACGGACACGAGCTCGGTCGCCGAGGCGCTGCAGCGCTACGCGGCGCGCGCCGATGCGGACGGGACGCTCGTCGCGCTCGCCGGTGCGGCGCCGGCGCGTCCGCGCTCGTTCTTCGCCCCGACCGATCGCGCCGGGCTCGACGCAGCAGTCGCGGCTGCCGAGGTGCCGAACACGCCGCCGGCCACGGGCCCCGGGCTCGTCGAACGCGCGGGATTCGCCTGTCTCAGGTTTGTCGGGCAGGTCTTCCGCGGCTATATCCTTTGCGAGGGAGCCGACCGCCTGGTGCTCATCGATCAACACGCGGCGCACGAGCGGGTGGCCTTCGAGCGCTTGCGTGCCGAGTATCGGGGCGGCGCGATCGAGCGCCAGCCGCTGCTTTTGCCGGTCTCGGTCGATCTCGATCCCGGCCGGGCGGAGGCCGTGCGCGAGGCGCAGGCCCGTCTCGAGGCGCTCGGCTTCGAGGTCGAGGCGTTCGGCGAGACGGCGTTCCTCGTCCGTGCGGTACCCGCGCTCCTCGGTGACGATGACCCCGCGCTTCTCCTCGAGGATCTCGCCGACAGCCTCGCGGCGCACGGCTCGCATCTCTCGGCGGACGAGGCTGCCGAGGACATCCTCGGACGTATCGCCTGTCACAGCGTCGTGCGGGTCGGCCGGGCGCTCGGTCCGGCAGAGGTCGCGGCGCTGCTCGAGGCGCTCGACGGCCTGACGTACGGCAGCAATTGTCCGCACGGACGGCCGGTGTCCGTGGAGTTCACGCGCGGACAGCTCGAGCGGATGTTCGGACGATGACCCGGCGCGTGCTCGCGCTCGTCGGGCCGACGGCGAGCGGCAAGACGGAGGTCGCGCTCGCGCTCGCCGAGCGGTTGGGCGCCGAGATCGTCGGCGCCGACTCGCGCCAGGTGTACCGCTACCTCGACATCGGCACCGCCAAGCCGAGCGCGGCGGAGCGCGCGCGCGTGGGCCACCACATGGTCGACGTCGCCGAGCCCGACGAGATCTTCGATGCCGCGCGCTTCCGTCGGGCTGCGCTCGCCGCGATCGACGACATTGCGAGTCGCGGTCGGCCGGTGATCGTCTGCGGCGGCACCGGCCTCTACCTGCGTGCGCTGCTGCGCGGGCTTTTTCCCGCGCCGCCGCGCGCCCCGGAGCTGCGCGCCCGCCTGCACGCGCTCGAGGAGCGCGAGCCGGGGGCGCTGCATCGGCGGCTCGCGCGCGTCGATCCCGATGCGGCGGCGCGTCTGCACCCGAACGACCTGCTGCGCGTCGTGCGCGCGCTCGAAGTCGAGGCGCTCACCGGCCGGCCGATCAGCGCCTGGCAGGGCGAGCACCGCTTTCCGGGCGGCGAGCTCGACGCGCTCGTCCTCGGCTGCCACCGCCCGGCCGACGAGCTGGCCGCGCGCATCGAGGCACGCTGCGATGCGATGCTCGCCGCGGGGCTCCTCGACGAGATCGCGGCCCTGTGGGCCCGCGGCTTCGGTGCGGAGCTGCCGTCGATGCAGAGCGTCGGCTACCGCGAGATGGGGGCGCACCTCAGCGCGCAGCGTGCGGCCGGAGCCGCCGACCTCGCGGCGGCGCGCGGGGCGTTCGTCCGGGCGACGCGCCGGCTCGCCAAGCGCCAGCGCACGTGGTTCGGCGCGGAGCGCGCGATCGAATGGTTTCATCCGGAGCAGGAGCGCGACGCGCTCGTCGCGCGCGCCGAGGGATGGTTGGAACGACCGTGGCCGTCACCTATCTCGATTTCGAGCTACCCCTCGCCGCGCTAGACGCGCAGATCGAGGCGCTGCGACGTGCGCGCGAGCGCAGCGCCGCCGAGACCCGTGAGCTGCGCCGCCTCGAGGGCGAGCGGCGGAAGCTCGAGGGCACGCTCTACGACACCCTGACCGCGTGGCAGCGCGTGCAGCTCGCCCGCCACATCGATCGCCCGCAGACAATCGACTACGTGTCGCGGCTCTGCGGCGACTTCTTCGAGCTGCGCGGCGACCGCTCGTTCGGCGACGACGCCGCGATCGTCGGCGGGCTGGCGACGTACCGCGGCGAGCCGCTCGTCGTCGTCGGCCACCAGCGCGGCCACTCGACCGACGAGCGCCAGCGCCGCAACTTCGGCATGGCGAGCCCCGAAGGCTACCGGAAGGCGCTGCGCCTCTTCCGACTGGCGGAGCGCTTGCGCATGCCGATCCTGACCTTCATCGACACCCAGGGGGCGCGGACCGGTGTCGCGGCGGAGCAGCGCGGCCTCGCCGAGGCGATCGCCCACACGCTGCGCACGATGGCGCTCCTGCGCGTGCCGATCGTGAGCGTCGTCATCGGCGAGGGCGGAAGCGGCGGCGCCCTCGCCCTCGGCCTCGCCGACCGCCTGCTGATGCAGGAGTACTCCTGCTACTCGGTGATCTCGCCCGAGGGGTGCTCGGCGATCCTCTATCGTGATCGCGGGCCGGAGAACGTCGCGCGCGCCGCGGAGGCGTTGCGGCTCACCGCTCGCGATCTCTACCGGTTCGGCGTGATCGACGAGGTCGTCGCCGAGCCGGTCGGCGGCGCGCACCGCAATCCGCGCCGCGCCGGCGAGGAGTTGGAGCGCAGCATCGCGCGCCACCTGGCGGAGCTGAAGGCGCAATCGCTGCCGTCGCTCCTGGCGCGGCGGTACGAGAAGTATCGCCGCATCGGCCGCTACGTCGAGTAGTGCGCGCGTCCGGGAGCACCGCGCTCCGACGCGTCGCCGCGTTGCAATGCGGGAAGGCCTGGGCTAGCTCTACTGGGTTCCGAGCACCGCGGGTACCGGGTCCGTGAAGACGATGGATCGCGAGGTCGATCAGGAGCGCGCCAAGATCGACCGCATCGACGAGCGCATCTTGCGGCTCCTGAATCAGCGGGCGCGCGCAGCGCAGCGGATCGGCCAGCGCAAGGCCAAGCACGGCGCCGGCGGCGCGAACGGCTTCTGGGTGCCGAGCCGCGAGAAACGCATCTTCGACCGGCTGCGGAGCTTGAACGGCGGGCCGCTCTCCGACGACGCGATCCGCGCCGTGTTCCGCGAGATCATCTCGGCGTCGCGCGCGCTCGAGGCGCAGCTCACGGTCGCCTACCTCGGGCCGGAAGGCACCTTCACGCACGCCGCCGCGCGCGATCAGTTCGGCGGTGGCCCGCGGCTCACGCCGGTCGAGTCGATCCCGCAGGTGTTCGCCGAGGTCGAGCACCGCCGCGCCGATTTCGGCGTCGTCCCCGTGGAGAACTCCACGGAAGGCGCGGTTACGTCGACGCTCGATCTTCTCGTCGACTCGCCGCTGCAGATCAGTGCCGAGGTCATGCTCGACGTGCGGCAGAACCTGGTCGGCCGCGCCGCCGACCTGGCATCGGTGCGCCGCGTGCTGTCGCACCCGCAGGGCCTGGCCCAGTGCCGCCGCTGGCTCGCGACCCACCTGCCGCAGGCGACGCTCGAGGAGACCGCGAGCACCAGCCGCGCGGCGGAGATCGCTGCCGGAGACCCCGCGGTCGCGGCCATTTCGAGCCGCATGGCGGCCGAGCGCTACGAGCTGCCGATCCTCGTCGCCGACGTGCACGACGCCCCCGCCAACGTGACCCGCTTCTTCGTGCTCGGCACGAGCGACGCGTCGGTGCCCTCGGGTGACGACAAGACGTCGGTCGTGTGCACGGTGAAGGACGAGGTCGGCGTGCTGGCGAAGCTCCTGCAGCCCCTGGCGCGCGAGGGTGTGAGCCTGCACAAGATCGAGTCGCGGCCGCTTCGCGGCCGACCGTGGGAGTACGTCTTCTTCCTCGATCTGCGCGGCCACCGCAGCGACGCGCGCGTACGCCGGGCCCTCTCGCGTATGGCGCCGCTCACGACCATGATGCGCGTCCTGGGGTCGTATCCGGCGGGACGTTGAGCGACGATGAGAACGCCGACGAGCAGGACGCGAGCGGAGGCGCCATGACCGAGAACGCGCGCGATACACGAAAGCCCGAGCATCTGAACGAGCCGATCGACCTCGGTGAGCTGGTCCCCGACTGGGTACGCCGCCTCGCTGCCTATCCGCCCGGCATGCCGATCGAGGAGCTGGAGCGGGAGTACGGGATCAGCGGCTCGATCAAGCTCGCGTCGAACGAGAACCCCTTCGGCCCGTCGCCGCGTGCGCTCGCGGCGATCGGCGACGCGCTGGGCTCGCTGCACCGCTACCCCGACGGCAGTGGCTTCTACCTGCGGCGCGCGCTCGCGGCGCGGCACGCCGTCGCGGCCGACGCGGTCATCCTCGGGAACGGCTCGAACGACATCATCGAGCTCCTGGTGCGCGCGTTCCTCCGCCCCGGCGACGAGGCCGTGATGGCCGAGCAGGCCTTCGTCATCTACCAGATGGTCGTGCAGGCGGCCGGTGCGACCCCGCGCCCGATCCCTCTGCGGCGCTTCACGCACGATCTCGACGCGATGGCGCAGGCGATCGGCCCGGCGACGCGGCTCGTCTTCCTCGCCAACCCCAACAACCCGACCGGCACCATCTACCTGCGCGACGAGTGGGAGGACTTCCTCGACTCCGTCCCGCCGCACGTGGTGGTGGTCGCCGACGACGCGTACGCGGACTACGTGGAAGATCCGGCGTATCCGGACTCGCTCGCCTACCACCGCCGCGGCCGCCTGCTCGTGACGCTGCGGACCTTCTCGAAGATCTATGGGCTCGCCGGCCTGCGTGTCGGCTACGGTATCGGTCCGCTCGAGGTGATCGAGGTCCTGAACAAGATCCGCCAGCCGTTCAACGTGAACTCGCTGGCGCAGGTGGCGGCGCTCGCCGCGCTCGACGACACGGCACACGTCGAGCGCACGAGGCGCAGCAATCAAGAGGGCCTCGCGTTCCTGCGCGCCGGCTGCGAGCGCCTCGGCCGGGCGTACGTGCCGAGCTGGGCCAATTTCCTCCTGATCGACGTGGGCGAGGGCGCACGCGTGTACGAGGCGCTGCTGCGCCTCGGCGTCATCGTGCGCCCGATGGACGTCTACGGGCTGCCGCGGCACCTGCGCGTCACGGTCGGGACACAAGACGAGAACCGGCGGTTCATCGACGCGCTCGCGACGGTGCTCGGGCGACCGACGTGAAGCGCGTCGCCGAGCGGCTCCTGATCGCCGGCGTCGGGTTGATCGGCGGCTCGCTGGCGATGGCGCTCCGCGCCCGCGGTGCGGTCGGAGAAGTGGTGGGCTTCGGCCGCTCGGCCGAGAATCTGCGCATCGCCCGCCGGCGCGGCATCATCGACCGGGCCGAGCGCGATCCGGCGCGGGCCGCGCGCGGCGCGGATCTCGTCGTCGTCGCAGTGCCGGTGCAGGCGATCGCGCCGGTCCTCGGCACGCTCGCCGCCGGGCTGCCGCCGACCGCGGTGATCACCGACGCGGGCAGCGTGAAGGGGCCCGTCGTCGCGGCGGCGGAGCGGGTGCTCGGCCAGAGCGCGGGCCGCTTCTGCGGCAGCCATCCGATTGCCGGCACCGAGCACTCCGGCGCGGCGGCGGCGCTGGTCGATCTCCTCGAGGGCCAGCGTTGCATCCTGACGCCCGGCGCGCTCACGACGTCGCCGACCCGCCGGCGCGTCCACGCGCTCTGGGAGGCGGCGGGCATGCGCGTCGAGGAGATGCCGGCGCGCGCCCACGATCGCGTGTTCGCGCTCGTGAGCCACCTGCCGCACGTCGCGGCATATGCGCTCGTCAATGCCGTCGCGGACGCCGATCGCGCCGGCGCGCGCCGCGCCCTCGCCTACGCCGCGGGCGGCTTCAAGGACTGGACGCGCATCGCGGCGAGCTCGCCCGAGATGTGGCGCGACATCTGCCTCGCCAATCGTGACGAGGTGCTCGCCGCGATCGACGGCTTCGGCGCTGCGGTCGAGCGCTTGCGGATCGCGGTCGCGCAGGGCGACGGAACCGCGCTCATGGCCGAGCTGACGCGCGCCCACACGACGCGCCGCCGGCTCGGCACGGCGACCGCGACCAAGCCGCCGCGTCTGCGCGCGCGACGCGGTGCGCGCCGGACGCGGGGGCGGTGAGGGCGTGAGCTCGGTCGTCGTCGCTCCCGCGCGCGCAGCGCTTCGCGGCACGTTCCGCGTGCCAGGCGACAAGTCGATCGGCCACCGCGCGCTCCTCCTCGGCGCGATCGCCCGCGGCGCGACGACGATCCGCGGCTTCTCCGGCGGCGCCGACAACCGTGCCACGCTCGCCGCATGCCGGGCGCTCGGGGTGCCGATCACGGCGCAGGGCGCCGAGCTCCGCGTCGAGGGTGGCGGCTGGGACGCGCTGCGCCCTCCCGCCGGGACGATCGACTGCGCGAACTCCGGAACGACGATGCGTCTGCTCGCCGGTGTGCTCGCGGGCCGCTCGTTCGCGAGCCGCCTCGACGGCGACGCGTCGCTGCGTCGGCGCCCGATGCGCCGCGTGCTGCAGCCGCTCGGCGCGATGGGGGCGACGATCGTGAGCGAGGGGACGGATCACCGGCCGCCGCTCGCCATCGCCGGGAGCGCGCTGCACGGTGTCGTGCACGCGCTGCCGATCGCGAGCGCGCAGGTGAAGTCGGCATTGCTGCTCGCCGGCTTGCAAGCGACGGGCACGACCAGCGTCAGCGAGCCGGCGACGTCGCGCGATCATACCGAGCGCATGCTGGACGCGTTCGGCGGCCGGCTGACGCACGGACCGCAGGGGGTCACGCTCGTGGGTCCGCAGGAGCTGCGCGGCGCGACCGTCGATCTGCCCGGCGATTTCTCGTCGGCGGCGTTCCTCGTCGTGGCTGCGCTCCTCGTCCCCGGCTCGGAGCTGCGGCTCAGCGGCGTCGGCGTCAACCCGACCCGGACCGGGCTCCTCGACGTCCTCGGCGCGATGGGCGCCGACGTACAGATCGCGCTCGACGCGGATGCCGGCGTCGAGCCCGCCGGCACGCTCATTGTGCGGGGCACGGCGCTCCGGGGCACCGCGATCGGCGGTGAGCTCATGCTGCGCGCAATCGACGAGTTCCCGATCCTCTGCGTCGCCGCCGCCTGCGCCGAGGGCCGCACCGAGCTGCGCGACGCCGCCGAGCTGCGCGTCAAGGAGAGCGACCGCGTCGCGGTCATGGCCCGCACGCTCACGACGCTCGGCGCCCGCGTCGAGGAGCGCCCCGACGGCCTCGTCATCGAAGGCCCCGCCCGCCTGAGCGGCGGCACCATCGACTCCCACGGCGACCACCGCATCGCCATGTCCGCGGCGGTGGCGGCGCTGGTCGCGAGCGCCCCCGTCACCATCACCGACGCCGCCTCCGCCGACGTCTCCTTCCCCGGCTTCTACGATCTGCTGTCAAAGGCAAGCGGCGAATGACGAGACGCAAGCCAACGAGCAAAGCGCGGCAGAGGAAGGGGACGAAACCCGCCCCAAGAGCGAAAGCGAGCTCAAAGGGCGAGCGAGCGAAAGGCAAGTCCGCGAGCAGGCGAACGCAGAAACGCAAACGGGTCCAGGCGCGCGGCGCAGGGTCGCGCGCGGGCACCACGCCCGGTGCAGCCGCGCAAGCGGGAGCCACGCGCGCCTCCGGCGCGCGTAAGGGAGCACCCGGGGTTCATCCCCGGGTGCGACGCTCATCGCGCGCCTCCGGCGCGCGGGAGCAAATCGCAATAGACGGGCCCGCCGGAGCAGGAAAAAGCACGGCCGCGCGGATGTTGGCGGCCAGGCTCGGCTACGTCTACGTCGACAGCGGCGCGATGTACCGCGCCGTGGGCCTCGCCGCCAAACGCCGCGGCATCGACCCCGACGACGCGGCGGCCGTCGCCCGGCTCGTGCCCGCGGTCACGCTCTCGGCGGATGCGGCCGGTACCCACGTCCATCTCGGCGACGAGGACGTGACGGGCCTCATCCGCGCCCCCGACGCGGGTGGGTGGGCGTCACGCGTCGCGGCGCATCCACGCGTCCGGACACGACTCCTGGCGCAGCAACGCGCCCTGGCGGCGAAGGGTGGGGTGGTCATGGACGGCCGTGACATCGGCACCGTGGTGCTGCCCGGCGCCCGTTGCAAATTCTTCCTCATCGCGAGCACGGACGAGCGCGCACGGCGGCGCCATGCCGAGGACGGCGGCGGGTCAACGGGCAATCTCGCGGCGACACGGGCCGAGATCGAGGCACGGGACCGGCGCGACCGCGAGCGCGCAACCGCGCCGCTCGTTCCGGCCGCCGACGCGATCGCGATCGACACGAGCGACCTCACGCCCGACGAAGTCGTGGTACGCATGCTGGAAGCGGTGCACGCACGCGCAAGGCCTTGAACTCTAAGGAGCGGAGCGGTAAGGAGGAATGCTCGCGAGGAATGCTCGCGTTGAGGGGGAGGCGGAGATCTTGATCCCAGGGGGTGAGCAGTTGACGAGTGAAGACAACCACGACCAGCGTGCGAGCAGCGCCGGAGGTGAAGACTTCGGCAGCATGTTCGAGCGCAGCTTGCGCGCGGTCAAACCCGGTGAGGTCGTTACCGGGCGCGTGGTACACCTGGGCCGCGATCACGTCACGGTCGACATCGGCTACAAGTCCGAAGGCCAGATCCCCATCCACGAGTTCCGCAACCGCGACGGCTCGCTCGACGTGCAAGAGGGCGAGGAGATCGACGTCTACTTCGAGAGCTCCGAGTCCGAGGACGGCGGCATCGTGCTGTCGCGACAGAAGGCGGAGCAGTTCCGCGTCTGGCGCGACATCGAGAAGGCCTACGAGAAGGAAGGCGCGGTCGAAGGGACGATCGTCGGCAAGGTGAAGGGCGGCCTCAAGGTCGACATCGGCGTGCCCGCCTTCCTGCCGGGCTCCCACGCCGACCTCCGGCCGGCGCGCAACCTCGATCGCTTCATCGGCCAGCGCGCGCGCTTCGCCATCCTCAAGTTCAACCGCTCGCGCGGCAACGTCGTTGTCTCGCGGCGCGCGGTCATGGAGCGCGAGCGCGAGTCGCTGAAGGGCGAGACGCTGAAGGTCCTCGAGGAGGGCGTGATCCTCGAGGGGACGGTGAAGAACATCACCGACTACGGCGCCTTCGTCGACCTCGGCGGCATCGACGGCCTGCTGCACATCACCGACATGTCGTGGGGCCGCATCGGCCACCCCTCGGAGGTCGTGAACGTCGGCGACAAGGTGCGCGTCGTCGTGCTGAAGTACGATCCGGAGCGCGAGCGCGTGTCGCTCGGCATGAAGCAGATCATGCCCGATCCGTGGTCGACGGTCGGCGAGCGCTTCCACGTCGGCATGAAGGTGAAGGGCAAGGTCGTGAGCCTCACCGACTACGGCGCCTTCATCGAGCTCGAGAAGGGCGTCGAGGGCCTGATCCACGTGTCCGAGATGTCGTGGACGAAGCGGGTGAGCCACCCGTCGAAGGTCCTGCAGCCGCAGAGCGAGGTCGAGGTCGTCATCCTGGACGTCGATCCGGCGAACCGCCGCATCTCGCTCGGCTTGAAGCAGACCGAGCCGAATCCGTGGGAGATGGTGAAGATCAACCATCCCGTGGGAAGCCAGATCACGGGCAAGGTGAAGAGCATCACCGACTTCGGCGTCTTCGTCGGTGTCGACGAGGGCATCGACGGCCTGGTGCACATCTCCGACCTGCACTGGACGAAGAAGATCAAGCATCCGTCCGAGGTCTACAAGAAGGGCGACGACGTCGAGGCGGTCGTGCTCGCGATCGACGTCGAGAGCGAGCGCATCTCGCTCGGCGTGAAGCAGCTCACGGAGGATCCCTGGAACAGCGTGCCGGCGCGCCATCCGGTCGGCACCCGTGTCCGCGGTACCGTGACCAGCGTCACCGACTTCGGCGTCTTCGTCGAGATCGAGGAAGGGCTCGAGGGCCTCATCCACGTGAGCCAGCTCTCGACGGAGCGCATCGACAAGCCGTCGCAGCTCTTCAACGTGGGTGAGTCGGTCGAAGCCGAGATCACGCACGTCGACGCGCGCGAGCGCCGTATCGGGCTCAGCATCAAGGCGCTGCGTCGCAGCGAGGAGCGCGACGAGGTCGACAGCTACATGCGGCGTGAGCGTGAGGGCTCGAAGTTCTCCTTCGAGGACATCCTGAGCGAGGAATTGCGGCTCGATCGCGACGAGGGCGATCGGCCCGCGAAGGCGAAGAGCGACAGCGACAAGTAGCCTGGATCGGCCATGGCGGCACGACGGCACCCCATCGCGCGGGGCATCGCTGCCCTGGGCATCATCGTCGTGCTGATCTTCGTCGGCGTCTTCGGGCTCACGTTCGGGACCGCCGGCCGCCTCTCCGCGGCGCTCGGCATCGGCGGCAAGGTCGCCGTGGTCGACGTGAGCGGCGTCATCACGGACAGCCAGGACGTCGTCGACGCGCTGAAGACCCTCGAGGATTCGCCCTCCGTGAAGGCGGTCGTGGTGCGTGTCGACTCGCCGGGCGGCGGCGTCGCGCCGTCACAGGAGATCTACGACGCCATCACCAAGCTCCGGGCGTCGAAGCCGGTCGTCGCGTCGCTCGGCGGCGTGGCGGCGTCGGGCGGGTACTACGTCGCGAGCGCGTGCGACGCGATCGTCGCCAACCCGGGCACGATCACCGGATCGATCGGCGTCATCATGGAGATGGGCAACGTCCAGGAGCTCCTGCAGAAGATCGGCGTGCAGCCGGAGGTGCTGAAGGCCGGCGAGTACAAGGACATGGGCTCCTTCACGCGGCCGCTGACCGATCAGGAGCGCGCCCTCTTCCAGCAGATGATCGACAGCGTGCATACGCAGTTCATCACGGCGGTCGCTACCGGGCGAAAGATGGACCCCGCCAAGGTCCGCCAACTGGCCGATGGCCGCATCTACTCGGGCGAGCAAGCGAAGGCCCTCGGGCTGGTCGACAACCTCGGCGGCCTGCGCGACGCGGTCGCGCTCGCGGGGAGCCGCGGCGGCATCGTGGGCGAGCCGACCGTCAGCCACGCCACTCCGGGCAAGGAGCCCTGGTGGTGGCGCATGCTCTTCAACAACCTCGCTCCGTCGGGGTGGTTCCCGCTGCGTCCGATCCTCGGGCTGCAGCTCCTCTACGGCGGACCGTTTCCGCATTGAACGCGCAAGGAGGCGCCATGACCGTCACATCCACGTCATCCTCGGGCATCGGCGGATCGATGACCAAGCGGGATCTGATCGACGAGGTGGTGAAGCTCTATCCGCGTTTCTCGGGCCGCGATGCCGAGGTCATGGTCAACGCGGTCTTCGACAGCATGACCGACGCCCTGGCGCGCGGCGAGCGCATCGAGATTCGCGGCTTCGGCAGCTTCGTCGTGAAACACCGCCAGGCGCGCGAGGGCCGCAACCCGAAGACGGGCGCGCTCGTGCCGGTTGCCGCCAAGCGCGTGCCCTTCTTCAAGGTGGGGAAGGAGCTGAAGCTGCGCGTCGACGGCAAGGCGCCGTCGGAAGGGGAGCGCAGCCCCGCACCGCCCACCGCGCCGGGGGTCTGAGCCGTCCGCCCGCCGACGAGTGCCTGCATGAAGACGCTGTGGGCGCCGTGGCGCATGACGTACCTCGAGGAGGCGCCGACGACCGGCTGCTTCTTCTGCGCCGCCTTCGCGAGCGACGACGATCGTGCGCACCTCGTGCTGGCGCGGGCGCCTTCCGCCGTCGTGATGCTCAACAAGTATCCCTACGGCTCGGGTCACCTCCTGGTCGCGCCGCGCGCCCACGTGGGGCGTCCCGAGGACCTGCCGCCCGCGGAGTACGCGGCGCTCGGCGAGGCGGTGCGGCTCGCGGCCGTCGGCCTGCGCGGCGCCTTCACCCCCGAGGCGATGAACATCGGCATGAACGTCGGCCGCGCCGCTGGGGCGGGCGTCGCCGACCACTGCCACTGGCACCTCCTGCCGCGCTGGAGCGGCGACACCAACTTCATGCCGCTCCTCGCCGAGGTGAAGGTGATGTCCGAGCATCTCGAGGCGACGTACGATCGCCTGAAGCCGCACTTCTCCTGACGTGCGGGCGCGCTACGCGGCGACGATGAAGTCGCGCAGCTCGCAGTAGCCGCGGGCGGCGAGCGCGCGCCGGATCTCGTCGCGCGGGACCGGGCCGGCGACCGACGCGACGAGCGGCCGGTGGCGCGCGAGGACGAGCGCCTCGGGATGGATCACCGGCGCGCCGTGGATGACGTTGCCGAGGCGGCCGGCGTGGAGCTCGACGATGTGGGACGGGCGCTTGCCGTGCTCGGCGAGGGCGCGCCGCAGGGCGCGCCCGGTCTCGCCGTAGCCCCAGAGCACGTAGCGGTCGCTGGTCGCGAGGAACCCCTGCGCGAGAAACGCGGCCTTGCAGAGGGTGAAACGGTCGAGGCCGTAGCGGGCATCGCGCCAGGTGAGGCGCGACGGGTCGTTCCGCCATGCGAGCAGGCGGCGCGGCAGGACGGCGATGTCGCCGCCGCGCGCGAGCAACCGCAGCACGAGATCGTAGTCCTCGGGCCAGGGGCACGCGCGGTACCCGAGATCAGCAAGGACGGCGCGGCGGATCATCAGGGTCGGGTGCGCGACCGGGCACTCGACGTACGCCTCGGCGCGGAGATCCGCGGGCGAGGCGATGCCGTTCAGCCAGCGCTCGTACGCCCGGAGCCCGCTCCGCATGCCGGCGCGCGGGAAGATGCGCACCCGGCAGCCGACGGCCGCGAGCTCCGGCCGCGCCCCGAGCAGCGTCCGCTGCGCCCGCAGGCGGTCGCGGTGCATGACGTCGTCGGCGTCCATGCGGGCGACGAGCGCGCCACGGCAGCGCGCGAGACCGGCCTCGAGCGCCGCCACGATGCCGCGGGAGGGCGTGGCGACGACGACGAGACGCGCGTCGTCGCGGGCATGCAGCCGCGCGCGTGCCAGTGTGTCGTCCTCGGAGCCGTCGTCGACGAGAACGCACTCCCAGTCGGGCTCCCTCTGCCGCAGGATGCTGCGCCAGCAGGCGTCGAGCGTCGCGGCGGCATTGCGCGCCGGCAGCAGGATGGAGATGGCGGGTTGCGCGGCCACGTGCTCGTTTACTCGGCTCCAAGCGCGCGCATATAATGCCGCGGATTCCGCACCAAGGGGAGGTCGCAACCGATGGATGAAGCGCGCACGCTCGGGGAGCTCCGGCGCGTCGGATACGAGGTCGTGCCGGTGCGCGAGGAGATGCGCCGCAACTTGCTTGCGGCTCTCGCGCGTGGCGAGCGCCTGCTGCCCGGGATCATCGGCTACGACGAGACGGTCGTGCCCGATATCGAGAACGCGATCCTCTCTGGGCACCACATCGTCTTCCTCGGCGAGCGCGGCCAGGCGAAGTCGCGCATCATGCGGGGCCTCGTGAGCCTCCTCGACGAGCGCGTCCCGGCCATCGCCGGCTGCGAGATCAACGACGACCCCTTCGGTCCCATCTGCCGCGGCTGCAAGCGCCGGGTGGAGCAGGAGGGGGACGAGGTGCCGCTCGTCTGGATCGAGCGGGCGCGGCGCTACGGCGAGAAGCTCGCGACCCCGGATGTCTCGATGGCCGACCTGATCGGCGAGATCGATCCGATCAAGGTGGCCGAGGGACGCTACCTCGCCGATGAGGAGACGATCCACTACGGTCTCGTGCCGCGCACCCATCGCGGCATCTTCGCCATCAACGAGCTGCCCGACCTCACGGAGAAGGTGCAGGTCGGCCTCTTCAACCTGATGGAGGAGCGCGACGTCCAGATCAAGGGCTACAAGATCCGCCTGCCGCTCGACATCGTCATCGTCGCCAGCGCCAACCCGGAGGACTATACGAGCCGCGGCCGCATCATCACGCCGCTGAAAGACCGCTTCGACGTCCAGATCCGGACGCACTACCCGCTCCGCCTGGAGGACGAGGTCGCGATCATGGAGCAGGAGGTCGCGGCCGGGGCGCGCTCGGGACGCGAGCTCCGCGTGCCCGGCTTCATCAAGGAGCTGATCGCGCAGCTCACGATGGAGGCGCGGGCATCGAACGAGATCAACCAGTCGTCCGGGGTGAGCGTCCGCGTGACCATCAACAACTACGAGAGCGTCCTCGCCAATGCCGAGAAGCGCGCCGTGCGCTGCGGCGAGCGCGAGGTCGTGCCGCGCATCACCGACCTGCACGCGGTGCTGGCGTCGATGGCGGGGAAGATCGAGCTCGAGTACGCCGGCGAGGAGAAGAAGGAGAGCGACCTCATCGACCGTCTGCTCGCCCGTGCCGTGCAGAAGGTCTTCGACCGTGCCGTCCCGCTCGACTCGCTGAAGAAGGTGATCGAGTACTTCGAGGGCGGCGGCGGCGTCGAGGTGTCGGACCGCATGCCGGCCGTCGACTATCTGGAAGGCGTTCGCGGCATCCCGGGCCTGCGCGAGGCGATCGTCGCGCTCGGACCGTTCGAGAGCCCGGCGCTGGTGGCGGCGGCGAGCGAGTTCCTGCTCGAGGGCCTGCATGTTCACCAGAAGCTCAACAAGGATCGCGACGGAGGCCGGTTCACCTACCGGAGCTGAGCCCGGCATGCTGACGCACCGCTACACCCGCTGGGACGGGAGTCAGCGCGTCCGCCTCGACGCGGACCAGGTATTCGCGAAGCTCGGCGAGTACCTGTCCTACACCGACAACGTTCGTCAGGCCCTGGAATGGCTGCTGCGCCAGGGCATCGACATGGAGGGCGTACGCGTCCTCGGCATCGACGACTTCCTCGAGCAGCTGCGCGACGAGATGCGCCGGCGCTACCAGCAGTTCAACCTCGGGAGCGCCCTCGACGAGAAACGCCGCAAGCTGGAGGAGCTGCTCGATCTCGAGCGCGCCACCCTCGACGAGCGGCGCGCCGGCCGGCCGGAGCTCGACGCGAAACGGGACTTCCTCGACCGCCTGCCGTCGCGCCTGGCCGAAGCGATCTCGACGCTGCGCGACTACGCGTTCGAGGACGCCGACGCTGCGTCCGAGTTCGCGGAGCTGCTCGAGGACCTCGAGGACATCCAGCGTCTCGAGGACTTCATCCGCCGCCACGGCGACCTCTTCCAGGGTCCGGACGCGCTCGACTTCGAGCGCGCGCTCGAGCTGATGGAGGAGATGGAGCGGCTGAAGCAGCTCGAGCAGCAGCTCCTTTCCGGCGCCATCCAGGGCATCGACGCGGAGGAGCTCGAGCGGGCGCTCGGCGGCCAGGCGGCGCAGGAGTTCCGCACCCTGCAGGAGATGATGGCCCTCCTGCAGCAGTCGGGATACCTGATGCAGCGCGACGGCCACGCCACCCTGTCGCCGCGCGGGGTGCGGAAGATCGGGCAGCTCGCGCTCCGCGACATCTATCAGGGCCTGCTGCGCGACCGCCCTGGCGCGCACGCAACCGACCTCCGTGGGGCGGCCACGCTGCGCCCGGAGTCGACCAAGACGTACCGTCACGGCGACCCGCTCCACCTCGACCTCGTCGGCACACTGAAGCAAGCCCTGACCCGCGGGCCGCGCACGCCGCTCGACCTCGTGCCCGACGACTTCCGCGTCTACGACTCCGACGACGCCACCAGTACCTCGACCGTGCTCCTCCTCGACATGAGCTGGTCGATGTCGTGGGAGGGCCGCTTCGCGGCCGCCAAGAAGGTCGCGCTCGCGCTCGAGAGCCTCATCCGCTCGCGCTACCCGCGCGACTACTTCGCGATCGTCGGCTTCTTCACCCGCGCGGTCGAGCTCAAGCTCCGCGACCTCCCCGAGGCCAGCTGGAACATGGGCGACCCGTTCACCAATCTGCAGGACGGCCTGCGTCTCGCAGCCGAGCTGCTGTCGCGCCATCGCAGCACGAATCGCCATCTCATCGTGATCACGGACGGTCAGCCGACCGCGTATTTCTCGCGCGGGCGCCTCTACTGCGAGTGGCCGCTCAGCTTCGGCGGCATCAGCATGCGCGCGGCGCAGGAGACGCTGAAAGAGGTCGAGCGGGTCACGCGCATGGGCATCACCATCAACACGTTCATGCTCGACGACAGCCCGAGCCTGCGGGCGTTCGTCGAGCGGATGACGCGCATGAATCGCGGCCGGGCGCTGTACACCCGCCCCGACCGGCTCGGCGAGTACCTGCTCGTCGACTACATCGGGCACAAGCGGAAGAAGATTTGAAAGCGGGGGGTGGTGTGGTGGGTGGGGGCGCGAAGGTGACGCCGATGCTGGCGCAGTACTTGCGTCTCAAGGAGCGTCATCGCGACGCGATCCTCATGTTCCGGCTCGGGGACTTCTACGAGATGTTCTTCGAGGACGCGGAGCGCGCCGCCGCGATCCTCGACATCACGCTGACCGCCCGCAACAAGCACGACGCGACGCCGATCCCGCTCTGTGGCGTGCCGTTCCACTCGGTCGAGCCCTACATCCAGAAGCTCCTCGGCGCCGGGATGAAGGTCGCGATCTGCGAGCAGATCGAGGATCCACGCGGCGCCAAGGGCCTCGTCGAGCGCGACGTCGTGCGGGTGATCACACCCGGCACGATCTACGAGGAGGAGAGCCTCGATCCGCGCACGTCGAGCTTCCTCGCGGTGCTCGGCAGCGACCCGCACGGCTACGCCCTCGCGGTCACCGACATCTCGACCGGTGAGGTGCGGGTCGCGACGTTTGGCGCGGCCGAGGGCGCGACCGGAAGCGCGGCCGAGCGCGACGAGCTGGTCGAGGCGGTTGCCGAGGAGATCGCACGCCTCGGCGTGAAGGAGCTCGTGCTGTCACCGGGCGAGCAGGCGGTCGTCGAGCGTCTCACGGCGCGCGCGCCCCGCGTCTTCCGCAGCCTCATCCCGGAGGAATGGTACGATCCCTCCGAGGCGACGACGTGGCTCGCCGGCGTCGGTGCCGACGCCAGCAGCGCCGGGTCGGCCGCGTTGGCGGCGCTGAGCGGCCTGCGCGCCTACCTGCGCGAGACCTATCGCGGCACGCTCGACCATCTGCGCGCCCCCGAGCTCTATCGGCCGGGCGATACGCTCGTCCTCGATCACGTGACCCGCGCCAACCTGGCGCTCGTCCAGGGAACGTCCGTGGCGTCCGGCGAGTCGCGCGCCTCGCTCCTCGCCGTCCTCGACCGCACGGCCACGCCCATGGGCAGCCGGACGCTGCGGCGCTGGGTGCTCGCGCCACTCACGAGCTGCGCCGCGATCGTCCGGCGCCTCGACGCGGTCGAGGCCCTGGTCGAGACCCCGGACCTGCGCGCCGATCTCGCCGCGGGCCTCGCCGGTATGGGCGACCTCGAGCGCCTCGCAGGGCGCATTGGCACGGCCACCGCCTCGCCGCGCGACCTGGCGCGTCTCGCCGCGGCGCTGGAGCGGGTCGAGACCCTGCGGGGCAGGCTCGCCGACGCCGAAGGGCTCCTCGGCGAGATTGCCGCGAGCCTCGACGCGCTGCCGGAGGTGCGGGCGAGCATCGCCGCGCTCCTCGTCGACGATCCGCCACCGGCCGTGCGCGGCGGGCCGATCGTGCGCCAGGGCTTCCACCCCGAGGTCGACGAGCTGCGGGCGGCGTCCCACGACGGCCGCGGCTGGGTCGCGGCCCTCGAGGCGCGCGAACGGGCCCGCACCGGCATCGGCTCCCTGAAGATCCGCTACAACCGGGTGTTCGGCTACGCGATCGAGGTGACGCGGGCGAACCTCGCGTCGGTCCCCGACGACTACGTCCGCAAGCAGACGCTGGCGGGCGCCGAGCGCTTCGTCACCCAGGAGCTGAAGGATCACGAGCGCCGCCTGCTCGGCGCCGAGGAGCGCCTGCGCCAGCTCGAGGCCGAGCTCTTCGCGGCGCTCGTCGCCACGGTGCGCGGTCGGCAGGGTGCGCTCACCGAGAACGCACGAGCGCTCGGCATCCTCGACACGCTCGTCGCCCTCGCCGACGTGGCGCACGACCGCGGCTACGTCCGGCCCGTGCTCGACCGCGGTGGCGCGATCGTGATCCGCGACGGCCGCCACCCGATCATCGAGAGCACGCGCGGCGGTGAGCGCTTCGTGCCGAACGACTGCACCCTCGACGAGAGCCAGCAGATCCTGCTCATCACCGGCCCCAACATGGCCGGCAAGTCGACCTATCTGCGCCAGGTCGCATTGATCGTCATCCTCGCGCAGATGGGAAGCTTCGTGCCGGCGGCCGAGGCGCGGGTCGGCGTCGTCGATCGGGTCTTCACGCGTGTCGGCGCCTCGGACGACCTCGCGGCCGGCGACTCGACCTTCATGGTCGAGATGCGCGAGACTGCCCACATCCTGCACGAGCTGACCGACCGGAGCCTGGTGGTGCTGGACGAGATCGGCCGGGGTACCAGTACCTTCGACGGCATCGCGATTGCGTGGGCGGTGGCCGAGCACCTGCACGACCGCTGTCCGGGAGCGAAGACCCTCTTCGCCACGCACTACTACGAGCTCACGGCGCTGGCGCGCCAGCGGAGTCGCATCCGCAACTACTCGGTCGCCGTCCGGGAGTGGAACGGCGAGATCATCTTCCTGCGCCGAATCGTTGCGGGCCCGGCCAGTCGCAGCTACGGTATCGAGGTGGCGCGACTGGCTGGTCTTCCGGCCCCCGTCTTGGAGCGAGCGCGTGGGCTGCTGGCGGCCCTCGAGCGCGGCGAGCTGCTCGACGAGGAGCGGCGGGCCGATGCTGCGGCCCCGGCCGACGAGCCGCGCCAGCTCGGTCTCTTCGGGGCCCGTCCTTCGGCGGTCGAGGCGCGGCTCCGGGAGCTGGACGTTGCACGGATGACCCCTCTCGATGCATTGAACGAGCTGGACAGGCTGGTGGAGGCGGCACGGGGCGGGGGCCTGGGAGATGGCACGCACGAGCACGAGAGCTGAACGGATCGGGACGGAGCCGGTTGCCGCGGGCGGCACGCGACGCGTCCGCTCGCGTTGGCGAGGCGCAGCCAGTCTGCTGATCGCCGCGCTCCTCGCGACCACCACCTCCCTGGCGCTGGCGTCGCCGCCCTTCAAGCCGCCGCCCAAGCGGACGCGCGGGCTCGTCCGGCCGACGGCCGAGGCGGCCGCCCCGGCGCGCGTGGAGCGCGTGCGCTATCAAGCCGACCAGCAGTCGACGCGCGTCATCGTGCTCTTGTCGCGCAGCGTCCCCTACGAGGTGACGGTGCTGCCGGGCGAGCCGTCGCGCGGCAGCGAGCGGCGCGTGGTGCTCGACTTCTCCAACGCCAAGCTCAGCGAGGACGCCATGCAGGCGATCGGCGTCGAGGACGGCCTGCTGAAGCAGATTCGCACCGGCCAATTCACGGCGCGGACGGCGCGCGTCGTCCTCGATCTCGCGAGCGTGACCGGCCACCACGTGACGACGCTCGACGATCCACCGCGCGTCGTCGTCGACATCGCCGGGAAGCCGACGGCGGCGGGTCGCGACCACGCGCCCGACGCCGCGGAGTCGGCGCCGCCCGAGCGCCGTCCGGAGACCGACGCCCTCGCGCCGTCGACGCGTGCCCCGCAGCCGGCCGAGCACCCGGCGCCCGAGGTCGCGAGCCGCGCCACGGCCGAGCCCGCACCGCGTCGCGCCGCGGAGCCGGCCGCGCCGCGGAGCGCGCCCGAGCCGGCGCCCGCCGCGAAGGAGGGCTCTGCGCGCCGTCCTGCCGCCGCCGAGCCGAACAAGCCCGGTGCCCCGGGGCTGACGTGGAAGGGCAACGAGGAGCCGGCCGCGGCGCCGCTGGCCGATGGTCCGGCGCGCTCCGCTGCGCAGAACGCCGAATCCGCGCCGCCCGCCGCGCCGCCGGGCGGCG
>DASXLI010000032.1:0-9605 GCA_036496285.1 Binatia bacterium
ACCCCGTGAAGATCGAGATGGACCTGCGGGACCTCCTGCCGCCCAGGCAATGGACCGACTTCTCCCATCGGCTGATCCACCATGGGCGGCGCATCTGCCTCGCCCGGGCTCCCCGCTGCCCCGAGTGTCCGCTCCTTCCGCTCTGTCCGCAGATCGGCGTTCCGGCGCGCTTCGCCGTAGCCGCACCTTCCCGGAAGCAGAAATAGAAACTGGAGCGATTTCGACTACCTGCCACGTAGACGCATGGCAGGTGCGCGGGAGCGCTCTTGTGGGTGTCTCACGTCGACGGACACTACATCCTGCGGCGCACGTCCCCGGTCGGATACTTCTGAGATTTTGATTGACATTCGCGGGGTTACAAGTATAACTACGCGGTCACCTGAAGTTCCCCCCGGACTGATGGTTCCGACGATGGCGGTATACACCTTTCTAGATAAGAGGCACTTGGCGGCGCTTGCGGAAGACTACGGTCTCGGCAAGCTCCAGGGCTCGAACGGCGTTCCGGCCGGGTCGGTGAACACCCACTACCGGCTCGATACGGCGAAGGGGCGCTACTTCCTCAAGATCGACGAGGTGAAGAGCGAGATCGAGGTCAAACGCGAGATCGACCTCCTCCTCTTCCTGCGCAAGCACGGCTTCCCCTGCCCGCAGCTCATCGTCGACCGCAAGGGCCGGCAGTACCGCGAGCTCGCTGGCAAGTGCCTGTCGCTCTACAAGTTCATCGATGGTCACGCGCGCGAGGCCGCGGAGCTCTCGCTGACGCAGATCGAGAATGCGGGGCGCGTCCTCGCGGATCTGCACGTCATCGGCAAGGGCTACAAGAAAGGCATCGACAACCGCTTCAGCTTCGAGCGCGTTGCCGACGTCTACGGCGAGGTGCGCGATCGGCTGCCCAGCTATTTCAAGCGCATTACGCGTACGCTCGACGAGGAGGTCGCGTACCTCGAGCACTACCTCGAGTGGAAGCTGCCGAAGGGCATCATCCACGGCGATCTCTTCCTCGACAACATCATGTTCCGTGGCGAGAAGGTCGTCGGCATCCTCGATTTCGAGGCCGCATCGCGCGGCAAGTACATCTTCGACCTCGCGACTGCCGTCAACTCGCTCTGCTTCGACGGCGAGCGCTATGATCTGAAGCGCTTCGAGGCGCTGATCGGCGGCTACGAGTCGCTGCGCACGCTGTCGCTCGCCGAGTGGGACGCCTTCCCGAACGAGCTCCGCTTCTCCGCCCTTCGCTTCACGGTCACCCGCCTGAACGACTTCTTCCTGCGTCCGATGGACGAGGCGCAGCGGGTGAACAAGGACTTCCGCGAGTTCTACGAGCGCCTGCGCATCCTCCGCCGCGAGACCGAAGGCGGGATGGAAGGCCTGCTGATGGCCATGGCCACCGGCTACGACTATCGGAAGTACCAGAAGGTCCGGGCGATCGAGAAGAAAGGCAAGTCTTGAGCGTGGAGGACCACGTCCGCGAGGTCCTGCGGGCGATTGGTGAGGATCCTGCCCGCGAGGGCCTGCTCAAGACCCCGGAGCGCGTCGCCCGCGCGCTCAAGTTCCTCGCCAAGGGCTACGACGAGAACCCGACCGCGATCCTGAACTCGGCGCTCTTCACCGAAGAGTACTCCGAGATGATCGTGCTGAAGGATCTCGACTTCTTCTCCCTCTGCGAGCATCACATGCTGCCGTTCTTCGGCAAGGCGCACGTCGCCTACATCCCGAACAACCGCATCCTCGGGCTGAGCAAGATGGCGCGCCTCTTCGAGGTGTTCGCGCGCCGTCTGCAGGTGCAGGAGCGCCTCACGACGCAGGTCGCGACCAGCCTCATGGAGGCGATCGAGCCGATGGGCGTCGGCTGCGTGGTCGAGGCGGAGCACCTGTGCATGCGGATGCGCGGCGTCGAGAAGCAGAACTCCGTCGTGGTGACGAGCTGCATGCTGGGCTCGTTCCGCAATCGCCAGGAGACACGCGAGGAGTTCATGACGCTCATCCGCAGCCGCAACGGCCGCTAGCCGCCGGCGTCTCGGCCGATGCGGGCCTGGCGGCGCGAGCTCGGGACGCTCCTCGGGTCGCCGCCGGCCGCCCCTGCCGTCGAGCTGACGGTCGAGCGCGACGCGATCGCGCTACGCGCGGGCGCTGCGGGGGCTACGCGGATCCCGCTCGACGCCGCGCCGCTCGTCCTGCCGCTCGCTGACGGCTCGGTTGCGGCGCTCACGCTCTGGCTCCTCGGCGAGCACGGCGTCGCCGCGACCCGCGCGGCGCTCCTCGCCGAGGCGGCGCGGGTCTGCGCGCCGGATGGCATCCTCGTCGCCGTCGATCACAACCGGCCGCGGCGGCGCGGCGCGGCGCTCCTCGCGCTCGCGACGGCGCCCCACCCGCCGGGTGCAACGCCCGCGTCCCGCTGGCGGCGCCTCGCCCATCCGACGGCGCGGGAGATCCACGCCGCCGGTTTCACGATCGAGCGCCTGCGGCTCGCCGCCGGCGAGCGCGTGCAGGTCGTGTGGGCGCGCCGGGCCCGGCTCAGAACCGCGCCCACCACGGCGTGAAGTGCTTGCCCGGCACCTCGACGACGACCGAGTACTGATCGAGCAGCGTCCCCTGCGAGCGGGCCAGCTCCGCGAGCGACACGTTGTAATCGGTCTGCGCCTGTACCTCGTTGCCGCGGGCGGTGGTGAGCTGGTCCTGGAAGTCGAGGATGTCCTTGGTCGTCGCCATCCCGACCTCGAGCCGGCGCTGCTGGTCGTTGAGGTTCTGCTGCGCGAGCTCCGTCGCGAGGTGGGTCGCGCGCAGGCGCTTCATGTTGGTCAGCACGTCGCTCACCGCGCGCTGCACCTCGAGCGTGACGTTGGAGAGCAGCTGCCGGCGGTTCAGCTCCGACGATGCGGCGTCGATCTTCGCCTGCGCGAACTGCGCCTTGGCGTTGGCGTTGCCGAGCGGCATCTCGAACACGACGCCGGCGTTGTAGGAGTAGAAGTCGGTGGAGGTGAGGCGGTCGAGCGCCTTGCCGTACGACCCGGTGAACGGCGTCTGCACCGGCTGGCCGTTGACGGTGACCGTCACCGCGTCGCCGGAGAGGCCGTTCAGGCCGAAGCTCGCGACCGCGTCGAGCCGCGGCAGGACGGCGTTCTCGCGTACCCGCGCCGTCAGGTTGCGGGCGTGGACGTCGAGGTTCTGCGCGATCACCTCCGGGCGGCGCTCGAGCGCGACCGCGAGCGCCTGGTCGGGGTTGATCTCGACCGGAGCGGTGCGCAGCGACTCGACCGGGTCGATGCGGCGGGGCACGAGCTCGTTGACGTCGCGGTGCAGATAGACCGTCTGGCGCAGGGTCTGCTCCGCGACCTCGACGGCGTTCTCCGCGACGATCACGTCGGCCTCGCGCGCCGCCTCCTGGCTGCGCGCCTCGGTGACGGCGACCGGCGCGAGCAGGCCGACCCGCACGCGCTCGTTGTTCTCCTTCAGGGTCTGCTGCGCGAGCGTGAGCGAGTTCCGCCGGACCTCGAGCGTCTCGCGCGCGTTCACCACGTTCCAGTACGCGACCACGACGGTCTTCACGAAGTCCGCGAGCTGCGCCCGGTAGTTGTACTGCGCCTCCTCGGACGTGATGTTGGTGATGTCGACGAGCAGGTACGCGAAGTTCGAGCCGAAGTTCCGCAACAGCGGCTGATTCAGCGAGAAGAGCAGCTCGGGCTGGTACTGCGGGATGAGCCCCTGGAAGTGGGCGTTCGAGGTGAGACGGTTGTTGGTGAAGTCGATCTCGAAGTTCGCGCCGGTGCGCAGCAGCTTCTTCAGGGTTACGTCCCAGTTGACGTTCGACGTGACGTTGTGGAGCACGCCCGAGAGTGCGGAGGAGTTCGGCGCGAGCGTGTAGTCCTTGTTGGCGTCGGCGAGGAAGTCGGGATCGAAGATCGACTCCGCGACGCGTATGTCCTGCTCCGCGCGGATGGGGGTCAGGCGTTGGGCGGCGACGCCCGGGTTGTGCTGCAGCGCCGCCTGCACGGACTCCGCGAGGGTCAGTTTCGCGATGTCCTGGTCCGCCGAGCCGCTCGGGGTCGCGGTGCGCGGCTCGTGGTACACCCACTGGTGGATGAAGATCTCCGGCAACGGAGCGGTGCGCTCGAACTCGGCGGTGCGCTTGGCCGAGTCGGCGTGATCGACGATCTCCCGTCCCGCGGTACCCGGTGCCGCGACGCTGGTCTCGGCAGCGGCCGCGGCCGCCGAGGGCTCACCGGGGACGAGGGCGGCGTCCTCGGCGCGGGACGGCGACCGCAGGGTCAACGCCAGCGCCAGGCCGAGGACGATCGTCGATGCGCGTGTCATCGTGCGTGCTCCTTCTGAGTTCCACGGGCGGCCGATCTCCCGCGCCCGCCCGATCCGCCGTACTTACGACGTGAGCGGGGCGTGTACCAGCGTGCTCGGCCCGACGCGCGTTTCGCCGCGTTGGGCGGCGTCACCTTGACACTCTCGCGGGGCTTCGTTACCGTCCCGGCTCTCGATTCGAAGACGATCGTTGGTACGCACGACTGGCGTTTTTGCGTGGAGCACCACGAGGGAGTGCGAACCTTCAGGAGCCGAACGCCTGGGCCTCTGAGCAGAAGAGGTCCAGGCTTTTTTTTGCCCAGTCCCTCCGTCGAGAGAGAGGCCCCATGATCAAGAAGTACTTGCTCGCCCCCGGTCCCACGCCGGTGCCACCCGAGGTGCTCCTGGCGATGGCGCAGCCGATCATCCACCACCGCACGCCGCAGTTCGAGGCCGTCTTCGCCGAGGTGCAATCCGGCCTGCAGCGCCTGTTCCAGACGCGGCAGGACGTGCTCATCCTCGCCTCCTCGGGGACGGGCGCGATGGAGGCGGCGGTCACCAACTCCACCTCGCCCGGCGACCGCGTCGTGGTGGTGAACGGCGGCAAGTTCGGCGAGCGTTGGGGGAAGATCGCGGCGTGCTATGGGCTGCAGGTCACGGAGCTGAAGGTCGAGTGGGGGCAGGCCGTCGAGCCGGACGCCGTCGCGCGCGCGCTGCGCGAGCATCCCGAAACGAAGCTCGTGCTGATGCAGGCGAGCGAGACGTCGACGACGGCGCTGCATCCCGTCGAGGCGGTCGCAAAGGTGACGCGCGAGAGCGACGCGCTCCTCGTCGTCGACGGCATCACCGCGGTCGGCGTGCTCGACCTGCCGATGGACACGCTCGGTATCGACGTGCTGCTCACCGGCTCGCAGAAGGCGCTGATGCTGCCGCCCGGTCTCGCGTTCCTCGCGCTCTCCGAGCGCGCCTGGAATGCCGCCGGCAGCGCCAAGACGCCGCGCTTCTACTTCGACTTGAAGCGCGAGCGCGACAACCAGCGTCAGCACACGACCGCCTGGACGCCGGCCATCTCGCTGGTGAGCGGTCTGCACGTCGCGCTGCAGATGATGTTCGACGAGGAGCTCGCCAACGTCTACGCGCGGCACGAGCGCCTGGCGCGCGCGACGCGCGCGGCGGCGCAGGCCCTCGGGCTCAAGCTCGTCGCGCCGACCTGTCCGAGTCCGGCGACGACCGGCATCTATCTTCCGGACGGCGTCCCGGGGAAGGTCGTCGGCTACCTGCGCGACCGCGTCGGCATCACGTTCGCGGGCGGCCAGGACCAGTTGAAGGGCAAGATCGTGCGCATCGCGCACCTCGGCTACATCGGCAGCTTCGACGTCGTGACCGCGATCGCCTCGCTCGAGATGGGGCTTGCGGCGTTCGGCCACCGGGTCGCGCTCGGCACGGGCGTCGGCGCCGCGCAGGCCGTCCTGATGGAAGGCATGCCGCCGGTGACCTCATGACCTACCGCGTATTGGCAACGGACAAGCTCGCGCCCGAGGGCATCGAGATCTTCAAGGCCGCGGCCCCCGAGCTCGAGTTCGACTCGAAGCCCGGCATGCCGCCGGACGAGCTCGCCAAGGTCATCCGCGACTACGACGGGCTCGTGATCCGCAGCGGCACGCGCGTCACCGCCGACATCCTGGCGGACCCGGGCCGCCTGCGCGTCATCGGACGCGCCGGCATCGGCGTCGACAACGTCGACGTCGCGACCGCCACCAAGAAGGGCATCGTGGTAATGAACACGCCCGGCGGCAACAACGTCACCACCGCCGAGCACACGATCACCCTGATGCTGGCGCTGGCGCGCTGGATCCCGCAGGCCGACGCGTCGCTGCACGCCGGCAAGTGGGAGCGCACCAAGTTCGAGGGCAGCGAGGTCTGCAACAAGACCCTCGGCGTCGTCGGTCTCGGCAACATCGGCGCGATCGTCGCCGAGCGCGCGCAGGGCCTGCGCATGAAGGTGATCGCCTTCGATCCGTTCATCACCGCCGAGGCGGCGGCGCGCATGAAGGTCGAGGTCGTGACGCTCGACGAGCTGTACGCACGCGCCGACTTCGTCACCGTGCACACCCCGCTCACCCCCGAGACGCGCGGTCTGGTGAACCGCGCCGCCATCGCCAAGATGAAGAAGGGCGTCCGCATCGTGAACTGCGCCCGCGGCGGCATCGTCGACGAGCAGGATCTCGCCGACGCGATCGCGAGCGGCCACGTCGCCGGCGCCGCGCTCGACGTCTTCGTCGAGGAGCCGCCGCCGGCCGATCACCCGCTGCTGCGCCTGCCGCAAGTGATCGCGACGCCGCACCTCGGCGCCTCGACCAGCGAGGCGCAGGTGAACGTCGCCGTCGCCATCGCGCAGCAGATCACGAAGTTCCTGCTGCGCGGCGAGGTCGAGGCCGCCGTCAACATGCCGTCGGTCAGCCGCGAGATGCTGGTCCTGCTGCAGCCGCACCTGCACCTCGGGGAGAAGCTCGGCAGCCTGCTCGGGCAGCTCTCGCCCGATCCCGTGTCGGAGCTCGCGGTCGAGTACTCCGGCCAGGTCGCCGAGCTCGACTCGCGGCCGGTGACCAACGCGATCCTGCGCGGCCTGCTGAGCCCGTTCCTCGACGTCGCCGTCAACTACGTGAACGCGCCGGCGATTGCGCGCGAGCGCGGCATCAAGGTGCTGGAGGGGCGCGCCAGCCTCTCGAGCGCCTTCGTCAACTCGATCAAGGTGTCCGTCGCGCGCGGCGGGCAGCGTCAGGTGGTCGAGGGCGCCGTCTTCGGCAAAGACATCCTGCGCCTCGTGCGGATCAACCGCTTCTATCTCGAGGCGGTCCCGGATGGGTACATCCTCATGCTCAACAACCGCGACGTGCCCGGGGTCGTGGGGAGGGTGGGGACCTTGCTCGGCGCGCGCGGCATCAACATCGCCGGGCTGGAGCTCGGCCGCGAGGGTGCGGGTGGGCGCGCCATCTCGCTCTTCCACGTCGATAACGCGGTGCCCGAGGCCGTGCTCGAGGAGCTGCGCCACGCGCCCGACGTCCTCTCGGCGCAGCTGCTGCGGCTGTGACGCCATGAGCACCGTCATCGTGGTCGGCGTCCAGTGGGGCGACGAGGGCAAGGGGAAGATCGTCGACATCCTCGCACGTGACGCGGACATCATCGTCCGCTTCGGCGGCGGCAACAACGCGGGCCACACGCTGCTGGTTGGCGCCGAGCGCACCGTGCTGCACCTCATTCCGTCCGGCGTGCTGCACGACGGCAAGATCTGCGTCATCGCCAACGGCGTCGTCGTCGATCCCGAGGTGCTGGTGCAGGAGCTGACGGCGCTCCGCGCCCGCGGCTACCTGACCGACGATGCGTGCCTCAAGATCAGCGACGAGGCGCACCTCATCATGCCGTACCACAAGGCGATCGACCTCGCGCGCGAGCGCCTGCGCGGCAAGGGCGAGATCGGTACGACCGGCCGCGGCATCGGGCCGACGTACGAGGACAAGATGGCGCGCACGGGGATCCGCTTCGTCGACCTGCTCGACGAGCAGACGTTCCGCGAGAAGCTCGAGCGCAACCTCGAGGAGAAGAACATCTACCTGCGCTCGATCCTGCGCGAGCCGGGCATGGAGTTCGCCACGATCTTCGACGCCTACCGGCGCTACGCCGACGGCCTGCGCCGCTACGTCACCGACACCGCGCTCTACCTCTTCCGCGAGGTCGAGGCCGGCCGGCGCATCCTCTTCGAGGGCGCGCAGGGGACGTTCCTCGACGTCGATCATGGCACGTACCCCTACGTGACCTCGTCCAACACGGTGTCGGGCGCCGTCTGCGCCGGCGCCGGCGTCGGGCCGGGGACGCTGCAGCAGGTGATCGGCATCTGCAAGGCGTATACGACGCGCGTCGGCAACGGACCCTTCCCCACCGAGGAGCGCGGCGCGATCGGCGAGCGCCTGCGCGAGGCCGGCACCGAGTTCGGCGCGACGACCGGGCGGCCACGGCGTTGCGGTTGGTTCGACGCGGTCCTGGCGCGCCAGGCAGCCCAGCTGAACGGCCTGACCGGCGTCGCGATCACCAAGCTCGACGTGCTGACCGGCATGGACACGCTGCGCATCTGCACCGCGTACCGCGCCGGCAGCGAGCGCCTGACGCGCGTGCCGGCCAGCACGCGGCTCCTCGAGGAGGTCGTCCCGGAGTACGAGGACATGCCGGGCTGGACGGAGCCGCTCGACGGCGCGCGCACGCTCGCCGACCTGCCGCTCAACGCGCGCCGCTACGTGGCCCGGCTCGAGGAGCTCACCGCGACTCCGATCACGATGGTCTCCGTCGGTGCCGAGCGTGAGCAAACCATCGTCCTCGGCTGAACGGCTCCGGCCCGCCGTCCTCGCGCTCTTCGCGGCCGCGCTGCCGCTCGGCGTCGCGATGCAGCAGGGCGCGCTCGCCTTGCTGCTGGTCGTGTGGGCGCTCGCGCTGTGGGAGAGCGGGCGCGCGCCGCGCTCGCCGCTCGACTGGCCGCTCGCGGCGCTCGCGGGGGCGCTCCTCCTCTCGACCGCGTTCTGTCCGTATCCACTGCGCTCGCTGCGCTCGTACGATCGGCTCTGGGTCGTTGGTGGGTTCTTCGCGGTCTATCACCTGGTGCGCACCCGCGACGAGGCGGAGCGCCTCGTCGCGCTGACCGTCTGGGTCGCGGCCCTCGTCGCGGCCTACGGCATCGTGCAGCACTTCACCGGCGTCGATCTCGGCCGCACGCTGCTCGGCAAGCCGCCCGACGTCGATCCGTCCTGGCTCGGCGGCCATGGCTACCGCACGAAGGGGCTCCATCCGTCGGGCATCACGTACGCCCACAATCTGCTCTTCCCGCTCACCTTCGCGAGCGTCTACGCGCTCGCGCCGGACCTTTCGCCCGGGCGGCGCGGCGCGCTGCTCGGCGCGTCCGGCCTGATGCTGCTCGCGCTGGTCTTCTCGCTCACGCGCGGGGTGTGGCTCGCGTTCGCGGTGGTGCTGCTGTTGCTCGGCATGGTGCGAGGCGGCTACGCCGCGATCGCGTCGGGCGTGGCGCTCGTGCTGCTGCTCGTGCTTCTCGCGGGCGTCGATCCGGGCGTCCGCGCGCGGGCGCGCTCGGCCTTCGACCTTCCCGCCAACGTCGGCCGCACGCAGATCTGGCGCGCCAACCTCGACATGGCGCGCGAGCGTCCACTGCTCGGCTGGGGCTACGGCAACTACAAGACCGTGCGCCAGCCCTTCTACGACCGCTATCCCGATGCCGATACGACGGCGCACGCGCACAACGATTTTCTCCAGAC
>DASXLI010000033.1:0-2035 GCA_036496285.1 Binatia bacterium
TCTTCTGTCCGTGACCGCGTACCAGACTTGCCTGCTCGGTGCGGGCGACCCGGCCGTCGATCCGACCGTGCCGTTCGAGCGCCTGTGCCTCGACGACCTGTCGTGGGTCGACGTCGCGCGGGGCTGGCTGCGCGGCGCCGACACCCTGCTCGACGCGCTCATCGAGTCGGTTGACTGGGAGCAGCGCCGGCGCTGGATGTACGAGCGCATGGTCGACGACCCGCGCCTCTCGCGCTGGATCTCCACCGACGAGCCGCTGCCGCATTCCGCGCTCGTGCCGGCGCGGTCCGCGCTCGAAGAGCACTACGACGTGCCGTTGGGCGGGATCGGCCTCAACTACTACCGGGACGGCCGCGACAGCGTCGCGCCCCACCGCGATCGCGAGCTGCGCCACCTCGACGACACACTCATCACGATCGTCACGCTCGGCGCGCAGCGCCCGTTCCTCATCCGGCCGCGCGGTGGAGGTAAGTCGCGCGACATCTCCCCCGCGTCCGGCGACCTGCTCGTCATGGGCGGCCGCACCCAGGTCGGCTGGGAGCACGGGGTGCCCAAGGTGAAGCGCGCCGGGCCGCGCATCTCGGTCACATGGCGGTGGTCGTCCGAGAAGGGACCCGTCGACCGCACGTAGGCCTGCCCCTAGCGGCCCTGCCAGTTTGGTGGCCGGCGCTCCCGCGCCGCGCGCATCCCCTCGGCGGCATCCTCGGTGGCGGCGGCGACGCGGCGCATGGTCTCGCCGAATCGCACCGCCTCCACCCAGGGGAGGTACCGCCCGCGGGCCGCGACCTCCTTCGTCGCCCGGGCCGCGAGTGGCGCCGCCTGCAGGAGGCGGTCGGCCAGGCGACGCGCCTCGCCCATGAGTTCCGCGCGCGGCACCACCTTCCACGCGAGGCCTATCTCCTGTGCGCGCGACGCGTCGACGCGGTCGCCCGTCAGGAGAAGCTCCATGGCGTTGGACCAGCCGACACGATCGGGGAGTCGCAAGGCACCGACGATCGTCGGCACGCCGAGGCGGACTTCGGGAAAGCCGAACTGAGCGTCGTCGGCGGCTAGGACGAAGTCGCAACGAGTGACGAGCGTCAGGCCGTAGCCGAGGCAGTAGCCGTTCACCGCTGCGATCGTCGGCTTCCAGACCTCCAGCCCACTTTCATAGGAATTGACGGTGGGGATCTCCCAGAACGAGCCCGGCCAGGTGCCGGCCGACCCGCCGGCGGCCCGCATGTCGGCGCCGGCGCAGAACGAGTCGCCCGCGCCGGTGACGATGCCGACCCACGCGTCCTCCTCGTCGCGGAACCGCTCCCACGCCGCGTTGAGGTCCTGGCGGAGCTCGGCGTTGATCGCGTTGCGCGCGTCGGGCCGGTTGTAGGTGATCGTGGCGACGTGCCCGTCGAGCTCGTAGAGAACGGTGCCGGCCATAGGCGTTCGTCTATCCGATGTTGACGAGCCGTGCGAGCCCGATGGCGCGCAAGGCGTCCTGCAGGCGCGCAGTGACGAGCGGCAGCCGGTCGAGGAGCAGGATCAAACCGAAGACGGCGAGCAACGCCGCCGATACGAGCGTGATCGCGCGCGAGTGGCGCTTCACCCAGTTGAGCGCGGGAGCGAAGCGGCCCACGCCCAGCCCCACGAGCAGGAACGGGAGGCCGAGGCCGAGCGAGTACGCGATGAGCAGCGACGCTCCCCTGGCGGTCTCGCCCTGTGCGTTGGCCACGGCCAGCACGGCCGCGAGCACGGGCCCGATGCACGGGGTCCACCCGAGCCCGAAGGCGGCGCCCGCCACCGGCGCGGCGAACGGACCGAACCGCTCGAGGTGGGGATGGAAGCGGAACTCCTGGTACAGGCGAGGCGTCGTGAGCAGCTGCGAGCCGGCCAGGTAGAGCGCCATCAGCAGCACGAGCGCGCCCGACACGCGCGTGAGCGTCTCCTGGTTGCGGAACACGACGTCGCTCACCGACCACGTCGTCAGGAACAGCGCGACGAACACGAGCGTGAAGCCGAGCACGAAGAGCCCGGTGTTGACGGCGATACGGGTGAGGCG
>DASXLI010000034.1:0-28541 GCA_036496285.1 Binatia bacterium
CACACAGCAACCCCTCCTGATTCCGCAGCTCCTCTTCAGCGACGCGACGCGCGTTTTCCGCGTCTTCAATCGCCTGCAGCATCGTCTTCGCGCGCCGAGCCACGGCCTTCTGCTGCGTGCGCGCCTCAATGCCCTTGAGTAGCGCCACGTCCGAGCCAAGCGCCGGTCCCGCATTCACCACGCGATCATATGCGGCCAGCGCGACGTCCCTATGCTCGCTGTTCAGCACAGTGGAAAGCAGCTCGTCGGCTGAAACAAGTCGGGCCGCGGCGGCGAGTGCGGTGCTCTCCACCTTCGCGTGCCGCGCAACGCCGCCGAGCGCACGTTCATCCGTCAATTTGGCGAGCGCGATCTCACGAGCGCCATCAGCCGCCGTGCTCTTCGCGATCAACGACACGCGCCGGACATCCGACAACAGGCCGGCGGCGGTCGCGGCTTCGGGATTCGAGGCGTCGAGGGCCAGCCCAAGCAGTCGATCTGCGGCCGCATCTTGAACGCCCGGGTCGGTATCCGATGTGGTCACGCGCCCTAGAACAACCGGATCGTCGATTTTCGCAACGGCCGCTCTCCGGACCTTGGCATCGGGGTCATGTTCCGCCAGTGCAGCGAGCTCGACTGGGTTGCCCAGTTCCGGGATCGCTTGCAGCCGTACGGCGGGATCGGAGTGCTTCCAGCGGGGTTGCGGCTTGAGCCTGTCGAGGATTCCCATAGAAGGTAGGTGCCTTTGCCGTCCCGATACGGAGAGGATCGGGTCGGGTTCCTTTCTCCGGGCGTGGGTGGCCGAAGCTTGCCCTGAAGGTTTGGATAAACCTTTGCCAGCCTTGCTCGATTGTCAAGAATCTGCGGACAGCGCGCTGCGGCCCTACCACTCGACGAGCAGCCGCGTCGGACCGCGGAAGGAGGTATTGGGAGAGAACTCCCACCGTTGATCCGGCACCAGCCGCAGCGACGGCATGCGGCGCGTGATCTCCTCGAGCACGACCCTGAGCTCCAGGCGGGCGAGCGGGGCGCCCAGGCAGTAGTGGATGCCGAAGCCGAACGAGAGGTGGTTTCTGGCGTTCCCGCGATCGAGGTCGAAGCGGTCGGGCTCGGGGAAGTGCGTCTCATCGCGGTTCCCCGAGCAGAGGGCCAGGAGGAGATTCGCGCCTTCCGGGATGGTGACGCCCCCCACCTCGACCGGTTTCCGCGTCCTCCGCCGCCACGTGATGACGGAAGAGTCGTAGCGGAGCACCTCCTCGACGGCATTCGGGATCAGCGACGGATCCGCGCAGAGACGCTCCCAGGCGTCGCGGTGCCGCATCAACGTCACGATCGCGTTCGCCGACATGCTGGTGGTCGTCTCATGTCCCGCGAGCAGGAGGCCGTACACGACGTTTGTGACCTCGTGGAGCGAGAGCTCGCTCTCGTCGTGACGGCTGACGCGGATGAGATCCCCCACGTAGTTGTCGGGCGGATTCGCCGCCTGCCTGGCAACGAAGGCCTCGGTGTACTTCCAGTACTCCAGGAGTCCGCGTGCCTCGACCATCTGCTGCTCGGGGGAGAGCCGTCCCCACGTCAGGAGCAGACGGTTGCGGGACCAGCTCTTCACGCGCGCGACGTCCTCCGCGGGCATGCCGAGAAAAAGGAACAGCACGAGCACTGGCAGATCGTAGAACATCTCGTGCACGAGATCGGCGCTACGCGCCTCCTGCATCTCGTCCAGGTACCGCGTGACGATGCGGCGCACCTCGGGCTCGAGCTGCGCGACACGCTTCGGGCCGAAGGCCGTCCAGGTCGACTTCCGGATGCGGGTATGCTCCGGCGGGTCGGCGTTCGACATGGTCGGCTTCGTCTTGAGACCGCCGCTCAGGAGCTCCACGACCTCCGGCGCGAGGGGTGTGATCGGGTGCTGCGCGTTGCCGGCGGAGAAGGACTCGGGATCGGCGAAGATCGCCTTGATGTCGTCGAAGCAGGTCACCACCCAGTAGTCGAGCTCGGGGCTGTAGAAGACCGGCTCGGTGCGCCGCGCCGTCCGCCAGAAGGGATAGGGGTCGGCGAGGTAGGGATCGACGAACGGGTTGAACTCGCCGCCGACCGCCGAGACGGGACATCGGCCGGACTCGTTGCTCGGAGGACCGTCCTTCTCGAGCTGCATGGTTCGGGCATCCTTCGGCAGACGGGCTCGAAAATCAAACAGCGCCTGCGCGGCCCAGATGGTCACGCCCGTGAGGATGCTCGATGGCGGAGGTCACGTCCCTCAATCTCGACGACGGAGGCAGCGCACTCTCGCTTCTAGACGCGCGTCCACGCAGCGATTTCCGAACGTCCGATGATCACGCTGCCGTTGGTCGCGATCTCAGCGAGCATTCGCTCCTCGAGCGTTGCGAGATCCAGCTCCTCGGTCGTCGCAATCCCCAGACGATCCATATCGGAAGCAACATTCTCCATCAGGTCCACGACCCCGATCCGAAGATACTCCGCGCATCCCGGTGCGCCTCCCACGAACGCCTCTCGCAGCATGCCAGCGGGATCTGCTTGGAACTCCCGGACATATCTGCCGATCACCGCGTCAAACTGTCGATCGAAGGTCATGTCCGCAGGATTGCCAGTCCGAAAGGTAACGTTCGCAAACGCGAGAGCAGTTGTACGCGCGGTCGCGGCCGCGACCGCGTGGGGCGATCGGTCGACCCCGATGACTTCGCCGCCTGCCCCAACGAGGTCCCGAGCAAGAATTGAGACGTCTCCTCCGCCGCTGCCGACATCCAGAATCCGCATATTGGCCGCGATACCGGCCTCGAGCAGGAACCGGCGAGTGATCGGCTCGACGAACCGCGCCTGACGACGGAGTCGCTCGAACTCGCGTTCCGAATGGCCCAACACGTATGCTGTTTCTTCAGGCATGCTCGCGCGCGATTCCCGCTACGTGACACCGTGTAGTGCACGAAACCATCGCTCTCAGACCCTACGACCGTCGACTCCTCAGGCAAGACGGCAAACGTCCCAAACGGCGCCGATCTGGAACGTACCAGGCCTCGTGAGCCATCGGCCGGCACCGTCGTTGACGTGGCGTCGAGCCCTCAGGCACCTCGCTCCAGAACAGGAGGCTGTCCATGAAGACTCTCGCGTGTGCGCTGATGATCACCGCGATCTGTGGGACGGGACCCGGTGTTTGCCGATGCGAAGCTCGACACACCCCGTCGCTACGACGTACCCGGTTCGCACGGTTCCAAAACGCGTGCGGCCGGAGTAGGTGACGGGAAATGAGTTCCACCATCGATGCAGCTTTGAACCTTCTCGCCGGCACGGTGCGAGGCTGGCGCGGGACGCAGAGCTTCTCGCCCGCCGAGCAGCATCCCGAAACGCTCTTGAAGCTCTACGACATCGAGGCGAGCCCGTATTGTCGGCTCGTGCGCGAGGTGTTGACCGAGCTCGACCTCGACGTCCTTGTCCTGCCTTGTCCCTCCGGGGGCACGCGCTTCCGGCCGGAGGCCGCAAGGCTTGGCGGCAAGCAGCAATTCCCATTGCTCGTCGACGAGAACACAGGAACCGTGCTCTACGAGTCCGCCGACATCATCGAATACCTGGGACGCACGTACGGGCATGGTGCCTCAGATACGAAGGGATGGCAGCGGCAGATCGCGCTCGGCACGTCCTACGCGTCGTCGGCTCTCCTCTGGCGGCCTGGGGGCATCGGCGGCATGAAAACGATGCCATCGAAAGCGCCGGCGAAGCCGCTCGAGCTCTACAGCTTCGAGTCCAGCCCCTTCTCGAAACGAGTGCGCGCGCGGCTTTGCGAGCTCGAGATCCCCTACGTGCTGCGCAATACCGGCAAGGGCGCATGGACGGACATGGGCCCGCCCGCATTCCGCGACCGCCTCTTCCGGGGACCGCAGAGCACTACCCGCAATCGCACATGGTTGTCCCAACACACCGGCAAGGTGCAGGTGCCCTATCTCGTCGATCCGAACACCGATACGGCGATGTACGAGTCCGATGCAATCCTTGCGTATCTGGACCGCACATACCGGGTCGCCCGGGCTGTGTAGGTTCGCGGCGGCATCGTGCCTCGTTGACGGCTGTGCCCGTCACGCGATGCCCGGGACGGGGAAGCGGGCGCAATGCGCCTCGATCTCGCGCCGCAACCGCGCCGTGTGCTCCGGGTCGTCGGGCCGGCGGAGGACGTCGAGGATCCAGCCGCCGAGCCGGCGCATGTCGTCCTCGTTCATACCGCGCGTCGTCGCCGCCGGCGTGCCGAGGCGGATACCGCTCGGCCGGAGCGGCGGATTGGGGTCGTCGGGGATCACCTGCTTGTTGGTGGTGATCGCGACGCGATCGAGCGCCTGCTCGGCTCGACGGCCGTCCATGCCGGCGGTCCGCATCGTGTCCACGACCATCAAGTGGTTCTCGGTGCCACCGGTGACGAGGCTCGCGCCGCCGGCGACGAGCGTCTCGGCGAGGACCGTCGCATTGCGGAGCACCTGCGCGGCGTAGGCGCGAAACGCCGGCTGGAGCGCCTTCCCGAGCGCGATCGCGGCCGCCGCGACCTGGTTCATGTGCGGCCCACCCTGGAGGCCGGGGAACACCGACTTGTCGATCGCCTCGGCGAGCGGTTTGCGGCAGAGAATCATGCCGCCGCGCGGGCCGCGCAGGCTCTTGTGCGTCGTCGTCGTGACGACGTCGAAGCCATGGTCGAAAGGGTTCCGCATCACGCCGCCGGCGATGAGACCGCCGATGTGCGACACGTCGGCCATCGTGATCGCGCCCACCTCATCCGCGATGGCCTTGAAGGCGGCGTAGTCGAGGTCGCGCGGATAGGAGCTGTAGCCGACGAGAACCATCTTCGGGCTGGTCTCCCTCGCCAGTCCGCGGAGGGCGTCGACGTCGATGCGGCCGGCGTGGTCGGGCTCCGTCTTGTAGCGGACGAAGTGGAAGAGATTGCCCATGTGCGACACCGGCGCGCCGTGGGTGAGGTGTCCGCCATGCGACAGGTCCATGCCGAGGATCGTGTCGCCGGGCTTCAGGAACGCGAGATACACGGCCTGGTTCATCGGCGACCCGGAGAGCGGTTGCACGTTGGCGTGCTCACAGCGGAAGAGCTTGCAGGCGCGGTCGCGCGCCAGGTTCTCGACCGCGTCGGTGAACTCCTGGCCGCCGTAGTAGCGGCGACCCGGATAGCCCTCGGAGTATTTGTTGGTGAACACCGAGCCGAGGGCGGCGAGCACTTCCGGATCCGTGTAGTTCTCGGAAGGCACGAGCTCGATGCCCGCCTGCTGTCGCCGCTCCTCGCCGGCGAGGGCGGCCGCGACTTCGGGGTCGTTCTGCTCGAGCAGCCGTCGATGCGCGTCCATGCTTCGCGTCTCCTTCCGCCCGGACGGCGGAGAGCGCACGCGCCCGGGGCTCTGTCATCGGATGACGGCCCAGGCGTACGGCCTCGGGGAAACGGCTCCCCGTAGTTCTCGCCCCGCGCTCCCTCGTGGTCGCTTCCACGTTGGATCGCCAGTCACGCGGGACGGCTCTCGCGCCTGCGACTATAGGCCGCGCGTCGGGAGCCGGACAAGGCCCCGCTGGTCGTGGGTAGTGGTCCGGGGACTGATTGACCAGACCGAAAGGGCGGGTGTAGTGCGGAGCTGTCCGGTCAGGAGGCACATCGCATGTCGACCGAAGAGCTCCTCGACGAAGAGCGCCAGCGGACCGAGGACGAGGCGACGCCGCAAACCTCGCAGCGGCTCTACCAGCACCTGATTCGGCAACCCATCGGCACGAGCGAGCCGCGTCCCGCCGTGTGCGTCGACCCGTGCACCAGCGTAGCCGGCGCGATCGCCCTCATGAAGCGCCACGGCATGGGCTGCGTGCTGGTGGAGGCGGAGCGGCACTTGGTCGGCATCTTCACCGAGCGCGACGTGCTCTTCCGTGTGGTCGGAAGCGGCCTCGACCCGGCCCACACGCCAGTGTCACAGGTCATGACCGCAAACCCCGAGACGCTCACGATGGAGGACGAGCTCGCCTGGGTGCTGAACATGATGGCTGTGGGCGGCTTCCGTCACGTCCCGATCGTCGACGAAGACGGGCGCCCGGTGGCGGTCTTCTCCGTCAAGCACATCGTCGAGCGTCTGGTCGAGTTCTTCCCGACCGACGTCCTCAATCTGCCCCCGCGTCCGGGGAAGAACAGCGCCCGTGCACGCGAAGGCGCATGAGTCTGCCCGCGGTCGCGATGGCCGCTTGCAACCGCACTGTTCCGGTTGATAGGCGCCGCGACCGTGGAGGGCCATGTCATGACACAGAGTGAACGCTCCGTCTGGATCGCCGGCCGCGTGCTGTTGAGCATGATCTTCATCCTGAGCGCGCTCGGGAAGCTCGCCGACCTCGGCGGCACCGCCGGGTTGATGCGCGGCGCAGGAGTGCCGGCCGTCTGGCTCTTTCTTCCGGCGGCCATCGTGCTCGAGCTCGGCGGCGGCATCGCGATCCTGAGCGGCTACGGCATCCGCCTCGGCGTGATCGCGCTGATCGTCTTTCTCATTCCGGTGACGCTGATCTTTCACCCCTTCTGGCAAGCGTCGGGCGTGGAACGCCTGGGGCAGATGATCAACTTCATGAAGAACCTCGCGATCATGGGTGCGCTACTGATCGTGATTCCCGCCAGCGTCGCGGCGGAGCGTTCGTAAGGCCGCGCTTCCTTTCATTGCGTCTCGCGGAGGCGCGCGAGGAGCGTCCGTCCGGCGTAGCCGTCGGCGGGCTGCACTCCGATCTTTTGTTGAAACGCGCGCGCCGCGAGGCGCGTGGCGTTGCCGACGCGGCCGTCGGTGCCGCCGGTATCGAAGCCGAGCGCCGTCAAACGCCGCTGGATCTCCTGGACATCGGCGAGCGTCGGCGCGGGCTCGCTGCCGGGAAATGTCTGCACGAACGGACCGCCGCCCGCGACGCGGTCGCCGAGATGCACGACGGCGAGCGCGTAGTGCATCGACGGATTGTAGGAGCGCACCGCGTAGAAGTTCGGGCCAAGGAGGAATGCCGGGCCGCCGCGCACGGGCACCCAAAGGCGCGCGGTCGACGTTGGCGGTGCCAAGTCCCCCCCGTCGGCGCGCACGACGCCGGCCTTCCGCCAACTCTCGTACGAGTGCGGCCCCTCGCCGCCTTTGAATGCCGCCGGCACGCGCACCTCGTATCCCCAGCGCTCTCCGCGACGGTAGCCGCCGCGCTGCTCGAGGTAGCGTGCCGTCGCGCCGAGCGCGTCGTCGGGTGCTCCGAACGGGCTCACGCGGCCGTCACCGTCGTAGTCGAGCCCGGCGTTGAGCCACACGCTCGGCATCAGTTGCGTGGGCCCCATCGCTCCCGCCCACGAGCCACGCATCTCGTCTGCCGTGCTCGACCCGCGGTCGACAATGCGCAACGCGTCGAGGAGCTCTTGCTCCCAATATGCGCCGCGGCGCGGCTCACCCCAGGCGAGCGTCGCCAGCGCGGGAATGATGGGACGCATGTGATTGCGTTCGACGATCGGATCGCCGAACGCCGACTCCATGCCCCAGAGGCCGAGCATGACTGATGGGGCGACGCCGAAGTCGCGCTCGATGCGTGCGAGGAGCGCCGCGTGCTCCGTCGCCCTCTCCTTGCCGGTCGCGATCCGCCAGTCGGAGACGCAGCGGTTGAGATACTGCCAGAGCGGCTCGTTGAACTCGGGCTGGTTATGCGCCAGCTCGAGCGCGCCGGTGTCCGGATGCATGTCCCGCATGGCCGAGGCATAGGTCGCATCCGAGATGCCGGCCGCCCGCGCCCGCCAATGAAAGGCGTCGATCCATTTGGGAAAGGAAGGGCGGGAGCGTTCCGCGAGGGCGGCTGCGACGAGCGTCGCGGAGGTGACCATTGCGATTACCGTCGCTCGCACGGACGTCGGCCGCATACGGTCGTGAAGTAGCAGAGTCGTCGCGTGCCGCAACCAGTCAAGATCCCGTTCCAGCGAACCCAAGACTGCCAGCGCTTCCACCGAGATCGTGCATGCCCGTGCCGCCGTGGGGTCAATTCTGCGCCACCCTGGAACAGTTGCGCCATCGTATCACAATTGCGGATCACTCGCCGTCGTGTGGTCGTGGCTCCGATCGTCCGGAGCCGACCCGGTGACCTCCCAACTGATCTCGCACGACGGCGCTGTGTGCTTCGGCGCGACCTACGCTGGATTGCAGATCCTTCACAACGATGCCGAGCAGTTCAAGGCGAAGACTCCGTAGCGATCAGAAGACGCCCGCAGTGATTGACAGAGGCTGTTCCGGGTCAGCTAGCTCGGCGCCACTTCGATGATGATCTTGCCGGTGGCGCGGCCGGTCATCGAACGCTTCCACGCCGTCGACAGCTCCTCGAGGGTGGCGCGGCCGTCGATCGCAGGTTCTAGCTTCTTCGCGTCGAAGAGCTGATCGAGGAACGCCAGGTCGGCGGCGGAGCCCTTGAGCATCACGGGATAGACCTTGCGGCGGGAGACCGGGTTGGCGAGCATGCGGAGGAACGTCTTCGGTCCCGGCATGCACGAGGCATAGCGGCCGCCGGGCTTGACCAGACCGAGATACGGCGCCGGGTCCCCCGCCACGCAGTCGTAGACCAGCTCGAACGGGCCGGTGTTCCGATACGGATCGGGCCGCGTGTAGTCGATCACGGTGTTGGCCCCGATGCGCGACACGAAGTTCACGTTGCGCGAGCTGCAGACGCCGGTCACCTCGGCCCCGGCCGCCGCCGCGATCTGGACCGCGAGGTGGCCGACACCGCCGGACGCACCCACGATGAGGACACGCTGGGTCGCTCCCGTCATCGGCAAGCCGCCGCGATCGCGGAGGCCCTGCAGCGCGGTCATGCCCGCGAGCGGCAGCGCCGCCCCGAGCTCGAAGCTCATCCCGTCGGGCATCGTCGCAGTCTGGTCGACGTCGGCCACCGCGTACTCGGCGGCGGCACCCGGCTTGGCGATGCGCGCGTGTACGCGCGCGCCGGGCGCGAAGGCGGTGACGCCCGGACCCAGCTCGACCACTTCGCCCGCGAGGTCGAAGCCGGGAACGCACGGGAACTTGGCCGGCATGTAGAGCCGGATGGCGCCGCTCGCCATCTTCCAGTCGACCGGGTTCACGCTGCTGGCGACGACGCGCACCAGCACCTGGCCGGGAGCCGGCGCCGGCCGCGCCACGGTCTCGAGCGCGAGGCGCTCGGGGCCGCCGTACTTTCGGTACACCATCGCCCGCATCGTCTCGCTCATCGGCGCTCCGGTTCCTCGGCGATCTCGAAAGGCAAGCTGTGCTTGCGCGCCGTGTTGCAGGCTTTGCAGCTCGGTACGACGTTCCCCTTGGTCGACTGGCCGCCGCGAATGATCGGCACCAGATGATCCATCGTGAGTGCCGACGGTGGGAAGTGCGCGCCACAGTGGTGACAGACGCCGCTCGCGCGCTTCCGCTTCCACCACTGGGTGTCGCGCAGGGCACGCGCCTTCTGGCGCTCGCGGCGGATCTCTTCCTCGGACACTTCGATGAGAAACACAGGATTCTTCGCGCTCATGACGAGCCCATTGGTCTTTCTCGGTCCAACCGCCGTGTCAAGAATCCCTCGTTCGGAGCGGGACGCGGTATGCGTCGGAAAGAACGCCAGAAGAGGGCTTCGATTGAGAGATGGCACGATAGGACTCGGCTAGGTCGCCCTACCCTTCACCGACTGCCTAGCAGTATTGGGTCCCCACGTCTTGATTTCCACCATTGACAATCAACACCGATCGACTATCGTTTGTCTCGGTGGAGTTCCGGTGGGACGAGCGGAAGGCCCGCGAGAACGTCACCAAGCATGGCGTCTCCTTCGATCTGGCAAGGCGGGTGTCCGATGATCCCCGTCTCGTGCTGCCTGAGGACGCTGCACACAGCAGACCCGAATCTCGCTACTGCGCGTTCGGACGGCTCGGCAATGGCATCCTGACTGTTCGCTTCGCGATCCGCGGCCAACGGATCCGGATCATCGGCGCGGGATACTGGAGAAAGGGCAAGGCATTCTATGAGCAAACGAATCGTATACGGCGATGAGCCGATCAAGATCGGTCGACGAGTCGGACAAGAGATTCTCCCCACCCATGGAGGCAAGCGACCTGGGGCTGGTCGGCCGTCGGTAGGGAACAAGCCGATTACCATCCGCCTCCCGCCGAAGCTCCTCGATGCCGTCCGCCGCGACGCCAAGCAAGCGGGCAAGACGCTCTCCGAATTCGTGGCCGCGAGACTACAGCGTCACGGATAAGGCTGAATACCGCCAGGCTTGGCCGAGCGAAGCGTCCCCGACGGGATTTGCACTCCATTACGCGCTCAAGGTCCCGTTGGTGATCCAATACGCGGCCTATGAAGGTCGTCGTTGCCTCCCCGAATATCTCGCCACCCAGGAATCAGCACCCGGGGACGTTCGCTCTACTGCTGCCGTTGCCACAGCGTGAGCGTCACGCCGTATCGTCACGCCGCCGACGCGGCCGGCCGAGCGCCACGAGGAACATGACGCTCTTGCCGGCCGCGTCCGGGGCGAAGAGCTCCGTCACCTCGTCGTCGTAGAAAGTGAGACCGGTCGCGCCGATGCCGAGCGCGAACGCGGCGAGATATGCCTTGCCGCCGCGAATCGCCGCCTCGAGCTGCGCGGCGCGATAGCCGCGGTTGCCAAGCTCCTCGAGGACGGCTCCGAGGTCGGCGAGCCAGTAGAGGTCGACGGCGGCGTCCGCGGCGAGCGGTTGGTCGAGGTCGAGGTGGCCCGCAGCGCGGCGGAAGTCGCCGGCCCGTAGTAGCGCCAGCGCGTTGCGCGCGTGATCGTAGCGATACGTGCCCGAGGCGAGCCCCTCGACGGCGTTCACGATGAGGTAGAGGTCGGTGAGTCCGGCGTCGCTCGCGTCGCTGCCCGGCACGTCGGCCGTGATCCCTTGGGTGATCGTGCGCAGTACCGACGAGAGGACGTCGAAGCCGATGGCATCGTCGCCGAATACGCGCGTTGAGCCGCGGCGGAGGATGACGCTCTCGATCGGCTCGTGCGGCGGCTCGAGGGAGGGCAGGAGGGGAACGAGCGGGGCCGATCCTGCGGGCCGCGGCGCGCATGCGTGGGGCGTGCGCCATGCGCGTACCTCGTCGGCGGAGCATAGCGACGATGCCGCATGGGCCGCCGTGATCGCCGGGTAGCGCACCTCGTGTGCCGAGAGGGGAAGCGTCGCGTGACCGAGGGGCGCCACGGGCGGGGCCGGTGGTGCCGGCGCCGCGCCGACGCCGAGGGCGACGAGGCTGAGCGTGACCTCGCGCTCGTCGTCGAGATCGAGCAAGCGGTTCAGCTCGGTGTCGACGAAGCCGAGGACGAGATGCGCCGGCACCTCGAGGGCGGCGGCGACGGCGAAGAGATTGGCGAGCAGGGTCCCATCGTCCCAGAAGCAGTGCCGGTAGGTGCGTGTCTGGTACTTCCACGCGTTCCGCCAGAAGGTGCTGGTGCACGCTACGACCACCGGCGCCGTGGCGACGGCCGGGTGGTCGGCGGTTGCGGCGACGACGGCGGCACGATGGTCGCCGGCGCGCAGCAGGCGCAGCGCGAAGTCGTGCGGACCGAAGTGGTAGACTCCCGCTGTCAGGTCCGCGAGCGGTCCGCAGACGAGGTACAGATCGATGTGGTGCAGGTTGCCCGTGCAGGCCTGCGCGCGGAAGAACGCCTCGCCGCCCGGATAGGCACGACGGCGGAGCACGCCGGCGGTGAAGTGGAGCAGGTGCGCCAGCGTCGCGAGGTCGAGCGCATGCTGCCCATCCGGCGCCGCGCGTCCGCCCGCCGCCACGCGCCCGTCGGCCGCGATCGCCGTCAGCGCCGGGCGCGCCGACGCGGTGACATCGCGCGGCAGCGGGATCGCCGCCAGCTCCGGGTACACCTTGAACGGCAGCGGCATGTTGTCGAAGTCGAGGAAGTGCCGCGACCGCTGCACGCTCGCGACCGAGTGCTTGGTCGCCTCGTGATAGGCGGAGGCGGCAGCGGTGTCGCGGTTCGCCACAGAGACAGGGTACACGCCCGTCCGTCGCCACGCACCGCTGGCCATTTCCTCGGCCCGGCAGGTGCAATAGGAACGAGCGGCGTGACGTTCGATCGGGATACGGTCGGCGGTGGATCGGTTCCCGTCGCCCAGCGATTTTCCTTGGAGTCGCGGGCCATTGGTGCGAAGATTCCACTCTTAGTTCGGCCGGGCGCCCAGCGCCCCGGAAGGAGCATGTCCATGCAACGGATCACGCTCGCACTCGCCTGCTCGACGCTTGCCCTCATGATCGCGGCGCCCTCGCAGGCGCAGCTGAACTCGTGCGCCTCCGCCAAGAAGAAATGTGTCGCCAAGAAGGTGAAGGCGCTGCTCAAGTGCCACACGCTCGCCGAGCAGACCGGCGTCAACCCGACGACCGATCCGACGATCCAGGCATGTCTCGCCAAGGCGCGCAGCAAGTTCGATGGCGGCGCGACGCCGGGCAAGGGTTGCTTCGGGAAGCTCGAAGCCAAGCATCCGGGCGCGTGTCTCACGTACGACGATACGACGGCGCTGGAGTCGACCATCGACACGTTCGTCAACGACGTGGTGACCCAGGTCGATCCGAGCTATCCCGCCGCGCTCCAGAACCTGTGCTCGGCGGGCAAGAAGAAGTGCGTGGCCAAGAAGACCGCGGCGCTCCTCAAGTGTCACGTGAAGAAGGAGAAGCCGCCGGGCATCCCGCCCGAGACGTTCGCCGCATGCGTGCAGCGCGCCCGCGACAAGTTCGATGGCGGTCCGATGCCGGGCTGCATCGCGACGCTCGAAGCGAAATATCCCGGAAACTGTCCCACGACGGGGGACGCCGGCGTGTTGGAAAGCAAGGTCGACACGTTCGTCAGCGACGCGGTCTGCCAGCTAGATTTCTACACGTGTCCGCAGCCGACCGTGACACCGTTTCCGATACCGACCTGCGCCGGCACACCCGGACCGCTACCGACGCCGAATCCCAACCACGCCTGCTGCGTGGCCGGGCCTTACTGCGCCGACCTTCCGCCGGGCAACGCCGGCGATTGCTTCGGCGGCCCCGTCGTCATCCCCGGCGGCTTCTGCATCTGCGGAGGCGGATGCTACGTGCCTCAGTAGGCCCGGACGCATCTCGTCGCACGTCGCGGTTTCCGCGCGTCGAGCGCCGCGGCAAAAACGGTGGGCGCCTCGGAATCCGAGGCGCCCTCCGTATCCGACGATCCTGAAAGCCTGCCCCATGGACGTGGTCGCGTGCGACCCGCCCAGCGTGCCGATACCGTAAGACCGGCGCACCGCACCGCCGCATTGCGGGAAGCGATGAAACCGGCAGCCGGGTGAGGAACGCCCCCGACGGGATTTGCACTCCACTACGCGGTCAAGCTCCCGTTGGTGATCCAATACGCAGCCTAGAGTGTCATCGTTGCCTACCTCCCGAATATCTCACCACCCAGGAAGCAGTGCTGCCGGCGACCCAAGATTGCCAGCGTTTCCCAGGATGAGCGAAAACAATCGGCGCCGACGGACACCAACGGCTCCGCGCCCGACGCCCATTCCAGTCCTGGCAGTTCCGCGCGACCGCGCGACGTTCCGCCGTGCCGCGTTCGAGCACGATTTTCCGCTTGGTCGAGTCCGACGTCTTGTCTTTGACCATGGCCTGCCGAAGCAGGCCATCCGCGTAGTCACCGCGGGCGCGGCCACGCCGAATCGGAAGCGTGGAGACCGCGCCGAGGCCCTCGCTACGATCCCGTCAGGGTGTGCAACCCGAAAGGTCGACGAAGCTACCGTCGCTGCTGCAGCTCGGCGAAGCGGGCGAGCGCGGCCTCGACCCCGTCGTCGTCGTAGATGTCCACCCGGACGATCCGGCCGTCGCCGGCGAGCTCGAAGACAGCGTTCAGCGGGATCTCGTAGAGGCCTCCCTCGCGCGTCCCGTGCCAGCCGCCGTGCGTGTAGTAGCCGCCGGCGGCCGGGCGGAAGTGATCGACGCGATAGATCGTGTCGGGCGAGAGCTCCGCCAGGGTGCGGAAGTTCTCCACCCACGCCTCGGCCCCTCGCGTCGTCCCGATCACGGCGAGGCTGCGGTGATCGTATTCGACGAGCGATGCGGCACAGAGCGCGATGATCGCATCCCAGTCACGCCTCTCGACTCCGCGAACGCATCCCTGGATCGACCTCCAGGGCGCCACGTGCGCCGTGCCCTCGCCCGCCTCATAGCGGCGGTCGAGCTCGGCGTAGGCGGCGTCGAGATCGTCGGGATCGAAACGAACGCGCGCGACGCATGCGCCGCGTTCGTCCACCTCGAAGACGTCCAGGTCCTCTATGTCGCTCGGCCCGACGTCACCGCCGGCGTACTGGCAGCGAAGGCGAACCAGCACGAGCCGGTCGCCGCGCGTGGCCATGAGCTCGGAGTCGACCCGCACCACGGCCATGTCGCCAGTGTGGCGGACGAACTCGACGTACTCTTCTCGGCCGAGCTCGAGCTGCACCATCCGCCGCCGGTCGGAGTATCGAAAGCCGGCCTCGAAAACGCCGGCGGCGGATCGCCAATCACGGGCGCGGTGCCACGCGAGCTGCCGATCCAGGCTGCGCGTCGCGGCGTTGGCGAAGCGCGTGGACGGCGCTCGCTCTTCGAGGGGAAGGTTCACCTTGGCGAAGCGTGCCTGCGCGGCGGCGAACTGTTCCGGCTCGTAGACGTCGAGGCGGACGAGCTTGCTTCGGTCATCGAACTCAGAAACGCCGAGGATCGGGATTTCGTAGCGCGAACCCTCCCATGCGCCCTGCCAGAGGGCACCACGCGCGTTCATCCGCAGGTGCCTGATCTGAAAGATGGAATCCGGAACGAGATCCGCGTACGTGCGAACGTTCTTCTGCGCCCACTGTTCGGGCACATGCGTCATGCCCAGTCCGACGCAGGGACGGTGATCGTGTTCGACGAACTCGGGCGCACAGTACGCCGCGAGTGCCTCACAGTCTCGTTTCCCGAGCTTCTCGTTGAATAGGGTAAAGACGCGGACACGCTCGGCGATCTTGCCGCCGTACGCCGCGCCCTCGCCGGCCTCGTAACGCCGATCGAGCTCGGCGTAGGCGGCATCGAGATCCTCGAGATCCCAGCGCACGTACGCAACGATGCGGCCGCGCTCGTCCGACTCGTTCAGGATGAGGGACGCGATCTCGCTCGGACCGATGTCGGCGTCGGTGTACTCGAACACGGAGCGCGTGAGCGCGAGGCGATTCCCGCGCGTCGCGATCACCTCGAAACCGGCGCAGATGGTGCGCCCGTCGGCAACCTCGCGGCTGAAGGCGACGTACTGATCGCGGTCGAGCTCGAGCTGCACCACGCGCCGCCGGTCGGATATCCGGAAGTCGTCTGCCAAGAGCCGCACGAAGGCCTGCCAGTCGTGCGCGATCACGGCGGCGACATGCAGCTCGACCGTCGCGGTCGCGGCATTGCTGAAACGCTCCGCCGACGATGCGGCCGACTGGCCTCGATGCATTTCGTCGAAGCGCGCACGCGCCTGATCGAGATCTTCCGGGTCGTAGAAGTCGACGCGCGCGACCTTGCCCGGGGCGGCGATCTCGGTCACTCCGACGTACCGCAGCTCGAAGTCGCCGTCCTCGTGCGTACCGAAACGCGTGGCGTGCCAGAGAAACCCGCGCGGGCCGTTCCGGATGTGATCGATGCGGATCTGCGCGTCCGGCGCGAGATCGACGAGCACCCGCGATTGCTCCGTCCACGCCGCCCCACCCGCGCTCGTGCCGAGCACAGCAACGGAACGGTGATCGTCCTGCACGAACGTCGGTGCGGCGAGCGCCGCGATGGCATCCCAGTCTCGATGCGCGGTCGCGCGGGCGAAGGTGCTGTGGATCGGGCCGTGGACCGCGCCCTCGCCGGACTCGTAGCGCGCGTCGAGCTCCGCGTAGGCCGTATCCTCGTCCTCGAGGTCGAAGAGCACCATCGCGACGAAGCGTCCGTCGCGATCGACCTCTTGCAGCACGAGGTGATCACCCATAGCGAGCGGCCCGCCGCCACCCGCGACCTCGCCCGTGAAGTCGTGCACGCTGAGCGACAGGCGCTCGCCGCGCGTCGCGCGGAGTGTCGTCGTGAAGCGACTCGCGGGCACGTCGAAGAGAATGCGGAATTGCTCCAGCCACACCGCGCGGCCGCAGGTGTTGCGCAGCATGCGGCGCCGCTCGTCGAACACGAGATCGGGCGCCGCGAGGGCCTCGATGCCGGCCCAATCGCGCGCGTTGAAGCGGTCGAAGAGCCGGCGATCGGCGCGCGATGCGACGTTGGCGAACGGTCCCTCTGGCTCCGCACCGCCGCCAGCCCGCGCGTCGAAGCGCGCGCGCGCCTCGGCTTCATGCTCCGCTTCGAAAAGCTCAGCGCCCGTGACGCGGCCATCGGCTCCGAACTTCAAGAACGCGCAGACTCGATTCTCGAAGGCCCCACCGCTGTCGCGGGCGGTGCCGAAAGCGGTCAGGCGAACGAGAAGCGCATCGGCCTCGCAGGCGAGCACGTCCTCGAAGCGGTGCGCGAAATCCGGCGCGAGGTCGCGCTGTAAGCGCCAGTGCGTCACGTGCTCCCCGGCGTCTCGCGCAGACCAGGTGCGGAGGACCCGATGATCCACGATTCGACAGGAGGGCGCCAATGCCGTCGCGAGGTGATCCGGATCGACAGGCCCGTCGTACACGCGGATCGAGCGCGCGACGCCCGCCGCACGTGTGCGCTCGGGCCCCTCGGGCAGCAGCTCGGCGTAGCGCTCGTAGAGACGCACGATCGCGCCGCCGAAGTGGCCGACGGCGAACATTTCGACTCGCACGGCTCGGCCGCCGTCGGCGACTTCGGTGAGGACGAGCTCGATCCGCTCGTACGGCCCCACGTCGTAGCGGGCGCCGCTCACACCACTGGCCGCGATGCGGAGCTGCGACAGAACCAGCGCATCGCCGAGCGTTGCGAGCGTCTCGAAGTGCAGCTCGGGGTCGCTCACGCGCGCGAGCCGGCGCATCGAGTCGAGGTGCCCGGCGCGGCCGTAGGTGGCGCCCGTGGGGTGCGCGACCACTTCGAGCGACGCGTCGAACTCCGCTTCGAAGGCGGCGGTGTCGCCGGCCACGAAGGCGGCCTCGATGCGCGCGGTGCCCGCGGACGCGGCGTTCGGCCGCACCCGGCGGTGTACGGCGCGCGGCGCCATCTGCGAAGTGAGCGCGTCGAAGCGCGCAAGCGCCTCGGCCTCGCACGCGACGTCGAAGTCCTCCTTGCGCGACAGGCGGCCGTCGTCCGCGAACACCCAAAGCGACAGCAGGTGCCGCTCGTACGCACCGCCACTGCCGCGGGCGGTGCCATGCGTGGTCTGGCGGAAGAGGATCGCGTCGCCACACAGGCGAAGAATGTCGTCGACGCGGAGCTCGAAGTCCTCGGCCTCGAATAGGGCACGCAGATACTCGCGCATGGCGGCGATGCCGCGCACGGGCTCGAAGCCGATCGTGCGATGGTCGATCAGCTCGAACGCCGGCGCACAATCCGCGCACCAGGCTTCGAGATCCGGCGCAGTCGCGAGGTACGTCCTGATGATCCTCGCGGTCGCGCGCGCGCGGTCGGCCGCGCCCCCCTCGGGAAGCAGCGCGGCGTGTCGCTCGTACAAGCACGCGACGGCGTCGCCGAGATTGTCTTCCTTGAACAGCTCGATCCACCGCGCCCGCGCCTGCTCGTCGCAATCCATCACCAGCAGAAACGACATCTCGGTCGCGCCGATCCGAATGCCGTACGAAATGGAGCCGGACGCCGTGCGACTCACACGGCAGAGCGCGACGAAATCGCCGAGCGTGGCCAACGGCTCATGCAGGTACGCGCTGTCCGTGGACTCTTCGATGCCTGTCCGGACTCGCGCGATGACCTCGTCGCACCGGTACGTAAGGCCGTACTGGTGATCGACGATCGTGATGTCGGGTCGATAGATGCTCTCGAGCGCCTGCAAATCGCACGCGGCCACGGCGGCCTCGACCTCCCGCAGCTCTTCCATCGCGAAGTTGTGAGGCAGCCGAAGGCCATACCTGAAGGGATTCGCAACGGTTGCGCGTTGCGCAGTTGCCCGCGCGCCCGCCGCAGCCGCGGCTGGCGTCGGACTCGCGGGTGTCGACTGACTCGTCGTCGACGGTTTGACGGAAGCCGCCGCGAGCGTGCCGCCCGCGCCTGCGCGCTGCGCACGCTCGGCGAGCAGCGTCGCGCCCTTCGTTTCCCAGAGCTCTCTCGCGCGACGGTCTTCCGCGTCCGCCTCGCCATAACGTCCGGCCGCCCGCAGCGCCGCGGCAAGCGCGAGGCGCGCGTCGGCGTGATCGAGCAGCGCGTCGGTCGCCGCCGCCAGCTCGACTGCCTTGCTCGCGAGCTCGACCGCTGCCCAGTGGTCGCCGCGACGCGCGACCGCCTCGGCGCGCACGCCGCGCCACGCGATCGCGGCCTTCAGGTCGTCGCCGGCGAGCTGCTCACTTTCGTGCGAGAGCGCTTCCGCCTCGCCGTCGCGACCCTGGGCGAGCAGCGCGCGTCCGAGCAGCGCGGCGGCACGCGCCGCATCGATGCCGAGGCCGAGGTCGCGGAGTCCTTCGTAGGCACCGCGCAGATCGCGCTCCGCGGCCGGCGCGTCGCCTTCGAGCAGTGCCACGAGGCCGGCCGACACGTCGGCCTCGAGCAGACGCTGCGTGATGCCGAGCTCCTCGACCATCTTCCGCGCCGACGCGATCATGCGGCGCGCGGCGTCGGTACGCCCGCGCAGCGCTTCGAGCACGCCCTGGCACGAGAGCGCGACCGCTTCGACCGCCGGCGCGCCTTGCGTGATGCGCAGCACGCGCACGACGTCGAGGCAGCGGCCGCTCGCGCGCGTCACCGGGCTCGGCCCCCAGAGCGCGGCAATCGGCGCGATCGCGAGCACGGTGTTGGCGCGGCGGCGGTCGCCAGCGCCGCGCGCGGCGGCGAGCGCGCGATCGAGCGCGGCTTCACAGCTACCGACCTCGCCCAGCCGCGCCAGCGCCAGCGCGTGAACGAAGTGCGCCTTTGCCTCGCCGGCGGAGTCGCCGAGCGCCGCCAGCTCCTCCGCGGCGGCGGCGACGGACTCCGCCGCGGACTGCAGGCCTTGCGGCGCCGTCAGCACCGTGAGCTGGCCGGTGAAGCACGTGTGCCACGCGGAGAGTCGCCTCGTCGTATGCAGCGCGTCCGCTGTCGCCACGTCTGCCGCTTTCACCTCGTCCGCCGGCGCGGAGTCGGTGCTCGGTGGAGAGAGGAATTTGCTCAACTCGGTGAGCGCCGTCTTTGCCTCGGCGACGTCGCCGGCGCTGAGGAGCGCCTCGCACCAATCGAGCGCGAGCTCGGCGCGCGTCGGGTCGTCGCGCTCGAGTCGGTCGATCGCTCGGCCGAGAAGGTTGGCGGCGAGCGGCACGTCGTCGCCCGCGAGCGCCCGCCGGCCCGCCGTCGAGAGACGAATCGCGGCGCGCGCGCCGAGCGTCCGGCCTCGTTCATCGAGCGGACCGAGCTCGCGCAACAGCTGGTGCGCCTGCTCCAGATGTCGGCCGATGGTCTCGTCGTGCTCGGCCTTGTCGCCGACTGTCGCCTCGATCCAATCGGCGAGCTGCGCATGCAGCGCGGCGCGCGTGCCCTTCAGCAGGCGGCGGTACGCCGCGTCGCGGATCAGGACGTGGTGGAAGCGCAGCACCGGCTCGCCGAGGAACCATCCGGTATCGGGCTCGATCAACTCGGTGCGGCGGAGCGCCTCGAGCCGCGCGTCGAGCTCGCTGCCATTGCGGCCGATCAGCGCCGCAACTGCGCTGCGCGAGAAGTGGCGGCCGACGACCGACGCGTGCTCCAGCACCGCGCGCTCCTCGGGACGCAGGCGCTCGATGCGCGCGGCGAGCAGCGCGTGGATCGTCGGCGGCATCTCGAGCGCCGCGAGGTTGGCGCCGATGATCCAGCGGTCACCCTGGCGCTCGAGGGCGCCCTGGTCGACGAGCATGCGCACTAGCTCGCCAACGAAGAGCGGATTGCCCTCGCTCGTCGAGAGCACCTTGGCAGCGACGGCCGCGGGCAGATCGCTGGCGCCGATGACGTTGGCGGCGAGCCGCATCGCAGCCCCCGCGTCGAGACCGCCGAGCGTGACGACGTCCGAGACGAGCCCGCCGCGCGTTACCAGCGACGAGCGCACATCGCGCAGCTCGGGCCGCGCCGCGACCAGCACCAGCAGCGGCACGCCACTCCCCCACTGCACGAGGTGCTCGACGAGATCGAGCAGCAGCGGCTCGGCCCAGTGCAGGTCGTCGATCACCAGCACCACGGGCTTCATCTGCGCGAGACCAGTGAGGAAGCGGCGGATGACGAAGAACGTTTCTTCCGGCGACGCGGGAGAGCCCGCGAGCAGCGCCGCCATGCCCGCGGCGATGCGGCTTCGCTCCGTGTCGCTCTCGGGAATGACCGTCTCCAACGCGCTCCGAACGATATCGGCGGCGTCCAACGGATCGCCGCGCTCGACGGGATCGCTCCGTGTATCGAGGAGCTCGCGCACGGCCGCGGCGATCGGGGCAAAGGTCGCTCCGCCGGCCGCGTCGCAGTGGGCGGCGAGCACCGTAGTCGTCTCGCCGAGACGGCGCGTCAGCTCGTCGATCAAGCGCGACTTCCCGAGACCCGGCGAGCCGAGCAGCACCGCGAGCCGCGCCGCCGGCTTCGCCAACGCGTCGTCGTACACGGCGCTGATGCGTCCGAGCTCGTCGTCGCGTCCGACGAACGCAACCGCCGCCGCGCCGGTCGGACGCTCGAGCGACACGACGCGGTACGCTTTCACCTGCTCCGCTCGGCCGCGGAGCGCAAAGCTGCCGAGCGGCTCCAGCGTCACCCGCGCCGCGACCAGACGACGGGTTGCTTCCCCGATCACGACGTCACCGGCTCGCGCCTCCTGCTGGAGACGTGCGGCGACGTTCACCGGATCGCCGACGATGTCGGTGTTGTCGGCGCCGACCACGACCTCGCCGGTGTTGATGGCCACGCGGAGCGCAATGTCGGCGTGTGCGTGCCCCAGGCTCAAGAACTCCTGCTGCATGTCGGCGCCCGCGAGCACGGCGCGGATCGCGTCGTCCTCGGCGACGTGCGGCACCCCGAAGGCCGCCAGCACACCGTCACCGAGGAGCTTCACCAATGTACCGCCGCGCGCTGCGATCGCCGCCCGCATCACGTCGTAGTAGCTCTCCATGAACGCGCGCACCGACTCCGGATCGAGCCGCTCATGCAGCGCCGTCGACCCCGCGAGATCGGCGAAGAGAACGGTCACGATCTTGCGCGCGTCCGATGCGGGGCCGTGGGAATCGCGAGCCGAAGGAGTGACAGGCGGCGAAGCCTTCCGTCCCGCGCCGACGGTCGCCCCGCACGCGTTACAGAACCGGGAGCCCTCCGGCGGCGTTGCGCCACAGCTCGCGCAGATGACCGCGAGCTTCGCGCCGCAGCCGTTGCAGAAGATCGATCCTGCCGGCGGCTCGTATCCGCAGTGGGAACAGGTCACGTTCCCGGATCCGACTGCACACGCGTAGCGACTGCCGAGCCGCGCTCGACATGGCACGGGCGCTCGAGTTCAGAAGAAGGATGGCGCATCGCGAATCGTCCCGCGTGCGCTGAGTACCACGGCGCCTTCAAATTTCGGAACGCCGAGCGATCAAACGGACCGGAGACAACGTCGGAGGCTCGCGCGGACGTTCCTCGCGCAGGGACCGATCTGCGCCGAAACGGATCACCTGCTCACATCTGAAACTGTCGATGGTCGATAGTGTCCAGATTTCCTAGTGGCTTCCAGCCTTTGCACGCCTCTCCTCTTGAGCTTCGATTGCCATTCGATTCCGCCTGGGATCACTTCGTAAGCCTCGACGTACTCGGCGAGCGGCTGCAAGTTCCTACCGCGATAGCACGCAGCGGGGCAGCGCTGACCGCATTGGATCCCTGCCGAGATCGGGGCAGGCACCCCGACGGGATTTGGCCCTTACTACAGCAGCCGTTCCGCATAGTTCTCACCGTCAAGCAGGCTGCGTGATGGCGAGGTCGTAGCGCCCGAACGCGCTACGGCTCCTTGGCGTCCATCAGGACGAACAGGATGCGGCACGGTTGGGCACCACGATTGACCCAGCCGTGGTTGGTTGCCTGCTGGACGATGACGTCGCCCGGCTTGAGATGCACCGAGGTCTCATCGAGCATCAGGTCGACCTCGCCCGACAGCACGATCGCATAGTCGACGCTGCGCGTACGATGCATCAGCGGGTGGCTGACGGCACGGCCGCGCTTCGGCGCCTGGTCGCCGATTAGGGCATGCAGCAGGCCGGGTGGCATCTTCGCCTCGGTCGCTTGGTCGAGCGGCGGGAACTCGACGATGCGGAACTTGGTGCCGTTGTCAGGCGGCGATATGCCGATCGGCCGGGGCACGGTGTCATGGGTGAACGAGAAGCCCGCCGGATAGCCGTCGGTGATCCACAGGTTGACCGAGTTGATGCCGAACGGCCCCGGCTCGAGCGCAAGCTGGCTGTCGAACTGGACGACTGCACGGTCCTCAGCGTCGAGGCCCGTCACGACGCGGCGAATGTCGCTCATTGGCGCCTCCTTCTCAGGCTGATGCGGCGGCGCGCGCCACCACGCCGGCGTCGGATTGATCCCATAGGCTCCGGCACACCGTGATCAGCGCCTCTGTGCGCTGGGCGCCGATCACCTCGATGGCGAGCGCGCGCACCTCATTTGCCCCTCAGGGAAAGGCGGGTTCCTACGAGCTGCGCGAGGCGATCGACGTCGGCCTGTGTACGCTCCCGCCACGCTTTGGCCACGTGAGGGGACATGCGGGGGAACCCCTCGGCAATGGCGAATCGGTGGCAGATACGCGTCGTGCGATCGTCGAGCGGTTCGAGCCCCCAGGTGACCCACATCCGCCCGAGTGGCCCCACGGTAGTGGTGAACGTCAGGTGCTCGAAGGGCGCCCAGTCGACGATCTCGTCGGTCGTCGACGGGTTGGACCCGTGATAGCAATGGTTGACCGTGCCGACCCCGGGCACGCCCCTCGCGTTGTGCTGCTCGACCCCGGTGGAGACGCTGATCCAGTTCGGGCGCTCCATCGCCGACGACATGATGCGCCAGATCTCCGCTGGCGGAGCCTCCACATCTGCCCAGACCTCGACCTCGGGATCGTCCACCACCCGGATGGTCCGCTTCAGTTCACTCCAGCGCGCGGCGAGGTCGAACACGCGCACGTCGATTTCGGTGCCGTCGACGCTAACCTGCAGCGGCGTGAGGCCCTGGGCGAACTGCTGCAGTCCGAGCTCCTCGATCGCCGGCATCGTGAGCAGCGCGTACCCGCGCGTACCGATCGCGTCGGCCACCTGGTTCTTCAGTAGGCGGTGGACGAGGATCACGTCGTAGCCGATCAGCTCTTCGCGGCCCGCGACGACGTGGGCCGCGTACTGGCCGCAGTGCACGACGAATTTCAGGTCGAGCCCGTCCAGTTTTTTGCACGCGTCGCACGTGCAGGTGGTCAGATGAGCGATCGTGCGTCGCCGCTTGGTGAATGCAAAGTAGCAGCTCTCGATAGTGTCGACGAGAGCAGCGCCGTCAAGATCGCCCGTCGCCGCATGGCAGAACACGGCGTCACCTTCGAGCTTGGCGGTCTTCATGATCCTGGTGTTGGTGACGACCGCCCCGAGCAGATCGGCGAGGATGTCTTGGGCGTGATCGAGCTCGACCCCGCCCAGATAGCGCGTGTAGCCGCTGACGTCGGCGATGAGGAAACACCCTCGCTCTATTGAACTCATCGCCACCTTCTTGCTCATCCCGAGCCTCGCCGCCAACTGATGGGGCACACTCCAAGCGCATGACCGAACGCTATGGGCATGCTGCGCCGGCTAATTGCTCGACACGTCCAGCGCATTTCTCGGGAGCCAACTGGCACCCCGACTGACACCGCGCTTGATGACCACGCGTAAGTCCCAGCGTCCCCGACGGGATTTGCACCTCATTATTCCCGCGTGTCCGCGTACTTGCCGTCGTGAAGCAAGCGGCGTGAGCCAGGAAACCGGCGAGGGGCGAATGCTGTCGATGGAATCGAGCCCTGGCCTCCTGGTCGCCGTCGCTCGCCGCGATCTCATGGCACCCGCTCTTGGAGAAGGATGGTGGCCCCGTGACTAACACGCCAGTTGCGTGAAACGGCTCGGTTCTTGTAGACACATGGTATCTACATTGGAGGGCACGATGCGGCGACGAGTCCAACGATGGGGCAACAGCTTGGCGGTACGAATCCCGACCGACGTGGCCAAGGCTTGCGATCTCACGGAGGGCACCGAGCTCGAGGTTCGGAACGAAAAGGGGACCGTCGTGCTCGTCCCCGATCGGCCACGGCGACGCCGGTATGCGCTGGCCGATTTGGTCAACCGCATCACACGGCGCAACAGGCACGAGGCCATAGAGCACGGCCGTCCGGTCGGCCGAGAAATCTGGTGACCGCTCCACGACGGTTTGTTCCCGAGCGTGGAGACATTCTGAAGATGAGCTTCGATCCGCAATCGGGACACGAGCAAGCGGGTTGGAGGCCAGCGCTCGTCGTTTCACCCGCGCTCTATAATCGAGCCAGCAGCCTCACTCTGCTCTGTCCCATCACATCTCGCGCAAAGGGATATCCCTTCGAAGTGGCGCTACCGCCTGGTCTGGCTGTGTCCGGTGTTGTTCTGGCGGACCAGATCCGCTCGTTGGATTGGCGGGCTCGCAAGGCGACGTTGGTGGCCCGAGCCCCGACGTCAGTTGTCCGCGAAGTCCTTGCCCACCTCGAGCCTCTCGTGACCTGATTCTTCGGCAACGGCAAGTTACTGTCTGAGCGCCATCGGGGCGGTTGCACGCATCCGAGGCCCGCTCCGATGCTCGGGGCGACTGCATTCGCGGTGGAAGCTGGAGCGTCCCCGACGGGATTTGTACCCTACTACAGGAGCCAATCCGCATAGTTCTGACGGTGAAGGAGGCGGCGTAGCTCATGCCGCGGCCCTCTTTGCTACCCTCCCCCTTCAACTGGCGTCCGAGCACGGCATCCGTCCCCGAGGGATGCGCCCGCACACAGAATCGGGAAGGCTCATGAACCGAGCCCCTCGCCACGAGACCCGCGACCCCGGCATCCTTGAGGAGGTCATCCGATGGCTGGCAAGCTCCGCAGCTTGAAGCCGGACTTGGAACCGACTGGCCGCACCGTCACGGTCCGCGAGCTGGTCGGCGGCGACCCCCACGAGAGCCGGCTTGTCGAGGTTCGACTCGGCGGCCGAGAGGACCGGGCGGATTTCCACTCGGGATATTGCCGAGCACGTCGCCGCGGGGCCTTCGACCAGTGCGGCCGCCGTCCGGCCCGCGGCGCGGTCGTATGCGGCGCGCATGGTGGAGGTCACGCGGTACGTCAACGTGAGGGAACCCGGCTATCGCCCCAGGAGGCGGGCCGGCTGAGCGGTCTGGCGCGTCAGCTCAAGAAGAACGGCCGCGTCGATCTCGCAGGTTTCCCGGCCCTCCTGCCATGGCTCCAGGAGCGCGCGCAGCAGCTCCGCGAGCAGCCGGCGTTGCTCGACCTACGGGAGGACGTTGTTCGGCTCACAAGCCTCCTCGACCTAATTCTGAGCGGGCAGCTCGACATCGAGATCGAGGAAACCGTCCGCCTCGTGACCGCGCTGGTACAGACGAAGGCCAACGCGCTCAGAACCAAGCAGGCGCTGGAAGCACCAGGGATGGTCCATGCCGACAGGGTCAAGGCGATGATCTTGAAGCTGGTCCAGTTGCTCCAGGCTTACGTGCCCGAGGAGCGACACGCGCAGGTCAAACGCGAATTGATCCTTATGGGCGCCAACCCCCAGGCGTTCACTGCTGTAACGACGGCGGGAGCCGATTAGCCTGATTCGTGATGGGCCATCGGCGATCCGGGCTACGGCAGGAGTGGATCATCTCGTTGGCAAACACGTTGGAATCCCATCGGGACGACGGTAACAGCGGTGCGCCCGCATGCCCCGGCTCAAAGACAACAGTTTCCCATCCCAGTGGTCGGATTTCTCCCGACTCCAGCCACTACCCACTTCGCGGTACTGGCCGGGTTTACCCCTCAGTGGTCGGATTTGAATTCGAGGGTGGTCGGATTTCGATACTGTTGCCGGGTTGGCCACGTTCCAGATTTATCTTGAATCCTCCCAACAATGCGCGTAGTTCTACGCGGTCGGGGACGGTGGGGCCTGGTCGGACTGCGGAGCATCTAAACAACCCCCTGTTGGGAGCAGTTCGACATGGCACCCGATCTGGTGCGCGTGCCCGATGTGCGCGCAGTCAGCGACGGCCTCGTACTCATCTGTGAATTGCCTGACAAGCGCCGCGTTGGCGTCCCGCGGCTCATGATTGATCTGGACAGCGAAGTGCAGCAGCCGGGCGACTACGGGACGCTTGTCATCCCGCGTCGGCTCGCCCGGGACCTCGGCCTCGACGGGCAGTAGGGACGCCGAGCTACGCTGCTGCACGGAGCGTGTCGTTGCGGCCGGCGACGGCCGCCGGTACTGGCCTATGGTCGGTTTTGAGCATCGGGGGATTGCCTAGGACGCGGCCGGCGGGTTTTCTAACCGTGCTGGCACCGAGCGACCCCTGCGCATCTGTCCTCGCTGTGTTGAATCGTCCGGCGCCCCCGCCAGGCGCGTATGGGACGCTCGGTGCCCGGCACCAACTGTGACGCCCCTCGGGGCTGAGCTACGCTGCCGCGCGGGCGTGTTGCCGGCTGTCGGCCCTCGGGTGGTTAGTCAATGTGCGACCGGCACATTCCGACCAGCTCTCCGAGCGTTTCCGCGACCGACTCTCCGTGCTCGTCATGCCATGTCTGGTCGCCGCATGCTCACTGGAGCGTCGGCGTGAGGCCGCCATGTACCTGGTCGCAGGCGCCGCCCTTGTGTCGCTGAAAGCAGCGGGCGCACAGATGGGTGGGGGCGAAAGCGATCATCGGTTCCGATCTTCCGAGTTCAAACCTTACTGCACAATGCCCCGTCTGTACGAGCGGAAAGGAGCGCAGTCATACCCCTTTCCGGGTGTCTCAGTTTGATCCCAGCCGCAGGAGGAGATGCGGCAGGACGGACTGGCACCAGACCGTCGAAAGACGCCCGCGATACGGCGAACGTCACCGTGGAACACGACGGACCTCGTGGCGCTCGTCGACAAGCACGACGACGCGCAGCCGCGCAAAAAGGCTGGGCGGAAGCCGAAGGCACAGCCGACCCCCGCGTCACCGGGGCGGCGGCGCGCCGCATTCCGGATTGCGCGGGGCCGGGCGCTAGAAGTAAGAAGAGCGTTCCTTCCGGAAGGAGCTTCCACATGCGCCGTCTCGACCGCCTCTGCCTGCTCGCCCTCCTGCTCGCGCTCCCAGCCGGGATCGCGCCCGCCCAGACCTGCCCGACGGCAGACTTCAACGGCGATCCCTGCCGGACGAGAACCACCGAAAGCGCCTGCACCTTCGACTGTGCGGCCGGTCCCCTCTCTCCCACGTGCGCGTGCTATTGGGACGATCCCACGAACCCGAGCGGGTTCCCGCAGGACACTGGCAATGGCGCCAACTCGAGTTGCACCGAAGCCACTCCGTGCTGCTGGGACAAGCCATGCGCCTCCTTCGGCGCCGCAGACCAGTGTGCATTGGGTGGAGGCGGGAGCGACCTCGTCGAGGACAACTGTCACTGGAATCCCGAGAGTGGTCAGTGCGGCTGCCGTCCGCCGCTGGTCGTCGCCCCGGCGCTATTGTGCCCGGCGACAAATTCCGTGCCGTGCAGCATCTCCACCGCCACCCCAACTGACATCCAGGTGTGCAGCATCGGCCAGGGCAGCATGCAGATGTTCTCTGCGCCATTCGACTGCGTTTGCCCGTACCTGACGCTACAGGAATGGGTCGATCAGGCCGCGCACGGAGCGTGCGCGCCGCCGCCGCTCGACCACGTGACGCTCTACAAGGTGAAGACGAGCAAGCTCGGCGCGAAGTTCGTGCGCTTCGGGTCGGTCGTGTTGAGCGACGCGTTCCAGACCAACGCGCCCTACCAGGTGACGAAGCCCGTGCGGCTCGGCCTCCCGTCGAACAAGAACGGCGAGGGCGTGAACGACGCCGACACGCACCGCGAGGAGTACCAGGTCAAGCCGGTGAAGGGCGCGCCGAAGTTCGCGCCGCGTCCGGACGTCCACGTCGTGAACCAGTGCGACCTGCTGATCGACGTCGTGAAGCCGGTGAGCCTGCTCGTCCCGACCGCGAAGAGCCTGACCGACCCGGTTTCGCCACTCGACCCGGTGCACCACAATCTGGAGCACTTCCTCTGCTACCAGGCGAAGACGCAGGCGAAGCTCGCGAAGGGCATCCAGGTCGACTTCGCCGACCAGTTCCAGACCCGGCGCTACGATCTGGTGAAGGTCACGAAGCTCTGCACCCCCGTCGACAAGGCGGGCGCGCCGACCTTCCTCTCGGGTCCGAGCAAGGGCCAGCCGAAGACGATCACGCCGGCGACCCGCGTCGTCCCCGATACGCACCTCGTCTGCTACCAGGCGAAGCTCGCGACC
>DASXLI010000035.1:0-28307 GCA_036496285.1 Binatia bacterium
GGCCGGGCTGCGACGGCAACTGCGCCAGCGACTGGCCGTGACGCACGTAGAGCGGCCGCGCCGTGCCCGTCGTCACCGCGACCCGGTACTCGCCCGAGATCTCCTCGGCGGCGATCGCCTGATCGGCGCGCGTGACCGCCAGCACCGCCCCGCGAATCTCCTCGGGAACGGTCCCGGCGAGCAGCTCCTCCACGAGCGCGATCGTGCGCCCGACCGCGCCCGCCACCTGCGCGGGCGGCTCCTTGCCGTCCACCATCCCGCTCACCTGCTTTACCCCGCGCGCGATCGCGTCGGCGCGCGCCGCGTCGAGACGCGCGACGAACGTCGCGAGCTTGCTCCCCGCCTGCTCGGCAAAGAGCTGCGCCTCCCCATACTCGGTCGCATCGGTGACGGTGCCACCCTCCGCCGGGACCGCATTTGCGTACTCCTGGCGCACGAGCTTGAGCGCGCCGATCACGTCCGCCGCCCCGCTCGCCGCAACCGGCGTCGCGCTGGCGCCCGGGGTCGGCGCCGGCGCCTTGTCGGCGGGCTGCGCGCAGCCGAGCACGGCGGCTATGGTCAGCAGGGCCGCACCGGCAAGGGCCAGTCGGCGGATTTTGAAACTGAGAATCATTCTCAAATACCGAGCCTACCCCGAGCGGAAGCGCCCGTCAATTCGTCACCGCGGGTGCGCCACCGGGCTTGCACGAGCCACCCTCGAGGCACTAGGAACTCCGGCCCATGCAGGTCGAACAGCAGCTCTCCGTGTTCCTGGTCAACCGGCCGGGCGTGCTCGCCGCCGTCTGCCGCGACCTCTCCGAGCATCGCATCAACATCGAGGCGGTCACCATCGCCAACCTGGTCGACCATGCCGTCGTGCGCATGGTGGTCTCGGATCCGGTGGCGGCGGTCCATCTGCTGGAGGAGCGCGGCGTGCTCGTGATCGTCTCGGACGTCCTCGCCGTCGACCTCCCCGACCGTCCGGGCGCGATCGAGGCGCTGGCGGAGCGGCTCGGCCGCGCCGACGTCAACATCGACTACATGTACGGGTCGAGCCGCGGCAGCCGTGCCGGCCGGCCGACGATCTTCGTACGCGTGGCCGACGTGCGGAGTGCCCGGCGCGCGCTCGCACGCTGGACGCCCGCGGCTGCCGGCAAGACGCGCCGCCCGCGCCGCCGCGGGCCGCTCAGAACCCCGTCCACTCGCCGCGCTCGATGAGCCGCTGGAAGGCGGCGTGGCTGGCCTGCGAGTCCCAGTCGCGCGGCCCGAGCTCGTGCGCCAGGATGCGGCCGTTGCGGTCGATGATGAAGGTCTCCGGGTAGCCCGTCACCGCGTAGCGGTCGGAGATCAGGAGATCGGGATCGGGCAGCACCGGGAAGGTGAGGCCGTGGTCCTGCACGAAGCGCTCGACCCCGGGACGGTCGCCCTGGTCCGCGTTCACCGCGAGCATCTCGAAATCGGCGCCGTGCAGGCGCGCGTAGAGCGATTGCATCGAGGGCATCTCCTCGCGGCAGGGCTCGCACCAGGTCGCCCAGATGTTCAGGAAGACGACCCGCCCGCGCAGGTTGGCGAGGCGGACGGCGTTGCCCGAGAGATCGCTCAGCGAGAACTCCGGCGCCGTGCTGCCGACGGCGCCCGGCCGCTCGCCGCGGCGGCAGCCGCCACCGGCGATCAATCCGAGGGCGAGCGTCAGGGCGAGCACCGCCAGCGCGACGGCCGGCGGACGACGCGCGGGACGGCTCATGCCGCGGGCGGGCCCGTCGAACGGACCTGCGCCGACGCAGCGACCTGGCTTCCCTCGTTGGTGCGCCAGATCAACACCGTCGCGACGGCGATCAGCCCGACGCTGATGAGCTGTGCCTCCGACAGCCCGAACGCGACCCGCGGGTTCACCCGCACGAACTCGACCAGGAAGCGCACGGTCGCGCTCAGCAGGAGATACCACCAGATGACGAGGCCGTCGGGCTGGTGCTGGCGGCGCATCGACCAGAGGATCAGGAAGACGATGCCGTAGCCGATCGTCTCGTAGATCGGCGCCGGGTGCACGAGTGTGTCCGCTGGGAGGCCGTTGTGCTTCAGCCAGTCGTCCCAACCGATGATCGCGTTCGGGTAGCGCATCGCCCAGGGGACGGTCGTCGGCGTGCCCCAGTCGCCGTCGCCAGCGAGGAGGCAGCCGATGCGCCCGATCGACTGGCCGATCGCCAGGCCCGGCGCGATCGAGTCGGCGACGCGCAGCCATGAGAGCCGGCGCGACCAGATGAAGAAGGAGACGGTCGCGAAGCCGCCGAGCAGGCCGCCGTAGAAGACGAAGCCGGCGCCCGTGAAGATGAACGAGAACGGATGCGCGAGGAAGGCGTCCCAGTCGTCGAAGATCGAGAGGAGGCGCGAGCCGGCGAGCCCGCCGACGGCCGCCCACAGCACCATCGACGACGCCAGCTCCGGATCCATCCCCCGACGCCCGAGCTCCTTGCCGAGCACGTTGCCCGCACTCAGGAACGCCAGTGCGAGCATCACCCCGAAGCTGTAGACGGTGATCGGCCCGAAGGAGACGATGATCGGATGCACGACGAGCCGAGGATAGCCGAACCCCCCTGCCCCCGCCAGCAACCCCATTGAATGGCCGGCGCGGCGATGAGTACAAGAAGCCGTGGCGCGTGCGGGATTCTGGGCGGTGTCATCGGGCGCGATCAGCTTCGGGCGCGACGGCCGCTGGTACTCCGACGGCGAGGCGATCAACAACCCGCGCATCGCCGCGCTCTTCAGTCGCTGCCTGCGCCAGACCGACGACGGCCGCTGGCAGATCGCGATGGCCGACGAGCGCGCGTTTGTCACCATCGAGGACACGCCGTGGGTCGTGACCGCCGTCGACGTCGAGCAGGGCGGCGGCTTCCGCCTGCACTTGAACGACGGCACCGAGGAGCCTCTCGATCCGGCGACGCTCGCGGTCGGCGAGGGCAACGTGCTCTACACGCTGGTCAAAGGGCGCTACCGGGCGCGTTTCCTGCGGCCGGCCTACTACCAGCTCGCACCCGCGATCGACGAGCGCGGCGGCCGCTTCGAGCTGGTGAGCGGCGACCGCCGCGCGGCGATCGGCCGCGCGCCGTCCTGAGCGCGCCCATCCTCGCATGCACATCGCCCTCGTCGAGCCGGAGATCCCGCCCAACACCGGCTCGATCGCCCGCCTCTGCGCCGCGAGCGAGACGCCGCTCCACCTGGTCGGGCGGCTCGGCTTCACGATCGACGACCGGCAGCTGAAGCGCGCCGGCCTCGACTACTGGCCGTGGGTGCCGCTCACCCTGCACGAGAGCTGGGAGGCGTTCCGCGCGGCGCTCCCGGGCCGGCGCCTCGGCTTCTCGGCGCGCGCCGACGCGCCCTACACCGACATCCGCTTCCGCGACGACGACGTGATGATCTTCGGCGGTGAGACGCGCGGCCTGCCGGACGCGATCCGCGACGAGCTCGCGCCCGCGCTCTACCGCATCCCGATCGCGAGCCCGCACGTGCGCAGCCTGAACCTCGCAAACGCCGTGTCGATCGTGCTCTACGAGGGGCTGCGCCAGCTCGCCGTGCGCTGACCGCCGACGCTCACTCCGGCTCGGGCGCGCTCCGGCCGCAGCGTCCGTTGCCGCAGTCGGGACGCCCGCAGCCGCCCTCGGGGAGCACGAAGCCGTAGCCCGTGGCCTCGAGCTCCGCCATCGGCAGCCAGCGGACGTCGGCCGCGGGGATGATCGTCGCGCACTCGAGGCAGCGCACGATCTCGCGGTCGTCGGCGTCGAGATCGACGTAGCACAGCGCCTCGCGCCCGCAGGTCGCACACGAAGTGACCGGGAACTCGGAGGTCGGCGACGCGCTCACACGGGCCTTCTACATTGAATCCCCCCAGGGCATCCAGTAGAGCTTTCGCGAGACGTCGCGCACAGATGAGACGCACGCTCGCCTTCGCGTTGGTCGCGTTATGGGTGGTGCTGGTGGTCGGGCTGGTCCACAGGCAGGCCGCGGTGCCCTCGAACGCCGCGGCGGCCCTTCCCGCGGCCTCCCTCGAGGAGCGCGACGAGTGGTTCGGCGTGTATCACGGCCCCGACAAGGTCGGGCACGCGCATCGGGTGACCGCCCGCACCGCCGACGGCTACGCCTTCTACGAGGACTCGGTCGTCGCGCTGGCGATGCTCGGCACGCCGCAGACCCTGCGCACGGCCATGGCGGCGGAGACCGACCAGGCATACGCGCTGCAGCGCTTCCGCTTCACGCTGATCTCGCCGGCCACGGTCTTCACCGCGACCGGCACCTCCGACGGCCACACGCTGAGCGTGCACTACGGCCCGCGCGGCCAGCAGTCGGACCTCCAGATCCCCTTGCAGGACCCGATCTATCTGCCGAGCACGCTCCGGCCGCGCGTCCTCGCGGGCGACCGCACGGTCGGTACCCGCTACACGGTGCCGGTCTTCAGCCCCCTCGCGCTCCACAACGAGCCGATGACGGTCACGATCGAGGGCACGGAGACGGTGACTGGCCCGACCGGGCCCGTCGAGGCGCTCCGCCTGCTCGAGGAGCACGCCGGGCTGCAGGTCCATGCCTGGATCGCGCCCGACGGCGGCGTCGTGCGCGAGGAGGCGGTGCTCGGCTTCATGCTGGTGCGCGAGGACGAGGAGCATGCGCTCGGCGACGCCGGGCACGCGGCGCCCGTCGATCTCGCGGTCGACAGCAGCATCGCGATCGCCGGCACGATCGACGATCCGCGCAACGCCGACCATCTGGCGCTCCGCCTCGGCGGCGAGGCGGCCGGACGGGTGCCGGACGACGGGCGGCGGCAGCGCCTGCACGGCGACCTGCTGCGCATCGCGCGCGAGGACCTGCCGCCCCCGGCGCCCTACCCGCTCGTCGTACCCGCGGCGGCCGACGTCGCGAGCGCGGTCGGCGCCGCGCCCTTCCTCGAATCGGACGATCCGGTGGTGGCGGCGCGGGCGCGCGCCATCGTCGGCGACGCGAGCGATGCGCAGACGGCCGCGCGCCGGCTGGTCACCTGGGTCGCCGGCGCGATCGAGAAGGCGCCGGCGGTCACGGTGCCGAGCGCCCGCGAGGTCTTGACCTCACGCCGCGGTGACTGCAACGAGCATGCGACGTTGCTGACCGCGCTGGCACGCGCGGCCGGCATCCCGGCGCGCCTGGTCGCCGGGGTGGTCTATGCGAACGATGCCTTCTACTATCATGCCTGGACCGAGCTCTGGCTCGGGTCGTGGGTGAGCGCCGACTCGGTGTTCGATCAGATGCCGGTCGATGCGACGCACGTGAAGCTCGTCGAGGGCGGCCCGGAGCAGCAGCTGGCACTCGCGGGCCTGATCGGCAAACTATCATTCCGGGTCGAGGAGGGGCGATGATCCGCTGTGTGGCTTTGCGGAAGACCTACGGGTCGGTGGTGGCGGTGGACGATCTCGATCTCGAGATCGCGGCGGGCGAGGTGTTCGGCTTCATCGGCCCGAACGGCGCCGGCAAGACGACGACCATCAAGATGATGGTCGGCATCCTCGCCCCCACCTCGGGCACGGTCATCCTCGGCGACTACGACATCCGCGAGGCGCCGGAGGCCGCCAAGGCCCTGACCGGCTACGTCCCCGACCAGCCGGCGCTCTACGACAAGCTCACCGGCATCGAGTTCCTGCGCTTCGTCGGCGGCCTGTACGGCGTGTCGGGCGACGTCCTGGACGAGCGCTGCCACGATCTGCTGGAGGAGTTCGGCCTCGTCGATCGCGCCTTCGAGCTCATCGAGACGTACTCGCACGGCATGAAGCAGCGCCTGACGATCGCCGCGGCGCTGGTGCATCGCCCACGCATCCTCATCCTCGACGAGCCGATGGTCGGCATGGACCCGCAGGGCGCGCTGGCGCTCCGCCGCCTGCTCTCCGCGCTCGCGGCGAGCGGCGTCACGATCTTCCTCTCGACCCACAGCCTCGCGGTGGCCGAGGAGCTCTGCGACCGCATCGCCGTGCTGGACGGCGGCCGTATCGTCGTCGTCGGGAGCCTCGCGGAGCTGCGCGAGCGCGCCGCCGAGCGGCCGGATCTCGAGCCCTTCGACAGCTCGCTCGAGGCGGTGTTCCTGAGCCTCACCGGCACGACCGGAGGACGGACGTGAGCGCGCCGAGCCTGCGCATCCTCCTGGCCCCGCGCATGCTGGCGGCGCGCACGGCGCTGCGGCGCAGCCGCACCAAGGTCGCGATCCTGACGCTCGTCACCGCCGCCTTCTGGGCGGCGTCGTTCGCGTTCTTCGAGCGCACGCTCGCCTACTTCCAGACGATCACCGCGCTCGGGCCGATGCTGACCCAGCGCCTGCTCGTGATGCTCTTCGTGAGCTTCTTCGCCGTGCTCCTCATCTCGAACGTCGTCACCGCGCTCACCACGTTCTATCTGGCGCCCGAGGTACGCCTGCTGCTCGCTGCCCCGGTGCCGCCGCGCCGCATCCACGACGCGCGCTTCGTCGAGACCGTGGTCGCCTCCTCGTGGATGGTGCTGCTCTTCGGCTTGCCTGCGTTCCTCGCCTACGGCGTCGTGTACCAGGCCGGCCCGCTCTTCTACCTCGGAACCGTCGCCACCCTGTTGCCGTTCCTGCTGATCCCGGCGGCGATCGGCGTGCTGGTGACGACCGCGCTCGTCCTCGTCTTCCCCGCGCGGCGCGCCCGCGACGCGCTCGTGGTCGCAACCGTCGCACTCGCCGCGATCGGCTACCTCACCTTGCGCCTCGTGCGTCCGGAGCGCCTCGCGAGCCCGTCCGACCTCGCGGGCTTCGCGGCGTTCCTCGCGGCGTTCGAGGCGCCCGCCTCGCCCTACCTGCCGACCACCTGGGCCGCGGAGGTGCTGATCCCGCTCCTCGGCGCGCGTCCGGGCGAGCCGCTCTTCTTTTTCGGGCTCCTCGTGACGACGGCTGGCGTCTGCTACCTCGCGAGCGCGAGCGTCGTGCAGCGCATCTTCCTCACCGCCTGGTCGCGGGCGCAGGAGGGCCGCACGCGCGCCCGGCGGAAGCCGCTCCTCGGCGTGCTCCTGCCGCGGCTTTCGCGGCCGCTGCCGCGCATCCCCGCCCTCCTCCTCACCAAGGACGTCACGGTGTTCTTCCGCGATGCCAGCCAGTGGTCGCAGCTCCTGCTGCTCGGCGCGCTGGTCGTCGTCTACGTCTACAACTTCTCGGTGCTGCCGATCGACGACGGCACACCCCTCGCGACGACGCTGCGCGACGTCGTCGCCTTCTGCAATCTCGGTCTCGCCGCCTTCGTCACCGCGTCGGTCGCCGTGCGCTTCGTCTACCCGAGCATCAGCCTCGAGGGACGCGCCTGGTGGATGCTGCGCTCGGCGCCAGTGTCGCTCCCGACGCTCTGGTGGAGCAAGTTCCTGGTGGCGTTCCTGCCGCTCACCGTGCTCGGCGAGGTGCTGATCGTCGTGACCAACCGCTACCTCGGCGTCGCGCCCGGCCTGACCCTCGTCTTCATGGCGACGCTGCTCCTGGTCGTCGCCGCGATCGTGAGCCTCGGGCTCGCGTTCGGCGCCGCCTACCCGCGTCTCGACAGCACCAACGCGGCGCAGATCGCGACCGGCTTCGGCGGCGTCATCTACATGGTGACCTGCCTCGGGCTGATCGCGGCCGTGATCGCGATCGAGGCCTGGCCGGTGGCGCGCCTCTTCTGGCGGCGCGTCGGCGCGAGTCCGCTGGCGCCGGTCGAGCGCACGCTCGTGGCGCTCGCCTTCGGCCTCGCGTTCGTCCTGACCGCGACGATTACGGAGGTGGGGCGGCGATCGGCGCTGCGCTCCCTGGCGGCGCTGCAGCCGTAAACGCGCGCCGCACGGCCGCGAACGGCTCGCGCGGTGCCGTCTCCGCGGCATCGTGGATGAAGGTCAGCGCCCGCCGCAGATCCTCGCCCTGGTTGCGGTAGATCGCCTCGAAGATCTCGAGGTCGGTCCCGTACAGGAGGTAGTGCAGCAGGACGGCGTTGTTGAGCGGCTCCTTCGCGAAGCTCGGGAAGCCGCCGGCGACGAACGGCAAGCCCGCGTACTCGACCCGCGCCGCGGCGAAGACGGCATCGCGCGCGACGACCGCCGCGGCCGGGTCGGGGTTCGCCGCGTAGGTGGCACGCAGCGACATCGCAAGCTTCTCGACGAAGGTACCGAAGCGCAGCGCGTCGTCCCAGCTCGCCTCGGCCTGCGCCAGCAGGTCGTCGCCCCCCGACGCGTGCGCGCGCTCGGGGTGGGCGCGGAAGAACGCGATGGCGCCGCGGTGCCCCGCGAAGGTCGCGAGCGACTCGTTGAAGGCCGACTGGCCGTTGACGTAATACGTCGCGTGGTAGAGCTCGTGCAGCACGAGATCGACGAGGAACTCCTCGTCGTGGCGGAGCTGGTGGCGAAGCAGCGGGTCGGCGAACCAGCCGAGCGTGCTGAAGGCGGGCGCCGCCCGGACGTAGGTGTCGTAGCCACGCGCCTCGAGCGACGCCGCCTCGGCCTTGGCCCGTCCGGCGTCGAAGTACCCCTTGTACGGCACGCGGCCGACGACCGGGAACCACCAGGTGTACGGCTCGAGGGCGGTGCGCTTCGCCCCGGTCACGACGATCACGTTCGTGCCCTCGTCGCTGTACGAGAGGCTGCCGAAGCTGCCGTCGACGTCGAAGCCGAGGCCGGCCGCGAAGGCGCGCGCCGCGAGCACGGTCTCGAGCTTGCGGCGCGTCTCCGCATCGAGATCGGGGGCGGCGAGCACCTGCTCCATGGGCTCGCGGCGCCAGAGGATCTTGGCCTCCTCGTAGCCGGCGCGCAGCACGTACCCCGCGGAGCAACCGCCGAGCGCGACGCCGAGCAGGACGATGGCGAGCGCGCGACCGAGCGAACGAAAGGGCCTAATGCCCGGCCTCGACCGCGGCCGACTCCTCGGCGGTGAGCGCGTACTGCAGCTGGTACAGGCGGTGGTAGATGCCGCGCGCCTCGATGAGCTCCGCGTGCGTACCGATCTCGCGCACCTGCCCGTGGTGCAGCACGATGATGCGGTCGGAGTGCTCGATCGTCGAAAGGCGATGCGCGATCACGACGGCGGTACGGTCCCGCATCAGGGTGAGCAGCGCGTCCTGGATCAGCATCTCCGTCTCGGTGTCGACGCTCGACGTCGCCTCGTCGAGCACGAGGATCGTCGGATCGTAGGCCAGGGCGCGGGCGAAGGCGAGTAGCTGGCGCTGGCCGGTCGAGAGATTGCTGCCGCGCTCCCGGATGCGCTCGTGCAGGCCGCCCGGCAGGGCGCGGATGAACGGCCACGCGTTCACCCGACGCGCCGCCTCCTCCATGACGGCCGGCGTGATCTCCGGCCGGCCGAGGGAGATGTTGCTCGCGACGTCGCCGCTGAAGAGGAACACGTCCTGCAGCACGACACCGATGTGGCGGCGCAGCTGCGCGAGATCCCACTCGCGCACGTCGATGCCGTCGACCCGGATGTGGCCGCGCGAGACGTCGTAGAAGCGCGAGAGCAGCTTGATGAGGCTCGTCTTGCCGGAGCCGGTGGCGCCGACCACCGCGATCTTCTCCCCCGGCTCGATGCGGAACGAGATGTCCTTCAGCACGTAGTCGTCGCCCTTGTAGGCGAACCACACGTGCTCGAACTCGATCGCGCCGGTGGTGCCGCGCGGCAGGCGCGGCGTGCTCGGCGAGACGATGCCGGGCTCGGTGTCGAGGAGCTGGAACACGCGCTCGGCGGACGCCATCGCCGACTGCATCACCGCATACTTGGTGCTGAACTCGCGGATCGGGATGAAGAAGCGCTGGATGTACTCGATGAACGCGACCAGCGTGCCGAAGGCGATCACGCCGGCGTGGATGGCGCCGGCCGCGTACCAGATCATCAGGGCCGAGGCGATCGACGCCAGCATCTCGACCATCGAGAAGAGCGCCGCCTCGTAGACGTTCGACCAGTGGTTCGCCTCGCGGTGCGCGTCATTCAGCGCGTCGAACTCCTGGAAGCAGCGCTGCTCGCGCGCAAACAGCTGGATGATCGTCATCCCCGAGAGCGCCTCCTGCAGATAGGCGTTCAGGCGCGCGATGCGCTCGCGGATCGTGCGATAGGTGCGACGCGCGGCGAGGCGGAAGTAGTTGATGCCGATCAGCATGAACGGCATGACCGCGAGCGCGACCAGCGCCAGGCGCACGTCGATGCTCAGCATGATCACGATGATGCCGAGCATGGTCAGCACGTCCATGAAGATCGTCATGGCGCCGGCGGCGAACATCTCGTTCAGCACGTCGACGTCGGACGTGAGGCGGGTCACCAGGCGACCGATCGGGTTGCGGTCGAAGTAGCTCATCGGCAACGCCTGCACGTGCCGGAAGACCTTGACCCGGAGGTCGGAGAGCGTGCGCTGTGCCACCAGCATCGTGAGGTAGTACTGGATGTAGAAGGACACGCACTCGCCGAGGATCGCGGCGACGTAGAAAACGCCGATCTTGGCGAACCCGTTCGGGTCGCCCACCGCGACGTGGCGGTCGATCGCGACCTTCAGGAGATACGGCTGCACCAGCATGAAGGCCGAGTTGATCGGCAGGCAGAGGACCGAGAGCCAGAAGGTGTGCCGGTAGGGCCGGATGAACGTCCAGAGGCGGCGCACGATCCGCGTGTCGTACGCCTTGCCGAGCGCCTCCTCCTGATGCGGATCGACCGGCGCGGCATCCGTCGGCGCGGCCGGGCGCACGAGCCGGAGATTGCTGACGCGGCTCACAGCGCCTCCAGCTCCTCTGCCAGGCGCTGGCGCTGGAAGAGCTCGGCGTAGAAGCCGCCACGCGCGAGCAACGACGCGTGGTCCCCGAGCTCGACGATGCGTCCCTCGTCGACGACCGCGATCAGATCGGCGTCGCGCACGGTCGAGATGCGGTGCGCGATGACGATGCTCGTGCGCTCGCGCATGAGGCCGCGCAGCTGCGTCAGGATGCGTCGCTCGGTCTCGGTGTCGACGCTCGAGAGCGCGTCGTCGAGGATGAGGATGCGCGGGTCGGCGAGCAGCGCCCGCGCCAGCGTGACGCGCTGCTTCTGACCGCCCGAGAGCGTGATACCGCGCTCCCCGACGATGGTGTCGTAGCCGTGCGGCAGCTCGGCGACGTCGCGGTCGAGCGAGGCGATCCGCGCCACGTCGGTGACGGCGTCGTCGCTCGCCTCGGGCGCGCCGAAGCGGATGTTGTCGCGCACGCTGCGCGAGAAGAGGAACGGGTCCTGCGGCACGAAGCCGATCGCGCGGCGCAGCACGGCGAGCGGCATCTCGCGCACGTCGCGGCCGTCGATCGTCACCCGCCCGGCGCTGGCATCGAAGAGGCGCGGCACGAGGTTCGCGAGCGTGGTCTTGCCCGAGCCCGTCCGGCCGACGATCGCCAGGGTCGAGCCCGCGGACACCTCGAGGTCGATCGCCGACAGCACGCGATGGCCGTTCAGCGGCGTCTCGTAGGCGAACTCGACGTCCTCGAAGGCGATGTCACCGCGGATCGGCACCCCCTCGGACCACGAGGCGTCCCGGTCGTCGATCGCGGGCTCGATGACGAAGATCTGCTCGAGCCGTTGCAGGGCAGCGCGGCCGCGCTGCACGATCGAGAGCATCCAGCCGAGCGCCATCGTCGGCCAGGCGAGGATGTGCAGGTAGCCGATGAAGGCCACGAGGTCCCCGAGGCTGAGCGCCCCCGAGATGACCCGCAGGCCGCCGTACCAGAGTACGACGAGCGTGCCGAGCGTGCTGGCGCCGCGCATGACCGGCATGATGACGCCGCGCACCCGCGCGAGCTCCATGTTCTGCGCGGAGAAGTCGAGGTTCAGGCGGGCAAACGCGTCGGTCTCCTCCTGCTCCCGCACGTACGACTTCACTACGTGCATGCCGGAGAGGTTCTCCTGCACCCGCGCGCTCATCGCGGCGAGGCCCTCCTGCACGCGCAGCGTCCGCTCCATGAGCTGGCGGCTCGTGCGCTTCACGACGACGAGCACGATCGGATACGGCACGAGCGCCGCGACGGTGAGGCGCCAGTCGAGCGACACCATGATGCTCACGGCATAGACGTAGTAGATCGGGGTGTTGATGAGGTTCAGGAAGCCGACGCCGAGCAGCATGCGCACGGCGGTGATGTCGTTCACCAGGCGCGACATGAGGTCGCCCGTCTGCTGCGACTGGTAGTACGAGAGCGGCAGGCGCTCGAGGTGCGCGAAGAGGTCGTTCCGCAGGTCGTACTCGATGTCGCGCCCGACGTTGAAGATCACGAAGCGCGAGAACGTGCGCGCGACCGACTGCACGAGCGCGATCGTGATGATCGCAACCGCCATCGTGATCGCGACGGACGGCGGGCGCCCTGCCGCGATGGCGTCGACCGCCCGCTTCAGGAAATACGGCACGGTCATGGCCAGGGTGCCCGTCGCGAGCAGGCACGCGAGACCGAAGACGTACCGGCCCCGATAGCGCCGCATGTAAGACCAGAGCCGGCCCATCAGCCGGTCACCTTAACGCACCCCCAGGGGCGACGGAAGCTTGCGCGCTCCGTCCCCTGCCGGTAAGCGCGAAGGGTGCGGCGCATCCTCCTGATCGGATCGACCGGCCAGCTCGGCCGCGAGCTCGCCGCCTGCCTCGCCGGCCCGTCGCTCACCGCGGTGAGCCATGCCGAGCTCGAGATCACCGACGCGGACGCGACCGATCGCATGCTAGGCAGCGTACGGCCCGAGGTGATCCTGAATACGAGCGCGTTCCACGCCGTCGACCGCTGCGAGGACGAGCCGGAGCGCGCCTTCGCGGTGAACGCGTTCGCGGTCCGTCATCTGGCGCGGCGCGCTGCCGAGCACGGGAGCCTCCTCGTCCACTTCAGCACCGACTACGTCTTCGGCGGCGACGGACGCCGTCCCTACCGCGAGGACGAGGCGCCGCAGCCGCGCAGCGCCTACGCGACGTCGAAGCTCGCCGGCGAGTGCTTCGTGCGCGCCCTCGCGCCGCGCCATCTCGTCATCCGCAGCGCCGGCCTCTTCGGCGGCACCGGCTCCGCGGGCAAAGGCGGCAACTTCGTCTCCGCGATCCTGCGGCGCGCGCGCGCCGGCGAGACCCTGAAGGTCGTCGCCGATCAGGTCACCGCGCCGACCTACACGCGAGATCTCGCGGCGACGGTCGTCGCGCTCGTGGAGCGGGTGCTCCCCGACCCGGCGGCGGCGAGCGGCGTGGTCCATGCGACCGCCGCGGGCGAGTGCTCGTGGCACGAGTTTGCGCGCGCGATCGTCGCCGATGCCGGGCTCGACGTCCCGGTCGCACCGATCTCGACCGCCGAGCTCGGCGCGCCCGCGGCCCGGCCGGCGTACTCGGTCCTGGAGAACGCGCGCCTCGCTGCCCTCGGCATCGCCCGCCCCGCGCCCTGGCGCGACGGCCTCCGCCGCTATCTCGCGGAGCGCGGCGAGCTCGCGCCGTCGCGGTGAGGATCGCCCAGGTCATCACGCTGTTCCTGCCCGAGTTCGTGGGCGGAGCCACCCTCGTCTGCGCCGACGTCGCGCGCGGGCTGCGCGATCGCGGCCACACGGTGGAGGTGTTCTGCGGCAGCCCCGGTGCCGACGCCTCCACCGAGGGGGTGCGGCACTGGGAGATCGACGGCATCCCGGTGACCGCGGTCGACGCCGCCTCCGGCTACGTCACCCTCGACACCCGTAGCCACCGCCACCCGGCGCTCACGCCGCACTTCGAGAGTTTCCTCGACCGCTTCGCGCCGGACGTCGTCCACCTGCACAGCATCCAGGCGCTCGGCACGACGCTGATCGACGCGGCGGCGGCACGCGCCGTGCCGATCGTCGTCACCCTGCACGACTGGTGGTGGGCCTGCGCCCGGCTGTTCCTGGTCGACGCCGACGGCTTCGTGTGCGCGCCGCGCGTCGACTCCGCGCGCTGCCACTGCGCGCCGGGCTTCGACCTCGTCGCGCGCCGGCGCGAGCTCGATCGTGCCCTGGCGCACGCCGCCGCGGTCCTGACGCCGTCGCGCCGCCTCGCGGAGAGCGCGATCGCGAACGGCGTGCCGCGCGCTCGCGTCGCGGTCTGTCCGAACGGCGTGGCTCCTACGCCGCGCGCCGCGCCCCGCCCGGGCCCCGTCCGCTTCGGCTATGTCGGCGGCCCCGACAACCGCGCCAAGGGCCTCCCCACCCTGCTCGCCGCCGTCAACCGCATGGGCGTCGGCGGGTGGACGCTCGACCTCCTCGGCGTCGCAGCGGGCGCGGCACCGGTGCCGCTCGCCGTTTTCGATCGCGTGCGGCACCGGCCGCCCTTTCCGCCGGAGCGGCGCGGCGCGGTGTTCGCCGCGCTCGATTGTCTCGTGGTGCCGTCGCTCATGCGCGAGTCGTACTCGATGGTCGCGCGCGAGGCGCTCGCCTGTGGCGTGCCGGTGATCGCGAGCGACAGCGGCGGCCCGCAGGAGGTGCTACGGGAGGGCGCGAACGGCCTCACCTTCGCGACCGGCGACGCCGACGACCTGGCGCGCGCCATGCGCGCGCTCGTCCGCGAGCCGGAGCTGCGCGAACGGCTACGCGACGGGGCCGCCGCGACGCCGATCCCGACGCTCCATGCCCAGCTCGATCAGCTGGAGGCGACGTATCGGACCGTCACGGGGCGGGCGGAGCCGCGTCAGGTCGCCGCACCGGCACTCCGGCGCGTCCTCTTCATTACCGGCATTGACGGCGCCCCCTTTCGCTACCGGGTGACGCATCTCCGCGAACAGCTCCGCCTCCACGGTATCGCGAGCGCCGCGCTCTACTACAGCGACCCGACCATCCCGGCGGCGATCGAGCTCGCCGATCTCGTCGTCGTCTCGCGCGTGCCGATGAGCGCGTGGGTCGCGCGCTGGATGGCCGTCGCGCGCGCCGCCGCGCGGCCGCTCGTGTTCTCCTGCGACGACCTGGTCTTCGACCCGGCCGCGGCGCCGCACGACGCGCTCGCCCTCCTGCCCGAGCACCACCGCGCCGGCTGGCTCGCCTACGGCGGGCGCTACGCCGCGACGCTCGCCGCCTGCGACGCCTTCCTCGGCAGCACGCAGCCGCTCGCGGACGCGGCGGTCCGCGTGGGCATACCCGGTACGGTCATCCGGAACGGCCTCGGCGCCCCCGAGCTCGTGGCCGCCGAGACGGCACGCCACGACGCGGCCGGCGCGCAGCGCGACGTCCGCATCGTCTACGCGAGCGGCACGACCATGCACGACCTCGACTTCGCGCTCGTCGAGCACGCGCTCGCGACCGTGCTCGCCGCGCACCCCTCCGCACGGCTGACGCTCGTCGGCTACCTTCGCACGGGGGGCGCGCTCGCGCCCTTTGCCCGCCGCATCGAGCGGCTGCCGTTCGTCCCCTGGCCGCGCCTCTTCCGCCTGCTCGCGGCCGCCGACATCTGTCTCGCCCCGCTCCGCGCCGACGCCTTCTCCGACGCCAAGAGCGAGGTGAAGTACCTCGAGGCGGGCGCCGTCGGCGTGCCGACGGTGGCCTCGCCGACCTGGGCGTTCCGTGAAGCGATCCGCCACGGCGAGAATGGCCTCCTCGCCGCGACGCACGACGACTGGGTGCGGGCGCTCGACGCGCTCGTCGCCGACGGCGGCCTGCGGCGGCGCCTCGGCAACGCGGCCCGCGACGACGTGTTTCTCCAGAGTGGCCCCGAAGCGCAGGGCGACGCGCTGGTCGAAGCCCTCACCGCCGTCCTCCGGCGCCACGCGGAGCGGCCCGCCTCTCCGCCGCTCGTCCCCGCAGACGCGACGCCCGACCACGCCGGACGCTACGACCTCGAGCCCGGCGACGCGATGCCGGGGAGCGCCGAGACGGCGCGCGACGGCGCGTCGCCCGTGCTCGCGGCGGAGCGTGCCGTCGGCCAGGTCTTCGCCGCCGACCACGACGGGCTCTGCCGCATCGACGTCTGCGTCGCGAGCGCAAGCGGCGAGATGCCCGCGCTCGTCGTACAGGTCGCCGCCGATCCCGCTCCGACGTCGCCCGCCCTCCGCCGCGTCGGCGTCGCGGCGGGCCCGGTCGCCGAGGACGCCTGGATCGCCGCCGAGTTCGCCCCGATCGAGGGCAGCGCGGGGCGCACGTTCTACGCGTGGGTCACGCTCGCGCCAGCGGAGGCACTCGAGGTCCCCGCCGTCACCCTGCGAACCTACACCGCCGGCTGGGGCGAAGGTCCCGCGAGCGGCCTGCACCTCGATCATCACCCGACGCCAGGAAGCCTCGCCTTCCGCACGTTCTACAGGTCTCACGCGAGCGAATCCGCCGCCCCGCTTACTCCCGGCTCGACGGCGTCATCGCGATAGAACCCGATCCGACGGCCTTGTTTTCCCCGACGGACTCGCGAATTCACATCCTCACGGGCCCTGCGGACACAAAGTCGTGCCAAGCTGCGCCTGCCATCATGCGCCAGCCGTTCCCTGCAGAGCGCTTCTCTCCATTTGCAATCGTTCGCCATTTATGGGAAAAAATCGCCTAATCAAGATGCCTCATCGATCCCGACAACTGGCATTGACCTTGACGACTCCCTGCGGCTGGGGCGGGCGTCGCCCGGGAGCCGGCCGCAAGCGCCAGCCAGGCGCGCCGATCACGCTGCCGCATGTCTCACGGGCAGGATTCAAGAGGCTGCCAGCGCACGTCACCCTGCGCCTCCGCTCCGACGCGCCATCGCTGCGGACGATCCGGATCGTCCGCGCGATCGAACGCTCCTTCGCTGCGGGGTGCACTCGTCCTGGCTTCCGCCTCGTGCACTATTCGCTCCAAGGCTCCCACGCGCATCTGATCGTCGAAGCACAGGATCGCGCCGCGCTCGGGCGCGGTATGAAAGCGATCGGGTCTCGTATTGCGCGAGCCGTCAATCGCATTGCACGACGCACGGGGCCCGTCCTCGCGGATCGGTATCACGTGCGTATGCTGCCGACGCCGAAGGAGGTGCGGGTCGCGCTTCGCTATGTCCTGCTGAACGCCCGCCACCACACGGGGCGGATTCGTGCCAAGCTGGCGGGGGTCCGGCTCGATCCCGCGTCGTCCGCGCGATGGTTCGACGGTTGGAAGCGCGGATCAACCGCGGTCATCGAAGGCAATGCCGGCGGGGCGCCCGGTGGTCCACCAGTCGCGCGCGCGCGGACGTGGCTCCTCACCGTCGGCTGGCGACGTCACGGCCTCATCGACCCGGCCGACGTTCCGGGCTGATGCACGCGAGCGACTTGCCGCGAACCACCTAGAACCGCGGCACAGCACACCCCTCACACCCCCCGACGCGTCACCATCACCTTCACCGTCTCCACCATGATCTTGAGGTCGAGCACGAGCGAGTAGTTGTAGATGTAAGCGAGGTCGTACTTGAGCTTGTACGCCGCGCTCGTGTGGTACTCGCCGTTCACCTGCGCCAGGCCGGTCAGGCCGGGCTTCACCTGCAGGCGCTCGAGATAGCCCGGAATCTCCTCGGCGTAGCGCCGGACGAACTCGGGGCGCTCCGGACGCGGCCCGATCAGGCTCATCGTGCCGTTCATGACGTTCCAGAGCTGCGGCAGCTCGTCGACGCGGGTGGCCCGCAGCAGGCGGCCGACCGGCGTCACCCGCCCGTCGCCGGCGCTGGCGAGCACTGGGCCGCTGCCGGACTCCGCGCCCTTCTCCATCGTCCGCAGCTTCCAGATGACGAACTCGTGGCCGCCCTGCCCGACCCGCCGCTGCCGGTAGAAGACCGGACCGTGCGAGCTCAGGCGGATCGCGAGCGCGGCCGCGAGCATGATCGGGAGCACCAGCACCCCGAGCAGCGCCGCGATGGCGAAGTCGGTCGTGCGCTTGGCGAGGTACGACAGGTCGTCGCGCGGGTTCTTCACCACCTCGATCAGCGGCACGTCGTGGATGCGGCCCGAGGAGATGCGTCCCACGAGGATGTCGTACACGGAGGGCACGACGCTCACCCGCGGCCGGCGCGGCTGGCGCAGCAGCCGGTCGACCAGCTTGTCACGCCACGAGAGCGGCGACAGCAGCACGATGTCGCCGACCTCGTGCTCGGCGAGCAGGCGGGGCAGGTCGTCCAGGCCGCCGAGCCACGGCGGCGCGCCCGGCGTGCCGACCAGGCGGTACAGCGCCGCGGCGCCCTCTTGCGTGCCGTTCGGATCGACGGCGACCGCACCGACCACGTCCACGTGGTGCAGGCGCGGCGAGCCGACCCCGGTCAGGAACTGCTCGATCTCCTCGGCGCTGCCGACGAGGAGCACGCGGATCGCGGAGGACGCGGCGAGGCGACGGCCGGTCCACTCGCGCACGGCCGCGAGGCCCACGGCGTTGACCAGCCAGTAGATCACGAGCACCGAGCGCGGAAAGTTGACGTCGCCGGAGAAGAAATAGAGCGCGCTCGCGGCGAGCAGGTGCACGAAGAGCGCGGTCAGGCTGTTGACGATCGAGCGGAAGCTCGCGCGCAGCGCACGCAGGTCGTAGAAGCCGAAGAAGTAGAGGATGACGATCTCGGCCGCGAGGAGCTGCGGCAGCATGTGGTGCAGCTCGAAAACGCGCCGTCCCGGCAGGAAGTCCGCAGTGAACGGCAGCGGGACGTGGATGCGCAAGACGAATGCGAGCATGTAGGCGACGACGCCCCACAGCAGGTCGAAGACGACCAGGAACGCGATCGTGCTCTGCTCGCGCAGGCCCACGCGCTGCACTCAGGCCTCCCACGCCTTCGTCGACGGCAGCGCCGCCCAGCCGCGGTCGAAGCCGCGCGTGCGCGCCTGCCGCCGGGCGCGCACCCGGGCGTAGAGCCGGCTCGCGAGCGACAGCGCGGCGAGCGGATACTCGTCGACGCGGATGCCGCGCAGCATGGCGCGCCAGGGCGTCGCGCCGAAGCCATGGGCGCGCAGGAGCTCGGGGAACTGCGCCGCGAGCTGCAGCTTGCCGAGCTCGTTCCGGACACGCTGGTCGAGGTACTCGCCCCAGGTCGTCGGCGGCCTGAGGTAGACGACCGCCTCGTCCACCTTGGCGAACCGCTCACGCCCGAGGCGCACCGAGAGATACGCGTCCTCGTGCAGGACGTGCGCGGGCATGGGCTCGGGAAACGCCGCCGTCCGCAGCGCGTAGAGCCGTCCCGGGACGTTGCCGAAGTCGAAGCGGTAGGGCAGCGCCGCCATGCGCGCGACGATGCCGTCCCGGGCGCCGAGCGCCGCCGCCTCGCGCCCGGCCGCCGCGGCGAGCGCGGGCGCCGCGGCGAGCCGCGCCAGCAGGCAGCCGACCGCCGGCGGCGCCACGCGCACGTCGGCGTCGACGAACACGATGATCGGCGCGCGCGCGGTAGCGCGGATGGCGTTCCACGCGGCGACCTTGCTGCGCTCGCGCAAGCGGAGCACGCGCAGCATCGGCGCGTCGTCGGGCGCGGCCGCGGGCGGCTCCTCGCACAGCACGACGTGGGCGGCCGCCGCGAACGCGCGCGCCCCCGCGACGGCGGGCGCCGGCTCCTCGCTGCCGTTCACCGCGACCAGCATCTCGTACGCACCGCCCACGGCGTCGGCGCTCTGCTTGAGGCTCTGCAAGGTGCCCGCGAGGTCGGGCTCGGTGGCGATCGCCGGAATGCCGATGGTGAACGCGAGGCGCGGCGCCGCCATCATGCCGCCCGCCGCAGCGCGTCCGTCGTCGGCCGCCTCATGAGATAGCGGTGTTTCCAGAAGAAGTAGGCGAGCGCCCACGCGTGGCGCACGGTCAGGGTCGAGAGCAGCTTGCGGGTGACGCGGCGCTCGAGATGGGCGACCTCCGCCTGCGGCACGTAGATGACGCGCCAGCCGGCGCGGTGCATGCGCAGGCAGAAGTCGACGTCCTCGGGGCCGTAGAAGATGCGCTCGTCGAGCGGGCCGACCTGCTGCAGCGCCGGCCGGCGCATCACCTGGCACGCGCCGATGACGTAGTCGACGTCGCGCGGCGTGGCGTGGTCCCACCAGCGCAGCTCGACGTCGTCGGTGAGGCTCCGGCCGAGCGACGGCAGGCGCCGGGCGACCTTGTCGAGCAGCGTCGGGAAGCGGCGGCAGCTGTAGTGCAGCTCACCCTCCGGGCCGACGAGACGGGGGGCGACGAGACCGGCGTCGGGGGTCGCACGCAGGTACTCGACCAGCGTGCAGAAGGCGCCGGGCGCCGCGACCGTATCGACATCGAGGAGCGCGACGAACGCGCCACGCGCCAGGCGCAGGCCCTGGTTGCGTCCCGCGGCGACGCCGCGGTTCCGCGGGTTACGCACGATCACGAGGTCCGGGCGCCGTTCGAGCAGCGCCGTGGTATCGTCGCGCGAGCCGTTGTCGATCACGATGATCTCGGTCGCGAGCGGCGCGGTCGCGGCGGGAAGCGCGGCGAGACAGGCCTCGAGCAGCGCGCGCGAGTTCCACGTGAGGATGACGATCGAGAGCGTCGGATCTGTCACGGCGCGCTCCGGTCGCCGGTGGCGCAAAGCCAGGCCATGCGCGCGTAGACGCGGGCGCGGGCGGCGGCGTCGGCCTTGCCGCCGAGGGCGCCGACGGCGTTCAGCATCGACTTGGCGGCGAAGCTGCCGGCGGCGAGCGCGCGAAACGTGCGCTCCTCGGCCGCGCCGCGCCGGCGGCGGAAGAAACGCAGCGTGCCGCGTAACACCTCGACGTCGCGGCGCTCACCGTAGCGGTGGGCGCCGCTGCGGTTGCCGCGGTGCACGACCGTCGCGCCGGTGAAGTAGACGACGCGGCCGCCCGTCACGTGCACGCGGTGGCAGAGGTCGAGATCCTCGCCGTACATGTCGTACGCCTCGTCGAAGCCGCCGAGCGCCTCGAGCACGTCACGTCGGCCGAGGAGGAACGAGCCGTACACCCAATCGACGTCGCAGGTCATGGCCGGCGCGGCGCCGCGCGGCGCGGGATTGGCGCCGCGCCGCCCGGCGATCGCCTGGCGCACCAGCCCGCCGACGTTGTGGAAGCGGTCGGCGGTGTGCTGCACGCTGCCGTCGGCGTTCAACGTGCGGCAGCCGAGCACGGCGATGGTCGGATCGTCCGCCATGTGGGCGAGCGCGCGCCCGATGGCGCCCTCCTGGACGACGGTGTCGGGGTTGAGGAAGAGCACGTAGGCACGCTGGCTCGCCGCCAGCCCCTGATTGGCGGCGGCGCCGAAGCCGCGGTTGGTTGCGTTCTCGATGACGCGCGCGCCTGGCACGCGCGCGTGTACGAGCGCCGGGGTGGCGTCGCCCGACGCGTTCTCGACCACGATCAGCTCCGCGCCCTCCGCGAGCGGCCCCGCCAGCGAGTCGAGCAGCGGGCCGACGTCGTCGGCGCTGCGCCACGTGACCACCACGATGCTCAGCTCGGCGCAGGAGGGCGGCATGCGATGCTCCGGCCGCGGCCCGCCGCGGCTCACGCCGCGTCGTGCTCCACGGCGTGCAGGGCATGGCACGCGTCGCCGAGGATCAAGCCGTACGCCCGTGGCACCTGACGCGCCAGCTCGTCGAGATCGTAGGTCGCGACCAGCTTGTGCGCGATCGCCGCGAGCTGCTCCTCGGCCCGTTGCGCGGCGCTCTGCTCGGCGGGGGTTGGAGTGTAGATGCCGTGGCGCCGCGCGAACGTCAGGTTCTCGATCGAGTGGCCGAGGAACTGCAGCTTGGCGGCGTCGGCGTTCAGCTGCGCGGTCGGCGCGCCACCGCCGCCGATCACGCGGTCGATGAGCTCGACCTCGGGGCCGAGGCGGAAGAGCGCCGCCTGCATGAGCACGGTCGCCCGCTCGGGCAGGCGGTTGCCGCGGTAGCCGTTCCGCAGGGCGTCGAGGATGCCGTAGATCACGTGCGTGCCGTTGCACGAGTACCCCTGCACGGCGCTCCGGTCGTACTTCTTGGTGCCCCGCATGGCCGCGATCGTATCGGCGTAGCCGGCCTCCGCCGACTGCACCGCCGCCTCGACCACCGCGCTGACCGTGAAGGGCCGGCCATCCGCGTTGGTGAACGCGTCGGCCTCCGGGTGCATGTCGGCGGTGAAGACGCTGACGGTCCACGACAGCTCGTCACCTTCCATCGCCGGGCTGAAGAGCGCCTTCGCCGCGCCCGTGAGGTCGGCGCGCGTGACCGGTCCCGTGCGCGAGGGAAAGACGCGGTCGGCGGGAACGCCGGTCGCGTACATGATCTCGAGGAAGTGGTTCGGGTGCGCTTCTTTGTTGCGCGGGAAGGCCGGCCACTGGTGGCCGCCGCTCGCCACCGGCTCGAGCCACTGGCGCGTCACATAGTCGAGGATCGGCTCGTTGCCGTGCTTGGCGTCGCGCCCGAGCGCGAGCACCGCGTGCATCAGCACCCACGGGTCGTCGACGGTCACCGCGCGAGCCGCGACGAGCTTCTGGAGATCGTCGCGGATGACGGCGCGGAGGGCCTCGTCGCTGGCCGCTTTGTGGCCACCTGCCGCCGCGTGCTCGTCCGTCGCCGTCGTGGCGCCTTTGGCAGTCTTGGCGCCGACGCGCGCCACGCCGAGCGCGAGGTTCCCAGCCAGCGCCGCACCGGTGCCGAGCACCTGTCGCCGCGTCCACATCGTCCGCGCTCCGCCCTCGCTCATGCGCCTCCCTCCGGCCCGCCGCGGCGCACCAGCTCGTCGCGCAGCCGCTCGACCTCGGCGGCGAGGCGGGCACGCTCGGCCTCCAGCTCCTCGATCCGCCCCTCGAGCTCTTCGATGAAGTCGTTCATACCCGTGTCGTCCGTGACCCCCAGCGCGGCCGCGACGCCGAACGCCTGCGCGACCCGTACCTGCTCCCGCCAGTACGCCCGACCGAAGAGGCTCGGACGCATCGGCTCGCCGAACAGCGGCACGATCTCGCGATCGGGCCGCCGGCGCCGAGCCTGCACCGCGTCGCGCTTCCGGCGCAGCGCCGGCAGCCCGTCGAGGAACCGCGCGAGCGTATCATGATAGAGAGTGCCGCGCGCCCCTCCCGTCAGGCGCGCGCGGGCCGTCAGGAGCAGCAGGGCCGCCGGTAGGACGCGCCCGAGATTCGCGTCGTCGTAGTTCTTGAACACGCTGGCGAGGGCGTTGCCCTCGAGGAGCGCGGTCCGGCGCGCCTCGTCGAGGCCCGAGCCGTGGTGGCGGTGGTAGGCGACGGCGCCCGGCACGAAGAGCACCCGCTCGCCCTCCAGCCAGAGGCGCCAACCGAGATCGACGTCCTCGAAGTAGGCGAAGTAGTCCGGGTCGAAGCCGCCGCTCGCGAGAAAGGCGGCGCGCTCGGCCACCATCGCGGCGCCGCACGCGAAGAGCGTCGGCCGCGGCGGCTCGTCGCCCCGGGGACGCACGCTGCGGCCGTGGCGCGGCACCGCGCCATGGCCGTAGAAGTTCATCGTGCCGCCGTCGAAGTCGTAACGCGCGCCGTCCCAGTCGAGGATGCGGCTGCCCGCGGCCGCCGCGCCACTCTCGGCGAGCGCGCCCGTCATGCGGTACAGCCACTCCGGCTCGACGCGCAGGTCGTTGTTGAGGAACGCGAGCACGGTGCCGCGCGCCACCTCGGCGGCGCGGTCGCAGGCCGCGGCGAAGCCGAGATTGACCGGGCTCTCGACGACGCGCACGGCAGGCCAGGTCGCGCGCAGCCACGGAACCGTGTCATCACGCGAGCCGTTGTCGAAGACGATCACCTCGAGATGCTCGCGCGGATACACGAGCGCGTCGATCGCGGGCAGGCATTCGGCGAGGAGCGCGCGGCCGTTCCACGTCGGGACGACGACGGAGACGTCGGGCGTCGCCCGCGCGGACGCCGCGGGGCCGGTCGCACGCGGTCCGCTCGCCGTGACGCTCACGCGCCCGTCGGCTCCGTGGCGCGCGCCAGGTCGACGACGGTGGAGAGCGCCGCCGCCGCGGCATGCAGCTCCGCCGGCGCGGCCGCCGCGGCCGCCTCGCGCCGCCCGAGCGCGCGCACCGCCTCGCACCACTCGTCGCCACCGCGCAGGTCGATCACGAGCAGGTGGCGGTACGCCGGCTCCCGCCAGTCGCGCACGGTCGTGTTGTAGAGTGTCTGGGCACGCGCGTAGCGCTCGCCCATCACCGGCTCGGCGAGCGGCAGATTGAGGAGCTGCATCGCCTGCCAGTACGGCAGCCAGCCGTTCGGCAGCACGACGACGCGGGCACCGCGCGCCTCCCAGTGGGCCAACGTGCCCGCGAGCTCGGGGTGGCCGTGCGCCAGATGCTGGCGCAGGAACTCGTGTGCGTAGCCGTGTCGCGCCTCGATGGTGGCGAAGAGCAGGCGGTCGGCGTCAGAGACGCCGGCCGTCGCAAAGGGCGCCGCGAGGAGCACGAAGCGGCGCGACACGCGCGCCAGCTCGTGGAGCAGGTCCTCGCGCTCCTCGCGCGGCACGTGCTCGAGGACGTCGAGGCACAGCACGACGTCGAAGCTCGCGTCGGCGAACGGCAGCGGTCCGGACGGAACGACGCGGTGATCGGGATGGTCGCTCGCGCGGACGTCGGTCGAGATCGGTGGCACCTCGTCGGGGAAGAAGTCGGCGCTCGTCCCGAGATGGCCGCCGGCGCCGCCGAGCACGCCGCCGACGTCGAGCAGCGTCCGGCGCGTGCCCGGCAGACAATCGAGCACGGCCCGGCACTGCGCGTAGCGCTGGTGCATGTCGAACGGCAGGCGCGCGACGAGGGCCTCGCGGGTGGCCGGGTCGGCCACCACCTCGAGGCGTCGGACGAGGAGCGGCGCGCTCGTCTGGAGGCGGAGCGCATGGCCGCCCGCCGCGATCGGCACAGGCGCCGTCTCGAGCGTCCTCCACCCGGGCGGCGTCTGCATGTATCCGAGGCGCTGGTCGTCGAGCGCGACCGTTACCTCGCCGCCGCTCACGTCGCCCTGCACCTCCAGCACGACGCGCAGGGCGACCGGCGCGCGCCCCGCGATCAGCAGGTACGCCGCGGCGGGGCCGCGATCGATCCAGCGGATCGTGGGCGGATGCGCCGGACCGGCGGAGCCGAAGCCGGTGCGCAGCCGGAGCGCCACCCGCCCTGCCGCCTCGCCGCTCACCCGCGGCAAGTCGGGCTCGGTGGCGAAACCGTCCCAGCGCAAGCACGCTGCCGGCACCAGCGCCGGCGCGTCGGCGCGCGTCGCGAGCAGCTCGAGGTTGAACGGCGCCTGGTAGAAGCGGAAGTCGACCTGCATCGCGAGCGCCAGGAGCCGATCGATCCAGAACGCCGGCGGCCGCTCGGAGAAGTGCGTCGGCTCGTGGCGGTCGAAGAGGAGCGGATCGGGCGTGGCGGCGACCAGCACGCCGCCGGGCCGCAGCAGGCGGTGGATCTCGCGCAATGCCGTCTCGGGATCGACGACGTGCTCGAGCACGTCGAACGCGCTCACCACGTCAAAGCTGCGGTCCGGGAAGGGCAACCGCTCCAGCACCCCGCGCGCGACGCGGCCGGCGACGCTCGGGGCGGCGGCGGCCACCTTGGCGAGCGCGTAGGCGCTGACGTCGACGCCGACGGAGCGGAAGCCGCCGGCCCGCGCCTCCGCGACGAGGTAGCCGTAGGCGCAGCCGAGATCGAGCCAGCGCGCGTCGGGCGCGCAGCGCCGCGCGAGATGCTCCACCCAGTGCGCGAAGGTCGTGTGCGCCCGCTCGTAGCCCTCACTCGGGTAGCCGCTGTTGACGCCGTGGTAGTACCCCTCGTCGTACAGCGCTCCGAGGGCACGCGGGTCGGGATCCGGCGCGGCTCGCATCGATCGCTGCTCTATAGCATCGCCGCGAAGGGCGGCACAATTTTGCGATGGGCGCGCGCCGCGCGGCGGGCCGCGCCGGGTGCGAGGAGGAGCGCGAGCCCCGTCACCACGAGCCCCCAGAGCCACGAGGCCGGAGCGTAGCGCAGCTCCACGCAATGCGCGCCGCGCGGCACCCGCACGCCACGCAGCAGCGCGTCCGTGGTGACGATCGGCGCGGGGAGCCCGTCGATCGTCGCCCGCCAGCCGGGGTACGCGAGATCGGCGACGACGAGGAGCCCGGCGGCGTCACCGTCGGTCGCGACCGTCACCGCCTCGGGATCGTCCTTCACCAGCAGCGTCCGGGCGCGCCAGGCGCTCGCGCCGCCTGCAGCAGCGCCCGACGGGCGGGCGGCGAGCGCGGCAGCACGCTCGCTCGCGGCGCGCGCCGCGGCGCTCTCCTCGACCAACGCCGCGCGCCGGAACTCGAAGCCGCCGTCGAGGCGCGCGAGCGCCGCCTCGACGCTCGGCACGGCCTCGATCGTCCCGACGCGAAACGCGCGCGGCAGCGCGTTGCGGTTCTCGTAGACGGTTGCGCCGGTCTGGTCGTCGCGGAAGACCTGCACGAGCTCCGCGCGCTCGGCGCGGTGGCTCGCGCGCGCCGCCTCGCGCCGCGCCGCCTCGACGCGCTGCCCGTCGCTGAAGCCGAGATCGCCGAGATCGACGCGCGCACGCCGTCCCGGACCGAGGCTCCGACCCTCGACGCGCAGGCGCGTGCGCCGCGGCACGCCGTCCGGCCCGAGCGCGAGCCGCGTCTCGCGCCACCCCGGCACGGCGTCGGTGACGAGCATGCCGTCCACCGGCGGCCCGTCCGCCGGGCCGCCTTCGCTGGCCTCCGTCTCGACCCGCCAGCTGATGCGGGCGCCGTCACCCTCGGCGTGGACGTCCCAGACGAGCTCCGCGGCCTCGCTCTCGGCCTCGAGCTCGAGCGTGAACGGCGTCACGAGACTGAGCGCATAGCGATTCTCTCCCGCGCTCTCGACCGGCCCCAGCGCGAGCGCGCTGTCCCGCGTGCGGATCGCCCGCAGGCCGGAGAGCAGCCGCGCGAGACGCGCGCGCCCGCTCTGCCGTCCGACCCGCGCGTCGAGGTCGTCGAAGGCGAGCGCACCGCGGCTCACGACCCAGCGCACGGCCGCGAGGTCCGCGGCCGGCGCCGTCGCCGCGACGGGCAGGTCGGGATCGACGGTGAAATGGATGATGCGCGCGCAGAAGCTGACGAGGCGCGTGAAGAACGCGTACGTCGTACCCGGCGTGAGGACGTCGATCGCGCGCACGTCGCGCAGACCGGCGGCCGCCGAGGTGAGCGGCGGCATCAGGGAGCCGTCGGCGAGGACGCGCCCAGCGGGAGCGGCGCGCAGGAACTCCACGTACGGCGGTGGCCGGTATGGCTCGACGCGCGGCGGATGCTGCACGGGCGCAAGGGCCCGCAGCTCGAGCACGACGGCGCCGAGCAGAAGCAGCGCGGCGACCGATCCGGCGGCGCGGCGCCACGCGAGCGCCAGTGCCAGCGCGAGGCAGCCGAGCGCCGCGGCGCTCGGCGCGAGACCGTCGGGCCAGACGATGAGGAGTCCGCGCCGCGCCGCCGCCGCGAGCAGGACGACGAGGCCTACCAGCGTGACGCCGAGCGCGCGCCGCCACGTCGCCCGCGGCACGAGCCCTCGCGCCACCGCGTCGACCCCGATCGCTGCCAGCACCGCGAGCGCGAACGCCGCGACGAACGTGTACTTGAGGAAGAAGACGCCGCGGACGACGGGAACCCGCGTCATCCAATCGTGCCCGAAAAGGCCGGCGTTGCGCGCAAGGACGATCGCCGCGACACAGGCGAAGAGCCGCGCCAGCCCGTGGAGCGGTGAGCGTGAGGCGCTCGCGCCGACCACCGCGAGCACGGTCGCGACGAGCCCGACGGCCGGCGGCAGCGGCAGCCCGTCGGCGAAGGCGCGCTCCGGCGGAATGAAGGCACGGGGTACCGCGACGGCGGCGAGCGTCGGCCAGGGCAGGGTCAGGCCCGCGAGCGCCGAGCGCCCGCCGAGCGCCAGGCCCGACGCGCGTCGCATCAGCTCGGCCGCGGGAAGCATGAGATAGGCCGCCAGGCCGAGTCCCAGCGCGCCCGCGACGGCGGCTGCCACGAGCGTCGCCCGCCCCGCCCCACCGCTGCCGCGCGGCGCACGCACGGCCCCGTAGACGGAGAGGAGTGCTACGCAGAGGAGCGTCGCCTGCAGCTTGCCGCCGAGACACGAGCCTGCGCAGGCCAGAGCGACCACGAGCCAACCGCCTGCCGCGCCGCGCCGGCCGCGCTCGACGCCCGCGAGCATGAGCGGCGCGTAGAGCTCGGCCGAGAGCGGGTGGTGGACGATCCAGGCGAGAGCGTAGCTGCCGTAGCCGGCGATCGCCGCGCCGGCGAGCGCCGCGACCGGCGTGAGCCCGAGCTCGGCGAGGAAGGCCGCGGTGCCGAGCGCGAGCACGAGGATGCGTGCGAGCGCGAAGAGGTCCGCGGCGCGGGCGCTCGGCCAGAGGACGAGCGGCAGCTGCAGTGGGTTGCCCGCCCCCGAGTTCAGGTTGGCGGCGAGCGGCGCGCCGAGGCCCTCGGCCGGCGTCCAGAGCGGCGGCTCCCCGGCCGCCCAGCCGGCGGCCGCCAGGTACGGGCTCGGCTCGTCGACCCAGGCCG
>DASXLI010000036.1:0-70579 GCA_036496285.1 Binatia bacterium
TCGCGATCGACGTCGAGGAAGCGCGCCTCGGCGTAGAGCAGGTCGACGTCGCGCGCCAGCGCGAGGATGCGCAGGCCGTTCTCGACGTCGAAGCGCGTGTCGACGACGTAGGCGATGTGCTGGCCAGGACGGTCGACGATCAGCTCCCGCCCGAGCTCGCCCGCCGCGACCGTGTCGCCGCTCGGCAGGGTGATGCGGGCCGCGTGGTCGCCGATCCGGATCGCCTCCTTCAGCGCCGCGACCCAACGTCCCGGCCGCAGGCCGCGCTCCGCGAGGACGTCGGTGCGCACGTTCAGGTGGCGCTGCTCGCCGACCCGGAAGGCGAGGCACGGGATGCGATGGTCGAGGGTCGTCGTCTCGATGCGGAAGGCCGGCGTGTCGACGAGCTCGGTGGGAGGCGACACCTCGGCCGGCAGCGGCTCGTAGCTGAAGCCCGTGCTGGCGCGGAAGCGGGCGCGCTCGAGGCGGTCCGCGTGCCGCTCGACCACGTCGAGCCGCAGCGTGTAGCTCGCGGTCAGGTTCCAGGTGTAGCCGCCGAGCTTGCCGCGGATGTTGTCGATCAGGCCGGGCGGGCCGCAGAAGGTGAGCTCACGGTCGCGCGGCAGGGTGAGGCGCAGCAGCTGGTCGAAGCCCATGAAGTGATCCATGTGGGTATGGGAGACGCACACGTGCGAGAGGCGCAGGCAGTGCGCCGGGCTCAGGCGGTCGATGCGCCCGAGGTCGAAGAGCAAGGCGTCGCCCTGCCAGCGGAGCGCGACGTAGAGGGCGGGGTCCTGGAACGGCCCGTTGACGAGCGAGGGACGCAGGCTCGACTTCACGGGCGCCATCCTAGCGAATGCCGGACGGCGTCGCGAACCGGGCCCGGCGATCAGCGAGCGGCGCGGCGGCGCGTGCCTTTGGAGGAGGCCGACGCTTCGTAGGCGTCGAGCCCCTCGTTCAGCAGCGCGAGCACGAGCGCGCGCATCCGGATGTTGAGCGCGCGCGCGACGTCGCGGATCTCCTTCATCGTCTGACCGGGCAGGCGCACGGCGAGGAGGGCGGTCTCCGTTGCGGCACGCTGCTTCAGATCGGCGAGTTTCAGCTTACGCTCCTTCATGACGTCCCTTTCAGTGGCGAAATCCGCAAAGGGGGAGCGACTCTGCCGCGGAGAACGCAAACGAGATTCCAACCGGGTAACGTATTCATAGCGGTTCAGTCAAGTGCATCTGCAACTACATCTGTTAGACAACATGCACGCGAAGTTGGCGAGAGGGGCGCAGCGGAAAAACGCGCACTCGCCGATCGTTCGCCACGCTCACTCTTCCGGGGGTGCGATGCCGCTCGGCTTGACGACGCCGAGATAGCCGGCCGTCGGTACCGTCGCTGGGTGAGCTCGTGATGCGCGTATACGGGAGACGAGCAGCGGTCGCAGCGCCGCGACCAGGATCAGCATCACGCCGACGCGGGCGATCCAGGCGGCGAGGCTCGCCGCGAAGACCCGCGACGTCGAGCCCGCGGCGAACGCGGTGCGGATGGCGATGACGCCGGCGAGGACGATGCCGGCCTCGCCGACGAGGACGGCCCACGGCCGCAGGAGCGGTAGCATGCCGAGCGTCTCCACCAGCGCCGGCGCGGCCGCGAAGGCGAGGGCGCGCAGGCGCGCGCCGACGTCGCGCGTCGCGGGGGCGCGGACGAGGCGTGCCGTGGCCGTGGTCGCGACGGCCAGCCACACCGCCCAGCCGATGGCCGCGATCGGCAGCGCGGCGACGAGCGGCACCACGCGCAGGCTCTCGATCCGTCCGACGGCGGTCGCGGCGGTCGCGAGCAGCACGACCGCCGCGGCCTCCGCACCGGCTGCGGGATCCGACGCCACGTCCGCGGCGGCCGCCGGATCGAGGCGGAGCGCGCCAAGCAGACGCCGTCCGAGGCGGGTCAGCCCGGCGGCCACCCGAGCGCGCGGCCTGCGAGCACGTGGATGTGGAGATGGAACACGCTCTGGCCCACGCGTGCGCCGCAGTTCACGACCGTACGGAAATCGTGATGGCCCTCGGCCTTCGCGACCTGCGCGGCGGTCCGATGCAGACGGCCGACCAGGGCGTCGTCGTCCGGGGTGAGGTCGTTCAGCGTGGCGATGTGCTTGCGCGGCAGGACCAGGAGGTGCAGCGGCGCGCCCGGATTGATGTCGCGGATGACGACCGCGTGCTCGTCCTCGTGGACGCGGGTCGCGCTTGCCTCGCCGGAGCAGATTCGGCAGAAGAGACAGTCGGCCAAACCGGCCATACTCGTCGGCTTAACAGTCTGGTCCGGCGTCCGCAAGAATCGTGGACTTTGCCTTCACCGCCGAGCAGGAGCTGCTGCGCCGCACGGCGCGCGACCTGCTCGCCGCGCGCGCGTCGATGGAGCACGTGCGCCGCATGATCGCCGACGCCGAGGGGCTCGGCGACGCCGACTGGCGGCGCATGGCCGAGCTCGGCTGGCACGGCCTCGTGATCCCGGAGGAGCACGGCGGCTCCGGCCTCGGCATGCTCGAGCTCACGATCGTGCTCGAGGAGATGGGCCGCGCCGTGCTGCCCGGCCCGTTCATTCCGACCGTGCTCGCCGGTCTCGCGGTCCGCGACGGCGGTGATGCGGCGCAGCGGGCGCGTTGGCTGCCGCGCATCGCCGACGGCGGCGTGCGTGCCACGATCGCGCTCCTCGAGGAGAGCGGGCGCTGGGACGCGGCGGCGATCACCGCGACGCTCACGCGCGAGGGCGGCGGCTTCGTGCTCACGGGGACGAAGCGCTTCGTCCCGGAGGCCGAGCGTGCCGATCTCCTCATATGCGCCGCGCGGCGCGAGGACGGCGGGCTTGCGCTCGTCGTCGTCGAGCGCGGCGTTCCCGGGATCGCGATCACGCCGCTCGCGAGCGTCGATCCGACGCGCCGGGTCGCCGACGTCCAGTTCGAGGGCGTGCCGGTCACGGCGGAGCAGGTCCTGGCGGACGACGGCGACGCCGCGCTCGCGCGCCTCCTCGATCGCGGCCGGATCGCGCTTGCTGCCGACATGTGCGGCGGCGCGGAGCGCACGCTCGAGCTGACCGTCGAGTACGCAAAGGTCCGCCAGCAATTCGGGCGCCCGATCGGCAGCTTCCAGGCGATCCAGCATCGCTGCGCCGACATGTCGGTCGAAGTGGAGAAGGCGAAGGCGGCGACGTACTATGCCGCCTGGGCCGACGACACCGGCGCCGCCAATGATGCCGCGTTCGCCGCGGCGAGCGCCAAGGCGATCGCCGGCGACGCGTATCGCTTCGTCACCACGCATGCCGTCCAGGTGCACGGGGGCATCGGCTTCACCTGGGAGCACGACGTGCACTTCTTCTACAAGCGCGCGCGCTCGGGAGACGCGACGTTCGGCAACGCGGCGTGGAGTCGCGAGGTCGCCGCACGCCATCTCGGACTCTGACGGCAACCCTCGTTTGACGGCCGGCGCCGCCCCGTTTACACAATCGCCTCCATGGCCATCATCCGCAGACAGCACGGACACTTTCTCGAGGACTTCAAGCCCGGTGCCGTGTTCCGCCACAAGCGCGGAAAGACCGTGACCGAAGGTCTCTTCGCGATCTTCACCGACTTCTCGATGACCACGAATCCGCTCTCGAAGAACCTGCGCTACGCGCAGGCGTATGGGTTCCGCGGGCTGGTGGTGAATCCCGGCCTCGTGATGCTGGTCGTCTTCAGCCAGAGCGTCGAGGACGTCTCGGAGAACGCGCGCGCCAATCTCGAGTACATCGACATGCGCTTCGGCGTGCCCGTGTACGTCGGCGACACGCTCGAGGCGGAGACGCGCGTCCTCGGCGTCAAGGTGTCGAGCCGCGATCCCAGCCTGGGCGTGGTGCACGTGCAGACGACCGGCCGGAATCAGCGCGGCGAGGTCGTGCTGACGTTCCAGCGCAAGGTGCAGGTGTGGAAGCGCGACGTGAGCGCGACGGTCGCCGAGGGCGAGGTCGCGGCGCTCGAGATCCCGGTCGCGCTCGACCTGCCGGACTACGACGCCAAGCGCAACTACCGCGAGCTCGCGTACCTCAGCAACGAGAACACCTACTTCGAGGACTTCAACGTCGGCGACGTCCTGGAGCACTCACGCGGGCGTGTGATCACCAAGGACCACATCATGCTGACCGGCATCCTCGACAACACGTCGCAGGTGCACTGCAATCTGTGGATGGTCGAGCAGCAGCCGGAGCGCTACGTCGGCGGGCAGCTGATCGTGTTCGGCGGCATCCCGTTCAACCTCTGCCTCGGCATCTCGTCGGCCGACGTCGGCGACAACGCCGTCGCCGACCTGCGCTACGCCACCGGGCGCCACACGGCGCCGAGCTTCGCCGGCGACACCGTGTTCGCCTCGACCGAGATTCGCGGCGTGCGCGACTTCCCGGGACGCGCCGACCTCGGCATCCTCGACACCGTCCTGCGCGGCCACAAGTTCGCGAAGAAGGACGGCACGGTCGAGAAGATCGACATCTTCTATCTCGAGCGCGAGCTGGCCGTGAAGCGGCGCAGCCACTACACCTAGCGAAACATCACGCCGGGAGGTCCGCCACCCCATTGAACGGACCTCCCACGCGCGCTTGCTACGCTACGTGCTCCCGGCCTGCCATCAGCGGGCTGGCGTGCATCGCGACGTGGCCGATCCCGGTCTCGAGACCCGAGCCGCCGTCGAGCGCGAAGCCATACGCGTTCTCGCTGTGCTCGGAGAGATCGAGACCCTGCATCTCGTCCTCGTCCTCGACGCGGAGCGAGCCGAACATCAGGCGCAGCACGGTCAGGATGACGACCGTCGAGAGCGGGGCGAACACGGCGACGAACGCCATGCCGCTCAGCTGCACCATCACCTGCTGCGCGTTGCTCTGCACGCCCGAGCCGAGCGTCACGGCGAAGAGGCCCGACGCGAGCGCGCCCCAGGCGCCGCCGAGCGCGTGCACGCCGAAGACGTCGAGCGAGTCGTCGTAGCCGAACGCCGGCTTGAGGAAGGTACACGCGGTGTAGGAGACGACGCACACGCCGACGCCGACCAAGATGGCACCCATCGGGCTCACGTTGCCGCAGGCGGGCGTGATGGCGACGAGGCCGGCGACCGCGGCGGTGGCGCCGCCAAGCGCGGTCGGCTTGCCGCGGTGCAGCCACTCGATCAGCGCCCACACGACGACCGCGGTCGAGGCGGCAGTGCTGGTGTTGAGGAAGGCGAGCGTCGCGAGCGGGCTCGCGCTGAGCGCGCTGCCGGCGTTGAAGCCGAACCAACCGGTCCAGAGCAGGCCCGCGCCGACGAGGCAGAGCGGCAGGCTGTGCGGCGCCATCGGGTCCTTGCCCAAGCCGCGGCGCTTGCCCAGCATGATCGCCGCGACGAGCGCGGAGAAGCCGCTCGACATGTGGACGACGAGGCCGCCGGCGAAGTCGATCGCGCCCGCCTTGAAGATCCAGCCCTCCGACGCCCAGACCATGTGCGCGATCGGGCAGTAGACGATCAGGAACCAGATCGAGATGAACGCGATCCACACGCTGAACTTCATGCGCTCGGCGATCGCGCCGAGGATCAGCGCGGGCGTGATGATCGCGAACATCGCCTGGAACATGATGAAGACGTACTCGGGGATGTTGCGCGGCGGCGTGGCGAAGTTGGCGGTGACCGAGTCGAGGGTCACGCCGGCGAGCCCTATCTTCGACAGGTCGCCGATCCAGGCATTGCCGGTGCCGAACGCCAGGCTGTAGCCGACCAGGATCCACAGCACCCCGATCACGCCCGCGGAGAGCATGCACTGCATGAGGACGTTGAGGATGTTCTTCGCGCGTACGAGGCCGCCGTAGAAGAGCGCGAGGCCCGGCAGCGTCATCATCAGCACCAGCGCGGAGGCGGTCAGCACCCAGGCGGTGTCGCCGGTGTCGACCACCGGCGGGGCGTCCGCCGCGCGCGCGGCGACGGCGGTCGACACGGCCGCGCACGTCGCAAGCGACGCGACGGCGTAGGCACGGATACGAGTAGAGCGAGCGATAGTCGTCATGAGCATCTCCCCGAGAATCGTTCCAGAAGCACACGTGTGAGCGGAATGCGTCGCCGCCGGACGGACCGGAGGCGCGCAACGGCGGAGCCGCCCGAAGGACGCGCGAGAAGCTAGCGCGGGGCGGCAGGCATCGGCTTACGCGTGCCGGGGAGGTGCGTGCGCGTCGTGGAAGGACGCCGCGTGCGCGGCTTGCGGCGTCGTGCGCGCGACGGCGAGCGCGCAGCCGCCGTTCCGCGCCGGACGGCCGAGGGCAGGGGCGACCGCGGTGGCGCGGTCCTGCAGCCTCGGCAGGACCTGATGATCCTTGCTGGTACGCTCGACGAGGATCGGATCGGGCGTCGCCGGTCCGTGCCCGTCGCGGGCGTTGCCGTCACTGCGGTCACGCTCGTCGCGCGGCTGGTGCGCCGGCTTGGCGGCCGGCGGCTTGGCGGACGCGAGCTCGGCCTTCGGCCGCACGACGCCCGTGCGTGATACCCAGACGACGGTGTGGAGAGGCCGCGTCGCGGGGATGGCGTGCGCGCCCGGTGACGCGGTGGCGATCGCGGTCCTGCCGGCGACGAGCGCCAGGGCCAGCGCGACCCACGCGAACGAGCGGTGCCGCGAGTCGCGCCCGCGCTCGGCAGTCGGCTGTGAGGTCGTATTCATGGCGTCGGGCACACGAATGACCACTGGTCCGAGGGGCACCCAGCAATTGCTATGCCCCCGCGGCTCGCCGTTTGGCGCGGCTCAGCCGGCTGAACGCGCGACGATGCCCGAAAATTGAGCAGCAGTGCCCGCGAATTAGGCAGTGAAGACGACGATCGCCTCGCCCGGCGTCGTCTGCTTGCCCTCGCCGTTCTCCGTCCAGATGGACAGCTCCGCCAGCCGCTCGCCGTTCTCCTCCCACTTCCGGACGACCTTGCCGGTGCAGACGATCGGCTGGTCGGGAAAGTCCATGCCGCGGAACTGGCAGGAGATCTTGCGGATGCGGCCGCGATGGCCGAGCCAGTTCGAGACCAGCTCGCCGAGAGCGGCATACTTGAACCGGCCGTGCACGATGATCGAGCCGAGCTGCTTCGCCTGCGGGAACTTGTAGTCGTGGTGTAGCGGATTGAAGTCGCCCGAGCCCGCTGCGTACTTCACGAGCTGTGTCACGCCCGCAGCCTTTTCGAGGCGGGGCAGGCTCTGACCCTCTTGGATGTCGCTCCAGGAAATCGCCATGGCGTCCCTCGTCAGTAGTAGATCGCTTGGCCGCGCTGGACCGCCACGAGCTGTCCCGTCGCCGCGTTCGTGAACGTGGTCTCCAGGGTGGTGATCAGCATGACGCCGAGCGCCTTGCTCTCGCGCGTCTGCAGCGCCTTCAGGGAGGCGGTCGCGACCAGCGTGTCGCCGGCGCAGATGTCGGCGAGGTACTCGGTCTCGACGCCGCCGTCGAGGAGGCCGGCCAAGCCGTGCTCGAGGCGCGGCATGCCCTCGAGCGGCATGCTGAAGGTGTCGCTCGAGCGCCCGGGGATGAAGACCGGCGTGCCGAGATACGTCGGCGGCGCCGGAAGGCTGCGGTAGCCGGCACGGCGCGCCGCCTCGACGTCGAAGTACACCGGATCGGTGTAGCCGACGCCGCGCGCGAACGCGCGCACGCTCGTCGTCGTGACCTCGTACGTCCACGGGGGACCGGCCTTGCCGATCAGCGCCCGCATCGCGTCGGTGATCTCGAACTTCGCGGCCATGCTGTGGGCTCTCCTCGGGCGTGTTCCATACTCGTTGGGCACCGCTGTGCCAATCGGCTATGGCTCGCCGCATGGCGACCATGCGTGCGATTCGCGTCGAGGGTGCGGAGCAGGCGCTCGTCCTGGGCGACGCGCCGCGTCCCGAGCCGGCGGCAGGACAGGTCTTGATCGAGGTCCACGCGACCGCGGTGAATCGCGCCGACCTGCTGCAACGCCGCGGCTTCTACCCGCCGCCGCCCGGCGAGTCGGACACCCTCGGTCTCGAGGCCGCGGGAACCGTGGCGGCGCTCGGTCCGGACGTGAGCGGCGTGCGCGTCGGCGATCGGGTGATGTGCCTGCTCGGCGGCGGCGGCTACGCGGAGTACGTCGTCGTCGATCACCGGATGGCGCTGCCGATCCCGGCCGCAATGCCGTTCGAGCAGGCGGCCGGCATACCCGAGGTCTTCTACACGGCGTACATGACGCTCGTCGCCGAGGCCGGGCTCGCGCGCGGCGAGACGCTGCTGATCCACGCGGGCGGGAGCGGCGTCGGCACCGCGGCAATCCAGCTCGCGAACGCGCTTGGCGCCCGCGCGCTCGTCACCGCGGGGAGCGCCGACAAGCTCGAGCGCTGCCGTGCGCTCGGTGCGGCGGGCGGCATCAACTACAAGGACGAGGACTTCGCCGAGCGCGGACGCGAGCTGAGCGACGGGCACGGCGCCGACGTCATCCTCGACTGCGTCGGCGGCTCCTATCTCGAGCGCAACGTCGGCCTGCTGGCACCGCGCGGAAGGCTCGTCATCATCGGCCTCATGGGCGGCGCCAAGGCCGAGATCAACCTGGCGCTCCTGGTCGGCAAGCGCCTGCGCGTGATCGGCACCGTGCTGCGGACGCGCAGCTTCGAGGAGAAGCTCGCGTTGACCGCCGGTGTACGCGCGACCGTCCTACCGCTCCTCGCGGCGGGCACGGTGCGGCCGATCATCGACGCCGAGTTCCCGTTGACCGACGCGGCCGCTGCTCACGACCGCGTCGCGTCCAACGCGAATTTCGGCAAGGTCATTCTGCGCGTCCGTCAGGGATAGGGATCGAGGAACACGCTCTTCTTGTTGAGCTTCCAGCCCCTGCTGAGCGACTGCCACAGGCCGCGCACGGCCCACTTGTTCGTCCCCGAGACGATCTGGGTCTGCATGTCGCTGACGGCCTTGTCGACATTTCCGTACGCCGTCAGCTTGAGCGCGTAGTACAGGACGCAGGTGCCGCCCGGGCACTCGCTGCTGCTGGTGCACATCGAGTCGTTCCGTGGTCCCGCTGCGCAGGTGCGGATCGGCTTGATGGTGATCTTCATCATGTAGATGCCGCCGGTCGTTTTCGCCGCGAGGTTTCGATACTTCCACTTCGAGGGGTTGCCCTCGATGATCGATCCGGCGGGTATCGTCTGCTCGAGCACGATACTGTCGGGACTGAGGTTGACGCACGCGCCGGAGCCGCAGTCCTCGTCCGTGGTGCAGACCTGACTCGGGTCGTTCGCGCACACCAACCGTGAGAGCCGGAACGTGAAGTCGTTGTGGCCGAAATCGGCGATGCCTTCGGCCGGAAAGATCAGACGGCCGTGCACCTTCACCGCATCGAGCTTGTCGGTGTTGAGCGTGATCTTCGACGGGTCGTCGCAGATCGGCGCCTGACAGCTGTTCAAGCAGGCGTCGAGCGGCTTCTGCGGCTGGTTGGGATAGCAGCCGGAGACGCTGTTGCCGTCGTCGCAGCCCTCGCCGTCGGCGGTCTGCGTGACACCGTCGCCACAGAACGTGCAGTCGGTACGGCAGAGGTTGTTGTTCGGAGGTAGGGCAACGCCCGGCGGATCGCAGGTCTCGCCCGGCTCCACGATGGAGTTGCCGCACACCGCCGTCCCAGGGGTGCTCGTCACGGTCGGGGAGGGCGTCCTCGTCGCCGTGGCGGTCGGCGTGACGGTGCGGGTGGCGGTGACCGATGGCGTCGGCGTACGCGTCGCCGTGGTGGTGACGGTCGGTGTCGGCGTCACGGTCGGCGTCGGCGTCACGGTCGGTGTCCGCGTCACTGTCGCCGTCGGCGTCACGGTCGGCGTACCGGTCGCGGCCGCCACGGTTGGAGTTGTCGTGACCGTCGGGGTCGCCGTCACGGTCACCGTGGGCGTCGCCGTCAGCGTCGGCGTTGCCGTCACCGTCGGGGTCGCCGTCACGGTCGGAGTGGCGGTCACGGTTGGTGTCGGCGTCACCGTCGGAGTGGCGGTCAGGGTCGGTGTCGGCGTCACCGTCGGTGTGGCCGTCACCGTCGGCGTCGCGGTGAGCGTCGGCGTGGCGCTCGCCGTGATGGTCGCGGTGGGCGTGACGGTGCGCGTGCTGGTCGGCGTCGGGGTCGGCGGATGTCGATATCCGATGTCGGCGCCGAGCGGGCATTGTCCGCCCGCCAGGGTGATGGGCGCGGGCTCGTTGCCGCTCGTCAGCACGTACCCCGCGGGCAGCGTGCTTTCGACGACGTCGATGAGGTACGTGCCGGCCAGCACGCCGCTGAAGTGGTAGGTGCCGCTGCCGTTGGTCGTCTGCGTGTCGATCACGCTGTCGCCGCCGTCGATCACGCCGTTGCCGTTGGCGTCGTTCCACAGCTTGACGTCGACGCCGGAGATGCCGAGCTCGCCGCCGTTCTGCACCCCGTTGCCGTCGAGGTCGTTGTAGATGGTGCCCTCGACGCAGCCGTTCAGCGGCGTGTGCGCATGGCAGGGCACGGTCGTGCCGACGGCGCTTGCGGAGCACGTGTTGTCGATCGCGTCCGTCCCTGGAGGCAGGTTGGCGAAGCTGTTGATCGTGACCTTGAACGTCACGGTGTAGGACTTGCCGACCGGCAGCGCCGTCACCGCATCGAGCACGTGGCCGCTGCCGTCGAGCGGGAAGGCGGTTCCCACGCCGTCGTCGGGGATCGATGACGTGGCGTTGGCTGCGTTGGTGAAGAAGGTGCTGTTGGCAACGTACGTCGTGCCCGCGGGAATCGTGTCCTTCAGGAGGATATCCGGGACGGGGGCGCGGCTGACGTTGACGATGCTGATCGTGTACAGGAGCACGTCGCCGGGGCTGATGAATCCATCACCGTCGTTGTCGACGGCGAGCGTGCCGTCCTTGCCCGCGGCGAAGAGCGGCAGGGGCGGAATGCCGGTGCCGGCGTCGAGACCCGGCTCGGCGGCGCTGGCGTTCTGCGGATCCTCGCCCCACGCCGCCGCGAGCTTGACGCCCGGCGTGAGGACGTAGACGAGCGTGCCGGTCTGATCGCCGTCGCTGGTGTCGAAGATCTTGGCGCGCTCGAGCTCCTTCAAGCTAAGCGCCACGTCGTACTTGTTGCCGTTCGGATCGGTGAGCGCTCCGGTCGAGGGATCGGCGTCGAAATCGACGTAGACCGTGACCGGCGTGTCGCCGTTGCCGACCGGCGTCACCCAGACCGGGCTGCCGTTCTCGGACGGGTTGACCCCCGAGATCGGATCGCGGCCGATCCCGAGGCCGACCAGCGTCTGCGGCGTCAGCGAATCCTGGGGGACGAGGGTGTATCCCCAATCGAACGCCTGATTGCCGCTGGTGCTGGTGTCGGTCGAGTTGGTCGTCGAGAACGCGTAGAACATCGACGCGGCGGAGAAGTGCGCGCCGAAGCCGTCCGGGACGACCTGTTGCAGGAAGCCCCCGTGCGTGCCGCCCGGGACGGTGAGATTGGTGGTCGTGAGAGCGCCGCCGCCGTTGCGCGTCGTGTACTGGACCGTCAGATTGCTGATGCCCGGGTTGTACAGCCACACCGTCGTCGCCGTTCCCGCGACGCCAGTCACCGACGCCACGGTCGAGACCGGGGTGTAGTAGCTGCTCGACCACAGGCTCGTCGGCGAGAGCGGCGTGTCGCGGCTCTCGTAGTTGGATGCGACGTCGCCGGTGAGCAGCTCCACCTGCACCGGCTTGTCGGACATGATCTGGCCGCCGACGTTGACGCCGCCGTTGACGAGGTATCCCTGCCCCTCGGCGAGCACCTGCGTCGTCTCGAAGACGCCGTCCGCGTCCTTGTCGATCTGGACCGTGGCGCCGCCGACGCCGGCCATGATCGCGAAGCCGGTGTACTCGAACATCTGATGATCCGCCGTGTCCAGGATGCTCTGGCCGACCGGCGCGATGTAGTTTGTTCCCCAGTTGTCGGTGTCGAACACGGCGACGGAGGACGCGAAGAGCGTGCTCGACCCGGTTGCCCACCCGACCTTGCTGACGGCGACGGTCTTCGTCGCCGCGAACTTGTCACGTCCGTCGAACTTGATCGCTGAGAGATTGGTGGTGTCGACGGGATTGCTGAGGACGATCACCTTTCCAGCATTGATGATATCGCTGGTGTCGCATGTGCCGCCCGGGCACGCCGAGTTGCTCGTGCATGAGTTGCCGTCATTGGAGCCGCCCATGCAGACGGGCGGAGGAAGTCCGTCGGCCGGGTTGCCGTTGCCCCAGATCTGTGTCCCGCCCGGGTTGCCGCCGCTGTACAGATTCAGCGGATTGGCGATGTCGGGATCGTACCCGTTCTCCCACTGATCGTAGTAGATGATGGTGTTGTTCGCGATCGCTGCGAGCGAGATGTAGGTCTGCATGGGATTGGCGGGATTCGGAACCCCGCCTCCCGTATGGATCGTCTGGAGGGCCGTCAGTAGCTGATCCTCCGGGTAGGGCACGTAGAACGTCTGCACCGGCGGCGGATTGGTCGCGAACGCGATGCCGCTGCCGGTCAGGAGGACGATGCCAACGAGCGCTGCACGAAGCGCGAGTGTCGAAGTGCGGGGGATGACGTGGCGCATGAGACCCTCTCCTGAAACGTGCCGTGCAATACCGCTGCAGCGGCAACCCGTGTGCAGAAGCGCCAGCGAGATGCCGGCGCCTCGCGGAGGATCTCAGCTTCGAGGAGGATCGCAATTGCTTTGTGGACGCGCGAGGACGATTTACTGCGCCTAAACGTCGCAGTTGCGGCGAGATGCGCCAGAAGAGCGCATCCATGCGCGTGGCGTGAGCGTCTGGCGGCTAGCCGACGTGCGGACGCGCGCGCGCGATGATGCGCTCGGTGTCCGTCGCAACCGGCAGTGTGCCGAACGCCATACCGTGATCGCCCGCGAGCCGTGAGGCGCAGAACGCATCGGCGACGGCGCTGTCGCCGCTCCGGACGAGCAACGATCCCTGGAACGCGAGCGCCATGCGCTCGACCAAGCGGCGTGCCCGCGTCTCGATGTCGTCGAAGTCGCGCAGCTCGTCGGCGAGCGTCGCCACGAACGCGTCGAGGCGCGCGTCGCCGCTGCGCGCCAGCGCCAGCTCGCCGAAGAACGCCTCGACGCTCTCCGGGCTCCGTCCCATCGCGCGCAGGACGTCGAGGCACATGACGTTGCCCGAGCCTTCCCAGATCGAGTTGAGCGGCGCCTCGCGGTAGAGGCGCGGCATCTGCGACTCCTCGACGTAGCCGGCGCCGCCGAGGCACTCGAGTGCCTCGCTCGCGACCGCGGGGGTGCGCTTGCAGACCCAGTACTTCATCACCGCGGTCACGAGGCGCGAGAAGCGGCGCGTTTCCTCGTTGCCGGCGGACTCGTCGTAGGCGCGGGCGAGCCGCATCATCGCGGCCGTCGCGGCCTCGGCCTCGACGCACAGGTCGGCGAGCACGTTCCGCATGAGCGGCTGATCGACCAGGCGGCGGCCGAACGCCGAGCGGTGGCCGCAATGATGCGTCGCCTGCGTCACCGCCTGGCGCATCGTCGCCGACGAGCCGATCACGCAGTCGAGGCGGGTGTGGTTCACCATCTCGATGATCGTCGGCACGCCACGGCCCTCCTCGCCGAGCATGCGCGCCCACGCGCCATGGAACTCGACCTCGCTCGACGCGTTCGAGCGGTTGCCGAGCTTGTCCTTGAGGCGCTGGATCTGGATGCGGTTGCGCGTGCCGTCGGGGAGCCAGTTGGGCATGAAGAAGCAGGAGAGGCCGCGGTCGGTCTGCGCCAGCACGAGGAACGCGTCGGACATCGGCGCGGAGCAGAACCACTTGTGGCCGGTGATCTCGTACTCGGCGCCGGCGCCGCGGGCGGCGACCGCCTCGGCGCGGGTCGTGTTGGCGCGCACGTCCGAGCCGCCCTGCTTCTCGGTCATCGCCATCCCGCAGATGGCGCCGCGCTTCTCGTGCGCCGGCTTGAGCTGCGGGTCGTACTCGAGCGAGGTGAGGCGCGGCTCCCACTCGCGCGCGATCTCGGGCTGCGCGCGCAGCGCCGGCACCGCGGCGAACGTCATCGTGATCGGGCAGCCAAATCCCGACTCGGCCTGACTGAGGAGGTAGAACATGGCCGTGCGCGCCGGATGCGCGCCCGGGACGGGCTCGCGCCAGGGGAGGGCGTGCAGGCCGTGCGATACGCCGGCCCGCATCAGGTGGTGCCAGGCGGGATGGTACTCGACCGTGTCGATGCGGTGACCGTAGCGATCGTGCGTCTTCAGGACCGGCGGAAGGCCGTTGGCATCGATGCCCCAGCGGATCGCCTCACCCCCGGCCAGCGCCCCGACGGCCCGTACCCGCTCGCGTGCCCAGTCCCCGCCCTCGCGCGCCAGGGCCTCGCCGAGCGCGGCGTCGTGGTCGAAAGGATTGTAGTTCTCGAGCGGCGGCGGCTGGTTCAGCACCTCGTGGGTGGGATGGTACGTGGCCATGGGGCTCTCCTCGACGCCGTTATCACCCAGGGTCGGGACGGCCAGCAAGTCGGCGGGTTCCGCCAGAGCGCGACGTGATATACATGGAAGGACATATCGTGAGGGGGGAACCGCCCATGAACATGTCCGCGAGCAATGGCCAGCCCGTCGTGAACCAGCTCGAGCACCTCGACGAGGAGCTCGAGACCATCCTCACGTCGTTCGACAGCGCGTATGCCTGGAACTACGGCAGCGTGAAGGAAGGCCTGCGCGACCTCTACGAGAAGGCCAAGCGCGACCAGTGGAACGGCACGACCCAGCTCGCGTGGGACACCGACGTCGATCCCGAGCGCGGCATCTTCCCCGACATGCTGAACCCCCTCTCCTCCTATGGTCCCTACCAGAAGCTCAACGACAAGGAGCGGAACCACCTCCGCCATGGACAGATCTCACTGCAGCTCTCGCAGTTCTTGCACGGTGAGCAGGGCGCGCTGATCGTCGCCTCGCAGCTCGTCGGCGCGGTGCCGTGGATCGACGCCAAGTTCTACGCCGGCACGCAGACGATGGACGAGGCGCGCCACGTCGAGGTGTTCGGCCGTTACCTGCGCGAGAAGCTCGAGTGGCAGTGGCCCGTGAACGAGGAGCTGAAGGAGCTTCTCGATGCGACGATCAAGGACAGCCGCTGGGACTTCAAGTACCTCGGCATGCAGATCATCATCGAGGGCCTCGCGATGGCGGCCTTCGGCAACCTCTTCCAGATCACGACCGAGCCGCTCCTGAAGGAGCTCGTCCGCTACGTCATGAAGGACGAGGCGCGCCACGTCGCCTTCGGCGTCGTCTCGCTGCACGAGTACTACGACGACATGCCGGCGAACGAGCTGAGCGACCGCGAGGACTTCATCATCTATGCCTGCGAGCTGATGCGGAACCGCCTGGTTGGCGACCAGATCGCCGGCGTGATGGGCTGGAACAAGATGGAGGTCCGCGACGTCGTGTTGCAATCGCCCATCGGCCTCGCGTTCCGGAGCCTCCTCTTCTCGCGTGTCGTGCCGAACCTGAAGCGGCTCGGTCTCCTGAGCCCGCGCGTCCGCGCCGCGTTCGAGAAGCTCGAGATCATCCAGTTCGAGAACGCCGATCCGGAGGCGCAGGACCGGGAGCTCGGCCTCAGCTGATCGCGAGGCGCGTCGTCAGTCGGACTTGCCGTGGAGGCGCTTTGCGCTTTTCCCGGCGAGCGGCGCGCTGAACTCGCTCCCCCAGCAACCGCCGTTCGCGCGCTGTAGCTGCACGGTGAGCGGCGGCACGAGGCTCGACGGTACCGGTAGGGCAAGCAGCGGACCTTTGCCGCGCACGGCGATCCGAGCCTGGCCCGGCTTCAGCCCCTGCTTCAGCTGGACGCTCGCGATGCCGTTCGGCGTGCGGGCGGAGCTCTGGTAGCGGAACCCGGCGCGCGTCTCCTGCCAGCACGGATTCCGGCCGCACGTTCCGCCGGCGGGTATCGCGGCGGCGAGCGCGAGGCCGCTGCCGTCGTACACACAGAGCCGATAGTCGTCCGCGGCGACCGGATCGCCGAACTCGCTCTTCGCGGTGACCCCGCCGCGGGTCCACGTCCACGCGAACGTGTCCTCCGCGTCCTTCACGTTGTCGGCGAGCTGGAGCGCTGCCTTGCCGGGCGCGATCGGCAGCGTGCAACCGCCGAGCGGTATCGGCGGGCAGCCGGCCTCCGGGATCGGCGTCGCGGTCGGCGCCACGACCGGAGTCGATGCATTGGTCGCGGTCGGCGCGACGGGGGTCGGCGTCGGCGTCGGCGCCGCGCCGAGCTCGAACGCGCCGATGTCGGGCGCCGTGCCCTGATACGCGAGGTTCACCGGGTCGCCGTCGTGCCAGCGGCAGGGCGACGCGAGCACGATGGTCGCATGCTCGTCGTCGACCGTGACGATCGCGACGTCGGCGCAGTCGCCGACGGTGACGTGATCGGGCTCGAAGAGCCCGCCGTAACCGTCGACGAACGACGCGCGCTCGACGACGAGCACGACCGAGCCGTTCGCATTGCTGTCGCCGACGGCGCGGGTGACCGGCACGCCCGCGTCGACCGCCGGGCTCCCCGCGACGAGCCGATAGTCGCGGCTCGCGGCGTCGACGAACGTCGCCGCGGCCGACGCGCTCGTCAGAATCGATCCCGTGTCCGGCGGGTCGACGGCGCGCGCCGCGAGGTAGGCGTTCCACGAGGCGTAGTACGTCGGGTCCTGCGCGGCCTCGTTCGGGTACCAGAGCATCGCGTGGAGGACGTTGTAGAGCTCGGCGTAGAATCGCATCGACGAGTAACGCACGTCCTGCCGATAGCCGGAGATGCCGTTGATGAGGACGTGGTAGGACGTCTGTCCCCACATGATGTTGTTCTTGAACGTGAAGCGCCCGAAGTCGACGTCGCGGCCGAGCGCCGCAGCGCGCGCGAGGTGTCCCGGCGTTCCCGACGACGCCCCCGGTGGGCTGTCGGGCTCGATGCTGAAGACCTGCACGTTCACCGGGATTCCCGGATTGTAGAGGGTGTTGTTGTAGAAGACGGTGTCGTTCGGGAATGAGTACGACACGATCTGCTCGTTCGTGAGGCGGTTCCGCCGCACGATCGCGTAGGATTCGAGCGCCTCCGAGCAGTTGTCCTCGTACGTGCCGTGCACCTTGAAGTCACCGCCCGAATCGTAGACGACGTTGCCGTCGACGAGGGCGTTGTGGTGGCAACCCGTGCCGGCGGCGTCGATCGGATCGGAGCCCGCCCCCGGGCAGCTCGCGTATCCCGAGTGCGAGCCGTGCGCGTACACGACGTTGCCGATCACCGCGCAGTAGTTCGTCGTGCCGTCGCGTGCACCGCACTGGATGCCGTCCCAACTTCCCGATCCGCCGCAGACGTGATGCACGACGTTCCCCTGGATCAGCACGTGGCCTCCGGGGTTGTGGTACGCGATGATGCCGCCGCCGAGCTCGGCGTTTGCGACGATGCTGTTGCGGACGATGTTCAGGCACGGCGTGGTGGTACAGCCCGTGAGGAAGACCGAGGACGCGGTCGTCCGCGCATCGTGGACGAACACGTGGTCGACGATCACGTGATCGGCGTCGTTGTCGAGCTGGAACCCGTAGTCGGGCGCGTTCGCGATCTCGAGACCGTCGAACGTCACGTAGTCGATCCCGAGGTCGCCGATGAGTCCCGCGTAGCGCGCGGTCATGCCGGCGCCATCAAGCGACGCGTACGGCCCCGAGCCCCAGGTCGGATGCTTGCGGACGACGACGCGCGCGTCCGCAGTGCCGCTGTCGTAGTGGCTCGGATCGACGAGTACGACGCCGCCGCGCGCACTCGAGTACGTCGCGCCCGCTTTGATCGAGACGACGTCGCCGGGCGAGATTCGCACCCACGGCCCGGGAAGGAATGCCGTGTTCGTCGTCGTGCGCGTTCCAGGGAGCGTGCACCACGGCGTGCCGCCGATGCGGGGATCGGTGCCGGGGCCCGCGTCGCTGCATGCTGAGCCGGGTGTCGCGTCGAAGTCGACGAAGTACTCGGTCGCGGCGGCGGGTGCGGAGCTGATGACGAACAGGCACAGGAGCGACAGCCACGGTCCGCGCATCGTACCTCCTTCGCCGACGGCAATCGGAATCGGGCGACGCCGAACATACGATTCTGCCGCGTCGAGCGCTATGGGAACGACGACGCGATCGACCTTGCGGCCGTCTTCACGTCATTCCAGCGTCACGTGCTCACCGACCCGGATCGTCCCGGGCCGCTCGATCGTGGCGTAGACCCCCGCGTTTCCGCCAGCTTCCTGCGCCAGGGTCCGCAGGATGCGTGGGTCACGTGGCAGATCGTATTGCGGCAATGTCGTCATTACGCAGCGAATCGTTCCCATCAGGACCGAGGCCCGGACGTCGCTGCCGATCGCGAGCGTGTGGCCGCTCCAGGCCTCCTCGATGCGGCCGACCGCCCCGCCGGCGGCCACCAGCACATTCGGGCGAAAGCGCCGAACGTCGAAGGACCCTCCGGGATAGGCCTCGCGTAGGGTTGCCAGTGTCGCGTCGGTCAGAACGTGCAGCGGAGCCGCGTCGAAGAAGCTGCCCGGGGGACAGGGAAAGTCACCGGCATCGATGGCCAGCTGATCGACGCCGGCCTCGATCTCCTCGATCGATTGAATGGCGATCTCGTAGGCCGCCGTGGCATCGGACGTCGTACGCACGAGCTCGACGTCGCGCCCGAGCCACGCGCTGAACGTCTCGTCGGCGCGATCGAGCGACACGCGACGCCCGTCGCCCAGGGTGATCTCCGGCGGCGCGGCGGGACCGTGGGGATACGTCGCGCCACACTCGAAGAGACGCGCAAAGCGCTTGCCGCTCAGGACTCGGCCCGTCGCTCGATCGCGCAACGCAAAGGCGCGATCACCCACGAGCCCGGCCGACGTGACGTCGGCACTGTCGACGCGCTCGCCCCGAAACGACTTGATCGGATACCGCCAGATCTCCTCGACTCGCCCGCAGCGCGTTCCCATCCCGCTCGTCTAGTCCCCGCCTGCGCTTCCGACAAGCACTTTCTACCCGGTGCGCCGTCGGCCGAGTGCTCCAAGTTGGCACAGGCAATCGCTGCGATGACGCAACAATCACGTTGACGGCCTCGGCAACAGCCTCATAGCGTCGCGCGTTGCCTGGGCAGCCATGGACGGCCGCTCACACGCAAGGAGGCAGGTCATGCATCGAAGCCGCATCATCATCGGGATCGCCATTGGCATCGCCGCGGTGCTCTTGGGACCGCTTGCAGCGCACGCGGACGACATCGTCTGCAAGACGGCCGTCGTCGCACGCGGCACGCGCGTGTTCCTCACGTCGGCCGATCTCACCGCGCGCTGCGAGCGTGGTCAGCTGGTCACCATGACGAACGACGGTTGTCCGTCGCAGGTGCAATTCGAGAAGCTCGGCGTGGTCGACACGCGTGCCGCAAGCGCGGTCGCGGAGGCTTGCGCCGGCGCGGGCAGCGAGACGGGGACCTGCGTGTTCTCGGCGACGAGCGAGTCGCTCGACCTCGTCGCGGGCGGGTTCGGCGGCGGCCCGCTACCCGAGCCGAACGGCCCGCGGCGCACGTGCCGCAACGCCCTTGGACGCGACACCGCCCACGTCGGCGACGCCGTCGCTCGGCAGCTCGCCGCCTGCAATCTCGCCGTCCTGCGCGGCACCGCGGGTTATGGCCCGGCCGGAGACGGGTGCGACGGACCGGCTGGCACGCAGGCGAGAATCACGAACGCCGAGGATCGACTCGCGAAGAACGTCGCCCGCGCATGCGGCGGCCCCGATCAGATGGCGGGCACCGCCGACGATCTCGACCCGCAGACGGATCTCGGTTTCGGCGGCACGTGTCCGGGCAGCCCCTTCTGCGAGTTCACAATCGATACCCTGCCCGAGCTGATCGCCTGCGCGCAGTGCATCGCGCGCGAGGAGGCGAAGCAGGTGGCGCGAGGCCTGACGGCGTTGCCGCTCGACGCGCCGACCACATGCCAGCTGGCCGTGGGCGCCGCGGCGGCGGAGCTGGCCGACGCGTACCTGCGCGACGTCTCCACCTGCGAGGATCGCGTGCTCGCGGGACACACGACACCGCCTTGCCCCGACACGGAGACGAGCGGCGATCTCGCCAGCAGTGCGGCCCGGTACGACGCCCGCGTCGCAGCGGCGTGCGGCGGTCCGGTCGGGCCCACGAGCGCCGACATCACCGCCATCGCCGACCACTTGATCCAGACGGTCTATCCAACCCACGCGGAGGAGACCGATCACGATCTGCGAGGCTGCAAGTCGCAGATCGGCGAGGTCGCAAACGGCTCCGGCAACTACGGACGCGGAAAGCTGCGCGCGCTCGATGGGTGTCACGTGCAGAGTCTCTGCGGTCAGACGACGGGATCGTGTCCCGATTCCGAGGCGTCACACGCGATCACGAGTCGGGCGACGATCATGCAAAACCACATCCACTCGAGCTGCGACGGCTTCACGCCCGCGATGGTGGGTTTCGGGGCGACGTGTCCGGCCGTTGCTGCCTGCGGCGCGCTCCCGACGACGACGATCGACGAGCTGATCGCCTGCATCCAGTGCGTCAGCGACGCTACTGCCGACGGGGTCATCGCCACCTTCGGCCCCTGACGCACAGCCTCGCTGGTCATCCAGTTCGGTGCCCAGGTAGGCCTCGTGCTGGCTCGCAGCGGCGAGCCAGCACGCAATGGCGTCGTCTCTCACGTTCGCACAGCGTATCCGTAGGCGAAAAGCCCTATGGTGGGGTCGGAGCGGCTTCGATCGCTTCCACCAGGCACGCGAGCGGATGAGTCTGTCCCGCCGTCACACCGACCCTGACGATCGCTGGCACTGCTGCGAGTTCTGGCAACGCTCGCTTGCCAACAAGTGGAACGCCCGCGAGTTCGCGCGCAAGCACGGCTGCCGGGTGCCGGAAATGTATTGGTGCGGACGGCGGGTCGGACGCATCCCTTTCGACGATCTCCCCAGCACCTACGTGCTCAAATCCGCGTTCGGCAAGTCCGGCGACCGTGTCTACGTCATGCGTGACGGTACCGACGTGCTCCATCAACGCACGTTCACTGCTACCGGGCTCCGCGCACACCTGCGGGGCAGCTTCGCCCAGGTGCCGCTCGTCCCGATCCTGATCGAGGAGTTCATGGGTGAAGAGAGCTCGGCCGCGCTTGCGACGGACTACAAGGTCCACGTCTTCGGCGACGTCGTCGGCGCCATCGAGGTCGTCCACAAGCTCAGCGCGAAGAGTGAGACCTCCACGTTCTATACGCCGACGTGGGGCGCGTTCGACTATCCGTTCACGGCGCCCGCCTACCCGGCCGGATCGTATGAGCCTCCGCCGCCGTGTCTGGATGAAATGCTGCGCCACGCGCGGGCCCTCGGGGTCGCCTATGGCACGTTCGTCCGGGCCGATTTCTACGCCACCCGCCGGGGATGTGTGTTCGGCGAGTTCTCGACCACGCCCAACAGCGGCAACGATTTCAGCGACGAGGCCAATCGCTATCTGGGAGCGCTGTGGCAGAGGCACTTTCCGGACGCGACGTGACGCACGGCGAGGGTCTCGCGAGGTGCCACCCGCGGGATTGGTCCGGCCACCGCATGGTGTACGACTCGAGGAGCGCACCGTACTGCGTGATCAGATTCGCCACAGCGGCTTCTTCACGCTCGGCGGGGCAGCACAGGGGCGCCTCCACCGTGGTGGTGAAGATGCCATCGCCGGTGCGCACCGTGAACACCGGCAACAGCGCTGCACCAGTGCGGCACGCCAACAAGGGGGCACCCTGCGCCACCTCCAGCGTGCCGGCGAAGAAGGGTGCGTGATACGTTCGCAACCCCTGACGACTGACGGCGATCGAAAGCAGTCGATTCTCGCCGAGCCGCCTCTCTTCGTCGACCGCTTGGGTCGCGTCCAGCCGGAATGTCGCACGGCCGGAGTCGAAGCGCGAGCGGACGTCGATGCTGACGGGACGCGCTTGACGCTCGGGAGACGCCCGGCTACATCCACGACGTCCCGCCGATGCGTTTCTACGAGTTCGAAGCCAAGGCCCTCTTCGCGCGTCACGGCACCCCGCTCCTGAAGGGCGGCGTCGCCAAAACCGCCGCCGAGGCCAGGAAGATCGCCGCCGACATCGCCGGCCCCGTGGTCCTGAAGTCGCAGGTGCTGACGGGCGGCCGCATGAAGGCCGGCGGCGTCAAGTTCGCCGACAATCCCGACGACGCCGAGAAGGCCGCCGCGGCCATCCTCGCGCTCGAGATCAAGGGCCAGAAGCCGCGCGGCGTCCTCGTGGAGCAACGCGCGCCGGTCAAGCAGGAGTACTTCGTCGCCGTCACCTGGGACGGGCGAAAGAAGCTGCCGGTCCTGATCTTCAGCGACATGGGCGGGATCGACATCGAGGAGGTCGCGGAGAAGCACCCCGAGCACGTGTCGCGCGTGCATCTCTCCTCGCTCCTGCCGTTCAGTCCCTACAAGGCCAAGGAGGCGATCGCCGCGACCGGCGTCACCGGCGACGATCTCAACAAGCTCATCCCGATCGTCTCGACCCTGGTCGAGATCTTCCTGCGCTACGACCTGACGCTCGCCGAGATCAACCCGCTCGGCAAGACCGAGGACGGCAAGTTCCTCGTGCTCGACGGCCACGTCGATCTCGAGGGCGACGCGCGGGACAAGCACGCGAAGCTCGTCGCCGAGCTCGGCATCGGCAAGGAGGAGACGCGCGAGGCGCGGCCCCCGACCGAGTTCGAGATCAAGGGCGCGCAGGTCGACGCCTCCGATCACCGCGGCGTCGCCGGCAACGTGAAGGAGTTCGACGGCGACCTCGGTCTCGTGATCGGCGCCGGCGGCGGCTCGCTCACGCTCTTCGACGCCATCCGCAAGCACGGCGGCAAGCCCGCCAACTACTGCGAGATCGGCGGCAACCCGAGCGTCAAGAAGGCATGCGAGCTCACCAAGCTCATCCTCTCGAAGCCCGGCGTGAAGAAGATCGCGGTCATGATGAACGTCGTCTCCAACACGCGGGTCGACATCGTCGCGCGCGGCGTCATCAAGGGTTGCGTCGAGTCCGGCCGCGATCCGGGCCAGACGATCGCCATCTTCCGCATTCCCGGCGCGTGGGAGGACGACGGCTTCAAGATCCTGAAGAAGTACGGCGTCGAGTACTGCGACCGCACCGTGTCGATGTACGAGGCCGCCGGCCGCGCCGTCGCCAAAATGCAATGACGCGATGATGCGATGAACACGCTCGGTGTGATCCCCTGAGTGAGGGCGGCTGCCCGCCGCCCTGGACGACCGAGACGGTCGCCGGCTAGCCGGCGCGCACCGGCACTATCGCGCGAGCTACGCGCCCTGATCGAGCGCGCGTATCTCGATCGTGAGCGTTGCGCGCGCGAGATCGTGGCGCAGTGCCGTCGGCTCTATCCGGAGTACCGGGCGCTCTCCGGCCCCGCGCTCGAGGGCATGCGGCGGAACGTGCGCTACCTCGTCGGCGGGTTCTTCGAGTTCAACCTGATCGAGGGCCGCTCGCCGACGATGGACGAGATGAAGCCGGCCATCGCCAATGCGCAGGCACGCGTCGCGCAGGGCGTGTCGCTCGGCGCGATGATCGGCACGTTCCAGCTGGCGCTGCCGATCCTGTGGGAGCACCTGATCGAGGCGGTGGCCGAGCATCCGGGCGTGCACCTCGAGGTGCTGCGACGGGTGCCGGTGACGTTCGCGAGCGTCAACCGGGTGACGACGCTCGCGACCGAGGTCTACCTGGCCGAGCGCGAGCGCTTGCTGCGCTCGCGCGGCGAGGCGATCGGCGAGTTCCTGCGCTTGCTCGTCGCCGACGCGCCGCTCAGCGCCGTCGGGACGCGGGCGCGCGAGCTCGACCTCGACCTCGAGGAGCCGCGCGTCGCCGTGCTGCTACGCCGCGCCATGCCGAAGGAGCGTGGGCGCGGGGCGGAGCGCGACGGGCGCGATGTGCTTGCGCGTCTGGTCGCGGCGTGTGAGGCGCAGCGCGACGCGATCGTCGGGCGCACGGAGGAGGGCATGCTCGCGCTCCTGCCGCGCGAAGGACACGAAACCGTGCTCGACGAGATCGAGGGCAAGTTCGCCCGCTACGGCTGGCGCGCCGGCGTCGGCGGCCCGGCGGAGGACGCCGCGAGCCTGCGCCGCTCGGCGCTCGAGGCGCGGCGCGCCCTCGAGCTCGGTACGCAACTGCGGCGGACCGCTGCCGTCCATCGCTACGAGGATCTGGCGCTGCACGACGTCGTCGACGCGGGCTCGGCGCGGGCGCAGGCGTTCGCGCAGCAGACGCTCGGCCTCCTCGGCCGGACGGGTGGCCGGCGCATCTACCACGACACGCTGCGCGCGCTCTCGCAGCACGGCTTCCGCGTGAAGTCGGCGGCGGCGGCCCTCGGCGTCCATCCGCACACGCTCTCGTACCGCCTGAAGCAGATTCAGCGCCGCTTCGGCTTCGATCTCGACGACGCGCAGACCCGTCTGCGCATCGAGCTGGCGCTGTTGATTCTCGACGCGTGATCGTCCCTTTGACTGACGGCTGATCCACAGCGCTGTCGGCCGATCTTTGTGCCGTGGGCACAAAGACCGGCACCGCGAGTGCGGCGAGAAAAGGATTGAGCGTCCAGCATGGCATTCGCTATCCCGGCGCCTCACCCCTCGCTGAAAGGATTCCGCCGATGACACACCGCGTTGGCAGCAGGATGCTCCTCGTGTCTCTTCTCGTGCTCACGACCGCCGCGCTCGCGCGCGCCGACGAGCTCGAGATCCAGGTTCTTTCGAACCGGGCCGACCTCGTCTCCGGCGGCGACGCGTTGGTCCAGATCGTGATCCCGCCGGACGTCAACGCGAGCGACGTGCACGTGACGCTCAACGGGAGCGACGTCACCAGCGCGTTCGGCACACGCACCGGCGACGGGGCCTTCGTCGGCCTCATCACCGGCTTGAACGCGGGCGACAACGATGTCGTCGCCTCCGTGACGCCGCCGACGCTGAAGCTGCCGGCTGAGATCACCATTGCCAACCACGCCATCGGCGGCCCGGTCTTTGCCGGGGCGCAGCTGCTGCCGTGGATCTGCGCCATGAAGGTCGCCACTTCCGTGACCGTGACCGTCCCGAACACGACCCTCACCGGTACGGCGACGACGAAGGTCAACGGCCTCGCGAGCGATCCGGTCGACGCGCAATGCGACACGCTGCCCACCTTCACCTATTTCTACGAGCCGACGAGCAAGGTCGGAACGGGGTGCACGTTCACGACGACCGGCGGCAATCCTTGCTTTCAGTCGTACGATCCGAACAACCCGCCGCCGGCGAACACGATCGCCAACTTCACCAACGATCGGGGCGATACGGTCCGTGCCATCGTCGTGCTCGAGAAGGGCACCCTGAACCGCGGCGAGTACCAGCTGGTGACGTTCTTCGATCCGAGCCTGCCGAACACGCCGCAGAATCCGCAGCGCGGCTGGAACGGCAAGCTGCTGTGGGTCTTCGGCGCCTCCTCGGGGGTGAGCCGCTTCCAGACGCCGCCGGGCAGCGGCGTCTTCGACAACAACTCCCTCGCACGCGGCTACATGGTGGCGTCGTCCTCGCTCACCGACCACGGGACCAACGCGAACGATACGCTCGCCGCCGAGACGGTCGCCATGTTGAAGGAGGAGATCACCGAGAACTACGGCGAGATCCGCTACACCATCGGTGCCGGCTGCTCCGGCGGCTCCATCCTGCAGTACAACATCGCCGGAGCGTATCCCGAGCTGCTCCAGGGCATCCAGCCGAACTGCACCTTCCCCGACACGATGTCGACGGCGATCGAGGTCACCGATTGCGGCCTCCTCGACGCGAACTACTACGGCACGGCGAACGGCAGCGCCCTCAGCTCCGCGCAGAGGGCCGCCATCGACGGCCACACCAACACCGGCATGTGCATCGCTTGGGACCTCTCCTTCCTGCCCTTCGGCAACCCGACGATTGCAAACAATTGCGGCTCCGGGTTCCCGACGTCGGTCACGTACAACCCGTCGACCCGCCCGGACGGAGTGCGCTGCACGACGTTCGATCACGATGCTCCGACCCTCGGCACCTTCGTCGACACCGATGGCAACACCAAGGCCAATACGCCGGTCGACAACGTCGGCGTGGAGTATGGGTTGAAGGCACTGCAAGCGGGCACCATCACGGCCGAGCAGTTCGTGCAGTTGAACGAGGGCGTCGGCAGCTTCAACGCCGACCTGGGCTGGATACCGCCGACGCGCGCCGCCGCCGCTGCCAGCACCCTGCACACCGTGTACACCGCCGGTCTCGTGACCGACGGGCATCAGCTCGCCAACATCGCCATCATCGACCTGCGCGGCAACCAAGCGGTCAACGGCGACATTCACCAGAACTGGCGCGCGTGGGAGGCGCGGGCGCGGCTCGACAACGCCAACGCGACGCATGCCAACCAGCTCATCTGGGCCTACAACGGCACCAGCGGCTCCAGCACGCCGGGTGCGGCGCTGCTGCTGAACTCGTTCACGACGCTCGACCAGTGGCTCGCTAACATCGAGGCAGATTCGAGCAATTCGCCGCTGCCGACGAAGGTGCTGAACGACAAGCCCTCTGGTGCGGGGGACCTCTGCCTCACCACCACCGGCGGCACGCAGGCGCAGATCGTCGACGTCGGACTCGGCACGCCGGCCTGCCCGATCAAGTTCCAGGGTTCGCCGCGGCAGGCGGCGGGTGGCCCGCTGTCGGAGGACATCTTCAAGTGCCAGCTGAAGACGCTCGATTTCAACGACCCTGACTTCACCAACACCGGCATCACCTTCACGCAGGCGCAGCAGGATCGCCTGAACGCGGTCTTCCTGAGCGGCGTGTGCGACTGGACGCAGCCGGGTGTCGGTCAGGTGCCTTCCGACGGCGGCACGACCTTCGCGGCCGGGCCCGGTGGACAGCCCCTGGGCGCCGCGCCTGAGTCGGAGAGCGTGCCGCCCGTCTGCGGCGACGGCATCGTGACCGGCGAGACGTGCGACGACGGCAACACCACGTCGGGCGACGGCTGCTCGTCGAGCTGCACCGTCGAGGCCGGCTACACCTGCACCGGCAGCCCGTCGGTCTGCGCGCCGATCTGCGGCGACAGTCTCGTGCGCGGCGGCGAGGCCTGCGACGACGGCAACGTCGCCGCGGGCGACGGCTGCTCGTCGAGCTGCACGGTCGAGACCGGCTACAACTGCGCCGGTGATCCGTCGGTCTGCTCGCCGATCTGCGGCGACGGCCTGATCCTCGGCGGCGAGGCGTGCGACGACGGCAACGTCACCTCGGGCGACGGCTGCTCGTCGAGCTGTTCGGTCGAGGCCGGCTACAACTGCACCGGCACCCCGTCGACCTGCCAGACGATCTGCGGCGACGGTCTCGTGCGCGGCGGTGAGGCGTGCGACGACGGCAACGTCACGAACGGCGACGGCTGCTCGTCGAGCTGCACGGTCGAGACGGGCTTCGCCTGCACCGGCGAGCCATCGGCCTGCGACGGGATCTGCGGCGACGGTCTGATCAAGGGCACCGAGACCTGCGACGACGCCGCCGGCAACGGCACCCTCGCGAGCTGCTGCTCGTCGAGCTGCCAGTTCAAGAGCGCCGGCACGCCGTGCACGGACGGCAACGCGTGCACGACCACCGACACGTGCAGCGGCAGCGCCAACACCTGCAACGGCGGCCCGGCGCCCAACTGCGACGACGGCAACGCCTGCACGGCCGACTCCTGCAATTCGGCGACCGGCTGTGTGAACGACGCGGCGGCGCGGAACGGCTTCGCCTGCGACGACGCCAACGAGTGCACGCTGAACGACGTCTGCAACGGCGGCACGTGCCATGGCACGATGGGCGCCGATACCGACGGCGACGGCTACTGCGACGCGCAGGAGACGGCGGCCGGCTGCGACCCGGGCGACCCGAACGAGATCCCGCCGCAGGCGGCGACCTTCGGCGGGAAGCCGGTGAACGGCGTCGGCAATCTCTTGGTCACCTACCTCGCGCCGACCAACTACAAGGTGACGGTGGCGAGCGATCCGAGCTGTGCCACGTCGGGTGTCTGTGGCGGCTCCGGCTTCTGCACGGCCGGCAAGATCGCCGACCACTGCACCACCAACGCTGAATGCAACGAGCCGGCGGGCACCTGCCGCATCGTCGCCAACTACGCCGAGGTGCCGGACCTCGCGGTGCGGAAGCCGTTCCAGCTGAATAGAACGCCACTCACGTCGTTCGAGCCGCTCACTCCGGGCTGCTCGCGCAAGGTGGACGTGACGCTCGATCCGACGCGGCACTCGAACCTGGTGAAGGTCAACGTGACCGGTACGACCGGCGGCCGCCTGCGGCGCGACGCCGACACGTTCCGCTACCGGTAGACGAAACACATGCGGCGCGGGGGTCGGCTCGGCCGGCTCCCGCGCCGACCCCTAGCCGAGGCTTCTCGTCGCCGTCCTGGGTACGTCCACCCGCCGATCGCCGACGAACGCGAGCAGCGGTCGCCCGTACGCTCGAATGCCGAGCTCCCAATGGACGTCGCGCGGCGCGGAGCCCCAGGCGCGGACGACGCCTTCATGGATCCCGTGCAGGTGATGCGCGACGCAGACGGCGACCCGATTGTCGTGAGCGTTGCCGCCACCACGTGAGCGGAACTGCAGGTGATGGTCGTGGAGGTTCCGGCGCGAGCTGCATCCGGGTACGGCGCATCGCCAGCCGTCGCGCTCGAAGATCGGATCGCGATGGCGCGGCTGCGATTCCCAATGGGTGATCACGTGCCGCAACACGCGTTCGAGCGCAGACCAACGCGGCAGACCAGGCTGCGAGAACACGTCGAGCGCCTCGCGAAACACCGCGACGACGGACGCCGGAGCGCTGAGCCGGATCTCCGCATCCGAGACCTCGAGCCACGCGCGCCGGGCGTCGCCAGAATTTGTCACTGCCGCCCCGACGCTCGCGGCCGCGCCGGTACCATCCGCATCCGTATGCGCGGCCTCCCGATGCGCACCGATCTGCACTCCATCGGAAGTGACGAAATCCGGCACCGTCTGCGTGCTCGTCGCCCTTGAGCGCAACGCGGCCGCGACGGGTGACTCGAGACGGCAATCGAGCGGGGGAGGGTCGAGCGCGGAGCCGCCGGTGGACAGATCGTTCCGCTCGAGGATCCAGCTCACCTCGTCCGCGAGCCGACGCACCGTCACGGCCTCGGCGCGAGCGACCCAGGCGCTGGCATTGCCGCGATCGACGACCGGCAGAAGCGTGAGTGCCTGCACCCACGAGATCGCGCCTCCCTCGTAGGCGCGGGCGAAGGCATCGCCGCGGCGCGTGGCGCGCTCGACCTTGAGGAGCGCCCACGCCTTCCGCGCCGAGATGCCGAGACGCTCGCGCGCGTACCCGGCGAGCGAGCAGTACCCATGCGCCCGGTAGACGCGCTGATCGACGACGATCCTGAGGAGACGACCGATCCGGGGCTCGTACGTCCGGATGCTGTGGACGGCGGCGACCGCCCGGGTGTCGAGCGCGAACGCGTCCGAGGAGCCGGTCGCCAGCGGGGTCATCGGCCGGACTACGTGCTCCGATGGGGCAGTGGGTGCGGCCGGCGACGCGATGCCGCCCGGGTTCGTCACCGCGTTCGGCGACGCGTCATCAACGCTCGGCCGCCGCATCCGCTGCGCCAGACGCAACCCGGCGAGAATCATGCGATCGACGAACGGTATGCCCTCCGGCCGCCCGGAGAACGCCTCCGCCGCCACCCACTCGACGGCTCGCCAAGCCGGCAGCGGCTCCCCCGCGACACGCGATGCGAGCTCCAGCGCGCGACGCCACAGAGCCCGCACGTGCGACGGACAGGCGATGCACACCCGAACGATGGGCTCGCCGTCGATCGTGCCGTCGTCTGCTTCGGGATCGCCGTCGTCGCCGTCGCTCTGTGCGGCGGCGGCCCGTTCGAGAGCCTCGACGGTCGAGCCGCGCGCACGCACCAGCCATGCGTCCTGATCGTCGGTCGAGGCGAGGGCGCAGAGCGCGCGCACCTGCGCCCAGGAGAGGTCGGAGCGATCGAAAGCCGCGGCGACGAGAGGCAGCGCATCGAGACGCCTCGCGACCCATGCGGCGGATTGGAGGCTACGCGCGGAGAGCCCGAGGCGCTCCCGCGCGTAGTCGGCCAGCCGTACGAAGCCGAGCCGCCGGTACGCGCGTCGACGCAAAAGCTCGCGCGCGACCATTCCGAGCTCGAGCCGCGCGGCCGCCTCGCTGCGGCACGCGACCTGCACCTCGACGTCGATGGCACGCGTGAAGCGTGCCCGCTCGCTCAGCAGCGCACGCTCGGTTGCGGGATCGATCCGACGCGCGATCATCGCCGGCGTCCGCCGCTGCGTGCGTACGCGTCGCCAGCCGCCAGCAGCGCGCGGGAGCAACCTCATGGATGGAGCCGCCGATCCTGTCTTCCGAGCGAGCAGAAACGTCGAGAGGGCAAGGCGAAGAATAGGCGAAAACGGAGATGAAGTCAAGAACCGCGACGCGGAGTATCGCGACGATCATGCCCGAGCGCCCAACTACGGCCACGCACCTTGACCGACCGGCACCCCGGTTGTAGATCAACGCCTTTCGCGACGGGCACTTGTCTCCGCGTCCGTCGCGGACCAACCCAAGCCGAAACGACCCGGAGCACGATGTCGATCCTCATCAACAAAGACACGACCGTCATCATCCAGGGCATCACCGGCCGCGAGGCCGTGAACCTGACGCGCGAGGGCCTCGACTACGGCACGAAGATCGTCGGCGGCGTGACCCCCGGGCGCGCGGGCCGCGACGTGTACGGCGTGCCGGTCTACGACTGCGTGCGCGACGTCACGTCGAAGCAGCACGTCGACGGCTCGATCGTCACCGTGCCGCCGCGCTTCACCCGCGACGCCGTCTTCGAGGCGCTCGAGGCGGGGGTGAAGCTCATCGTCATCGTCACCGAGCGCATCCCGCGCGCCGAGGTCGCGCAGATGGTCGAGCTCGCGAAGCTCAAGGGCGCGCGCATCATCGGACCGAACTGCCTCGGCGTCCTCTCCCCCGACGAGGCGAAGATGGGCGGCCTCGGCGGCCCCGCGGTGAACGTCCGCCGCGCCTTCAAGAAGGGTCCGATCGGCGTCATGTCGCGCTCCGGCGGCATGACGACGGAGATCGCCAACACGCTCACCGCCGCCGGCTACGGCCAGTCGACCTGCGTCTCGATCGGCGGCGACGCGATCATCGGCTCGACCTACGCCGAGCTCATGCCGCTCTTCGAGGCCGACAGCGAGACCAAGGCCATCGCCATCTACTCCGAGCCGGGCGGCCGCATGGAGGCCGAGCTCGCCGACTGGGTGCGCGAGCACAAGAGCCGCCTGCCGATCGTCGCGTTCATGGCCGGCCGTTTCATGGACGAGATGCCCGGGATGCGCTTCGGCCACGCCGGCACGATCGTCGAGGGCAAGGCCGACACCACCGCCGACAAGATCGAGCGCATGCACGCCGCCGGCATCTCCGTCGCCGAGCGCATCGAGGAGATTCCCGCGCTGATCAAGCAGGGGCTGGAGCGCCCCGCCGCCGCGAGGGGACACTGATCATGGCCAACGGAATGTTCATCGGCGTCGAGGTCGATCCCAAGACCGCCGCCGACCCCGCGATGGCGAAGAAGCTCACCGAGGTCTGTCCGGTCAACATCTTCGCGGTGAAGCCCGACGGCGCGCTGCGCATCGTCGACGAGAACCTCGACGAGTGCACGCTCTGCGACCTCTGCGTGCAGGCGGCGCCGGGCAAGGTGAAGGTCGTCAAGCTGTACGACTGACCCGCGACGCGTCGCGGCGGGATTTTTCTGTTGACCCCCCGGCGCTGACCCCGCTAGAACGCCGGCTCCTTCGTTCAACGCCCGGAACGCCCGGCTGGTGCCGTCCCGCCCGCGGGCAAGCGAGGTGCAGCATGCAGACCCCCGTGCATGGCGACCGCCGGCCGCACCGGAGACGGCGCGCGATGGTTCGTCTCGTGATGATCGCCGCGTTCGGGATGGCGGCTCCCTTTTCCGAGGCGGTACAGGCGGCTGCGACTGCCGATCCCGCGCAGTCCGTCATCATCGAGCTGACGGACGCGCCGATCGCCCGTGCGGCCCGTGCCGGCGCGTCGGCCGCGGCGCAGCGCGCGCGCGTGCGCAGCGACGTGCTCGCTCTCGAGCTGGCGAACCGTGCGGCGCGCGGCCTTCCGACGCCGCGCTCGGCCGAGGTGCTGCGCTACGAGTACCGCATCGTCGCGAACGGCTTCGCCGCGACGCTTCTGCCGGAGACGATCCGCGCGCTCGCGTCGCACCCGGACGTCCACCGTGTCGTTCCTGACAGACCGGTCGAGGCGATCCTCGACGTGAGCGTGCCGCTCGTCCGCGCACCGGAGGTATGGAGCGACTTCGGCTACCGTGGCGCCGGCGCGACGATCGCGATCATCGATACCGGCGTCGACTATCTGCATCCCGATCTCGGCGGGTGTTTCGGGCCGGGCTGCAAGGTGGTCGGCGGCTTCGACTTCGTCAACGACGACGCCGATCCCATGGACGACCATGGGCACGGGACGCACGTGGCGGCGACGGCGGCCGGCGACGGCCTCCTCGTCGGTGTCGCACCCGACGCGCATATCTATGCCTACAAGGTGCTGAACTCAGGAGGCTCCGGCTCCGACTCGACCATCATCGCGGGCATCGAGCGCGCGACGGATCCCGACGACGACGGCGACACGAGCGATCACGTCGACGTGATCAGCATGAGCCTCGGAGGCGGCGGCGACGAGGACGATCCGCTCTCGCTCGCCGTCGACGCCGCGACGGCGGTGGGCGTGCTGAGCGTCATCGCCGCCGGCAACTCGGCGCACTACTTCACGATCGGCTCGCCGGGGACCGCACGCACGGCGCTCACGGTCGGCGCGACCGACGACACCGACCAGATCGCGGGGTTCAGCTCGCGCGGCCCGACGACGCTCGACTTCCTGCTGAAGCCCGAGATCACCGCGCCCGGCGTCGACATCTGCGCCGCGCGGCTTCCAGGCTCGTTTCCCGGTCGCGAGTGCATCGACGATGCGCACATCTCGATCTCGGGCACGTCGATGGCGACGCCACACGTCGCCGGCGCCGCGGCGCTCGTGCGCGGCTACTTCCCGAGCCTGTCGCCGGCGGACGTGAAGGCGATCCTGGAACATGGCGCCGTGCCGCTCGGGCTCAACTCGACGACGGGAGGCTCGGGACGCCTCGACGTGCGCGCCGCGTTCGACGTGCGTACCGCGCTCGTGCCGTCGCCGGTGAACGTCGGCATCGACGACGGCGTCGGCCCCTCGTGGTCGGGGGCGAAAACGGTGAGCGTCCGCAACCTCGGCGCCAGCGACCGGAGCTACACGCTCACCTTCGACGGCTCGACGATGCCGGCGGGCGTGAGCACGACGATCGTGCCGGACCAGGTCACGGTGCCGGCCGGCGGCGCGGCCGACGTCGAAGTGACCCTGACCGCCGACAACACGGTCGTTCCACCGAGCACGAGCGCACCCTATCTCTACACGGGGCGGCTCGTCGCGACGACCGCGGGCGAGACGGAGTCTGCGCTCGTCGCGTTCGCGCTTGTCCCGGTGCCCGCCAACGACACGTGCGCCAATGCCGTCGACGTCGGTCCGGGCAAGACTGGCACGTCGGCGCTGGCAACGCGCGCCAGCGCCGCCGCGGACGATCCGGAGTCGACGTGCGGCTGCCCGACCAACAGCGCGACGCTCTGGTACCGGGTGACGCCGACGCAATCGGGCACCGTGCGTGTCGACGCAACCGGCAGCAACTACACGGTCGTGCTCGGTGTGTACCGCGGGCAATGCGGAAGTCTCCATCAGGCAGCGTGCGATGACAGTCTCACCGACCACCACTCCCGCCTCGAATTCCAGGCGCAGGCCGGTACGCCCTACTACATCCAGGTCGCGAGCCTGTGCTCGACCAGCGCCGGACGCCTGAATCTCGAGTTCGACGTGCCGGGGGCGCCGCCCGTGACAGCCGTCGACCCGTTCACCGAGATCTTCGCTCTCGACACGAACGACCTCGAGGGCACGAGCCTCACGTTCACGCCGAGCGGCGACTCGTACACGCTCTGCTCGGGTTTCGCGACGACGTACCCGAACGATCCCGCGGGCGGTACGTCGCTCGGGCTGAACGAAGCGTCCTTCGTCGACGTGCCGCTCGCCGCCGGCGCGAAGGTCGCGCTCTTCGGGCAGCAGTACGACGACGTCTTCGTCAGCAGCCAGGGCTACGTGACGTTCACCGCGGGCGAGACCGAGTTCGGGCCGTCGGTCGCCGCCCACTTCGGCCTGCCGACGATCGCGCCCTTTGCGAGCCAATACATCATCAACCCGCACGTCGTCGGCGACGTGCGCTGGCAGCAGCTCGCGGATCGCGCCGCGGTCACGTGGGACAACCTCCAGTCAGTCGAGTTTCCAGCTCCCGCGTACCCGTACAATCGGATCCAGCTCGAGCTCTTCTTCGACGGTCGCATCCGCATGTCGTTCGTCGAGACCGGATGGCACGGCCTGAGCGGCCTTTCGCGCGGTGACGGGGTGCCGCCCCTGTTCCAGGAGAGCAACTTCGTCGCGGTGCCGCACTGCCGCGCGCCCGCGGGAGGCGAGCTTCCGGTCGGCGGCAAGAGCATCAAGCTACGCTCGTACGATCCGACGCGTCAGGTGACGAAGCTGAAGCTCGTCCTCGCCAAGATGCCTGCGGCCGTCGTGCCGGCGCCGGGCAGCGGCGGCGATCCGACGGTGAACGGCGGTGCGTTCGAGCTCTACAACTCCGAGACCCACGAGTTCACCACGATTCCGCTGCCCGCGGCGGGGTGGCACGCGGTGCCGTCGGGAGGCGGGACCGCCTACGCCTATCGCGACAAGACGGGCGCCTACGGTCCGTGCTCGAAGGTGGACGTCGGCGCGCGCGGCGTGCACGTCACGTGCGGGCCGGGTGCGGTCGGGTTCACGCTCGACGAGCTTACGCAGACCAAGATGGCGGCTTCGGTGACAGTCGGTACCACGAGCACCGGGCGGCGCTTCTGTACCCTCTTCACGTACGCAGAGAACGTCCGGCGCAACCGCGACGGCCAGTTCGTGGCGAGCAAGGCCGTGGCGCCCGGCCGCTGCTGGCTGCCGGAGTCGTACTACCCCTGACCCGGCGCGTGGACGATCGGGTGTCTGGTAGGGCGCGACGGGCTACTTGCCGCCCGTCACGTCCCTGCACGCGTCGATCGACGGACGTACGGCGGCGTTCAGCAGGATGTTCACCGCGTCGGAGACCGATATGCGGTCGTCGGCGTTGACGTCGCAGACCGCGATCGGACAGGTGCTCGGAAGCTGCACGGCGGCGAGCAGGGCGGCGGCCGCGTCGCTCTCCGAGATGTCGCCGTCGTTGTTCGCGTCACCGCAGAACGGGATGATTCCCGCGTACACCGACCGGGACACGAGCAGCAGGGCGACGGCGATCAGCAGAACGCGGCGCATGGGTCGTGCGTCGATTACTCCACGAAGGCGGTGCCCGCAATCCAGGCGCTCGGTGTCGGACCACTTGATCCGCGAGCCGGGCGAGGTATGCATTGCTCCACGTCACGCCTCGGAGGGTGCGAGTTGAGCGGTCGATGGGGGAGTGTGGTTGCCGTGGTCGTTCTTTCACTCGTGGTCGCTGCCGGGTGTGGTGGCGGAGGCGGCGGCGGTGACGGTCAGATGGACGTCCCGGCCCCGACGGGGAGCGAGGCCGGCGAGCGCACGGCGACGCCGCGGCCGACGGGCACTCCGGGCGCACCGACTGCCGTGGGGACGTCGTTCGGCTCGACGCCGGCCCCGACCGCGACCGACACGGAGTCGACTCCTGCGCCGACCGACGGCGCCGGACCGACACCGACCGCCACGCCGGCTCCCGTCGCCGCCACGGTGCGCGTCGACTTCACGATCACCACGGGGGAGGCGCTTCTCGGGTTCCAGTTCACCGTCCTCTACCCGACCGCGAGCGGCAGCTTCACGGGCAGCGGAGCGCACGTCGCGTGCCCGCTCGGCGCGTCCGGCATCTTCGTCAAGAACGACCAGGACGACGGGCACCTCATCCTCGCCGCGATCGACCTGTCGCCCTATCCGAGCGCGTTCAATCTGAGCTGCACGTTCGACGTTGCCGCCGGGCATGCGCTGATGCCGGCGGACATCGGGGTCACGGGCACCGAGGTGACGCGGCCCGACGGTACGATGGGCGACCCGTCGAAGTTCGCGGTCGCGGTCGGCGTGAACTAGCGCGTCCGAGCCGTCTCGCGGGCCTCGGCGAGCCCGAGGAACCGTAGAAACGCCGCCGTGCTGCGCCGTCCGATCCGCGCCCGGTTCCACGCCTGCACGCGCTCGACGTACGCCGCGTTCTCGCTCTCGCTCGCGTGGACGACGCGGGTCAGTGCGCGCGCGCCGACCCGTCCGTCCCAGGCGTGGGGACACTCGACGATCCGGCTGAGCGACGCGTCCGCGATCGCGTCGTCGTCTCCGAGCGTCACCTCGAACGGAAACTGGCGGCATCCCGTCGGGCGGTGCTCGTAGATCGTGCAGCGCTCGTCGGCGCCGAGGAAAACGCAGCGCCGGCGCGTCCATCGCAACGCCATCACGGCACGGCGCCCACCGAGGTCCGCCCATAGGCCGCTCCGCGCGCCCAACGCGACGTCGTCGGGACCGACGAAGCGCACGAACTCGCGCAGCGCGCGGCCGGTGCCGCGCACGATGCGGCGGACGTCGGCATCGGTCACGACGACACACGTGCCGCGGCAGCAGTTGCCACACCCCGTGCAGCGGAACGTGAGCACGTGTCGCCAGTCGGATTGGACGTCCACAGGCGAGTCCGGCAGCATCGACGGCGTTGTCGCATCGCGACGCCGTCCAGTCCAGGGTGGACGGTCGTGAACTCGTTGCGGCCGGACGCTCACGCGTTCGTGCCGGCGAGGATTCCGCGCACCACGGCCGGGAGGCCTTGGCGCGCGGCCGCGGCGCTTGGCGTCCACGCGGCCGCCGCGCGGAAGCGCCGATTCGACAGGCGGCGCGAGAGGAGCGCGATGTGCGCGCCCTCGCCGAGCAGCACCTTCACCGTCCAGGAGGGCAGGCGAAGCCAGGCTGCCCGCTCGACCGCGCCCGCCACCGCCTCGACGTACTCGCGGTAGCGCAGCGGCTCGTCGTCGACGACGTTGTAGACGCCGCTCGACACGCTCAGCGCGGCGACCGACGCCGTCGCCGCGTCGTCCACGTGGATCGACGAGAAGAACTGCTCGCCTGTGCCGATCACCGGGAAGAGGCCGCGGCGGGCGAGGCGCACCGTCTCGACGGTGCTGAGCGCGTAGGGCGCGTAGAACGCGCCGAAGCGCAGGGCGACGCCCCGGCCGCCCGCCCGGGCGAAACGCACGGTCTCGCGTTCGGCGTCGAGCGCCGAGTCGCTCAGCCAGCTCGCGTGCAGCGGCGCGTCCTCGTCGAGCAGGGCGTCGCCGCCGTCGGCGTAGAGGAAGAAGACCGACTCCTGTACGTACGTGCCGACACGCGCGGCGAGCGCCGCGTCGACCAGGCAGCGCGACCCCTCGCTCCGCAGCCGGTCGTTCTCCGCGGCGGCGCGGCGGGTGATGCGGCCGATCGGCGGCACCTTGGTCGCGTAGTGCAGCACGGCATCGCAACCCTTCATGGCGTCGCGCAGGGCGCCGACGTCGAAGAGGCTCACCGCGACCGGCTCGCCGCCGTCGGCGCGGACGACGGCGGCCTTGGCGGGACCACGCGCGACGCCGAGCACGCCATGGCCGGCGGCACGGAGCGCGCGCGTCGTCGGCCGGCCGAGGGCGCCCGTGGCGCCCGTCAGGAAGACGCGCATGCGGCTCCGCTAGCACGCGGGATCCGTCGGTCGCCAGACGGGTCGCGCAGGAACGCACCCTTCGTTGAGCACGGGAGCCGTGCTATCGATCGACGCGTGGCCGATCCCGTCGATGCCCTCGTCCTCGATCTCCTCGAATGGATCGGCCCCGCTGGCCGCCCGTATCGCGAGGTGATCGAGGCGTGGCGGACGTCGTGTCCGCGCCTCCCGGTCTGGGAGGAGGCCAACGCGCGCGGCCTCATCGACCATGGCCAGTCGGGGAACGCGGAGATGATGGTCTCGGTCTCGGCCCTCGGCGCGGAACGCCTGGCGGAGCGCCGGCGGTCGCTCGACGGAGCCGCTTCGCGCGACACGCTCACCTCGCTCGACGATCTTCGCGCCCTCTTCGCGGAGCCGCGCGAGCGAGCCGTGAAGAAGCAGATCGACTGGCTGGACATCCACTGCAGGAGCTACGTCGCGCTCTCGCCGTTCGTCGTGCTCGCGACGGCCGGAGGGTCCGGGATCGACGCCTCGCCGCGCGGCGGCGTCCCGGGCTTCGTGAAGGTCGTCGACGCCCACACGCTCCTTCTGCCGGACGCGCCCGGGAACAACCGGCTCGACTCCTTCCGGAACATCCTCGACACCGCGCAGGTCGGGTTGCTCTTCATGATCCCGGGTTTCGACGAGACGCTGCGGGTGAACGGGACGGCCGTGCTCTCCACCACGCCCGCGGACCTCGCGCTCTGCACCGACGAGCGCCGGACGCCGAAGGTGGTCATCCGCGTCACGGTGCGCGAGGCCTATCTGCATTGCGCCAAGGCCTTCATGCGCTCGCGGCTGTGGGACGAGTCGAGCAAGGTCGATCGCGCTGGCCTGCCGACGCTCGGGCAGATGATCGGCGATCAGACGGGCATCGCGGGGCCGGTCGAGACCCACGAGCAGATGATCAAGCGCTATCTCCCGGACCTGTGAGTCCCCGACGTCGACCCGCTGCGAGCCGCATCGCCAATCGCGACGTCGCCGCGGTGTTCGACGCCTACCCGCCGCGCCTCCGAACGAGGCTCCTCGCGCTCCGCCGACTGATCCTCGACGTCGCGGCCGAGACCGACGGCGTCGGTGAGATCGAGGAAACCCTCAGGTGGGGCCAGCCGAGCTACCTGACGTCGCGGTCGCGGAGCGGTAGCCTGATCCGCATCGATCGTGTGAAGTCCGGCGATGGGGCCTACGCCGTCTACTTCCACTGCCAGACGAATCTGGTGCCCGGATTCCGGAAGCGTTTCGGGGACGCGTTCACGTTCGAGGGCAACCGCGCCATCGTCTTCGAGGAGGAGGACGAGATTCCGCTCGCCGAGCTGCGGGACTGCATCGCCCGCGCGTTGACCTATCGTCGCCGCACCCGACGATGACGGTCTCCACTACCGCCGTCCCGCCGGGCTGGCATACCGTCACCCCGCGCATCGTCGCCCGCGACGCGCGCGCGCTCGTCGAGTTCGTGCGCCGCGTCTTCGCCGCGACCGGCGAGTACCAGGATGGCCTGCCGTCGGAGCTCTGGATCGGCGACTCCGTGCTCATGATCAGCGAGGCCGGCGCGCGGCCGCCGATGACGGCCTTCCTCTACGTCTACGTCGCCGACGTCGATGCCACGTACCGCCGCGCGCTCGACGCGGGCGCACGCGTCCTCGAGCCGCCGGCGGAGATGCCGTACGGCGACCGCCGCTGCATGCTCGAGGACCGCTGGGGCAACACGTGGCAGGTCGCCACGTTCGTGCGCCGGATCAGTGGGTAAGCTGCCAGATCATGAGGAGGAAGAGGAACACCTGCACGGTGAAGAGGCTGCCGCGTACCCATACCAGCCAGTGACTCACCCCGATCAGGTGGACGGAGCTCTGCGCGAGGCGCAGGCCGAGCACGGTGCCGCCCCACGCGTCGGCGACGCCCGGCCGCCCGAGGGCGTAGGCCGAGAGGACGATCGCCCCGAAGACCGGCAGATTCTCGATGCAGTTCATGTGGGCGTGCTGGGCCCGCTCGACGAAGCTCGGGTCGTCGGTCGGACGGCCCCGCGTCCACGAGTCCGCGCGCTTGCGGCCGCTGAGGATGACCATGACGCGGTAGTTGACGTAGATGAGCATGAGGACGAGCGTCCATGCGGCGAAGAGCAGCAGGGCGGTGATTCCACTCATGGAGACCTCCTTGTGCGGGTGCGGGGGGTCATCGTTGGTGCGCTGCTCTACGGCCTCTGCGCGATGGACTCAAGGGCGGCGTCACGCGCCGCGTGACGGGATGGTTGAGCCGGGCGGCGTCCCGCGCTAGTCCGGGGACACCAACGCCCATCGGAGGACTCCCCATGTCGACACAAGCCTCAACCGCTCCCGGCTTTCCGGCCGTATCCATTGCCGAGGCCCACCGCATCCTGTCGGCGCCGGGCTCGCTCTTCGAGGTCGAGGAGAAGGTCATCCGGGGCGCCCGGATCAAGACGTGGAAGAACGCGCCGCCCTCGCTCGCGATGGTGTTCGCCATGAGCATGGCCTACGGCCCGCGCGTCCATCTGGTGAACGATGACGAGCGGGTCACGTTCGATGCGCATCGCCTCGCCGTGGCGAAGCTCGCCGCGCGACTCGTCGCCGACGGCGTCCGCAAGGGCGACCGGGTGGCGATCATCATGCGCAACCTCCCCGAGTGGTCGGTCGCGTTCTGGGCGGCGTCGCTGGTGGGCGCGATCGTGACGCCGCTGAACGCCTGGTGGACCGGGCCTGAGCTCGAATACGGACTCTGCGACTCCGGTACCAAGGTCGCGATCGCCGACGCCGAGCGCTGGCAGCGCCTGCGCGAGCACGTCGACCAGTGTCCGGATCTGAAGAAGATCTACGTCAGCCGCACGAGCGAGGAGATCGCCGACCCGCGTGTGCAGAAGCTCGAGGAGGTGATCGGCGCTCCCAACGGCTGGGCGGAGCTGCCGCCGACGGATCTTCCTCAGATTCAGTTCGATCCCGACGACGACGCGGCGATCTTCTACACCTCGGGCACGACCGGCAAGCCGAAGGGCGCGGTCATCACCCACCGCAACATCGTCTCGAACGTCTTCAACGCCCTCAGCGCGATGGCGCGCGCGGCGCTGCGGCGCGGCCAGGCGCCGTCGATGCCGGACGCGGGCGGCATCCAGCGCGCGATCCTCATCTCGGTGCCGTTCTTCCACGCGACCGGCTGCTTCGCGATCATGATCCCCGCCATGATGGGCGGCGCCAAGCTCGTCATGCAGCGCAAGTGGAACGCCGAGCAGGCGCTCGAGCTGATCGAGCGCGAGCGCATCACCAACGCGGGCGGCGTGCCGACGATCGCGTGGCAGCTCATCGAGCACCCGCGTTTCAACGACTTCGACCTGTCGTCGCTCGAGGCGATCCAGTACGGCGGCGCGCCGTCGGCGCCGGAGCTGGTGCGCCGCCTGAAGGAGCGCTTCCCGAAGATGCAGACCGGGCAGGGCTGGGGCATGACCGAGACCTCGGCCACCGCGACCAGCAACGTCGGCGAGGACTACGAGCGCAAGCCGTCGAGCTGCGGCGTGGTGTCACCGACGGGCGAGGTGCGCATCGTCGACGACGATGGCAAGGACGTGCCGGTCGAAAAGGTCGGCGAGCTCTGGTACCGCGGGCCGATCGTGGTGCGCGGCTACTGGAACAAGCCGCAGGCGACGGCGGAGACCTTCGTCGACGGCTGGGTGAAGACGGGCGATCTGGCGCGCGTGGATGACGAGGGCTTCGTCTACATCGTCGATCGCGCCAAGGACATGCTGATCCGCGGCGGCGAGAACATCTACTGCGTCGAGGTCGAGAACGCGCTCTACGAGCACCCGGCGGTGATGGACGCGGCCGTCGTCGGCATCCCGCACCGCACGCTCGGCGAGGAGCCGGCCGCCGTCGTGCACCTGAAGCCGGGCACGAAGGCGACGGAGGAGGAGCTGCGCCACCACGTCGCGCTGAAGCTCGCCGCCTTCAAGGTGCCGGTGAAGGTCCTGTTCCTGCCGGAGACCCTGCCGCGCAACCCGAACGGCAAGATCATGAAGCGCGATCTGAAGCCGCTCTTCCCGGAGAACGTCGCGACCTGAGGCCGTTCCTCACCAGAGGTCCGGAAGGAGGCGTGCGAGGACGAGCAGCTCGCCGCCGACCGCGATGAAGAACACCGGCGCGCGCAGGCGCCAGACGCCGCTGACGTAGACGATCGCGTGGGCGAGGCGCGCCCAGAAGAAGATGGTCGCGCCGAGGGCGGTCTGCCAGTTCGACAGGCCGGCCAGCTGCGCCGCGATCACCAGCGCCGCGAAGTGCGGGAAGTTCTCGAGCATGTTGCGGTGCGCCCGATCGGCGCGCCACGCCCATGGCGGCAGGGCAGGCGGATCGTCGCGGTTGCCGAGCACCTCGGTGACCGGCCAGTGGATCCACATCGCGACGCCCTTGCCCGCGACCAGTACCGCGGTGAGCATCGCGCTCGCGACCAGCATCCTGAGATCGGTGGTCATGGCTCGTCCCTCGGCTCCACGGTGATGCCGCCCGCCGCGAGCGCTGGCCCGAGCTCGCCGAGCGTGAGGATCTCGTCGACGCCGAAGACGCCCGGCGTGAGCGTGCCGTCGTGCGCGCGCTCGGCCAGCATCTCGGCGAACGCGAGCGTCGCGGCCGTGCTCATGCGGTAGTCGCCCGTGCCGCGCACGACGCGCGACGCGAGAAGCGCGCGTTCCCGGCGGACGTTCACCCAGTGTGCGGTCGGCTGGCGGCTCGGCTCGCCAGGCGTCCGGCCGGCGCCGAGCGCGAACACGCGGGCGGGGACGCGCGATGCGATGCCGAGCGCGTTCAGCGCGTGGACGGTGGCGTTCACGGCCGCGGGACGGAAGGCCACGTAGGCACGCGTGGCGCGTCCGTCGGCGACGTGCGCATGCCATCCGGCGTTGACTGCGGCGTTCCCGCGGTTCATGCGTAGAGCGACCATGGCCGTCGTCACGCGCGGTGTTCTCGATACCCGCTTCGATCAGATGTTTCCCGTCCTCACGGCCGCCGAGATCGCGCGCCTGCGGCGCTTCGGCGAGCCCCGCTCCTACGACACGGCCGACCGCCTCGTCTCGACCGGCGAGGTGAGCCCTGGGATGATGATCGTGCTGAGCGGTGAGGTCGCCGTGACGCAGCACAATCTCCTCGGCCGCGATCAGCCCATCGTGACGCACGGTCCCGGCCACTTCATGGGCGAGCTGGCGCAGCTCGCCGGCCGTCCGTCGCTCGTCGACGTGCAGGCGACGAAGCCGGTCGAGGTGCTGGTGATCCCGTCGCCGCGCATGCGCGACGTGCTGGTGCGCGAGGCCGAGCTCGGCGAGCGCATCATGCGGGCGCTGATCCTCCGCCGGGTCGGTCTTCTCGAGTCGAACATCGTCGGGCCGGTGATCCTCGGCCACGCCAACCATCCCGACGTGCTGCGACTCTCCGGGTTCCTCTCCCGCAACGGCCACCCGCACCACACGCTCGACCCCGACGAGGACTCGTGCGCGCGGACGCTGATCGAGCGCTTCCACATCGAGGCGAAGCAGCTACCGATCGTTCTCTGTCCGAACGGGCAGATGCTGAACAACCCGAGCGAGGGCGAGCTCGCCCGCTGCATCGGGCTCTCGCAAGCGCTCGATACGAGCAAGGTCTACGACGTGGCCATCGTCGGCGCAGGTCCGGCCGGGCTCGCGGCGGCGGTCTACGCCGCGTCGGAGGGCCTCTCGACGATGGTGCTCGACAGCCGCGCTTTCGGCGGCCAGGCGGGGGCGTCGTCGCGCATCGAGAACTACCTCGGCTTCCCGACGGGCATCACCGGCATGGCGCTGATGGCGCGCGCCTACAACCAGGCCCTCAAGTTCGGCGCCGAGATCGCCATTCCCGAGCAGGTCGTGCGCCTGCAGTGCGACGTCCAGCCGAACGGCGCGCGCTATCAGGTGGGCATCGGCGGCGAGCAGCACGTCGCCGCGCGCGCCGTGGTGATCGCGAGCGGCGCCAGGTACCGCCGCCTCGACGTCGAGAACCTGGCGCAGTTCGAGGGCTCGGCGGTGCACTACTGGGCGTCGCCCCTCGAGGGCACGCTGTGTGGCGGCCAGGAGGTGGCGCTGGTCGGCGCCGGCAACTCGGCCGGGCAGGCGATCGTCTACCTGGCGACGCAGGCCACGAAGGTGTGGGTCATCGTGCGCGGCGCGAGCCTCGAGGCGAGCATGTCGCGCTACCTGGTCGACCGCATCCGCGGCCTGCCGAACGTCGAGGTGTGCCTGCGGACGGCAGTGACAGCGCTCGAAGGCGAGGGGGGCGCGCTCGACGCCGTGCGCTGGCGGAACGTCTCCCGCGGCGAGGAGACGCGCCACGCGATCCACCATCTCTTCCTCTTCATCGGCGCCGATCCCAACACGTCGTGGCTCGACGCCCCCGACGTGAACCTCGACGCAAAGGGCTTCGTCCGGACGGGCGCCGAGCTCGGCCCGGGCTACGGCCCGCTCGAGACGAGCCGCAAGGGCATCTTCGCCATCGGCGACGTGCGCGCCGCCTCGATCAAGCGCGTCGCCGCCGCCGTCGGCGAGGGCGCGCAGGTGGTCGCCGCGATCCACGCGTATCTTGCGACGCTCCCGTCCTCATCGGCGGCGAAATCTGCCTAGGCGATCCGAGTGCTACGGTCGCGCTTGCAGGTGCGTGACCCGCTCGATGCGCTCCAGACCGGGAAGACCGACGGCGCCGTTTACCGACGACGAGGCCGTCGGCCCCACGCAGAGCAGGCTCGCGAGCGTCGGATCGCCGCCGTCCTGCATCGGCGCGAAGGACTGGCCGCTGGCGTCGTCGTGGCCGCCGATCTGGCCCCGGTCGAGGAAGCACTCGCGGAAGCGGCCGTCGCTGCAGGTCTCGTACGCGCAGGTGCCTCCGGGGCAGTCGGTCGGCGGGCTCGCGGAGCCGGTGCAGGTCGAGCCCGGGCCGCAATCGGAATCGAACGAGCAGCGGAAGCCCGGGCTCAGGCCGCCGGCGCACGTCGCGTAGCACACCTGCGCGGCGCGCGTGCCGCCGACGCAGCTCCGTAGACCCTGCGCGACGCAGTCGGCGTCGTCGCCGCACTGGATCATCGTGCCGTTCGGGCTGCAGAAGGTCTCCAAGGGACCCGTCTGGCAGATGCCGTCGTTCGGTCCGGGCGCGCCGCCCGGGACGCAGTCGAGCGCGCCGCCGTCGCATTGATTCGGTGCCGTCTGGACTCCCGGTACTACGCACCCGCCGCTCGGGCATTGGCTGTTGACGGAGCACGGCGTGCCGTTCTTGGGGCCACCGGTGCAGCGTCGGCCGCCGCACACGGTCGCGCCTACGGCCGTGCAGTCCGCGTTCGAGCTGCACGCGGTCGCCGCGGCGTCGTTGCAGGTATCGCACACGCACTTGCCGCCGGTGAAGCCCGGGGCGCGGCAGCTCGGGCTGCCGGCGCTGAGCGTCTTCGTGAGCGTGCTCGTCGAGGTGCCGAAGGGATACGTCGTCGAGGCAATACGTGCACCCGGGTTCGGGCGGCAGTCGAAGCTCGTCGGCCCCAGGATGGGATTCGAGCTCGAGCCGTTCACGTCGCATGAGCTGCCGGCGTCGATGCCTTCCGCGCACGTGCCGTCGCGCTTGCCGTCGTTGGATGCCACGTCACCGAGGCAGCGCGGACAGCCGATGCGGACAGTGAGGCCACTGTAGATGCGCTCGGCGAGCACGGTGTTGGTCGCGAGCGTCCCGGACTCGAGATTGACCGTGCCCGTGACCGGTCCCGCGTAGTACTGCTCGACGCATGCCGAAACGCCGCCGACGGTGACTGGAATGTACGTGCTCGCGTAGTAGGCGCACGTGCCACTGTTGCAGCCGCCGTTGCCATGGCAATCGACGCGGGTGTCGTCCACGCAGCGCCGATTGTTGATCTGGCCGCCGGTCTTCAGCGCGTAGTTGGCTGCATAGATGTTCGGTACCGGTCCCGCGAGGGTGCACGTCCCGCACGGACGGCTCGGAGAGTCGCAGCCGGTGATCCCGACGGTGTACGTGCCGCCGCTCGGGAGCTCCACGTCGTGCGCGATGCCCGTCCAGCCGCGATCGACGACGGCGCCCATGCCGATCCCGGTCATCTCCAGCGTCTTCGGGCAATCGCACTGGCACGCGTTGCTGCAGAAGAAGCCGGGCGCCGAATTCGGGCAGAAGCTGTTCGGCGGATCGCAACTCTCGCCGGGGTCGATGACGCCGTTCCCGCAGAGCGGGCCCGGGGTGGCCGTCGGTCCGGGTATGGGAGTTGCGCCTTCGCCGAGCGCATAGAGCTTGTGGTCGTCGGCGCCGACGTAGACCGTGCCGTCCGCGCCGATCGCGGGCGAAGAGTTGACGGTGTCCTGGGTGAGGACGCGCCATCGCAGACTGCCGGCGGAGTCGATCGCATAGACGTAACCGTCCGTCGAGCCGACGAAGACCGTCCCGTCGGAGCCGATCGCCGGCGAGGAGCCGCGAATCCCGGCGCCGGTCTGGTACTCCCACTTCTCGCTGCCGTTCGCGTTGACCGCATAGAGGATCCCGTCCATGGACCCGACGTAGATCGTGCCGTCGCCCGTGATCGCCGGGGCCGAGCCCACGATGTTGCTCTTCGTGAGGAACAGCCACTTGAAGGCGCCGCTCGACGTGAACGCCTCCAACAGATGGTTCTGCCAGCCGACGTAGACGTTGCCGCCGGCGTCGATCGCCGCCGCCGTGTTTCCGGGCGTGCGGCCGCTCGACACCTGCCAGACGAGATTGCCGGCGCCGTCGAGCGCGAGGAAGTCGGGGCTCTGCACGCCGCCGACGTAGACGGTGCCGTTCAGCGCGACGGCCGGCGCCCCGACGATCGACGGCCCGGGATAGACGAAGTAGCTCCACTGCTGCGCGCCGGTGGCGTCGACCGCATACACGGTACCGGTCGTCGAGCCGATGTAGACTTGACCGGCGAACGAGAGCGCGGGTGACGAGCTCGGCGCACCGCCGATGATCGGGAACGTCCACTTCGACGTGCCGATGGGGTTCACGGCGTGGAGGCCGTCGCTCGCCCCGACGTAGATCGTGCCGTCGGCCGCGACGGCCGGCGACGAGCTCACCGGGCCGGTCCCGACGGCGAGCTTCCACTTGAGCGAGCCCGTCGGGTTGATCGCGTACAGATGCCCGTCGTCCGACCCGACGTAGATCGTGCCGTCGTCCGCGATGGCGGGCGAGGAGCGCACCGCGCCGCCGCAGTCGAACGTCCACTTCACGATGCCGTTGTTGGCGCTGGTCGAGAACTGGCTCCGGCCCTGCTGGAAGAGGTCATGATGGAACTTCGGCCACGTGGCCTGGAGCGGCGGATTGCACGCCGACACGAGGACGGCGACGCCGAGCCACGAGAGCGCGGGTCGCCGCCGGACGCACGTTCGCATCGTTCCCTGCATCGACGAGCCTCCTTCCGACCGCGGGTGGCGGACGGCATGGCACAAGTATCGACGAATGGAAACGACGAACGCGCGTCCGGGAGGCGACGGCGCCAGAATGAGACGGAAGCTACTCGGGTTTGACTGCGCCTCGGCGCGTCATCCCCGGCAGCCCCTTGCCGGTCTCGAGGTAGGTCTTCAGGCTCGCGAGCACGACCGGCCAGCCGAACGTGATGCCGCGCAGCATCTGGGAACCGGGCTCGAGGTCCTCGTGCGTGACGGTGAGGCGGACCATGTGCTGGTACGGCGCGATGTCGTAGGTGACGCGCGAGATCTTCGCCAGGTCGCCGGCGCTCTCGGGCGACGACCAGGTGACGACGAGCCGGTGCGGCGCCTCCGCCTCGACCACCTTGCCGACGATGTCGACCTGCGAGGGGTCATCGTAGTCCTGATGCTTCCACGCCGAGCCGACCTTCCAGTCGGAGGCGTTGTTGTGGCGGCCCCAGTATTCCTTCGTCACCTCGCCGTCGGTGAGCGCGGTCCACACCTTGTCGGGGGTGGCGTTGATGTACGTGACGTAGACGAACTTCGGCTTGCTCATGACTCCTCCTCGAGACCTTTCTTCAGCTCGTGCAGCGCCCGCAGACGGTGGCGCTCGAACTTGCCGATCCAGCGCTCGTAGATTTCGCCGATCGGCACCGGGTTCAGGTAGTGCAGCTTCTCGCGCCCGCGCCGTACGCTGGCGACGAGGTTCGCGTCCTCCAGCAGGACGAGGTGCTTGGTCACCGCCTGGCGCGTCATGCGCAGCCCCGCGCACAGCTCGCCGAGGGTCTGGCCGGCCTCGGCGTGCAGCCGGTCGAGCAGCTCGCGGCGGCTTGGATCGGCAAGAGCTTTGAACACCAGATCGACATGCGGTCGTCCCACCGCTCCGGATAATAGGCAACTGAACAGTTGCATGTCAACCGAGGTGCGCCGAGCGGAAAGCCGCCGCTTGCCAGCCATCGTCGCTTCGGCAAGATGGCGGCGTGACGGCCGAGGCGTGGGCGCAGCAGCTCGAGGCGTGGCATGATTTCTACGTGATCCTGGGAAGCGCCGCCGCCGGGCTGACCGGGCTCATGTTCGTGGTCGTGTCGCTGCGCCAGGGCCCAGCCGTGCCGCGCTCCACGGCGGCCGTCCGTGCGTTCCTCACCCCGACGGTCGTCTTCTTCACGACGATCGTCCTGGTCTCGGCGACGATGACGGTTCCGCCGCTGCCGGAGCCCGTGCTCGGCGGACTGCTCGCCGCCGGCGGCGTCGGCGCGCTCGTCTACATGGCGATCACCCGCGTGCACAGCCTCTGGCGCGAGAGCAACCTCGATCGTCCGGACTGGTTCTGGTACGCCGGCCTGCCGATGCTCGGCTACGGGCTCCTCACCGCCGCCGGCATCGGCCTCCTCGCGCGTGTCGGCGCCGCGCTCTACCTGGTCGGCGCGACGATGCTCCTGCTCCTCGTGAACGGCATCCGCAACGCCTGGGACCTCGTGATCTGGACGACGCGACAGCCGTCCGCGTGAGCGGGCCGGCCGCGTCTTGACCGGTGTCGGTGCCGGGCAGTAGCGTCGGCTGGTGCCCCGTAGTCTCGCCAGGCACGCGCGCGCGACGCCCCTGCCGCCGACCGTCGATGTCGACGTCTTTCGCCAGATGGCGGACCGGTCGAACGAGGGGTTCTACCTGGTCGACCGGCGCGGCCGCTTCCTCTACGTCAACGCCAAGGGCCATGCGCAGATGGGCGGCTACACGATGGAGGAGCTGCTCTCCCTGACCGTCGCCGACATCTGTCCCGACATCTCCCAGGAGCAATTCGAGGAGAACATCGCCGCCGCGGCGCCGGGGCCGTTTCCGACCATGGAGGCCTGGACCCGCAGGAAGGATGGGTCGCTCTTCCTCTGCGAGGTGAGCACCGCCTCGCTCGAGTTCCGCGGCGAGCTCCAGCTCTTCGGCGTGGCGCGCGACGTCACCGAGCGCAACGCGGTCGAGGCGGTGCGCAAGCATCTCGCCCTGCGCCTCCTGCAGACGATCGAGGAGGAGCGCCAGCGCGTGGCGCGCGAGCTGCACGACGACGTCGGGCAGGCGCTCGCGACCATCGGCGTGCTGCTCGACGCGATCGAGATGGGACCGCCGGCCGTGCCCGAGTCCGTGCGGCCGTCGCTCGCCAGGACGCGCGCGACGATCGCGACGATCACGGAGTCGCTCGCGCGCATCGTACGCGAGTACCATCCCGCCGAGCTGCTCGGCCTCGGGCTCGAGGACACGCTGCGCGCGCACACGCGACACTTTGCCGAGCGCCACGGGCTCGCGCTGCGCCTCGACACCGAGCCGGTGGAAGGGGTGCTGACGCCCGAGCAGGAGCTGCACGTGTATCGGGTCGTGCAGGAGGCGCTCGTGAACGTCGCCCGCCACGCGCGCGCCCGCTCGGTCGACGTGGCGCTCACCCGCGAGGCCGAGCGGCTCGTCGTCCGCGTGCGCGACGACGGCGCGGGCATCGTCGAGGGCGGCGCGACGGACGCGACCGGGGCCGAGGCGTCGACGCACGGCATCGGCCTCGTCACGATGCGCGAGCGCGCGACGCTCCTGCAGGCGGAGCTCTCCGTCGAGAGCGCGGACGGGAAGGGTACGACGGTGCAGCTCGTCGTGCCGCTGGCCGGTGCCGACGCCGTCCCGCCGCCACCCGCCGGCGACCTGCCGCCTGCCTTCGATCCGGCCGATCCGCTGCCGGCGAAGCGCGGCGCGCCCGCGCTCAAGGGGCCCGCGCGCGGGCCGCTGCCCGAGGCGCTCGACCGGGAAGTGTTCCGCCGGATGGCGGACATGGCGAGCGAGGCGCTGATGCTCGCCGACCACGACGCGCGCTTCGTCTACGTCAACGACCGCGCCTGCACGCTGTCCGGCTTCAGCCGCGACGAGCTGCTCACGATGCGGATCTCGGACCTCAATCCGGATTTCCCGCTCGACGTCTGGAAGAAATGGTCGGCGACGACGCGCGGCGCGGTCCCGCCCTTCGAGTCGCGCCACTGGTGCAAGGACGGCTCGCTGACCCCGGTCGAGATCAGCGCCGCGCGCATCGAGCGGCCGGGCGATCCGTACTTCTTCGCCGTGATCCGCGACATCCGCGACCGCAAGGAGACGGAGGCGGCGCAGCACGGCTTCACCCGCCGGCTGCTGCACACGCTCGAGGCGGAACGGCGCCGGGTCGCGCGCGAGCTGCACGACGAGGTCGGGCAGGGGATCGCCGCGGTCGGCGTCCTGCTGCACACGCTCGAGCGCACCCCGGGCTCGATTCCCGAGAGCCTCGACCGCGAGCTCGCCGCGACCTACGCGACGATCCGTCAGATCACCGAGTCCGTTGCGCGCATCGTGCGCGACTACCATCCCGCCGACCTGCTGGCGCTCGGCCTCGAGGAGACGGTGCGCACCCACGCGTGCCAGTTCGCGCAGCGTCACGGGCTCGAGCTGCGGCTCGCCACCATTCCGACGGACGGCCTGCTCTCGGACGAGAGCGCGCTGCACGTCTACCGCATCGTGCAGGAGGCGCTGGCCAACGTCGCGCGCCACGCGCACGCCCGCCGCGTCAGCGTGCGGCTGGTGAAGCGCTGGCGGCGCATCGTCGTGAGCGTGCGCGACGACGGCATCGGCTTCGAGCCGGCCCGCACGCGCGCTGGCCGCTTGGGGCTGGTCGCGATGCGCGAGCGCGCCGCGCTCATGGGCGGCGTGCTCGACATCCGCTCGCGCCCGCGCCGCGGCACCGACGTCCGTCTGACGGTCGATGTCGCGAGCACGCGCGGCGCGGCTCGTGCACGCGCGGCCGGATCGAGGGGGTGAGCATGACCGCGCAATGCCTCTGCGGCGACGTGCGGATCGAGATCACCGGCAAGCTCGGCCCGCTCGTCTACTGCCATTGCTCGCGTTGCCGAAAGGCGCAGGGGACCGCGTTCTCCGCCAACACCGACGTACGCCGGACCTACTGGCGCTGGATCGCGGGCGAGGCGGCCGTCCGCGAGTACGAGTCGTCGCCCGGCGTGTTCCGCGCTTTCTGCGGACGCTGCGGCTCGCCGATCTACAGCCGGCGTCCGGCTGCGCCTGACATCCTGCGCCTCCGTCTCGGCATCCTGGACGACGACCCCGGGCGTCGCTCGCTCGCGCACTTCCACGTCGCCTCCAGGGCGCCGTGGTTCGCGATCAGCGACGACCTGCCGCAGTTCGCCGGCGGCCCCGAGGAGCACGCGGAGGAAATCGCGCGCTTGCGCGGGCCGCGTTGAATGGCCCGCGGATCGATGCCATGGAGGAAACATGTGCCGGAACATCAAGACCCTCCACAACTTCGAGCCTCCCGCGACCCATGAGGAGGTCCACGCCTCGGCGCTGCAGTTCGTCCGCAAGCTGAGCGGCTTCACCCGGCCGTCGAAGGCGAACGAGGCGGCGTTTGCGCACGCCGTCGACGAGGTGACGCGGGTCGCGCACGATCTCCTCGACGCGTTGGTGACCCACGGGCCGCCGCGCGACCGCGAGGTCGAGGCGACGAAGGCGCGGGCGCGCGCCGCGCAGCGCTTCGGCGCCGAAGGCGCGCGGAGCGCCCCGTAGCCGACGTGCTGGCGGAGCTCGGTCCGGGCATCTGGACCGTCGATCGCCGGCAGCGCTTCTACGGCCTCGAGGTCGGGACGCGCATGACGGTGCTGCGCCTCGCCGACGACGCGCTCCTCCTGCATTCGCCGGTGCAGCTCGACGCCGACGTACGCCGCGCGCTCGACGCGATCGGCCGGGTGCGGTACGTCGTCGCGCCGAATCGCGTGCATCATCTCTACGCCGGCGAGGTCGCCGCGAGCTATCCGGAGGCGCGTCTCTGGATCGGCCCGGGGCTCGAGCGCAAGCGGCCGGACCTCCGCTACGTCGCCATCCTGGGCGACGAGGCGCCGGCCGAATGGCGCGACGAGGTGTCGCAGGTCTTCTTCCGCGGCCGGCCCTACGAGAACGAGGTCGTCTTCTTCCATCGTCCGAGCCGGACGCTGATCCTGTGCGACCTCGCCTTCAACTTCGGTCCGAGCGCGGCGCTGCCGACGCGCGTCTTCATGTCGCTCTTGCGGAGCTACGGCCACTTCGGGCCGTCGACGCTCGATCCGTGGCTGATCCGCGACCGCGCCGCCGCGCGCGCCTGTATGCAGCGCATCCTCGACTGGGACTTCGACCGGGTGATCGTCGCGCACGGCGACGTCCTGGAGCGCGGTGGACGCGAGGCGTTGCGCCGGGGCTACGCGTGGCTCCTCGCCGACTGACGGTCTCACGGCTCGAGGAGCTGCCGTGTCCCTCGTGCGGCGCGTATCTCGAGCGCGGCAAGGGGCGGCATGGCCTCGTCTGGCTCTGCCGCGCGTGCCGCGCCGGCGCCGTGACCCTGCCGATCCTGCGCCAGGTCGCGCCGCGCGCCTTCGTGAACGGCCTCTGGCAGGCGGCGCTGCACGACGGCCGCCCCTCGGCGGCGCGCTGCCCGGCGTGTGGCCAGCCCTTCACCGGCTTCGCGCGCGGCGACGTCGCCGCGCGGATCAAGGTGTGCGTGCGCTGCTTCTGGGTGTGGTTCGGCGCCGAGACGCTGCTGGCCTTCTCGGCGCCGGTCGCGCTGCCGCCGCCGCCCCTCGGCGCCGGCGCGCGGCGCGATGCGGTCGCGTCGGGGGCCGCCGCACGGCGCGTGCTCGGCGCGCTCGGCGCCGGCGAGCTGGCGGCGGCGCTGCCCCCGGCGAGGCCGCGCCGCCGCCGTTCCGACTAGCGCACGCCGTCCGACGACTCCGCGACGCGTTGCACTCCGCCGAGCGCCGTGAGCGCCGCGAGGCGTCCCGGCTCGATCGTGCCGATGACCAGGCGGCCTTTCGTCTCGGTGATCGCGAGGCCCGCGGCCTCGAGCGCGGCGCGCATCTCGCCGGCGCGCTCGCGCAGCCGCACGCGGACGGTGACGCGTCCACCCGTGACACGGACCGACGCGACGCTCGGGTCGGTCAGGAGCGTGACCAGCCCAAACGAGAGCTTGGCGCGTACGGCGTCGTCGAGCTGCGCGAGCTGACGCCGATCCTCCTCGTGCGTCGGCGCCGCGGCCGCGGGGGAGTCGGCGCGCCGGTGCTTCATGAGGCTGTCGAGCGCGGGGCCGCTCGGCTCCTGCGCGCCTCCCATCTCCGCGCGGCTCGCCGGCGCCGCCGCGAGCCGGTTGACCTTGCCCGCCGCGACCGCGTCGCGCGCCCCGGCGCCGAATACGCCCTCGTAGCTCACCCCGTCCGGCATCGCGACCTCGACGGTCTCGGTGTGCTGCTTCCCGCCCTCGTTCACGACGCGGTCCTCGACCGCGACGAACGAGGTGAACTGGGTCATGAGGCGATGCGCGAGCGCCAGCGAGACGATCTCCTCGCGGATGGCGTCGGGCACCTCGCCGCGCTGCGCGGCGCCGAGGTCGCGCGCCATCAGATCGTCGACCCGCGCGCGCGCCCACATCGAGGCGATGGCGGCGTGCTCGGGCGCGGCGGCGGGCAGCGTCACGTCGAGGACCTGGCGGTACGGTTGTCCGGCGCGATAGCCCTGCAGCACGACCTGGCCCTTCCCCGGCGCACGGTAGCGCGCGTGGATGACGAGCGGGCGCTCCGCCCAGACGTCCGACGGCTCGGACGGGGTGACGTCGGTCACGTCGAGACCGGGAAACTCGAGCCGCACGTCGGTGAGCGCGGGGGCGGCGATCTTCTCGTAGAAGCGCGCGGCGACCTTCTCGCCGGGGTCGGACAGCAGCACGTAGTCGGGCTCGCCGCCGCCCTCGCGCGCCATGCCGTCGATGAGGAAGCGGTTCACCGCGTTGCCGGTGCCGAACGGGAACCAGCGCGAGGTGCCGCGCAGCGCCCGCACCATGCCGAGGATCTCGAAGTCGTTGCCGACGTAGCCGTCGGTCATGAAGGTCACGATGCGCAGGCGATGCGCGTCGGCGGGGATCGCGCACGCCGCGCGGACGGCGTCGGCCATCATCGTGCCGCCGTTCGCCTCGAGCGTGGCGATGTGCGCGCGGGCGCGCTGCTTCGCCGACTCGGTCGCGAGCTCGGGCGCTGCGAAGAGCACGTTGGCGGTCGAGCCGAAGTCGATGATCTGGAAGGTGTCGCTCGGGTTCAGGTGGTCGAGGATCCAGGACATCGTCTCCTTCGCCTTCTGCAACGGCAGGCCGGCCTGCGAGCCCGAGCGGTCGATCACGAAGACGAGTTCCTTCGGGGCGGCCTCGCGCGGCGCGACGTGGCGCGGCGGCACGAGCACGACGCTCAGGTAGCCGTCACCGGCGCCGTCGCGATGGGCGAGGTAGCCGCTCCGCACGGTGTCCTCGGCGACCGCGTACCGCAGGACGAAGTCGCGGTTCGGAATCTCGGCGCGGTCGCGCAGGCGGACGCGCGCCAGGTTCGGCCCCGGCCGCTCGACGTCGACCTCGTGCAGCGGCGCGGTGACGTCGAGGATCGGCACGCCGGCGTCGATCGTCGCCGCGATGTCGATGTCGTGGCCCGGGCGCGTGCCGGGCGCGACGACCGGCGGGGTGATGCGCGACGCGTCGGGGACGTCGGTCGTGTCGTCGGCCCAGCCCGTGCCGCTCGCCCCGGTCGGCGCGCCCGGGATGAAGCGCGGCCCGACGACGGTCGGGAACGCCAGCTCGAAGGCGCCGCCGGCGTACCGAAGCGGCTCGACGTAGGTGATCTCGATCTCGACCGAGGCGCCCGGCATGAGGTTGGCGAGCGCCTGGGTGAAGATGTTCGGACGCTCCTGGTCGAGGAGTGCCGCCACCTGGCCGTGCGCGCGCGTCCTCGTAGACCCGGCGCGCCTCCTCGCGGCGCTTGATCTCGCCGCGGACGACGCGGTCGCCGGTGCGCATGGTCATCGCGTCGACGGCGGCGTGCTCGGAGAGCGGAAAGGTATAGATCGCCTCGACGGGCGTGGCGAATCGGCTCTCGAACGTCTGCGTCACCGTGACCCGCGCGACGAAGCCGGCCACGTCGATCGCGACGCTCGTGTGCTTCAGCGGGCAGGCGCCGAGGGACTTGCCGTCGGGTCCGATCGCGTCGAGCGTGCCCGGCGGTGCATCCGGCGGGGCGGCGGCGCGCGCTGCCCCGGGCGAGATGGCGCGCAGCAGGGCGAGACTGATGAGCAGCGCCGCCAGCGCGGCGCGGCCGTGGGCGCGTGGCGGCCGCGCGGTCCGTGCTGTGAAGGTCGTCATGGCAAAGTCCTCCTGTGCGGCGCGTTCGCGACCGCGGTCGTGTCTCTCACCGCGATAGGTCGGCCGGCCGCGGGAAATCGGATCCTGGGCGCGCAACCGGCCGTACCGCCGCGCCTTTGAGGGTGGACCGACGATTGTGCCGTGGGCCGGGACGGCCTACGGATGAACGAGGACGATGGCGCCCACGCCCGACGACTGGCCCGCGACGCTCGATGCGCTCCTCGCCGGCGATCGCGCCGCGTTCATGAAGCTGAACCGGCTCGTGACCGGCTTCCTCGTGCGCCTGCGTGCCTACGACTTCCGCGACGAGTGGGACGACCTGCGCCAGGAGGTGATCCTCTCCGTCGTCGAGAGCGCGCGCGCCGGCCGGCTGCGCGACACGCAGGCGTTCCTCGGCTACGTCCGCATCATCACCCGCAACAAGTTCGTCGATCGCGTGAAGACGCGGGTGCGCCGGCACGAGGGCGAGACGCTGCCCTGGGAGGACGCGCTCGCGGCGCACGCGACGTCGGACGACCACGCGGCGGACGCGCGCGAGCTCTGGCTTGCCGTGCGGGATCTGCCGTCGGAGCAGCAGCAGGTGCTCGACGGCGTCTACCGCGACGGCAAGACCTACGAGGCCGTGAGTGCCGAGACCGGCATCCCGCTCGGCACCATGAAGCGCCGCCTACGCGACGCGCTCATGGCGCTACGGCGGCGATTCGGCGAGGATGGCGAGCGTGGGTGAGCCGTTTTCCGCCCCGCGGGCGACCTTCTCCGGGAGGACGCGCGCGCGATGAGCTGCCACCGGGCATTCGACATCGATATCGTCGCGTTCGTCGGCGGCGCGCAGGCCACCGAGTGGACCGACTTCCGCGCCCACTACCGGGGGTGCGCCGACTGCGCCGCCGAGGTGCGCGCCTGGACCGAGCTGCACGAGGCTCTGCACGCGGGCGGCGCCGCGGGGTCGGCGCACCCGGCACCGGAGCGTCTCGCGGCATACGCCGAGGCCGCGCACGGCCTCGCCGTCGCCGAGCGGGAGGCGATCGAAGCGCATCTCGGCGGGTGCCGGCCGTGCACCGACGAGCTCACCACGCTCCGTCGCTTCGACTTCGCGGCGCTGACGCGGGCCGCCGCGCGTCCCGCCGCCTTGCAGCGCGCTGCTGGTATGGCGCGCGGCGGCGAGCGCGCACGGCGTGGGCCCGTCGCGCGGCTCGTCCGTCATCCGGCGTTCGCGTACGCCGTCGTCCTGCTGTTCCTCGTCCCCGTGGCGCTCTCCGAGCGCCACCTCCTGTCTACGCCGCCGGCGCGCTCGCTCACGAACGAGACCGCAAAGCGGGAGACCGCAAAGCAGGACGCCCCGGTCGACGTCGACCGGCTCGAGGGGGCGCTGCACGATCTCTCCCCCCGCGCGAACGACGCGGCCGCGCCTGCCGCGCCGCCGGCGGAGCGTGCGCCCGGTGCTGCGCAAGCGCCGCCGGCCGCGGCGCGACGCATGCCGTCGGCGGGGGGCGAAGCGAGGATCGCGGCCGCTCCGCCGCCGGCCGCGGCCAAGGCGGCCCCGGCGGCCGGGGCGGCGAGCGTTGCCGCGGCTCGCGAGCGTGACGATCGTGCCGGCGCGGCGGCGCTCGCGCTCCGCGCGGACGCCGACGTCGAGGTGCGCGCCGGCGCCGTCGTGGGGGCGCTCCACCTGCGCGTGCCGGTCGCCAGTTTCGGGCCGGTCGAGGTGCGCGTCGTCGGTCCGGGAAAGGAACGCGAGCTCCGCCAGCAGTTCGCGGCGGCGTCCGCCGACGCCAGCGCGCCGCCGTCGCTCGACGTCGTCGTGCCCGCGGCCTGGCTCGTCCGCGGCGCCTACGTCGTCGAGGTGACGCCGGCTGCGGACGCGGGCGCCGCCGCCGCGCAAGAGGAGCGCGCCGCGCACGCGGATGGTATGCTCATGAAGCACCGGCGGGAATCGGCGGCAGCGTCGCGTTTCACGTTCACCGTGCGCTAGCGTAGCATCGCCGGCCGTGTCATCCGTCGGCTCGCGCTACGCGCCCGAGGGGGCGCCGGACTACAGCCACCGCTTCCACGCCGGCAACGTCGGCGACGTGTGGAAGCACTGCGCGCTGGTGGAGATCCTGCGCCGCGCGGCCGCGGGCCGCGGTGCCGTGCGCTACGTCGACACGCATGCCGGCGAGGGCCGCTACGCGCTCGCTCCGACCGGCGAGTGGACGGAAGGGATCGGACGTCTCTGGGACGCGCGCGATCTCGACGACGGCGCGGTCGCGCGCTACGTCGCGGTCTGCCGGCGTTTCGTGCCGGGCGGAGAACGACCGGGGTCCTACCCGGGCTCGCCCCTTCTAGCGCGCGCCGTTCTCGGCGACGGCGCCGCGCTCGTGCTCTGGGAGCGCGACGCCGCGGCCTGCGAGCAGCTCCACGCCAACGTCGCCGCGGCGCGGATCACCTGCGGCGACGGCCTCGCCGCGCTCACGTCGCTGATGGACGCGACGGTCGTCCTGATCGATCCGCCGTGGACGCAGAAGGCCGACTGGATCGCGGTGCCGGACGCCGTCATCGCCGCCGCCCGCGCGCTCCCCGGGGCCTGCCTCGTGCTCTGGTATCCGGTGAAGAGCCTGACACGCCCGAACGCGATGCTGGCGCGCTTCGAGGCCGAGGGGGTCCCCGGGACGATCGCCGAGCTGGTCACCACCTCGCTCAAGCACCAGCGCCATCGCTTGAACGGCAGCGGGGTGCTGCTGGTGCGGCCGCCGGCCGGAACGCTCGAGGCGCTGGCGGCGTCGGCGCCGACGATAGGGCGCGCGTGTGCGACGCGCCAGGGCGCCTGGTCCTTCCGCACGCACGCGTGGTAGCGCGCGTCCTTGACGCGGAGCCGCTCGCCGACGCATCGTCGGCGGCGATGAGTCCGGAGCTGCCGTCAATACACGGCCGCGGGGTGCTGGAGGAGATCCGCGCCGATCTCGGCCTGCAGCCGCACCTGCTGCGCCGCTTGCGGAACGCGCTCTACAAGCACGGCCTGCCGGCGCACCAGGCGCTCGCGCTGCTGCCGCCGGCGGCGCGGAGCGCGGTGGCACGCCGGACCGCCCTCGCGACGCTCGACGAGGTGGGCCGTCACGACTCGTCCGCCGACGGCGCGAGCAAGCTCCTCCTGCGTACGCGCGCCGGGCTGGTCGTCGAGACCGTGGTCCTGCGCATCCGCAGCGGGCGGAGCGCGGTGTGCGTGTCGTCGCAGGTCGGCTGCGCCGTGCGCTGCACGTTCTGCGCGACCGGTCACATGGGCATCGTCCGCAACCTCGGCGCCGACGACATCGTCGAGCAGGTCGCATATGTGGGGCAAGCGCTCCGCGCCCAGGGCCGCCGCCTGCGGAACGTGGTGTTCATGGGGATGGGCGAGCCGATGCACAACCGTGCCGCGGTGGAGGACGCCGTCGCGCGCCTCCTCGATCCGGGATGGTTCGCGCTCAGCCCGCGCCACGTCACCGTGTCGACGATCGGCGTCGCCGACGAGATCGTGCGCTTCGTCGAGCGCTTCCCCGAGGTCAACCTCGCGCTCAGCCTGCACGCGGCGCGGCCCGAGGTGCGGGCGCGCCTCATGCCGCACGCGCGGACGCCGTCGCTCGCGGAGCTGCGCGCGAGCGTGCGCACGCTCGAGGCGCTCCGTCGCCGGCCGCTCATGGTCGAGTACCTGCTGCTCGACGGCGTGAACGACGGCGCCGACGATGCGGCGGCGCTCGCCGCCTGGTGCCGCGGCCTCGCCGTGCACCTGAACGTCATTCCCTACAATCCGATCGACGCGGCGCCCGCGCTGCGTCCGTCGCCGCCGGGGCGCCAGCGCGCGTTCGTCGAGACGCTGCGCGCCGCGGGCTTCACGGTGACGACGCGCTTCTCGCTCGGCCGCGACATCGCCGCCGCCTGCGGGCAGCTCGCGCGTCCCGCCCACGAGGTGCGACCATCGCCATGACCACCACGACCGCCACGAAGGCCGGGCCGCTCGCCGGCATCACCATCATCGACCTGACGCGCGTCCTCGCCGGGCCGATCTGCACGCTCACGCTCTCCGATCTCGGCGCGCGCGTGATCAAGGTCGAAGACCCGGAAGGCGGGGACCTGGCGCGCAGGCTGGGGCCGTCGCTGAACGGCAAGTCGGGCTATCTCATCTCGATCAACCGCGGAAAGGAGAGCATCGCCCTCGACCTGAAGAAGGCGGACGACGTCGCGATCTTCCACCGCTTGCTGGCGCGCGCCGACGTGCTCGCGGAGAACTACCGGCCCGGCGTGATGGACCGGCTCGGGCTCGGCTTTGAGAGCCTGCACGCGCGCTACCCGCGCTTGATCTACGCCGCGACGTCGGGCTTCGGCCACACCGGCCCGTACGCGCCGTTCGCCGCCTTCGATCTGGTCGCGCAGGGCATGGGCGGCCTCATGAGCATCACCGGCCATCCCGGAAACCCGCCGACGCGCTTCGGCTCGTCGATCGGCGACATCGCCGCCGGGCTCTACACCGCGATCGGCATCAACGCGGCGCTCTATCGGCGCGCGCAGACCGACGAGGGCGTGAAGATCGACGTCGCGATGCTCGACTGCCAGGTCGCGCTCGGCGAGAACGCGATCGTACGCCACTTCGCCGGCGACTCGCCGCGGCCGCTCGGCGCGCGCCATCCGTCGGTCGCACCGTTCGACGCCTTCCCCGTGAAGGACGGCTACATCACGATCGCGATCGGCGACGACCGCGGCTTCCGCCGGCTGTGCGCGCTCCTCGGCTGCCGCCATCTCGGCGACCGCCCCGAGTACGGCAGCAACGCGCTCCGCCTCGCCAGTCACGAGCAGCTGAAGGCCGACCTGAGCGAGGCGCTGAAGACGCGGACCGCCGCCGAATGGGTGCCGCTCCTGCGCGAGGCCGGGCTGCCGTGCGGGCCGATCAACGGCCTCGCCGACGTCGTCGCCGATCCCCAGGTGGCGGCACGCAACATGATCGTGGAGGTGGACGACCCGACGGCGGGCACCGTCAAGGTGTTCGGCTGCCCGATCAAGATCTCGGGCGTTCCCGATCCGGTGCGCCGTCCGAGCGCCCCCGATCTCGACGCCGACCGCGCCCGAATCCTGCGTGAGCTCGCTGACGCAGACGAGTCCTGAAGCGGTGCGCCGGCGGCGCGCGGCGGCGTGCCTCGCCTTCCTCGCCGTCACGGCCGCCGTCGCGTGGCGCACCTATGCCGATTGCAACGTGGTCGGCCAGCCCGATCTGCCGCGCTTCGGCATGCAGGACTTCCGCGACGCGGTGTACTACCCGGCGCGCGCCTTCCTCGATGGCGTCAGCCCCTACGATCCGCATCCCTACCTCGAGCGCTATCCCGTCTCGGTCGCGCTCGGCCCCTACGCGCCGGCGGTGCTGCCGCTGTACTCGCCGCTCGTGCTTCTCGACGTGCGGATCGCCGAGGCCGCGTTCTTCCTCGCGAACGCCGGGCTCGCCGTCGCGCTGGCGGCGACCATCCTCGTCATGTGTGGGGTCGCGGCGACCCTCGAGCACGTGCTCGGCCTCGCCGCGCTCCTCGTGCTCGGCCATCCGGGGCACAGCACGCTCTTCCTCGGGCAGTGCACCTTCTACGTACTGATCGGCGCGTTCCTGGCGCTCTATTGGGCGGAGCGCCGGCCGTGGGCGGCGGCGCTCGCGTTCGCCGTCGCCGTGCTGAAGCCGACCTACGGCGCCCCGCTCGGCCTCATGATGCTGGTGCTCGGCGCGTGGCGGCCGGTGATCGCCGGCGGCCTCCTCTCCGGTCTCGTCTCGCTCGCCGCGCTCGGCCGTCTCGCGCTCGCCTCCAATGCGGCGACGATCGTGCAGAGTTTCGCCGCGAGCCTCGGGCACATGCTCGCGCTCGGCGTGAACCGGTCGCACACGAGCCTCCGGATCGACGCGCCCGGCCTCCTCGAGCGGGTGACCGGCATTGACGCCTCCGGCGCGGGCGGCGTGGCGATCACGCTCGCCGTGCTGCTCGCGGGCGCGGTCGCGCTCCGCCGGGCGGCGCGTTCCGGCGGCGAGCCGCATCTCGTCCGCGCGCTCGTGTGTCTCACGATGCTCGGAGGCATGTACCACCAGGGATACGACACCCTGGCGTTGGCGCTCCCGGCGACGGCGATCGCGGTCGGCGCGTGGCGCCCGTGCGCACCGCTCGGCACGGCGACGTGGAGGCTGCTCTTCGCGCTCCTCCTGGTTCCCGCGGCGAACTACCTGTCGACGTATCACTTCGCGACGCGCTTCGGCGTCGTCGGGCCGGCGTGGCTCGTGCTCGCGTCCGCGAACGGCGCCGCCGTCGCGCTCGCGTTCGTCCTCTGCGTCGCCGTCGCCTGGGCGGGCGATGCCGACGACGTCAGCCGCAGCTCAGCCGTACCTCGACGGAGCGTCGCGTATCGGCGATGAGGCCGATCCAGCAATCCGCCCAGCCGTAGCGGCCGGCGAGAAGCTCGCGGATGTGGCGATGCCCCTCGGGGTTGGGCACGATCTCCGCCCGGCAGCGCCGCAGGCCGCCGCCGCGCTCCAGCTCGAGCTCGGGCGTGCGCTCGAGATCGCGCAGGAACGGCCGCTCCGGGTTCGCGGCCTCGATCCACGTGGCGCCGCCGGCGTCGGCGACCCAGGTGCGGGTCGCGTGCGCCGCCCCGTCGTCGCCGTGCGTCCGGACGACGACCACCTCCTGGCCCTCGAGCGCGACCCATGTGACCGCGCCGAACGCGAGCACCCCCACGACGACGACGAGCCCGGCTACCGTGATCCTGCGCACGCGCGGCCTCCGGGAAGCTAGGGGACGAGCACGACCTTGCCGACGTTGCGGCGCTCGCCGAGCATGCGGTGGGCCTCCGCCGCCTGCGCGAACGGCACCGCGGCGGCGACGACCGGCCGCGCCGGGCCGCGGTCGAGCATCGTGACCACCGGCTCGAGCCACGCGGCGAGCGCGCCGAACTCGTCCCACAGCGCCAGCAGGTTGAGGCCGATCACCGTCTTCGAGTGCTCCATCTGGCTCACCAGGTTGAAGCGCGGCATCGCGAGCAGCGTGCGGATGGCGCCGACGATGCTACGGGTCTCGCCCTGCACGAGCGATGACGCGCCGAAGCAGACGAGCCGGCCGCCCGGCCGGAGCAGCGCGTAGCTCCGCCGGAAGCTGCGCCCGCCGATCGCGTCCATCACGAGATCGAGCTTCGGCAGCGCCTGCTCCCATCCCGGCCGGGTGTAATCGACGGGATGATCGACGCCGAGCGCGCGGATCGCGTCGTGCTTGGCGGGCGACGCCGTGCCCCAGACCTCGGCGCCGCGCGCCTTGGCGATCTGCGTCGCGGCGACGCCGACGCCGCCCGCCGCGGCGTGCACCAGCACGCGCTCACCCGCCTGCACGTTGCCGTAGCGGACGAGCGCCGCCGCGGCGGTGGCGTAGTTGACGGGAATGGCCGCGCCTTCCTCGAACGTCAGGCGCTCCGGCAGCGGCAGCGCGTTCTGCGCGCGGGTCACGATGCGCTCCGCGTAGCCGCCGAAGCGGGTGCCGGCCATGACGCGCTGGCCGACGACGAGATGCGCGACGCCGTCGCCGACGGCGGAGACGACGCCCGCCACCTCGTAGCCGATCACCGACGGCGGCTTCGGCGCGGCCATGTAGAGGCCCATCCGCGCCATGACGTCGGCGAAGTTGACGCCCGCGGCCCGCACCTCGACCGCGATCTCGCCGGCTCCCGGGCGCGGGTCGGAACGATCCTCCACCCGCAGCACCTCGGGCGGCCCGTGCCTCGTCAATACGACGGCGCGCATGCGCGATCCTCCTCAGGCCTTCGGCGGGTATGCGTCGTATTGCGGCAGCGCGCTGTGGATGTCGTCCCAGGGCGCCTTCGCGCCGACGAAGATGTGCGTTTGCGGCCGGAATCCCGGGTCGTCGTCGAGCGAGCCGGCCGGGATGACGGCGACGTCGCGCGAGCGGTCGACGTTCGGCAGCGCCGAGCCGCAGGTGGCGCAGAAGACCTGCTTGAAGAACGCGGCCTCCGGCAGCTTGTAGCCGACCGCCCGATCCTCGCCGCGCACGAAGCGTACGCCGTCGGCCTTGGTGAACACGTTGGAGGCGCAGGCCGCGGCGCGCGCCTTGCGGCAGCGCCCGCAGTGGCAGATCCACCAGCGGAACGGCGCGCCCTCGATCACGTAGGCGACGGCGCCGCAGAGGCAGCTGCCGCGCGGCTTGCCGGCGTACGGCGTCGCCTCCGGCAGCTCGGCCAGCGTCGCCGGCGCCTCGAACCCGGGCGGATAGCCGTCGAAGCGCGGCAGCGCGTCGTTCAGCTCGACCCACGGCGGCTTGGACGCCACGAAGATGTGCATCTCCGGCTTCACGCCGAGGTCGCCGTCGAGACAGCCCGCAGGCACGAACATGAGCGAGCCGAACGGGTCGCCGGGCACGGCCGAGCCGCATTGCGGGCAGAAGGTCCGGAAGAAGCCCGGCGACGACTCGTAGCGCGCGATGCGCTCGGCCCCGCGCGTGAAGCGGAAGGCGTCGGCGTTGCTGGCGACGAACGTCGCGAACGGCCCGCCGTGCTGCTTGCGGCAGCGCGAGCAGTGGCAGTGCGACATCATCTGGAGCGGCCCGTCCATCTCCCACGCGACCGCGCCGCAGAGACAGCTTCCCGTCGTCATCGTCGGCTCCTTTCGGTTCTCGGCGCGTCAGCGGCGGAGCTGCGCGAGCAGGCCCTCGACCCGCGCGCGCGCGGCCGCCGTCTCGGGCGTGTCGACGCCGGTCGGGTGGCCGCGCAGGAAAGCGATCCACGCCGCCGGTAGGCCAAACGCCTCCGCGCCCTCGATCAAGAGGCCCATGTAGTGTGCCGAGGGCAGGAGCGTGGCGTCGCGCTTGTCGGTCACGAGCGTGAACGCGGTGCACGGTGGGTGTGCCGGGTCGAGCGGGACCGTGGTGACCTCGGCGCGGCGATAGTTGCCGAGGGTCACGCCCTCGGTGAGCTCGACGTGCGCGAGGTCGTCCATGGCGATCTCGTAGGCGACCCCGAACACCTCGGCGCCGTCCTCGGCCACGATGTTGGCGAAGCCCGACCCGGGTCCAAGGAGCGGCGGCTTGTCGAGCACCAGTCGCCAGCCGGGAACGCGCACCGCGCGTGCCGACGTCGGGGTGATGCCCCGGCGGCCCCCGAAGGTCGCCGCCTGCATGTTCGAGCCGTAGGCGAAGTACCAGACGTGCTCCATGCGGCCCCAGTCCTGCACGACGCTGCGAGCCAAGTCCACTCGGTCCGCGACGTCCACCTGGACGCCCCGCCGCCGGCGGCGTATCGAAGGGCCATGGCCGTCGTCCTCGCATGCACCGCCGCAGCCGTGGTCGTGGCGATGGTGGCGCTCTGGGGCCTTTCGATCGCGCTCGCCGACGTCGGCATCGTCGACGTCTGGTGGGGGTTGGGGTTCGCGGTCGTCGCGTGGGTGGCCTGGGTGATGCGGCCGGTGCCGGTCGCGGGCGCGCCGTCGGGACGCGCGGCCCTCGTGCTCGCGCTCGTATCGCTCTGGGCGCTCCGCCTCGCGACGCATCTCTTCGTGCGCTGGCGCGCGTCGCCGGGCGAGGACCGACGCTACGCGGCGATGCGGCGCAAGGCGGGCGACGACTTCGTCCGCCGCAGCCTCCGTACCGTGTTCGGCCTGCAGGGCCTCCTCATGTGGATCATCTCGCTGCCGCTCCAGCTCGCGGTCGTGCGGCCGGGCGGCCCGCTCGGGACGCTCGGCCGGCTCGGTATCGCGGTCTTCCTCCTCGGCTTCGGCTGCGAGACGGTGGCGGATCTGCAGCTCACGCGCTTCCGCCGCGGGCGCTCGAATGCCGACCAGGTGCTGGACACGGGGCTCTGGGCTTGGTCGCGCCACCCGAACTACTTCGGCGAGGTCGTGCTCTGGTGGGGGCTCTTTCTCGTCACCGTCGAGGGCACGCGCGCCTGGTGGACGATCGTCTCGCCCGCGATCGTGACCGTGCTACTGGTGCGCGTCTCGGGCATCCCCATGCTCGAGCACGGGATGGCGCGGCGCCGGCCGCGCTATGCCGAGTACGTCGCGCGCACGAGCGCGTTCATCCCGCTGCCGCCGGCCGCACGCGGCGCCGACGCGAGCGCGACCCGCGCCAGGTCGGCTTGACAGCGACCCTCGCGGATGCGAGCAGCGCTATCGTGCGACGGACATCGATCGGACGGCAATGCGCGCGTGCGCTTCTGTGCGGCGGCGCGATGGTTGGGATGGTAGTGGCGCGGGTGCCCGCGGTGCATGCGGGCGTCGAGCTCACGACCGAGCTCGCCGATGCGACCGAGGCGGGAAAGTCGCAATCGCGGCCGTCAAGCCCGGGCCGGATTCAGCTCGAGAGCGACCGGCTGCGGATGGAGCTGACCCGTCAGAACGGCAGCGAGGCCGTGCTCATCTTCCGCGGTGACCGCAACGTGATGTGGAGCGTGAACGACAAGCGCCGCACCTACACCGAGGTCGACCGCGCGCGCATGCAGGAGATGGTCGCCCAGTCGGACGCCACCCGCAAGCAGATGGAGAAGGACTTCGACAAGGTCCCGCCGGAGAAGCGCGCCGAGATGCTGCGGCTCCTGGCGCAGGGGGCGCCGAAGAAGAAGCGCGAGCCCCCGACGATCCAGCCGACAGGCCGCACCGACAAGGTCGGCGGCATCCCGTGCCACGAGGTCGAGGTGCTGCGCAATGGCGAGAAGCTGCGCGAGGTGTGCGTCGCCGACTGGAAGGCGACGGGCATCGGCAAGGCCGATCTCGGCGCGCTGCGCGATCTGAACACCTTCGAGGACGACACGGTGGGCGCGCTCGGCGCCCGGACGCAGGACGATGCGCTCGAGCTGTTCGAGATGCTCGACGGCCTGCCCGTCCGCGTCCGCACGTTTCGCGCCGGCCAGCCGCGCACCGAGCTGCGCGTGGTCAAGATCGAGCGCAAAGCGATCGACGCGCAGCGCTTCGAGGTGCCCGCGGGCTACACGAGGCGCGAGTTCAAGATCAACATGCCCGGCCAGCGGCATCTTCCGCCCGGCACCGGCTCCTCGTCCGGAGGCGTGCTGCCGCCCGGCTCGAAGTAGCGCCCCGGGACGCGGTGGCGGATCCCGACCTGATCTTCGTGTACGGGACCCTGCGCCGCGCGAGCGGGCATCGGGCGCACGCGCGCCTCGCGCGCGCGGCGGAGCCGGTCGGCGAGGGCTCCGTCGCCGGCCGCCTCTATCTCGTCGCGGACTATCCCGGGCTCGTCGCGACGCAGGGAGAGACGCGGCGGGTGCGCGGCGAGGTCTACCGGCTCCGCGTGCCTTCGACGCTCGCCGACCTCGATCGCTACGAGGGCTGTGATCCCGTCGAGCGGGCGCGCGGCCTGTACCGGCGCGAGCGCGCCGATGTCGTGCTCGACGACGGGCGGCGGGTTGCCGCCTGGGTGTACCTCTACAACCGTCCCGTTGCCGCGTTGCGTCCGATCGCGTCCGGGGACTATTGCTCGGGCGAGCCCTGAGCGAGGAGGCCGACCGATGTCCGACACCGAGCGCTACGTGCGGCCGCCGAGCGCGGCCTCGGAGGGCAAGAGCGCCGGGCGCGCCCGCCTCGACGGCCGCAGGATCCTGGTCGTCGGCGGCGGCCAGCGCACGTTCGACGCCGCGACCGATCCGATCGGCAACGGGCGCGCCATCTCGGTGCTCTGCGCGCGCGAGGGCGCCGCGGTCGCCGTCGCCGACCTGAACGCCGAGAGCGCCGCCGCGACCGTCGAGCTGATCCGGGGCGCCGGCGGCACGGCGCGCGCGATCGTCGCCGACGTCGCGCGCGAGGCGGACATCGTGCGCATGGTGGGCGAGGCGGCGCAGCAGCTCGGTGGCCTCGACGGCATGGTGTTGAACGTCGGCATCGGCGTCGGCGCGCTCGGCCTCGCCACGATCAAGCCCGACGAGTGGGACGCGACGCTCGCGGTGAACCTGCGCGCGCCGGTGCTGTGCTGCCGCGAGGCGCTGCCGCGCCTCGCCGACGGCTCGCCGATCGTCTTCATCTCCTCGATCGCGTCGCTGCGCGCGGGCTCCCGCCTCCCCGCCTACGACGCCTCCAAGGCGGCGCTCGGCGGGCTGATGCGCCACGTCGGGCTCGAGGGCGCGGCGCGCGGCATCCGCGCCAACGTCATCTGTCCCGGCCTGGTCGATACGCCGCTCGGCCGTCTGACCAGCGCCGGCCGGCCGTCGCGCGGCCGCACGCCGGTGCCCTTCGGGCGCCAGGCGACCGGCTGGGAGATCGCCTACGCCGTGCTCTTCTTCCTCTCGGACGAGAGCGTCTACGTGACCGGCCAGACGCTGGCGGTCGACGGCGGCCTGACCGGCCTCTGACGCTCAGCGCACGCTGAAGTCGACGGCGTCGTGCGACCGGCGCGCCTCGTCGACGAGCTCGAGGCGGTGCGCGCCGCGGCGCGGCTCCCAGAGGAGCGGCTGCGATGCCGGGCCGGCGTCGGCGCCGTCGATGCGCCAGCGCATGGCCGCATCGGCGCCGCTCGCGACGAACGGCACGCGCTGGCGGTCGGCGGGCAGGTCGGGGTCGAGGGCGAGGCGGGTCCCCGCGACCGGGGCCGCGATCCGCGCCGGCGCGGCGGCGGCGGGCGCCGGGCTCTCGGCCGGTGGCGCGGAGGGCGCGACGCTCGGGGTCGTGCGGTGCAGCCACGCCATCACCTCCGCCCAGACGGGCGCGGCGCCGGTGATGCCGCTCACCTGCCGCATCGAGGCGCCCGACGCGTTCCCCACCCAGACCCCGACCGTGAAGCGCGCGGAGAAGCCGACGCACCAGTTGTCGCGCATGTCGCTGCTGGTGCCGGTCTTCACCGCCGTCCAGAAGGGCGTCGCGAGCGGGCTCTCGAGGCCGAACGTGAGGCTCCGGGCCTCGCGGTCGGCGAGGATGTCGGCGACGCGCGCCGCCGCGGCCGCGCCGTAGACGCGGTGTGCCGCGTCGGTGCCGTTGTCGCGGTGTGCCGCCTCGCTACCATTATCGTGTTGGGGCGCCGCGTCCCCGCCGCCCGCGGCGGGCGCGAGGCGGATCGGCGTCCACACGCCGCCGTTCGCGAGCGTCCGGTAGGCGTTCACCAGCTCCCACAGGCTCACCTCGGCCGAGCCGAGCGCGACGGCGGGGCCGTAGAACTCGGCGCTCTCGCGGAAGCCGGCGAAGCCGAGCGCGCGCAGGCGCGCGGTGAACGCCTCGCCGCCGACCAGGCCGAGGGTCCGCACCGCCGGCACGTTGAGAGACGACGCGAGCGCGACCCGCGCCGGCACGAGGCCGTGGAAGCGCTCGTCGTAGTTGCCGGGACGGTAGATGCCGCCGGCGACGCCGATCTCGAGCGGCGCGTCGTCGATCAGCGACTCCGGCGTGAGGAGGCGCTGGTCGAAGGCGAGCGCATAGAGGAACGGTTTCAGCGCCGAGCCGGGCTGGCGGCGCGCGACGATCGCGTCGACGTCGCGGGCGCGCGAGAGCTCGCCGCTGCTCGCGACGTAGGCGAGCACGTCGCCGCTCTCGTCGTCGACGACCAGCACGGCGCCGTCGCCGACGCGCCCTTCGCGCACCGTGAGCAGTTGACGGCGCAGGCTCTCGCTGGCGACCCGCTGCAGCGCGGCGTCGAGCGTCGAGCGCACGTCGCCCGCGGCGTCCGCGGCGAGCAGCCGCCGGGCGGCATGCGGTGCGGACGCCGCCCGCGCCATGCGCACGTCGCGCGCGGCGGCGTGCGTTGCCGCGCCCGCGACGTCGGCGTCCGGCTCGCCGACGACGTGGGCGAGGGCACGGGCGCGCGCCGCCATCGCGGCGGCGTCGGCGTTCGGCGCACGCAGCAGCGCGGCGAGCACGAGCGCCTCGCCGGTGCCGAGGCCGTGCGGTGCCTTGCCGAAGAGCACCGACGCCGCGGCGCCGACGCCTTCGAGATCGCCGCGGAACGTCACCCGGTTGAGGTACGCCTCCAGGATCTCGTCCTTCGACCAGCGCCGCTCGAGCGCCCATGCGCCGCGCATCTGCCGCCACTTGGCGCCGAGGTCGCGCCGGCTGGTTGCGTCGCTCGCGCCGTCGAGGAGCGCCGCGAGCTGCATCGTGATGGTGCTGGCGCCGCCGGCGGGCCGGCCGGCCACACGCGCCAGCGCCGCGCGCGCGAGAGCGCGCCAGTCGACGCCGCGATGCGCGGAGAAGCGCCGGTCCTCGGCCGCGACGATCGCGTTCCGCAGAGCCGGCGAGACCTCCGCGAGCGCCACCCAGTCGAGGCGGCGGACATGGGGATCGGTGCGCATCTCCTGCAGCACGATGCCGTTGCGATCGAGGAGTCTCGCGTCCGATGGACGATGCGCCGCGCGCACGTCGGCGAAGGACGGCATCGGCGGTGCGCCGCGCCCGGCGAGCGCGGCGCCGCCGAGCACGAGCGCCGTCGCGACCGCCACGGCCGGCAGCGCGCGCATCCGCTGCGAGGGACGTCTCACGGTTCGACCGCCACGGGCGCGTTCGGGACCTCGCCGTAGACCTCGGGCGCGTACATGGCCTCGACCCGGGTCGGCGGTACCAGGAAGCGTCCCTGCTGGTTGACCCGCAGCGTGTGCTCGACGACCGTCCGCCCCTTGGGCAGCAGATCGAAGTAGGCACGGAAGGCCTCCTGCGCGCGCTCGACGAAGAGCGGCGTCGTGGCGGCCTCGTCCAGGTCGCCTGCGCTGCCCGCGGCCGCGTCCGCGGCGCGCGGCGTCGACTCGGCCGGCGCGGCGCCGCCGCCGACGTGCGACCCGCCGCCCGGCAGCGGATCGCTCACCACCACCCAGGGCGTGTCCGCCTCGGCCTCGATCTCGAGTCGCACCGCGACGAGATCACCGACGTGGAGGGCATTGCCCGCCGCCTGCGGGGCGCCGGAGGCCGCGTCGCCCACGCGGCCGACGGTCCGTGTGACACGGAGCCCGTGCGCGTGCGGCTCGGTGGGCGGCAGCGCGGCGCGCGCCTGCACGGTCACCCACGGTGCGCCGCCGCCCTGATGCGCGAGCGCGAGCGGCGCGTCCGCCGACCAGGGCAGGGTGAGGACGTCGCCGGCCGGATGGGCGTCCCACGCGAGCCGCGCGCTCGCCGGACCGAGCGTCACGCTCGTCGTGCCGTCGACGACGTCGCGCTCGAAGTGGTCGGCGAA
>DASXLI010000037.1:0-7449 GCA_036496285.1 Binatia bacterium
GGCGGCCCGCCGCATCCGCGAGCTGCCGACGGGACGCGAGGTGCCGATTCTCGCGCTCAGCGTCACCGCGAGCCCCGGGGTCGAGGCCTACGCGCTGCACGCCGGCTGCAACGAGTTCATCCCGAAGCCGGTGTCCGACTACCGCGGGCTGATGGAGCGGATCACGCATTGGCTCCGACCCGCCGACCCGCGCGACACGCCGGCGCAACCGAGCCTCAACGGCAACTGCGTGCTGTGCCGCCAGCCGCTGCCGAAGGCCGCGCTCCGCTACGTCGACCCGCGCTGATCACGCCGGCGCGAGCGCCCGCAGGAGCCGCTCGCCGTTCGTGTCCTCCGCGGTGACCGGCACGACCGCGACCTCGTCCGCGCCGGCCGCGCCGTAGGCGGCGAGGCCGGCGCGCACACTCGCCGCGTCTCCCGACACGCACACCGAGCGTATGAGCTCCGGCGTGACCGCCTCCGCGACGGCGCGCGGATGGGCGCCGCTCCGTGCCAGCGCCACGACGTCGCCGTGGCCGGCGTCGGCGAACATCTCGCCGTAGCCGGGCGCGCCGACGTACAGTACGAGCTGGCGCCGCAGCTCCGCGAGCGCGCGCTCGCCGACGCCGAGCGCGGCGGGCACCCAGACGGTGAGCGGCGGCGGCGGCGTCCCCGCCGCGCGCGCCGCTGCGTCGAGCGCCTCGCGGATGCGCGCGAGCTGCGCGACCGTCACGAGGTTTGCGACGGCGCGGTCGGCGATCGTCGCCGCGAGCGCGATCATGCGCGCGCCGAACGCCGCGACGGCGATCGTCGTCCCGGGTTGCGGACCGGCAGCCAGACGGAACCCGTCGGTCGCCGTGTGCGCGCCCGCGAAGCGCGAGCGCTCGCCGGCGAGGATCGGACGCACCGCCGCGACGCACTCCCGCACGCGCGCGACCGTCGGCTGCCAGCGTCGGCCGTGCCAGCGCTCGACGACCGCCGGCGTGGAGGCGCCGAGCGCGAGATGCGCCGGCCGGCCGCCGAGCGCGCTCACCGACGCCACGCCGAGCGCCAGTGCTGCGGGGTCGCGCGTCGCGACCGGCAGCGGCCCGACCGTGATCGCGATGCGCGCGGTCGTCCGGGCGAGGGCGCCCGCGAGCGCGAACGCGTCGAAGGTCAGCATCTCGCCGATCCAGAGCGACCCGTACCCGAGCCGATCCGCCGTCTCGCCGATGCCGGCCGCCTCGAGCACGGGGCGGTCGAGCCAGTAGGGCATGACGACGCCGAGCCGCATCACTCCACCGTATCACCTTGCATGCGCGGCGCCGCCGGCGCCCGCGGCGCGAGCCAGCGCAGCAGCTCGAAGAGGCCGCCGAGAATGCCGGTCCACACCATGGTGACGGCGAAGATCAGGAGGGAGAAGGCGAGCGCGTCGTGATCGGCGACGCCGTACGGCCGCAGCAGGATCAACAGCACCCCTTCGCGCACGCCGAGGCCGCCGATCGAGATCGGCAGCGCGGTGACGATCAGCACCACGCTCCGCACCCAGCCGAGCGTCACGAAGGAGAGGGAGAGCCCGAGCGCGTGCGCCAGGATCTCGTAGGCGAGGATGCCCGGACCCTGCGCCAGGCAGGAGAGGAAGATGAGGAGGCCGAGCGTCCGGGGCGGCAGCCGCGCGATCGCCTCGAAGCCCTGCCAGGCGCGGCGGACCGGCGCCTCGAGCCAGCCGAGGCTGCCGCCGTGCAGCCAGCGCGCGAGCCGGCGCACGCGCTCGGCAGCGACAAGCGGCAGGATGGTCGCAGTGAAGATCATCGCGCCGAGGACCAGCACGACGATCGCGGGTCCGCGCTGTGCCTGGCGGTCGAGCAACCAGCACACGATGCCGATCAACGAGACGGCGCCGGTCGCGGTCAGGCGGTCGCCCGCCATGGCGAGGAGGCCGGCGGCGTAGCGGCCGCCGGCACGCGCGAGGCGGTAGAAGCGCACGGCGATGCCGGTGATGTTGCCGCCGGGCAGGAAGAGCCCCCAGAAGAGCGTCGCGAGGTTGATCTCCAGCGCCTCGAAGGTCCCGATCTGCACGTCCTGCGCCTGCATCAGGAGCGCGAGACGGTGCGACACGATCAGCCAGCCGACCATCCAGACGCCGAACGCGAGGAAGCACGCCGCGAGCGACGTGTCGCGCAGCGACTCCCAGACGCCGGCGAGGTCGATGCGCGTGAGGATCAGCGCGAAGACGGCGAGCGCGACGCCGACCCGGACGAGCGCCAGCACGACGCGCGGCACCCCTCCCCTCCTCGTCCCCGGCTCCTGCTCGGCCACGGGGATCGAGGCTAGCGGATTTCTCGTGGGGGCGCACCGTTCAATTGCACGGCCGCCGTCCGGAGAACGGCTCGCCTACGATTCGCTCGACACCAGGAAGAGCGGCCGCATCTCGAAGCTCTTGTAGTGCGGCCGCAAGCGCTCGACGTTGTAGCTCTCCGCGACGTTCACGAGCTTCTTCGTGCTGGTCACGACGTCGAGCGGCAGGTTGTCGTAGCGGCCGTTCTTCAGCACCACGAGGCGGCCGTGGATGCCCTTCAGGATCAGGTCGAGCGCGAGGTTGCCGTAGGCCATCGGCACGATCGAGTCGATCGCGTCCGGGTCGCCGCCGCGCACGAGGTAGCCGAGCCTCTGGGTGAGGGTGTGGACCGGATGGCCGTCATTGTATTTGGGCGAGCGCCGCTCCAGCTCGGCGGAGACGATGTCGCCGATGCCGCCGAGCTTGGCGTGGCCGTAGGCGTCGGTGCTCGAGCTCTGGAAGACCATCTCGCTGCCTTCGAACGTCGCACCCTCGGAGACCAGCACGACGGCGTAGCGGCTCAGGTTGCGGTTGCGGTCGCGCACCAGCAGCTCGGTGAGCTGCTCGATGTCGAACTTGTGCTCGGGGATGACGCAACGGTTGGCGGCGCCCGCCATGGTCGGCACCATCGCGGTGAATCCCGCGTAGCGGCCGAACACCTCCATCACGAGCAGGCGCTCGTGCGAGCCCGCCGACGTCCGCAGGCTGTTCGTCATGTTGATGGTGCGGGTGACACAGGTACTGAAGCCGATGCAGTAGTCCGTCCCCGGGACGTCGTTGTCCATCGTCTTCGGGATGGCGATCACCTTGACGCCGCGCTTGGACAGCTCGACCGCGTAGCTGAGCGTGTCGTCGCCGCCGATCGGGATGAGGTAGTCGATGCCGAGGAAGTCGAGGTTCTTCAGCACCTCGTCGGTGACGTCGTTGACGTCGGCGGTGTAGCGCTCGCGCAGCGTGTCCGGGAGGTCCGCGCGCTTGATCCTGCTCGGGCGCGTCCGCGAGGTATGCAGGAACGTGCCGCCCGTGCGCCCCGCCCTGCTGACGGTCTCCTCGCTGAGGATCTGGTAGTTGTTCGTGTTGTCGGCGCTCGGGTCGCGCACGATCTCCACCGTCCCCGCCCAGCCACGCCGGAGGCCGATCACCTGATAGCCCTCGCGGAGCGCGCGGATGGTGACGGCACGGATGGCCGGATTGAGGCCTGGCACGTCGCCGCCGCCGGTCAGGATGCCGATGATCCCCCGCTTCGCGCTGACGCTCGCCATGGCGTGACCCTCGTCCCATCAGGCTGAAGGAAGGCCCCGGCGGCCGCAAGCACCGCCGCCGCCAGCGGAAAAACGACCCCCTCGACATCACGCAAAGCGTGACTTACCATTTCAGGTGATGCGCTCGCGGCGACGACGGCTGGTTCCGCTTCTCGTGCTGGCGTTCGTCGCCCACCTGCTCTGCGTCTGTGCGCAGCCGGCCCTGGCCGCGAGCAGCCGGGTGCAAGGCGCGGCGCAGGCATCGGCACATGCCTGCTGCCGGAAGGGCGCGCCATCGCAGAGCGCACCGAAGCGCGGTGCGTCGGAGTGCCGGTATTGCTCGGCGCCGCAGCTCTCGCCGGACGCACCCCGACTCGCGGCGCCGGCGCTCAGCCCGGCCTTCGTCGTTGCCGCGCTCCCGTCCGTCTTCCCCGTCGCGCTCGCGCGCTCGCACGGTGTGCCGGCGTTCGGCTGCAGCGCCGATCCGCCGCCCCAGCTCGCGCTGAGCTGCATCCTCCTCATCTGAGCTCGCTCCCAGCGCGCGCCGAGCTTCACGGCGCGCGGTGACGCGGCCGCCGTCCGTCGTGGGCGTCCGCCGCAAGTCCGTCACGTGGGCCGCTTCGGCCCGATGGAGAGCGAATCATGGAACAGTCTCACGTTGGACGTCTCATCTGGTTGGTCGCGGCGCTGTCGCTCGCGGGCGCCGTCTCGGCGCGCGCCGCCGATGACCCGCCCCCGCCGGCCGAGCGCCTGCGCCTCGTCGATCTCGTCGCGGAGGCCAAGGCCCACAACCCCGACCTGAGCGCGGCGGCGGCGCGTACGCGGGCGGCGGCCGCCGTGCCCGCGCGCGTCTCCGCCCTCGAGGACCCGGTGCTGAGCTGGGAAGGGTGGAACTTCCCCGACTCGTTTCGCGTCGACCAGGCGGACAACAACATCTTCCGCGTCTCGCAGAAGCTGCCGTTCTTCGGGAAGCGCGCGCTGGCGGCGGAGGTGGCGACGCGCGACGCCGAGATGACCGCGACGGAGGCGCGCGGCGCCGAGCTCGACGTCGTCGCCGCCGTGACCAAGGCGTTCTACGAGCTGTGGAGCGGGCACCGCCTGATCGCCGTCTACACGCGCGAGAAGGACCTCGTGCAGCGCGTCGCGCGCATCGCCGAGCAGAAGTATGCGACGAGCGAGGTCTCGCAGGCGGACGTACTGCGCGCCGAGGTGGAGCTGGCGCACCTGCTGAACCGGCTCGAGACGGCGAAGCTCGCCGTGAAGGGCGCCGAGGCGGATCTGCGCGAGGTGCTCAGCCGCTCGGCCACCGACCCGTTTGCGATCCCGGAGGATCCCCCGCCGACGCTCCTGCCGATGAGCGTGGAGGACGCGACGGCCGTCGCCCTCGCGCAGCGTCCGGAAGTCGCGGCGCAGCACGCGGCCATCGCCCGCGAGGAGGCGGCGGTGCGCCAGGCGGAGCGGGCGCGCCTGCCGGACTTCGAGGTGGCGTTCTCGCGCTTCGTGAACGCGCACGGCAGCGACGGGTTCGGCGCGATGGCCGCCGTCACCGTGCCGATCGCCCAGCCGGGCAAGTACGACGCCGGCGTCGAGGAGGCCAACGCCCGGCTCGCGTCGCGCAAGGCCGAGCTGCGGCGCAGCGAGGATCGCGTCCGGCGCGAGGTCGCGCTGGCGTTCGTCCGCGCCGAGACGGCGCGCGCGCAGCACGATCTCTTCGCCTCCGCGCATGTGCCGCACGCCGAGCAGGCGTTCGCCGTGACCGAGAGCGCCTACCAGACGGGCGCCGTCGATTTCATGTCCCTCATCGATTCGCTGCGGCAGATCGAGATGGTCCACACCGAGCACATCGAGGCGCAGGTCGAGTTCGAGCGCGCCTACGCCGATCTCGAGCGCGCAGTCGGCAAGGAGCTGCCGCGCGCCGCGCAGCCCCCGGACAAGGGGGGCCATCACCATGGGTAAGCTCGCCAAACGCGTTCTCCTCGCCGCGCTGCTCGTCGCGGCGGGCACGGGCGCCTGGACGGTCGCGACGCGGCCGACCACGTGGCGGTCCGCCGCCGCACCCGCACCCGCACCGCAGCAGGGCTTCTACCAGTGCGCCATGCACCCGCAGGTCGTCTCGGACAAACCCGGCACCTGTCCGATCTGCGGGATGAAGCTCGACTACGTGGAAGGCACGGCGCCGAGTCCGGCGGCGGCCGCGGCGCGGCCGGGGCAGCGGAAGATCGTCACCTACCGCCATCCGATGCGGCCCGACGTCACCTCGCCCGTGCCGGCGAAGGACGAGATGGGGATGGACTACATCCCCGTCTACGAGGACGAGATGAGCGACGACAGAGGAGGCGTGCCGGGCCACGCGCCGTTCACCCTCACGCCCGAGCGCCAGCAGCTCATCGGCGTGACGACGGCGCCGCTCGCGGTGCGCCCGCTCGCGCTCGACATCCACGCCGTCGGGCGCGTGGCGTACGATCCGGCGCTCTATCAGGCGATCCTCGAGTACCGCGAGGCGCTGCGCGGCCGCGCGACGACGAAGGACAGCGCCTGGCCCGAGGCGCGGCGCAGCTCCGACGCCATCGTGCGCTCGGCGGCGCTGCGCCTCCGCCAGCAAGGCCTCTCTGATGCGCAGATCGAGGCCGCGGCGCGCGAGCGCGACGACCCGACGAATCTCCTCCTGCCGGCGGAGACCGCGTGGGTCTACGCCCAGGTCTACGAGTACGAGGCGCCGCTCGTCGCGGCGGGCCAACCGGTCGAGATCACCGCGCCGTCGGTGCCGGGCCGCACGTACCGTGCGAACGTCACGGCGGTCGACCCGATCCTCAACCCGGCGACCCGCACCGTGCGCGTGCGCGTGCTGGTGCCGACACCGGACCGGAGCCTCCGCCCCGAGGCGTTCGTGAAGGTCACGATCCACGTGCCGATCGGCGAGCGCCTCGCCGTGCCGCGCGACGCCGTGCTCGACACCGGCTCGGCGCAGATCGTCTTCGTGGTGAAGGACGGCGGCACGTTCGAGCCGCGCGCGGTGACGCTCGGCCGCGCCACGGAGAGCTACTACGAGGCGCTCGACGGCGTGGCGGCGGGCGAGACCGTCGTCACCTCCGCCAACTTCCTCATCGACTCGGAGTCGCGCTTCCGCTCCGCACTGGCGGCGTTCAAGAAGCCGGCCGCGGAGCCGACGCCGTGATCAATCGCATCATCAGCTTCAGCGCGACGAACCGCTTCCTCGTGCTGATCTTCGCCGCCGTCGCGCTCGTCGGCGCGTGGTGGGCGGTGCGGGCCATCCCGCTCGACGCGATCCCCGACCTGTCGGACACCCAGGTCATCATCTACTCGCGCTGGGACCGCAGCCCCGACATCCTCGAGGATCAGGTCACCTACCCGATCGCGACCGCGCTCCTCGGCGCGCCGCGCATCAAGGCGGTGCGCGGCTTCTCCGACTTCGGCTACTCGTACGTTTACGTCGTCTTCCAGGACGGCACCGACCTCTACTGGGCACGCTCGCGCGTGCTCGAGTACCTGAGCAAGATCCTCCCCCGTCTGCCGGACGGCGTACGCACCGAGATCGGACCCGACGCGACGAGCGTCGGCTGGGTCTACCAATACGCGCTCGTCGACCGCTCGGGGACGCACGACCTCGCGTCGCTGCGCAGCCTGCAGGACTGGTACCTGCGCTATCACCTGCAGGCGGTGCCAGGCGTCGCCGAGGTCGCGGCCGTCGGCGGGTTCGTGAAGCAGTACCAGGTCAACGCCGACCCCGACCTCCTGCTGGCCTACGACGTCCCCCTCCCCGAGCTGATCGCCGCGGTGAAGAAGAGCAACGCCGACGTCGGCGGCCGCCTGCTCGAGTTCGCGGGCACCGAGTTCATGGTGCGCGGGCGCGGTTACATCCAGTCGATCGACGACATCGAGAACAGCGTCGTC
>DASXLI010000038.1:0-110536 GCA_036496285.1 Binatia bacterium
GACGCCCTTGGCGCTCGGGACGAAAATGAAGTCCGGCCGCAGGAGGTCGAGGGTGTGCGGACCGAACTGGTCGGTCACGGTCACGTTCCGCAGGCGCTCGAATCGCGGCGAGCGCTGCACGATGCGATAGCCGACGAGGTGATCGGGATCCATCGCGGCCGCCGGATTTTCGGTGTTCTTGTCGGCCGGGGCGCACAGACGCTTCGGGGCGCCAACGGCGACCGTGCCCGGACCGAATACGTCGTCGAGCGTGACGGTGATACGGGGCGCCGTTCCGCCGTGCGACTCGTAGCAGGAGAAATGATCGAGCGGCACGGCCTGCGCCGTCCCTGCCGGGGTCGGTGTCCCGGAGTCCGTCGCGGTCGGTGTCGGCGTGAGGCTCGGCTGTGGACCGCCCGCCGAGGTCGTGCGCCCGTCGAGCAGCGCGCCGCCGAGCAGCATCGCGGCGGCAAGCATCAGCACGACGGCGGCCGAGATCCCGCTCGAGGCTCCGGCGAGCTGGCGGGGACGGAGCGAACGACGGCGATCCTCAGTCTTCATGGCGATCTCCTGGGGAAGTGGACGTGGTCATCGAATGCCGCCGCATCGCATGCGCTCGCGCAATGCGCACGTCAACACTTTTTTCATCCGCCGGGAGTCGCACGCCGACATTGGGCCCACGTGGCCGCAGGTGGAGCGCAAACGCTCGTGCGCGGGTCAACCGCGAGCCGGAGTCGCGGCACCATCGGCGGACGCGGACGCGTCCGGCCGCTCAGATCACTTTGTTGAGCGGATACTCGATGATGCCAACGGCGCCCGCGCGCAGCAGCTGCGGAATCAGCTCGCGCACGACGCTTTCCGCGATGACGCTCTCGACGGAAAGCCAGTCCGTCCCGTAGAGGTTCGAGACGGTTGGCGCGGTAATGCTCGGGAGCAACCTGACGATCGTCTCGAGTTGCGCCTTCGGGGCGTTCAACTTGAGGCCGACCTGCATCTCCGCCTGGAGCGCGCCGAGCAGAAGGAGGCCGATCTGCTCGATCTTCTCGCGCTTCCACGGATCGGCGAGCGCGGTGTGGTTGGCGATGAGCTGGGGATTCGACTGGAAGAGCTCGCAGACGATGCGGAGCCCGTTGGCGCGTAGCGTGCTGCCGGTCTCGGTGACCTCGACGATCGCGTCGACGAGCCCCTCGGCGGCCTTCGCCTCGGTGGCGCCCCACGAGAACTCGACGTCGACGGCGATCTTGCGCTCCGCGAAGAACCGGCGCGTGTAGTTGACGAGCTCGGTCGCGATCTTCTTGCCCTGGAGATCCTCGGGCCGCTGCACCGGCGAGCGCTCGGGCACGACGAGCACCCAGCGCGTCGGCCGCAGCGAGGCCTTCGAGTAGACGAGGTCGCGCATCACCTCGACCTTGGAGTCGTTCTCGATGATCCAGTCGTGGCCGGTGATGCCGGCGTCGAGCGTGCCCGACTCGACGTAGCGCGCCATCTCCTGGGCGCGGATCAGGTTGCAGCGCAGCGCCGGATCGTCGACGGACGGGAAGTAGCTGCGATCGCCGCCCTTGATCCGCCAGCCGCTCTTGCGGAACAGCTCGACGGTGGCCTCCTCGAGGCTGCCCTTCGGGATGCCGAGCCGCAGGACGCTCATGACTTCTTCGGGTAGAGCGTGGCGGGATCGACGACGCGCTCGGCGACGACGCGCCACGCGTCGCCGTCCAGGCGGCGGAAGAAGCAGCTCTCGTAGCCCTCGTGGCACGCGGCGCCGCCCTGCTGCACCACGCGCAGCAGGACCGTGTCGCCGTCGCAGTCGACGTGGATCGCGCGCACGAGCTGGCGATGGCCGGAGGTCTCGCCCTTCACCCAGAAGTCGCGGCGCGAGCGGCTCCAGTAGGTCGCGTAGCCGCTCGCGACGGTACGCTCGAAGGCGGCGCGGTTCATGTAGGCCAGCATCAGGACGGTACCGCTGGCGTCATCCTGTACGACGACGGGGACGAGGCCGTCGCCCTTGCCGAAATCGATCACGTCGGACATCCGCCCATGTGTACAATAGGGTGTGGAGGCCGGCAAATTCGCCAGGCGTGGGCGTGTGGTCCGGTTTGCGGGAGCCGGCGGGTTTCGCGTAAAGCACGAGCCGATGGCGGCGCGCGACGCATGAAGCTCGCGGAACTGGCCGAACGTCTCCGCTGCGAGCTGCGTGGTGACGGCACGATCGAGATTCGCGCCGTGCGCGCGCTCGAGGAGGCCGGGGAGGGCGATGTCGGGTTCCTCGCGAACCCGCGCTACGCCGGCCAGGCGGCGGCCACCAGGGCGTCGGCGGTGATCGTCGCGGCGGATGCCGGCGAGCTGCCGTGCGCGACCTTGCGGACGGCGAATCCCTATCTCGCGTTCGCCGAGGCGCTCGGTCTCTTCCACGTGCCGCGCCGGCCACCGCCAGGCATCCATTCCACGGCGGTGGTCGCCGCGACGGCGCGCGTCGCCGAGCCGGTCTCGATCGGCGCCCACGCGGTGATTGGCGAGGACGTCGAGATCGGTCCGGGCGGCGTCCTTCATCCCCACGTGACGATCTACCCCGGCGTGCGCATCGGCCGGGACTTCACCGCGCACGCGGGCGTCGTCGTGCGCGAGGACGTCGTGATCGGCGACCGGGTGACCCTGCACGCGGGTGTCGTGCTCGGTGCCGACGGCTTCGGTTTCGCCCCGACGCCGCAAGGGGCGGTGAAGATTCCCCAGACGGGCATCGTCGTCGTCGAGGACGACGTCGAGATCGGCGCCAACACCACCGTCGACCGCGCGACGCTCGGCGCGACCGTGATCCGCCGCGGCGCCAAGCTCGACAACCTGGTGATGGTCGGCCACAACTGCGAGGTCGGGGCGCACTCGTTCCTTGCGGCCCAGGTCGGTCTCGCCGGCTCGACGAAGATCGGGCGCGGCGTGCAGATGGGCGGACAGGCCGGGGCCGCCGGCCACCTCACGATCGGCGACGGCGTGCAGGTCGTCGCGCAGAGCGGGGTGCCGAACTCGGTGCCGGCCGGACGGATCGTCGGCGGCTATCCGGCGATCGAGGTGACGCGCTGGCGCCGCGCCTCCGCGGCGCTCCTGCGCCTCCCGGCGCTCCTCCAGCGGGTGCGTCGTCTCGAGCGGGCTGTCCTGGGCCGCGCCGACCGGGACGACGGCGACTGAGCGGCGCCCGGGCCTCCCGGCGAGCCCGCTTGTGCCCTCCGGCGGCCCGCACATATAAATGAGTGGGCGCGTCACGGCCGCGTCGGGACGTATGAAGGTTCAACTCCACGATATCCTGGCCGTCCCCGCGGAGCTGGCGTACCGCGAGCCGGTCGCGGATCTGAACGGCATCCTGCGCAACGGCAGCAGCTGCGACTACGAGCTCGCGGAGCCGCTCGACGTCCAGGTCACGTTCTCGCGCTCGTTGCACGACCTCTTCTTCGAGGGACGGGTGCGGGGCGCCGCGACGGCGTTCTGCGCCCGCTGCCTCGCCGCCTTCCAGGCCGACGTCGACAAGGATTTCTCGGTCGTTCTGCGGCCCGAGAGCCGTTTGACGGGCGAGCAGGAGCTCAAGGCCGGCGATCTCGCGGACTCGTTCTATAGTGGAACGGAGGTCGACGTGACGCGGCTCGTCTACGAGCAGGTGCTGCTTGCCTTGCCCACTCGGCCGCTCTGTGATGAAAAATGCCTCGGCCTGTGCCCTCAGTGCGGTGCGAACCGCAACCTGACCGACTGCTCGTGTACCGTCGAAACCGGCGACCCACGGCTGGCGGTATTGCGCGGGCTGAAGATCGACGGCCCCCACTGAGGGCGCCGGGGAGGGGTCATGGCGGTACCGAAGCGAAGAACCTCGAGCACGAAGCGTGACAAGCGGCGGGCGCACGACGCGCTCACGCCGGCCAGCTGGATCACCTGTCCGAGCTGCCAGGAGCCGATGCTGCGCCACCGCGCCTGCGCGCACTGCGGGGAGTATCGCGGTCGCAAGGTGCTCGCCGTCCAAGAGGCCTGAGGTCGGAGCCGACCCCGCGGCGCCGCAGGCCGTGCTGCCCTCCGTCCTCCTCTTTCCCGGTCAAGGCTCGCAGCGCGTCGGCATGGGCCGGCGATTGGCGAGCGAGCATCGCGCTGCGCGTCTCGCGTTCGAGGAGGCGGACGAGGCCCTCGGGGTGCGCCTCGGCCAGCTCTGCTTCGAGGGGCCGGAGGACGAGCTCGTCCGCACCGAGAACGCCCAGCCCGCGATCCTCGCAACCAGCATCGCGGGCTATCGCGCGGCCGCCGAGGCGGTCGGCCTCCACCCATCGTGGCTCGCCGGGCACAGCCTTGGCGAGTACAGCGCGCTCGTGGTCGCTGGCGCCCTCGGCTTCGCCGATGCGCTGCGATTGGTCCGTCTGCGCGGCCGGCTGATGCAGTCCGCGGTTCCCGAGGGCGTGGGCGCGATGGCCGCGGTGATCGGCCTCGCCGACGACGCGCTCGCCGGTGTCTGCGCGCGCGCGAGCGCGGGCGACGAGATCGTCGAGCCCGCCAACTTCAACGGCGCCGGCCAGATCGCGATCGCCGGCCACCGCGCCGCCGTCGATCGCGCCGTCGCGGCGGCCCGCGCGCTCGGCGCGCGCACGGTGGGGCTCGCGGTGAGCGCGCCGTTCCACTGCCGCCTGATGGCGCCGGCGGCGGAGGGGCTCGCGCGCGCGCTCGACGACGTCGAGATCGGCGCGCTCGCGCTGCCGGTCGTCGCCAACGTCGACGCGACGCCCAACGCCGACGCCGCACGCGTGCGCCGGCTCCTGGTCGAGCAGGTCACGGCCCCGGTCCGTTGGGCGCAATCGATGGCCGCGCTGGCCGAGCTCGGCTGCGTGCGCGCTTTCGAGATCGGTCCGGGACAGGTGCTGACGCGTCTCCTGCAGCGCATGCGGCTCGGGATCGAGGCGAGCGCCGCTGGCGAAGGCGAGGGCTGGGCCGCGCTCGCGAGCGTCGCGTGAGCGGCGTGCTCGAGGGCAAGCTTGCCCTCGTCACCGGTGCGTCGCGCGGCATCGGCGCGGCGATTGCCCGTGATCTGGCGCGCGCCGGCGCGCGCGTCGTGGTGAACTATCGCGCCCGGCGCGACGCCGCCGACGCGGTGGTCGCGGAGATCGCGGGCGCTGGCGGCCAGGCGGAAGCGGTCGGCTTCGACGTCGCCGATGCCGCGGGTGTCGAGACGGCCGTGAAGGATGTCGCGGCGCGCCTTGGCAACGTGGAGATTCTAGTCAATAATGCCGGCGTTTCGGCGGATGGGCTCATCCTTCGGACGGGCGAGGAAGCGTGGGATCGGGTCCTCGACGTCAACCTCAAGGGGGTTTTCCACTGCACGAAGGCCGTCACGCGCGGCATGATGCGGGCCCGGACCGGCCGGATCATCAACGTGAGCTCCGTCGCCGGCTTCATGGGTAATACGGGACAAGCGACGTATGCGGCCGCGAAGGCAGGCGTGATCGGCTTCACGAAGGCCGCGGCCCGCGAGCTCGCATCGCGTGAAATTACGGTAAACGCCGTCGCGCCGGGACTCATCGCGACGGACATGTTAGAGGGCATGCAGGCCGCCGCGCGTGACATGGTGACGGCGCTCATACCGTTGCAGCGTCTCGGACGGCCGGAAGACGTCGCGGCGGCAGTGACCTTTCTCGCCGGCCCGGGTGGAGCGTACATCACCGGCCAGGTCATTCACGTGAACGGCGGATTGTACGTGTGAGGAGGAAGCATGGCGTCTCCGGTTGAGACCAAGGTACGGGAAATCATCTGCGAGCAGCTCGGCGTGAGCGAGGAAGAGGTCACGCCGGAAGCCTCGTTCATCGAGGACCTCGGCGCCGACTCGCTCGACATCGTCGAGCTGGTGATGGCGCTGGAGGAAGAGTACGAGATGGAGATCTCCGACGAGGACGCGGAGAAGATCCGGACCGTCCAGGACGTCGTGAACTACATCGAAAGCCACAAGTGATCAGGCCTCCGCGCGTCGATGACTAGTCAGCTGGAGCGCACCGATCCCGAGGTCTTCGCGTCGATCGAGCGCGAGGCGCAGCGCCAGCGCGACAACCTCGAGCTGATCGCGTCGGAGAACATCGTCAGCGAGGCGGTGCTCGAGGCCCAGGGGTCGGTCCTCACCAACAAGTACGCCGAGGGCTACCCCGGGAAGCGCTACTACGGCGGCTGCGAGTTCGTCGACGAGATCGAACGGTTGGCGATCGCGCGCGCCTGCGAGTTGTTCGGCGCGGAGCACGCCAACGTGCAGGCGCACTCCGGCTCGCAGGCGAACATGGCCGTATACTTCTCGCAGCTGGCGCCGGGCGACACCATTCTCGCGATGAACCTGAGCCACGGCGGCCACCTCACTCACGGCAGCCCGGTCAACTTTTCCGGCAAGTTCTTCAAGATCGTCCCGTACGGCGTGCGCGAGTCCGATCAGCGCCTCGACTACGACCAGCTCGCGGCGCTCGCCCGCGAGCATCGCCCGAAGCTGATCGTCGCCGGCTACAGCGCCTATCCGCGCGAGCTCGACTTCAAGGCCTTCCGCGCCGCCGCCGACGAGGGCGGCGCGCTCCTCATGACCGACATGGCGCACTTCGCCGGTCTGGTCGCGGCGGGCATCCATCCGTCCCCGGTGCCGTACTGCGACTTCGTCACCTCGACGACGCACAAGACGCTGCGCGGCCCGCGCGGCGGCCTGATCCTCTGCCCCGAGCGCCATGCGAAGGCCCTCAACTCGTCGATCTTTCCCGGCAACCAGGGCGGGCCGCTGATGCACGTCATCGCCGCCAAGGCGGTCGCGTTCAAGGAGGCGCTCTCGCCGGCGTTCAAGGACTATCAGCGGCAGATCGTCGCCAACGCCAAGGCGCTCGCGGCGGCGCTGATCGAGCGTGGCTTCCGCCTGCTGACCGGGGGCACCGACGTCCACCTCATGATGCTCGACCTGCGCGGCAGCGAGCTCACCGGCAAGATCGCCGAGGAGACGCTCGACAAGGCTCGCATCACCGTGAACAAGAACACGGTGCCGTTCGACACCCGCTCGCCGATGGTGACGAGCGGCGTGCGCATTGGCACCCCGGCGGTCACCACGCGCGGCATGCGCGAGCCCGAGATGGCGCAGATCGCCGACGTGATCGCCCGCGCGCTCCAGCACGTCGGCGACGACGCCGCGCTTGCGGCGATCGGCGACCAGGTCGCCGCGCTCTGCCGACGCTTTCCGATCTACGCCAAACGGTGAGCGCGGCGTGAGCGACGCGCGCGATCCCGGGCATCGGCGTCGCGGAGCCGCGCGTTGAAGTGCCCGTTCTGTCGCGACCTCGAGAACAAGGTCATCGACTCGCGTCTCGCCCAGGAGGGCGACGTGATCCGCCGCCGGCGGGAGTGCCTCGAATGCCATCGGCGCTTCACCACCTACGAGCGCGCCGAGGATGCGCTGCCGATGGTGGTGAAGAAGGACGGCCGGCGCGAGAGCTTCGACCGGATGAAGATCGTCGCCGGCCTGAAGCGCGCCTGCGAGAAGCGGCCGGTCTCGATGGAGCAGATCGAGGCGATCGTCGACCGCATCGAGCGCCGGCTCCAGGAGCGCGGCGAGCGCGAGCTGCAGAGCTCGGCCGTGGGCGAGGCGGTGATGCGTGAGCTGCACGGCCTCGACACCGTCGCGTACGTGCGCTTCGCCTCCGTCTACCGCTCGTTCCAGGACATCGGCGAGTTCATGGAGGAGCTCGAGCAGCTGATCAAGGAGCGCCGGGGCGAGCGGCAAGTGGACAAGCCGGCGCGCGCCCGCGGCGAGACGCGCGCCCGCAAGCCGCGGGCGCGCTGAGCCATGGCAGCGCGGGTGCCGCGGCCCGAGGACGATGCGCGCTTCATGGCGCGCGCCGTCGCCCTGGCGCGCCGCGGGCTCGGGCGGACGAGCCCGAATCCTCCCGTGGGCGCGGTCGTGGTACGGGGCGGCCACATCGTCGGCGAGGGCTGGCACCGCCGCGCCGGCGGCCCGCACGCCGAGGTGGTGGCCCTGCGGCAGGCGGGGGCGCGCGCCCGGGGCGCCACGCTCTACGTCACGCTCGAGCCGTGCAGCCACCACGGGCGGACGCCGCCATGCGCCGACGCCGTCATCGCCGCCGGCGTCGTGCGCGTCGTCGCGGCGATCGGCGACCCGAACCCACGCGTGCGCGGGCGCGGACTGCGCCGCCTCGGCGCGGCACGCATCCGGACCGAGACCGGCGTCCTGGCGGCGGAGGCGGGCGAGGTGACGATGTGGTGGCGCCACTTCGTCGTGCGGCGGCGGCCCTACGTGCTGCTCAAGCTGGCGGCGTCGCTCGACGGCCGGATCGCCACCGCGAGCGGCGAGTCGCGCTGGGTGAGCGGCGCGCCGGCGCGCCGCTTCGTGCACGCGCTTCGCGACCGCGTCGACGCGGTGATGGTCGGCGCGGGGACGGTGCTGGCCGACGATCCGGCGCTCACCTGCCGCGTGCGCGGCGGGCGCGATCCGCTGCGTGTCGTCGTCGACGGCCGCCTGCGGATCGGGCCGCGGGCGCGCGTCGTGCGACAACGATCGGAGGCGGTGACGCTCGTCGCGACGACGCCGGCATCGAGCGTGCGGCGCCGCAAGGCGATCGCGGCGACGGGGGCCGAGGTGCTCGTGCTGCCCGGACGGAACGGCCGCCTGCGCATCGCCGCGCTCCTCGACGCGCTCGGCGCGCGCGGGGTCGTCAGCATCCTCGTGGAAGGGGGCGGCGATCTTGCCGCCGCGGTGCTGCGCGAGCGGCTCGTCGACCGCCTGCTGCTGGTGTCGGCGCCGCGTCTCCTCGGTGGTGACGCCCGCCCGATGCTTGGTGGCCTCGGCATCGCCCGCCTGGCCCGGACACCGCGCCTGGCGGGCTCGCGCGTGATCCGCCTGGGGGCCGACCTCCTCTGGGAGGGAGCGGTGCAATACTAGCGGGGAGCCGCTATAGTACCCCTCCCGATGACGTCCCCGATCGAAGAGTTCCTGCCCGACCTGCGGGCGGGGAAGATGGTTCTCCTGGTCGACGAGCAGGAGGGAGACGGCGCGCTCTGCCTCGCCGCGGAGCGGGTCACGCCGCAAGCGGTCAACTTCCTCGCGACGTACGCGCGTGGGCTCGTGAGCGTGGCGCTCACCGAGGGCCGGATGCGCCATCTCGGCATCCCGCTGCTCGCGACGCCGGGCGCCAAGGGGCAGCCGGCCTACGGCGCCTCGATCGAGGCGCGCAAGGGCGTCACGACCGGCATCTCCGCCGCCGATCGCGCCCGCACCATCACGGTGACGGTCGCCGACGGCGCCGGCCCGGGCGACCTCGCGATGCCCGGCCACGTCGTCCCGATCCAGGTCCAGCGCGGCGGCGTGCTCGCCCGCATGCGCCATCCGGAGGCGGCGGTCGACCTGATGCGTCTCGCCGGGCTCAAGCCGGCCGCGGTGCTCTGCACCGTGCTGTGCGACGACGGCTCGGTCGCGCAGCGCAGCGATCTCGCGGCGCTCGCCCGCGAGCACGGCCTCAAGAGCGCGACCCTGGCGCAGCTCGCCGCGTATCGCCTGCGGAGCGAGATGCTCGTCGAGCGCACGCTCGAGGCCGACTTCACCAGCGCCGGGGGGGCCACCTACCGCGCAATCGTCTACCGCAATGCCGTCGACCGCCACGAGCACATGGCGCTCGTGAAGGGCGTCCCGCGTGCGTCCGAGCCGGTCCTCGTGCGGGTGCACTCGCAGTGCCTCACTGGCGACGTGTTCGGCTCCGAGCGCTGCGACTGCGGCGACCAGCTCCGCCACGCGATGGAGCTGATCGAGTCGCTCGGCCAGGGCGTGATCGTCTACATGCATCAGGAGGGGCGCGGCATCGGTCTCGCCAACAAGATCCGCGCCTACGCGTTGCAGGACCGCGGCCGCGACACGGTCGAGGCCAACCTCGAGCTCGGCTTCGAGTCCGATCTCCGCGACTACGGCATCGGCGCCCAGATTCTGCGCGACCTCGGCGTGCGCAAGGTCCGCCTGCTGACCAACAACCCGCGCAAGGTGGCCGGACTGCAGGACTACGGCATCGAGGTCGTCGAGCGGCTGCCGATCGAGGTGCCGGCGCGCAGCGGCAACATCGCGTATCTCCGCACCAAGCAGCAGAAGCTCGGCCATCTCTTCAGCGGCCTCAAGCTGATCAGCTGACCCCATGGCCGTCCGCGAATTCACGGGAACGCTCGAGGGGGCTGGTCTGCGCATCGGCATCGTCGTGTCGCGCTTCAACCGGACCGTCACCGAGTCGCTGCTGCGCGGCGCGCTGGAGGCGCTCGAGCGTCACGGCGTGGCGGTCGACGAGACCGTCGTCGTGCACGTCCCCGGGGCGTTCGAGGTGCCGTTCGCGGCGCGCCGCCTCGCCGCGGCGGGCCGCTACGACGCCGTCGTCTGCCTCGGCGCGGTGATCCGCGGCGAGACCCCGCACTTCGAGTACATCGCCGCCGAGGTCACCCGCGGCCTCGGCCGCATCATGGCCGATCACGGCCTGCCCATCGCCTTCGGCATGCTCACCACCGACACGATCGAGCAGGCGCTGGACCGCGCCGGCGCGCACCACGGCAACAAGGGCTACGAGGCCGCGGTGACCGCGATCGAGATGGCGCGGCTCGGCCGCGTACTGGGGTAGGGGATGGTCGGCACCCGGCGGCGCGGCCGCGAGCTCGCGTTGCAGGCGCTCTATCAGCTGGACGTGATGGGCGCCGACGCGACGCCGTGCGCCGGCGACCTCTGGCGGCATTTCGGCGAGCCCGAGGAGGAGGCGCGCAGCGAGGAGTCGCGGGCCTTCGCGGCCGAGCTGGTCGACGGCGTCGCCGGAATGCGCGCCCGCCTCGACGAGCTGATCGCCGCCAGCACGGCGCACTGGCGCCTCGAGCGCCTGTCGCAGATCGACCGGAACATCCTTCGCCTCGGCGCCTACGAGATCATCGGCCGGGCCGACGTACCGGCGAGCGTCGCCATCGACGAGGCGATCGAGATCGCGAAGCGCTTCGGCAGCGAGGATTCGCCGACCTTCGTGAATGGCGTGCTCGACCACATCGCGACCCTCGCGGGCGCGAAGGAGGGCCGGGGTGAGCTCTAGGGCGGCGCGCCCCGAGGCCCGCTACGACCCGCAGGCCGTCGAGACGCGCTGGCAGGAACGATGGGCCGCGCAACGCACGCATGCGGCGGCGGCCGATCCGGCACGGCCGAAGTTCTACTGCCTCGAGATGTTCCCGTACCCTTCGGGGCGCATCCACATGGGGCACGTCCGCAACTACACGATCGGCGACGTCGTGGCGCGCCAGCGCCGCATGCGCGGCTACAACGTGCTGCACCCGATCGGCTGGGACGCGTTCGGCCTGCCGGCCGAGAACGCCGCGATCGAGCGCGGCATCCACCCCGCGATCTGGACGCGCGAGAACATCGAGTACATGCGCGCGCAGCTGCGCCGCATGGGCTTCAGCTACGACTGGGACCGCGAGGTCGCCACCTGCGACCCGCGCTACTACCGCTGGGAGCAGGAGTTCTTCCTGGCGATGCTGGAGCGCGGCCTCGCGTACCGCCGGAAGTCGCTGGTCAACTGGTGCGCCCGCTGCCAGACCGTGCTCGCCAACGAGCAGGTGGAGGACGGGCGTTGCTGGCGCTGCGAGTCGATCGTCGAGGAGCGCGAGCTCGAGCAGTGGTTCCTGCGCATCACCGCCTACGCCGACGAGCTGCTGGCCGCGTGCGACACGCTGCCGGGATGGCCCGAGAAGGTCCTCACGATGCAGCGCAACTGGATCGGCAAGAGCGTCGGCGCCGAGCTGACGTTTCCGCTCGCCGATCGCGAGGGCGGCATCACGGTGTTCACCACGCGCCCCGATACCGTCTTCGGCGCGACCTTCGTGAGCATTGCGGTCGAGCATCCGCTGGTCGGCACGCTCTCCGCGGGGACGCCGCACGAGGCGGCGGTGACGGAGTTCGTGCGCCGGGTGCGCGCCCTCCCGCAGGCCGAGCGCGCCGAGGGCAAGGACGGCGTCTTCCTCGGCGCCTATTGCCGCAACCCGTTCACCGGCGCGCGCCTGCCGATCTACGCGGCGAGCTTCGTGTTGATGGCCTACGGGGCCGGGGCGGTGATGGCCGTGCCGTGCCACGACCAGCGCGACTTCGAGTTCGCCCGCACGCATGATCTGCCGATGCGGGTCGTCGTGCAGCCGGAGCACGCGCCGCCGCTCGACCCGGCGTCGATGGCCGAGGCGTACGTCGATGCGGGCCGGCTCGTCGCCTCGGGGCCGTTCGACGGCCTCGCGAGCGAGGAGGCGAAGGGCGCGATCACCGCCGCCGCGGAGCAGGGCGGCTTCGGCCGCGCCACGACCAAGTACCGCCTGCGCGACTGGGGCGTCTCCCGCCAGCGCTACTGGGGCGCGCCGATCCCGGTCGTGTACTGCGACGCCTGCGGCGTCGTCCCGGTGCGGCGCGAGGACCTGCCGGTCGTGCTGCCGACCGACGTCGAGTTCTCCGGCATCGGCGGATCGCCGCTCGCGAAGCTCGAGCGCTTCGTGCGGACGACGTGCCCGAGCTGCGGCGCCCCCGCGCGGCGCGAGACCGACACGTTCGATACCTTCCTCGAGTCGTCCTGGTACTTCCTGCGCTACACCGCGCCGGGTGAGGACCGTCGCGCCTTCGACACGGACGCGATCGGATACTGGTTGCCCGTCGATCAGTACATCGGCGGCATCGAGCACGCGGTGCTGCATCTCCTGTACTCGCGCTTCTTCACGCGCGCCCTCCGCGATCTCGGCTATACGAGCGCCGCGGGCGCGCCGCCGCTCGACGAGCCGTTCACCAATCTCCTGACCCAGGGGATGGTCATCAAGGACGGGGCGAAGATGAGCAAGTCGAAGGGCAACGTCGTCGACCCCGACTATCTGGTGCAGCGCTACGGGGCGGACACGGCACGGCTCTTCTCGATCTTCGCCGCGCCGCCCGAGCGCGATCTCGAGTGGAGCGACCAGGGGGTGGAGGGCGCGTCGCGCTTCCTGCACCGGCTCTGGCGGGTCGTCGTGCGCGGCTACGAGTGGTTGCGCGAGAGTCCGGGCGCCGCCGGCAACGGCGCCGCCCAGATGGAGAGTATCGAGAGCACTGACGCGAAGGCGCTCCGCCGCCTCACCCACCGGACCATCAGCCGGGTCACCGAGGACGTGGAGCGTCGGCTGCACTTCAACACCGCCGTGGCGGCGGTGATGGAGCTGGTGAACGGCTACGCCGAGCTCGTCCAGGAGACGCCGCCCGCCGATCCGGCGCTGCGCGCCGCGGTCGCGGACGCCGTACGTACGACGCTCGTCCTCCTGGCGCCATTCGTGCCGCACGTCGCGAACGAGCTGTGGGAGCACGTGGGTCCGGGCGACCTCGAGACCGTGCCGTGGCCGGCCGTCGACGAGAGCGCGCTCGTCGAGGACCAGGTGGAGATGGTGGTGCAGGTGAACGGCAAGGTGCGGGCGCGCTTCTCGGTGGCCCCGGACACGCCGGAAGACGACGTCCTGGCGCGGGCGCTCGCGGAGGAGCGGGTGCAGGCGCAGATCGCCGGCAAGACGATCCGCAAGACGCTCGTCGTCCCGGGCCGGCTCGTGAGCATCGTGGTGTGATGCGCCGCGTGTGGGCATACGCGGCCGTTGCCCTCGTCGGGGCGGTCGCGGCGGGCTGCGGCTACGGCTTCAACCCCGGCGGCCGCACCTTCGCGCCAGAGCTCCACACGATCGGCGTCGAGGCGCTCGCCAACGACACGCGCGAGGCCGGGCTGGAGAAGAAGGTGGCGCTTGCGATCGAGCGCGAGTTCGCGATGCGCGGGCCGTTCCGCATCGCGAGCACGCCGTCGCAGGGCGATCTCCTGCTGTCGGGCACGTTGCGCCAGGCCGTCGACCGGCCGGTCGCCTTCAACAGCAAGGACGAGGTGCTGACCTACCAGACGCTGCTCACGCTCGACCTCGAGCTGCGCCGGCGTGACACGGGCCAGCTCATCTGGCAGGCGAAGGGCCTGCGCGAGACCGGCGACTTCGAGTCGGTCGCCTCCGTGATCGTGACCACGTCGTCGGAGTTCCGCAGCTCCACCTTGAACGCCGAGGACCTCGGCGCCTTCACCGACATCCAGCTGGCGGAGAGCCGTCGGCGCGAGACCCAAGCGCGCCTCCTCCAGTCGCTGGCGCACGACGTCTACGATCAGGTCATGGAGGACTTTTGAGCGCCACGCTGCACGTGCTCGCCGAGGAGCGCCGCGGCGAGTTCGATGCGCTGCGCGCCGACCGTGCCCTCGCCGATATCCGCCGCGGGCTCGAACGCGAGGGCGGGACGGTCGCGGTGCTGAGCTACCATGGCGCGGACTGCGACCCGTACGCGGTCGCCGATGCCATCGAGACGCCGTCGCTCTTTGGCGGCCGTACGCTCGTCGTGGTGCGCGGCGCGGAGGCGCTGCCCGAGCGGGCGCATGAGCGCCTCGTGCAGGCGCTGGAACGCCAGGCGCCGCAGGTGACGGTCGCGATCGTGGCGCGCGGCGCCGATCAGCGGCGGCGGCTCTTCGCCCGGGTCCGCGACCTCGGGCACAAGGTGCCGGTCGATCACCCGCGGCTCGGCGAGATGGCGGAATGGGCCGACCGCTTCGCGCGCGAGCACGGCCACCGTATCTCCGAGGAGGCGCGAGGCGTGCTGCTCGATTGCGTCGGGCGCGACCTGCTCGTCCTCGCGAGCGAGATGGACAAGCTCGCGGCCGCCGTGCCGGCCGAGCGCACGATCGAGGCCGGCGACGTGCTGCGGGTGAGCGCGCCGGGGCGCGAGCACGGCACGTTCGAGATGACCGACGCGGTGCTGGCACGCGACCATGCGCGCGCGGTGCGCCTCCTGGCGCACGCGCTCGACGAGGGGGCGCAGCCGATCGCGCTCATCGGTGCCCTTGCCGCGACGCTCCGGCCGATCCTCGCGGGCGCCGAGCTGATGGCGCAGGGGCGCCGCCTGGAGGACGCGGAGCGCGCCGTCGGCGTGAACCCGTATCAGCGGCGGACGTTCCAGCAGGGGGTACGGGCGTACGGCGCACGTGAGCTGCGGCGTGCCATGACCCGGCTCGCCGACATCGACCTCGCCATCAAGACGGGGACCGGCGACGGGCGCGCGCTCCTCGAGGACTGGGTGCTGCGCGTGTGCGCGAGGCGCGTGAGCCACGCGAACCGGGCGAGCCGGGCGAACGCCGGCGAGCGGGCGTGATCGGCCCGGACGCTGCGCGACGACGCGGAAGGGGATGCGGACTAGGCGGTCGGGGCGGCGAGGCTGCGCACGGCACGCGTCAGGCGGGAGATCTTGCGCGACGCGGTATTGCGGTGCAGGACGCCCTTGGTGACGGCCTTGTCGATCGCGCGGGTCGCGCTCCCCAGACGGGTGTTCGCCTCCTCGACGTTCTTGGCCTCGATCGACTCCCGGACGCGCTTCACGAAGGTGCGGACGCGGGACCGGATCGCCTGATTGCGCGCATGGCGCTTCACGCTCTGACGGTGGCGCTTCTGCGCCGAGGGATGCTTGTTCATCGGGGGCCTGTTAGTACCAGCCGCCCCGGGGGCCGTCAACAATGAGCGAGCGGCGCGCGATCGTCCGCGCCGCGGGGCGGGTGAGCGCGCTCACCGTCGTGTCGCGCGTCATGGGCCTCGTCCGCGACGCCGTGGTGAGCGGCATCTTCGGCGCCGGGGCGGCGGCGGACGCCTTCTTCGTCGCCTACCGCATCCCGAACCTGCTGCGCCGGCTGGTGGCGGAGGGCGCCGCGAGCGCCGCGTTCGTCCCGGTGCTGACGGACTCGCTCACGGTCCACGGACGCGCCGAGGCCGATCGCGTGGCGCGGGTGCTGTTCACGATCATGGCGATCGTGCTCTCCGCCCTGGCGCTCCTGGGCATGCTGCTCGCGGGCCCACTCACGAGCCTCTTTGCGCCCGGATTCGCGGCGGTGCCGGGGAAGCTCGAGCTGGCGATCCGGCTCACCCGCCTCGTCTTCCCGTATCTCGTCTTCATCGGCCTCGTGGCGGTCGCGGCCGGGGTGCTGAACACCCTGCGCGAGTTCACCGCGCCCGCGGTGTCACCGACGGTGCTGAACCTGGTGATGGTCGTCGTGGCGGTCGCGCTGACGCGCTGGATCGGCATCTACAGCCTGGTCGTCGGCCTCCTGCTCGGCGGCTTCGGGCAGCTCCTGACGCAGGTGCCGGCGCTCCGCCGCGCGCGGGTGCCGCTGCGGCCGCTCTGGGAGCCGCGCCACCCTGCGGTCGCGCGCGTCGCGACGCTGATGGTGCCGACGATCTTCGGCTCCGCCGTCTATCAGGTGAACGTGCTGGTGAACACGATCTTCGCGTCGCTCCTCTCGGCGGGCAGCGTGTCCTATCTGTGGTACGGCGAGCGCCTCTTCGAGTTCCCGCTCGGCGTGTTCGCGGTCGCGCTCGGGACGGCGGCGTTGCCGACCTTCGCGACCCTCGCCCGGCGCGACGACGGCGAGTTCCGCGAGACGGTCGCGTTCGCGCTCCGTCTGGTGAACGTGCTCGCGCTGCCGGCGGCGGTCGGACTTGCCGCCGGTGCCGGGCCGCTCACGTCGGTGCTGTTTCAGCGCGGCGCGTTCGGGGCGCACGAGACCCAGGAGACCGCGCTCGCGGTGCGCTGCTTCGCGCTCGGCCTGTGGTCGGTCGCAACGGTGCGGACGCTCGTGCCCGCGTTCTACGCGCTGCAGGATACGCGGAGCCCGGTCTGGGCGGCGGCGGGGGCGTTCGTCGCGAACCTCGCCGGCATCATGCTCTTCGTCGGGCCGCTACCCGGGGCGGGCCCGGCGCACGCCGCGCTGGCGGCGACGGTCGAGCGCTGCGCCGTCCTCCACCTGCGGCACGGCGGCCTCGCCCTCGCGACCGCGCTCGCGGGCACGGTGAACCTGGCGCTCCTCTGTGTCGCCTTCGCTCGCCACGTGCGCGGCTTTCCCTGGGCCGCGTGGCTCGCATCGACGGGACGCACGGCGCTCGCTGCCCTCGCGATGGTCCCCGTCTTCCGGCTCGCGACGGCGCGCGTCGACTGGCTCGCGGGTGGGGTGCCGCTGCCGGTCCGTATCGGGTGGCTCGCGCTCGGCATCGGCGCGGCCATCGCGACCTACGCCGCGGCGCTCGCGGTGGTGGCGCGGCCCGAGATGCGGGAGCTGCGCGAGCTCGTCGGTCGGCGCGCCCGGCCCTAGGGGCCCGGACGCTACGGTCGCGCGTTCACCCCTCGCGCGTCTTGGCCTCGTTCCAGAGCGCGTCGAGCTCCGCGGCCGTGAGCGCGTGGATGTCTTGACCCTGCGCGTGCACCGCCGCTTCGACCTGGCGGAAGCGGCGGCCGAAGCGCGCCAGCGCCTGGCGGAGGGCCATCTCGGGGCTCTGTCCGGCCAGACGGGCGACGCTCGCGAGCGCGAAGAGGATGTCGCCGAGCTCGTGCTCGACCCGCTCTGCGCGTCCGTCGACGAGCGCCTCCTCGAGCTCGGCCAGCTCCTCGCGCACCTTGCCGAGCGCCTCGATGGGCGACGGCCAGTCGAAGCCGACGCGCGCGGCCTTCTCGCCGAGCCGCGCGGCGGCGTGCAACGCCGGCAGCTCGGGCGGGAGCCCGCTCAGGATCGACGTGTCCTCGGCGCCGCGCCGGGCGCGCTCCTCGGCTTTGATGCGCGACCAGTTCCGCGAGACCTCGGCGCTGTCGGCGACAGTGGCGTCGCCGAAGACGTGCGGGTGGCGCCGCTCCATCTTCGCCGCCACGTCGGCGCTCACGTCCTCGGCGGTGAAGCGGCCCTCCTCGGAGGCGATCTGCGCGTGGAAGACGATCTGCAGGAGGAGGTCGCCCAGCTCCTCGCGGAGCGCCGCGGGGTCGTTGCGGTCGAGCGCGTCGAGCACCTCGTAGGTCTCCTCGAGCAGGCACGGGCGGAGGCTCTGGTGCGTCTGCTCCCGGTCCCAGGGGCAGCCGCCCGGCCCGCGCAGCCGCCCCACGACCTCGACGAGCCTGTGAAACGCGTCCACCGGCGAGACCATACTTGCGACGCCTCGCAGCCGCCAGTAGGCTGACGGCATGGCTCGGGTGAAGATGTACACCACCAGCGTGTGCCCGTTCTGCGTGCAGGCGAAGCGCCTGCTGCACGAGCGCGGCATCCCGTACGACGAGGTGAACGTCGAGGACGACGACGCGTTGCGTATGGAGATGGTGAAGCTCGCCCAGGGCCGGCGCACCGTTCCGCAGATCTTCATCGACGATGCGCCCATCGGCGGCTACGTCGAGCTGCGGGCCCTGGCCGACCGCGGCGGCCTCGCGAACCTCCCCTGAGCGCCGCGGCGCGGCACGGGTCGGTTCGGGGAGCCGGGGAACTCCGCCGCCTCCAGCGCGGTTCTCCACGCAGAAGCTCACGGGCACGCGTCGCGTCGTCGGGGTGAGGAGGCCATGGCGGGCGCCGGGAACCTGAAGTCGCGTTTCGAAGCGAGCGCGTTGCCGTTGATGCACCACGTCTACACCGCTGCGCTCTATCTCTCCCATGATCGCGCCGAAGCCGAGGATCTACTGCAAGAGACGTATCTGCGAGCGTATCGCTTCTTCCACCGCTTTCGCGAAGGCACGAACCTCAAGGCCTGGCTGCTGACGATCCTCTACAATGTCCTGCGCAACCGCCATCGCCACCGGGTCGCCGAGCAGCGGCGCATCGATTTCGCCGCCGTCTCCGAGGCGTACGAGCGCATCGCGGCGTCGATGGACGCGGGCGGGCGCGACGACGTCTTCTTCCGCCAGCTCGTCGACGGCGAGATCGAGCGCGCCCTCGAGAGCCTGCCGCACGAGTTCCGCGCCGTGGTCCTGCTGGTCGACGTGCACGAGCTGTCGTACGCCGAGGCGGCGACCGCGCTCGGCTGCCCGATCGGCACGGTGCGCTCGCGCCTGTCGCGCGCCCGGCGTCTCCTGCAGGTGGCGCTGCACGAGTATGCCCGCCAGCGCGGCATCGTGGATGGCTGATGGACTGTGACACCTATCACGAGCTGATCGTCGCCGACCTCGACGACACGCTGTCGCCGAGCGAGCGCGAGACCGTACGGGCACACCTCGAGGACTGCACCATCTGCCGCAATGCGCGCGCCCTCGAGGCGGAGTTCCTGGCTCACCTGCGGCGCGTGCCGCGCCTGGTCGAGACCCCCACCGCGGTGCAGGAGCGGCTGCGGGTCGCGCTGCGCCGCGAGGCGATGGCGGCGCCGCCGAGCGCGCGCCCGCGGATCCTGGCCATCGCGGCCGCGTTCTGCGTCCTGGCGGCGCTAGCGGCGGGACTCTGGTCGTCCCCGGGCGTCGACTACATCGGCTCGGTCACGGACGACTACCGGCTCGCTGCCGCCTCCCGCCTGCCGCTGGACGTTACGACGGGGGACCCCAACGCGTTGGCGCGCTACTTCCACACGTCGCGACGCTTCACGTTTCCGCCGCCGGTGTCCGATCTTCGCGCCTTCGGATACCGCCTCGTCGGCGGCGCGATCCGCGAGCGGCGCGGCGTCGTCTTCGCGGTGATCGTCTACGAGCGCGATGGCGAGATCGTCGTTTGCCATCGCTTCCACGACGTCGAGGGGAGGACGCGGCTCGACATCGCGCTGCGGCGCTACGAGCGCGCCGGCGACGTCGGCACGTGGATCACGCGGCGTGCCGGCGTCGTGTCGTGTCTCACGGGCCGCCTGCCGCCCGAGGAGCTCGAGCGGCTCGTCGGCATGATCGCCTGACGCCCTGACCGCGGTCAGGGCGCGGGATCGAACGTCAGGTCGACCTGCAGCTCCTCGGCGATGCCGTGGAGACGCCGGGTGAGCGCCGCGACGTCGGCTTTCGACGGAACGTCGAGGCGGATGCGGACGGTGTAGATCGGCGTGCCGCTCTCCGGCTCCGGGCGCGATTGCGTGCTCATCTCGGCGATGTTGGCGTCGTGGTCGGCGAGGCAACGGGCGATCTTGGCGACGATGCCGGCGCGATCGACGCCGCTCGCCTGCAGGGTGTAGCGGCGCGCGCGCTCGCGCGCGGCGTAGGCGATCGGCTCCGCCTCGAGCGGCCGGAAGAAGACGGTGAGCCGCCTTTCCCACTCGAGCCGCTTGCAGCCGGCCGCGAGCATGCGCTCGGCGTCGGCACTGCGCGACGACAGCAGCAGCAGGACCGCGAACTCGCTGCCGAGGATCGTCATGCTCGAGTCCTCGAGGTTGCAGTCGCAGTCGTAGATGAGCTGCGCCAGGTCGGCGACGATGCCGGGGCGGTCGCGGCCGATGGCGGAGAGCGCGAACCAATGACTCATGGGCACGCGCATACCGGCGGGATCACCGCCGGTCAATCGCGGACGCCCGTGGCGCGGCCGCGCGGTGCCGCATGGGTTGGCAAAGCTCCCGCGGCATTCGTATGGTAGGCGTCCGTGGCCCAGACGCTCTCCGAGCACGAGTCGAAGGATCTCCTGCGTAGCGCCGGCATCGCGGTGCCGGACGAGCGCCTGGCCGGCGACCCGCCGGCGGCCGCCACGGCCGCCGCGGCGCTCGGCTTCCCGGTCGCGGTGAAGCTCTGCGGCCGGCGCATCGCCCACAAGACCGAGCGCAACCTCGTGCGCCTCGGCCTCGCCGACGGCACGGCGGTGTGCGCGGCGGCGGAGGCGTTGCTCGCGGCCCGCCAGCCCGAGGACGGCGACGCGGCGCTGCTCGTGTGCCCGATGGTGCGCGGCCGGCGCGAGCTGATTGCGGGCCTGGTGCGCGATCCGGTCTTCGGGCCGTGCGTGATGCTCGGCCTGGGCGGCATCTTCGCGGAGGCGATGGGTGACGTCGCGTTCGCGGTGGCGCCGCTCGTCGGTGCCGACGCCGCCGACCTGATCGACGCGCTGCAGTCGCGCCGCGTGCTCGACGCCGTGCGCGGCGAGCCGCCCGTCGACCGCGCGGCGCTGGCGCGCACGCTGACCGCGCTCGGCCGGCTCGGCCGCGAGCGGCCCGACATCCGCTCGATCGACATCAACCCGCTGATCGTCAGCGGGGCGACGCCGGTCGTGGTGGATGCGCTCGTCGAGCTCGAGGGCGACGCCGCGTGAGCGCCGTCCTCGATCGCCTGCGGCCACTCTTCGCCCCGCGCGGCATCATCGTGACCGGCGTGTCCACGCACCCGGGGAAGTTCGGCAGCGTGGCGTTCCACAACCTGTTGGCGGGCGGTTTCGCCGGCGAGCTCTTCGCGATCAACCGCGAGGGCGCGACCTGCTACGGCCACGCCACCTACAAGAGCATCGCCGAGGTGCCAGCCGGGCGCGCCGACCTCGTGTTCGTGTGCACGCCGAGCGCGGTGAACGAGGACGTCCTGCGCGCGTGCGCGGCGATCGGCGTGCGCGCCGCGTTCGTCGCCTCGGCGGGCTACGGCGAGTCGGCCGAGGGGAAGGAGGCGGAGCGCCGTCTCGTCGCGCTCGCGAACGAGCTCGGGCTCGTCGTCGCGGGGCCGAACGGGCAGGGCGTGGTGGCGACCGCCGTGCGGATGTGCGCGCAGATCGTCGCCCCGCTGCCGCCGCCCGGGCCGATCTCGATCGTCTCGCAGAGCGGCAACATCGGCTCGAGTTTCATGAACTACGCCTGCCTCTCGGGGGTGGGCATCGCGAAGGCGATCTCGTGCGGCAACTCCGCGCAGCTCGCGCTGGCCGACTACCTCGAGTACTTCGGCGAGGATCCCGAGACCTCCGTCACCCTGGCGTATCTCGAGGGCGTGCGCGACGGTCGCCGCTTCCTCGAGGTGGCCCGCGCACACGCGAAGCAGAAGCCGCTCGTCCTCGTACGCGGCGGCGTCACCGGCGCGGGGAAGCAGGCGGCGAGCTCGCACACCGGCGCGCTCGCCTCCGACGATCGCGTGTTCGCCGGCGTCTGCCGCCAGGCGGGCATCGTCGCCGTGACGAGCGTCGAGGAGGCCTTCGAGACGGCCGCGACGTTCGCGACGCAGCCGCTGCCGCACGGGCCGCGCACGCTGATCCTCACCGCCGCCGGCGGGTGGGGCGTGCTGACGTCCGACGCCTGCATCGCGGCGGGGCTCGACCTGATCCCGCTGCCCGATGACCTGCGGCGCGCGATCGACGGCATGGTGCCGGCGCGCTGGAGCCGCTCGAACCCGATCGACCTCGCCGGCGGCGAGACGCGCGACACCATCCCGGAGGTACTGGAGCTGATGGCGGCCCATCCGGACGTCGACGCGATCATCTACCTCGGGATCGGCATCCAGGCGGCGCAGGCGCAGATGTTCCGGCGCGGGCCGTTCTGGCCGGAGCACGGGCTCGAGCGCATCGGGACGTTCCACGAGAGCCAGGATCGCCGCTACGCGCTCGCCGCCGCCGAGGCGAGCCGCCGGCACGGCAAGCCGATCCTGGTCGCGAGCGAGCTCGTCCACGCCGACCGTGCCTACGGCAACGCCGGACCGCTCGGCGTGGCCGAGTCCGGGCGCCTGGCGATCCCCTCGGGGCAGCGCGCGGTGCGCGTGCTGGCGCGCATGGTGGCCTACGCGAAGCATCGTGCGCGTGCGGTCTAGCCGATGGCTTCGATAGGGGGCGTCCGGAGCCGGGACGTCCGGCGCTCGCCTCCGCATACACCTCCGCCCTGGCCCGGACGGCCCCCCAAAGCCGCATGCGACCGCAGCGCGCCCCGCGCGAGCGACGACGCGCTCAGCCCAGTTCAGCCCGTCTGGGCGAGCTCGGGCACGACGCCGGCGAGCAGCCGCCGGCGTGCGGCCGTCTTCCGCAGGCGAAGCACGTCGGTCTGGCTTCGGACCAACGCGCGTCGCAGCGGCTCGAACGCGATCCCGAGCGTCTCGCACACGTTCACGAACGAGTACGGCCAACGGCGGTCGTCGGACAGGATCCAACGATGCGCGTCGGCGACGTCGTGACCGCGTGCGAGCTGCGACCCTCCGGTCTGGAAGAGCACGATCGCGTCGCTCAGCACGGCAAGCATGAGTCGGCGCTCGGGCTGCACGGGCTCGCTGCCGCGGCACAGTTCGGCATACTGTGCTGGCAGGAGCGGAAACGCCTCGTCTCCGTGGTACTCAGCCACGGAGCGAGGGGAGGTTGGGAAATGGGTCATGGCATTATCCTCTCGACGTATCCAACACGGATGGGGCGGGAAAAGTTTCCTCTGGAGAGGCTACGTGCGAGGGCCGCGATGCGGATGATCTGGATGGGCGTACTGTTGACGCTCGGCGTCGCGGTCACGGCGTCGGCGAACGACGCATCGGTGACGCTGCCACGCGACGATACGGCGACGACGGTGCCCGAGACGCGGACATCCGAACCGGAATACTACGCGCCATCGGCGCTCGTGCCCGCGGTCGGCTCGTGGGAGGCAGGCCTCCAGGCCGCGTACAACTTCGGCATCACCAACAACGCCCAGATGGTGACGTTCTTCCCGCGCATCGGGCGCGTGATGACGATCCTCGACGGTCCGGCGCCCGGTGTGGTGACCTTCGGCATCGAGGGAATGTTCAGCTACATCTACGAGACGTCGGAGAACATGGAGCTCGGCGGCGGCCTCCTGCTGCGCTATCGGATGGCGTTTCCCCACGTGCAGCCCTACGCGGAGCTCGAGGGCGGCATGCTGTACGAGGGTCTGCGCCACTTCTCCCTCGGCTCGAACGTGCTCTTCACCTGCCAGGGCGCCGTCGGCCTGCAGTTCCCGGTCTGGGACCAGGTCGCCGTGAACGCCGGCTACCGCTTCCGCCACATCTCCAACGCAGGCCAGTCGGTCAGCAATCCCGGCCTCAACAGCAATCTCCTGATCGCCGGGCTCACGTACGCGTTCTGAGCGGCCTCAGGCCCGGCGCAGCGCGAGCATGCCGGCGATGAACGCGTAGGTGCCGACGGCGGAGAGCCAGAGGAACCACGCGAGCTTGCCGGCGAGCGTGAGCACGACGAGCAGGTAGGCGAACTCGCGGCTCGCGAACGCCTCGAAGAGGACGCGCTGGCGCGCGCTCGGCTCGCGCCGCACGACGAAGAGGTAGACGACGGCCATCGAGGCGAGGACGCCGAGCACGAGCGCCCACCCCGCGATGGCGACCGACGGATCGTGCGACGTGCGGTAGACGCCGTACGCGATGCCGCCGAACACCGCGACGTGGACGACGTTGTCGCCGATCACGTCGAGGCGGGCGCCGAAGGGCGACTCGCGAAACGTGAGACGGGCGAGCTCGCCGTCGCAGCCGTCGATGATGGTCGAGGCGAGGAAGAGGAGGGCGCCCGCCAGGCCGGCGCGCGGGCCGCCGACGGCGAAGAGCGCGCCCGCGAGGAGGCCGATCGCGATCGACGTGAGCGTGACAGTGTTCGGCGAGATGCCGGTCGGCAGGAGGAGGCGCGTCAGGGCGCGCGAGAGCTTCCGATCGACGACGCGGGTGAACCAGCCGTCGCCCGGGCGACCGAGGCGGGCGAAGAGGGCGCGCCCCGCGGCGGCGCGGCCGGCAGCGTCGCGCGCGCGGAGGAGCAGCGCGCCGGGCGGCAAGGGCCACGGCCTCAAGCCCGCCATGCCGGCCGGCGCCGCGCGCTCGCTCACGGAATCGGCGGCGAGCGCCCCGGCGACCGCGGTGCAGGCGACCGGCAGGACGCGGAGGAGGCCGCCGCCGGCGCGGAGCGGGGACGGTGCCTCGTCGGCGGCGAGCGCGGCGACGGTCGCGGGGTCGACGACGCAGGCGGCGTCCATCGCCACGACCCGAGGCGACGCGGCGGCGATCCACGCCGCGGCCTCGGCCGTCGCCGCATCCGCGGTCCACGTCGTCGCGACCCCGGGCCAGCGGTACGCTCCTTCGGGAGGGGCGCCGAGGCAGAGGAGGCGGCGCGCGCCGGCGCGCGCGAGCGTGAACGCCGCGCGCTCGATCAGGCGCATGCCGGCGACGGCGGCGCGGCTCGGGGGCGAGACGACGAGGACGGCGTCGAACGGCGGCGCAGCCGGCGTCGCGTCAGCCACCAGCCGAGGAGCCGCCGACCGGCGGCAGCGGCTCGCGGAACGGCAGCGTCGCGCCCTCCTGCTTGCTCGAGCGGTAGGCCAGCTCGAGCAGCCGGCAGCACGTCTCCGCCTCGCGGAAGTTGGCGCCGCGCAGCTTCGGCTCGTAGAGCTCCTCGCGAAAGTCGTCGAGCATCGCCGCGAACCAGTCGGGGTGGTAGGAGCCCGCGGAGAGCGGCTGCGCGAATGCCGTCTCGGCCGGCGCGCGCTCACCGACCCGTACCACGAGCGTGCGGTCGGCGATCTCGAGCGTGCCCTGCGTGCCGGTGAAGCGCGCGGTGTTGCGGCGCTCGTCGGCGGCCCAGGTGAGGAAGATCTCGGCGGTCGCCCCGTCGAAGCCGATCGTGCAGTTCGCCGTATCCTCGACCTGGCTGTTGACGAATTTGCGTTGAGCGGTGCGCGCCGCGACGGTCGTCGGCTCGGCGTCGAGCGCGTAGAGCGCGAGGTAGAACGCGTGCCACCCGTGATCGACGAGGATGCCGCCGCCGGCCTGCGCCGGATCGAGACGCCAGGTGCCGCCCTCGGCGGCGTCGCCGGGCGGCTGCATGCGCAGCGTCTGCAGCTCGACGTGCGTGATCGTGCCGATCTCGCCGCGGCGCAGGACGCGCTTGGCGGTGCGGAAGATCGGCGCGTACTTCCAGTTGTGGTTGGTGAACACGACGACGTGGCCGGCGCTCGCCGCGCTGCGGATGTGGTTGCACTCGTCGACGCTCAAGGTGAGCGGCTTCTCGCAGAGCACGTGCACGCCCTGGGCGGCGGCCTTCATCACGATCTCGGCGTGCGTCATCGGCGGGGTCGCGACGTCGACGAAGTCGAGGCGCTCGTTGGCGAGCATCTCGTCGACGGTGGCGTAGCGGCGCGCCTCCGGGAAGAGCTGTCCGGCGACGCCGAGCCGAGCCTCGTCGGGATCGACGAGCGCGGCGATCGTGAAGTGGCGGTCCGTCTTCCACGCCGGGGCGTGGCCGTGGACCGCGACGTTGCCGCAGCCGATCACGGCGCCGCGCAAGGCGCGATTGCGGCGGATGGTCATGCCGCGCGCACCTCGGGCGCGACGACCCCCAGGACCTCGTCGAGGATGGCGAGACCCGTGTCGACCTGCTCGGCGGTGATGGTGAGGGGCGGATTGATGCGCACGCGCGGGAAGTAGCCCATCATCAGGAGGCCGCGCCGCAGCGCCTCGAGGAAGATGCGCTCGGTCAGCTCGCGCGGCAGGGGCTCCTTGGTCTTCCGGTCGCGCACGAGGTCGAAGCCGACGAGCAGGCCGGCACCGCGCACGTCGGCGAGGAACGGGTAGCGCTCCTGCATGTCGCGCAGGCGGCCGAGCATGCGCTCGCCGAGGCGGGCGGCGTGCTCGACGAGGCCGTCGTCGAGGATGGTCTCGATCGTGGTGAGCGCCGCCGTCGCCGCGAGCGGGTTGCCGCCGTAGCTGGAGGACGAGGCGCTCGGCCGGGAGAAGGGCTTCGCCGCGACGATCTCGTCGGTCGAGATCAAGCCGCTGATCGGGAAGCCCGAGCCCATGCCCTTGCCGACCGTCATCACGTCCGGGACCACGCCGCTGTGGTTGCAGCCGAACCAGCGGCCCGTGCGGCCGAAGCCGGTGATCATCTCGTCGGCGATGAGGAGCGCGCCGATCTCGCGCGCCAGATCCTTGAGTGCCGGGAGGAACTCCGGCGGCGGGACGACGTTCCCCGCCGTGCCCTGGATGGGCTCGACGATGATCGCCGCGACCGAGCCGGCCGTCGTGCGCTTGATGCTCTCGCGCGCGAACTCGACGCAGGCGAGCCCGCAGTCGGGGTAGCTCAGCTTGAACGGGCAGCGGTAGCAGTCGGCATACGGTACCGAGTAGCGGCCGCCCGGCAGCGGCCCCCAGCCGTGCTTCGACTCGTCGCCGATCAGCCCCATAACGCCGCCGGTCTTGCCGTGGAAGCCGCCCCAGAAGCCGACGACCTCGTGCTTGCCGGTGTAGGACATCGCAAGGCGGAACGCGGCCTCCACCGCCTCGGCGCCGCCGCTGTAGAGCTGCGTGCGGCCGAGGTCCCCGGGCGTGAGGCGGGCGATCAGGCGGAGCAGCTTCAGCCGGTTCTCGGTGGTGAAGCTGCCGACGCTGATGCGGCGCAGCTGCGCCTCCATCGCGGCCACGTAGCGGGGGTGCGCATGGCCGAGGCTGGCGACCGCCACGCCGGCGAAGAAGTCGAGGTAGACGTTGCCGTCGAGATCGGTGACGGTGGCGCCCTCTCCCGAGGCGAGCGTCAGTTCGGAGAGCAGTGCGATGCGCTGCTGTCCCGGCGCGACGACCTCCTGCTCCTCGCGAAAGACCGCGCGCGACCGTGGTCCTGGCTTATCCGGCATGAGAGAGCGTCCCCCTGTCTGCGACGTCCGCGGCGCCCCCGGCGCCAGTGCGCGGCGCCGCCGCGGCGATCCGCGCGAGCGCGTGGTCGGCGATCGCCTCGGCCGCCTCGTCGCGGCAGCGCGCGAAGCTCGGCCAGTCGTTCACGTCGATCAGCACCGGGGCGCCGTCGGCGGGAACGACGAGATCGCCGCCGAACACGTCGAGCCCGAGCGCGCGCGCGCCGGCGCTCGCGACCTCGCACAGACGGCCGATCGGCGCCGGCGCCTCGGGCAGATCGCTGTAGGCGCGGAAGAAGCGGCCGTCGGCCGTGCCGTAGAACTTGAGCACCGGCCCCGCGACGTGCGCCTGCAGCGCGGCGCGCGCGATGCCGCGCGCCCGGAAGGCCGCGAGCGCCTGCGTAAGGGCGGCGTCGTCGGCGGCGAACACGACGTCGTCCGGGTGCATCGCGTGGACGTCGCCGCGCTTCACCCAGCACGGCGCGCGGCCGGTGGCCGGCGCGTCGGTGGCGACGACGGCGGTCGACGGAAACGGCAGCCCGGCGGCGCCGAGCAGGCGGACCGTTTCGGCGCGGAAGCAGTTGCGGATGGCGGCGGCGGAGTTCAGCACCGGGACGCGCAGCGCCGCCCGGTCGAGAACGGCGAGGGCCGCCGGGGTCTGGCACATCGCGAGCACGGCATCGACGTCGTCGGCGAGGGCGAGCTCGGGCGCGCCGAGCCGCACCGTCGCGCCGCGGCCGCGCAGTGCCGCCGCCGTCTGCTCGAGGATCGCCGCGTCGTCCCCGACCCGGCCGGGGGAAAACTCGGGCTCGCGAAAAATACCGACGATCGTCGTCATGACGAGGGGTGGGGCGTCAGGCCGAGCAGCCGTTCCGCCGCGGCGATGTCCTCGGGGCGGTCGACGTCGATGCAGGCGCCCACGTCATACCCGTAGAGAGGGTATCCGTGCGCCAGGAGCGCGCCCAGGAGCAGACGAAACGCGCTCCATCCGCTCGATCCACGCGCATCCGCGAGCGAATATACCACGGGTTTCAGGAAGTAAACGCCGGCCGTGACGTGGCGCGCGCGGCTCGGCTCGCCGAGCGAGACGATGCGCTCGTCGCCGTCGATCTCGGCCCAGAGCGGCTTCTCGTCGTCGACGAGCGTCGTGACGCCGAGCACGCCAGCCGCCTCCGGACGGGCGGTCGCCCGCGCCGTCATCGCCCGCACCGCGGCCGGTGCGACGACGGCGTCCACGGTGAGGAGCAGGAAGGGATCGTCGGCGAGAAGCGGACGCAGCGCGAGGAAGCTCTCGGCCGAGCTCGCCGTGGTGCGTTGGATCACGTCGACGGGCACGCCGAGGTCGGTCTCCTCGAGGAAGCGCCGCACGTCGTCGGTTTCCGCGTTCACGATGCAGGCAATGCGCTCGGCGCCGGCGGCGCGCGCCGTGTCGACGGCGCGCGCGATGAGCGGCCGGCCGCCGATCGGGAGCAGCGGCTTCGGGATGGTGATGCCGGCGGCGCGCAGGCGCTCGCCGTGGCCGGCGGCGATGATGCCCGCCTTCATGCGAGACACTCGCGGAGCTCGACGAGCGAGCCGAGCCGGAGGACGCCCGCGGGCACCGTGGGCATCGGCGCGGCCGGCGACGCGAGCCACGCGGCGCGCATGCCGATGCGGCGCGCGGGGACGACGTCGCGCTCCCAGGAGTCGCCGACGTGCAGGATCGTCTCCGGCGGGAGATCGAGCCGACGCGCGGCCAGCGCGTAGATCGCCGGGTCGGGCTTGCGGATGCCCTCGAGCGCCGAGTCGATGACGATCTCGAACGGGCCGAGCGCAGCGTCGGCGAGGAGCGCCGGCATGTTGCCGTACGAGTTGGACACGACGCCGAGCCGCGCGCGCGGCGCGAGCCACGCCAGGAGCGGGCGGTTGCGGTCCCATGCGGCCCGCGTGTCGGCGACGAAGGCGTCGACCAGGCGGCGGGCGAGGACGTCGTCGGCGCGGCCGAGCGCCGCGAGCTGCAGGCGCACGTGGGCCTCGGCCATCGCGACCAGGCCGAAGCGCTCGATACCGGGAAGGCGGGCCAGCTCGTCGTCGGCGGCGTAGAAGGCCGGTTTCAGCACGTCGATCGGGAGCGGCGTCCCGACGCGCGCGTAGAGCGCGACGAAATGATCGAGCCAGTGCAGCGCGTCGCCGTCGAGGGTGCCGCCGTAGTCGAGCAGCACCGCGCGCGGCCGCTCGGCGGGTGTCGTCACGCGCCACAGCTAGCAGATGCGCGGCGCGGTATCGACCAACGTGCGAGCGGGCGTGCAGGCTTGCGGGGCCCGCCCGGGTACGCGATAGGGCATCAGCGTGGAGGCGGTGATCTTCGTGCCCGACGCCGCGTGCGTGCGGGCGGACGGGACGCCCGGAGGGCTCGCCTTGCTCGAGCGCCAGCTGCGTCAGCTGCGCGCCCTCGGCCACGGTCCCGCGACCGTGGTACTCGGACCCGGCGTGCCGGCCACGGTCGCGTCCGACGCGCGGATCGCCGGAACGCGGCGCGCCGCGACGGGCGACCCGTTCGCCGCGCTCGCCGGCGTCGCGACGGAGCTGCCGCTCGAGTTCCTGCTGCTCTCCGCCGACCACCTGATCGACTCGCGGGTGCTGCGGTACGCCGCGGCGACGCCCGGCGACGCCGTGCTGGTCGATGCGAACGGCGCCCGCCGTCCGATCGGGCGGCTCGCGCGCGCCACGCTCGTCGCGCACGGCGGCGCCGCGGCGAAGCACGCGCGGGCGCTCCGGCTCGACGCGATCGACCCGTACGCGCCGGAGCTGCGCGGCACGGTCGCGCCGTACTGCCTTCCGATGCGCACGCCCGACGAGCAGCGCCGGGCGTGGCCGCTCCTGCTCGATCACGTGCAGAAGCGCGGCCTCGACATCCCCGGCGCCTGGTTCGATACCCCATTCGAGAACGCGCTCGTGCGCGTGCTCGCGCCGACGGCCGTCACGCCGAACCAGATCACGCTCGCGACCCTGGGGCTCGCCGCGCTCGTGGGCGGGCTCTTCTGGCAGGGACGGCTCGCGCTCGGGCTCGTCCTCGCGCTGGTGGTCGGCGTGCTCGATGGCGTCGACGGCAAGCTCGCACGGCTGAAGCTCGCCACCTCGAGGCTCGGCGAGCTCGAGCACGTCGGCGACTTCCTCTACGAGAACCTGTGGTACGTGGCGCTCGCCCACGGCTTCGCGGTCGCGGGCGGGCCGGTGTTCTGGCGGGCGGGCGCGCTGCTCGTCTGCTGCGACCTGGTCGACAACCTCGCGTACGGCGCGGTGAGCGCGCGGACCGGGCGCCTGCTCGACGAACTCTCGCCGTTCGACGCCGCGTTTCGCCGCGTCGGCGGGCGGCGCAACGTCTACGTCTGGATCGTGCTGCTCGCGGCCTGCGCCCGGCGCGCGCCGCTCGGGTTTGTGCTCGCGAGCGGGTGGGCGGCCGTGACGGCCGCGGTCCACGTGAGCCGCGCGCTCTACTGGCGGCTGGTCGCGCTGCCGCCGGCCGCGAGTCCGGACGCGGACACGCTGCCCGGGGGTTCGAGCGCGCGCGCGCTGGCGCCGTCTCCGGAATCGGCGGCCGCCGTCGTGCTGGAGAAATAGGCGTAGGCGAGCAGTCCGAGGCCGGCGACGAGGAGCTGGTTCAGGCGTACGATCAGCGCGACCGCGAGGCCGGTCGTCGCGCTCAGGCCGAGCGCGCTGAAGACGGCGACGCGGCTGCCCTCCTGGACGCCGACGCGGGCCGGCACGAAGAAGAGGGTCGAGTCGATCACCAGCGCGAAGGCCTCGATCGCGAGGCAGGTCGTGAAGCCGGGTGACTCGCCGAGCACGCGCAGGATGTAGAAGAGCTGCAACGTGCCGACGAGCTGCGCCACGAAATGCCACGCGACCGACGCGGCGAACGCGCCCGGGCGCTCGCGGTGGAGCGTCGCGAGGCGCCGGTCCAGCTCGGCCGCGTGGACGTGTAAGCGCTCCGCCGGACCGACGCCGAGGCGGCCGAGGAGCGCGAGCGGACGCGCGAGGCCGCCACGGCGCTGCAGCAGGAGGAAGCCGCCGACGCCGGCGCAGGTGGCGAGGGTGGCGACGACGAGGCCGGCGCGGAGCGCGGGCTCGCCGTGCAGCCGCGAGAGCACGGCGGCGAGCCCGCACAGCACCAGCAGGGTCTGGCCCATCGCGAAGGCGAGCTTGGCCGCGACGACCGACGCCGCCGCCTCGCCCGCGCCGACGTAGGGCCGGAGCAGCACCCCCTTCACGACCTCGCCGCCCAGCGACGCCGTCGGCGTCAGCTGGTTCACCGCGGTGCCGGCCTGACGAATCCAATAGAGCCGCCAGAAGCCGACGCGCGTCGGCAGGAGGCGGCGCCAGCCGAGCGTGTTGCAGGCGTCGAGCAGCAGCTCGAGCGCCACGACGCCGAGGAATGCGCTGCCGCAGCGCCGCAGCTCGCCCGCGAGGCGCTCCACGCCGATCGCGCGCACGAGGGCGACCAGGAGGACGCTGCCCGCGGCGATGAGCGCGAGGTGCAGCCAGCGGAGGGAGCGCGCGGCGCGCACGGGTGTCAGGTCCCGGCGCGGCCGGGAATCGGTGGGCTGGCGAGCGCCGCGTCGCCGTCGTGGCCCGCGTCGGTGATCACGACGCGGCGTCCCTCGACGCGCACGCGGTCCTCGGCGATCAGCTGGATCGCGCGCGCGTACGCGAGGTGCTCCTGGCGCTGCACGCGCGCGTGCAGGCGCTCCTCGTCGTCGTCCGGCAGGATCGGCACGGCTACCTGGAGGATGATCGGCCCGTGGTCGGTCTGCTCGTCGACGAAGTGCACGGTGACCCCGGTAACGCGCACGCCGTGCGCGAGCGCCTGGCGCTCGGCGTGCAGTCCGGGGAACGCCGGCAGCAGCGCCGGGTGGATGTTGAGGACGCGATGGGGAAACGCCGCGAGCAGGACCGGCGTCACGAGGCGCATGAAGCCCGCGAGCGCGACCAGCTCGACGTCGTGCGCGCGCAGGACCTCGACCACCTTCGCGTCGAACGCCGTGCGTGTCGGGAAGTCGCCGTGCGGCACGGTGACCGTCGGGATGCCGTGGCGCGCGGCCCGCGCCAGGCCCTGCGCCGCGGGGTCGTTGCTGACGACGACGGCGATCCTGGCGTCGAGGCTGCCGGCCGCGATCGCGTCGATCATCGCCTGGAGGTTCGTCCCGCTCCCGGAGAGGAGGACGCCGACGCGCAGGGGCCGGGCCATGGTCAGACGAAGTCGAGCCCGGGGGCGCCGCGTACGACCTCGCCGATCACGACGGGCCGCAGCCGGGAGCGGCGGAGGCGCGCCATGACGCGCTCGGCGGAGGCGCGGGCGACGACCAGCACGAAGCCGATGCCGTTGTTGAAGGTGCGATCCATCTCGGCGCGCGGCACCCGGCCGAGGCGCTCGATGAGGCCGAAGACGGGCGGTGTGCGCCAGGAGCCGCGGCGCACGACGGCGCGACAGCCGCGCGGCAGGACGCGCGGCACGTTGCCGGGGAGCCCGCCGCCGGTCACGTGCGCCATGGCGTGCACCGCGCCCGGAAAGGCCGCCAGCACCGCGCGGACGGGGCGGACATAGAGACGCGTGGGGCGCAGCAGCTCGTTGCCGAGCGTCGTCCCGAGCTCGGGGATCGTCGCGTCGAGGCGCAGACGTGCGCGCTCCAGCAGCACGTGGCGGGCGAGGGCGTAGCCGTTGCTGTGCAGGCCGGCCGACGGCAGGCCGATGAGCACGTCGCCCGGCCGGACCTTCCGCCCGTCCACGACGCGGCCGCGCTCCACGACGCCGACCGCGAAGCCGGCGAGGTCGTACTCGCCGTGCGGATAGAAGGACGGCAGCTCCGCGGTCTCGCCGCCGACGAGGCTGCAGCCCGAGAGGCGGCAGGCGCGCGCGATGCCGCGCACGACCGCCGCGCCCTGGCGCACGTCGAGCCGGCCCGTCGCGAAGTAGTCGAGGAAGAGGAGCGGCTCGGCACCGATCGTGAGCAGATCGTTCACGCTCATCGCGACGAGGTCGATGCCGACGGTGTCGTGCCGGTCGAGCGTGAACGCGATCCTGAGCTTCGTGCCGACGCCGTCGGTGCAGGTCACGAGAAGCGGATGACGGTAGCCGCGCGGAATGCGCGCGAGCGCCGCGAAGCCTCCGACGCCCGCGACGATCTCCGGCCGTCGGGTGGCACGCGCGAGCGGCGCGATGCGACGGACCAGATGCTCGCCGGCGGCGATGTCGACGCCCGACGCCGCGTACGTCGCCGAGCGGGCGCTCGCGCTCATCGCGTGCGTCCTTGCGTCATCGCTCGGATAGACCCGAAAGGGTCGAGGCTGTCAACGCGGCACGCGCCCGTCGGGCGCGGCAGGCGCGCGCGCCGCGATGCCGGCGCGGCAGGCCGGTGCGGGAGTGGACGTCTCGCCCTCGTAGCTCGCAAGCACCTCCCAGCCGCGGCAGAGCGCGGCGAGCTCGCCCGGGCGCAGAAGGAAGTCCGGGTTGCGCGGGTGTCCGTGACGCTCCTGGCCGCTGAGGAAGGTCTCGACGATGAGCACGCCGCCGGGAAGCACCGCGGCGCGCAGCGCCGGGAGGAGCGGGCGCGAGAGGAAATCGACGACCATCACGAGGTCGAATCGCACGACCGGGATCGGCCAGGTCTCGACGTCGGCCACGATCTCCTCGATCGCATCGATCGCGAGGCCGCGCGCGGCGGCGGCCGCGCGGAGCGCGACCAGCGCCGGCCGCGCGTAGTCGACCGCGGTGACGCGGTAGCCGTGCACCGCGGCGGCGAGCGCGTGGCGGCCGCCGCCGCAGGCGACGTCGAGCGCCCGGCGCCGCCCCGTCGCGTCGTCGGCCACACGTGCGAGGACGTCGAGGACTCCGGCCACGAACGACGAGGGCGGGGAGAGAGGCACGGCGCGCGCCCAGCGCTCCTCCCAGCCTCGCCGTCGCGGGTCGTCCGCCACCAGGCCGTGTGTAGCGCGTTCAGAGGACGCGCGCGAAGGTCAGCACGTCGACCGCCGCCGCGCCGTCGTCGCGCAACACGCGTCCGATGGCGCTCGTCGTCGCGCCCGAGGTCCACACGTCGTCGACCAGCAGGATGTGGCGTCCGCGGGCGCTGCCGGGCCGCCGGAGGGCGAAGGCGCCGGCGACGTTGGCGCGCCGCGCGGCGAGGTCGAGAGCAGTCTGCGTCAGCGTGTCGCGCGTGCGGACGAGGAGCGCCGGCGCGGCCGGCCAGCGCCGCACGCGGGCGAGGTGCGCGGCGAGGAGGGCGCTCTGGTTGAAGCCGCGGCTCCTGAGGCGCGCCGGGTGGAGGGGAACCGGTACGACGAGCGGCGTCGCGTCGCCCGCGTCCGCGCACGCGACCATGGCCGTCGCGAGGCGGGGCGCGAGCCGCCAGGCACCCCGGTACTTGAAGGCGTGCAGCGCGTCGGCGACGGGGCGCGGGCGGCGGTGCGCGTCGTACTCCGCGAAGGCGCGCGCGCCAGCGAGCTCGGCCGTGCCGAGCACGTTGACCGCCGCGCGACACGCGTGACAGAAGAGGGTGGTCGCCGCGACCATCGTCTCGCACGCGGCGCAGCGCTCGGGCGCCAGGATGTCGAGCGCGCGGCGTGACAGCCGACGCAACATGTCTCGCATCGCCTCCGCACGAGCCCGGGGGGACGACGACGCTAGGAAAGGGCGGCGAGCGACGCAAGATGCGGTGCCGATACTGCGGAGAATATGTCGGGCTCTTCCGGCGCTGCTGTGCGGACTGCCGGACCCTGCTCGAGGTCTACGAGCGCCATCGCGACGACATCGCCCTGAGCGAGCTGCTCGACCGCTTCATCGCGACCGGCGTCACGCGCCCGAAGATCGAGGCCGTGCTCGAGCGCGACCCCGACGGGACCGGCTCCGTGCGCGACCGGGTGACCGCCGACATGTCGAACCGCCTCCTCGCGGCGATGGGCGTCGCCTCGAAGCAGACCGCCGCCGACGTGCGGAAGCTGCGCGAGCAGGGCCGCGGCGTGGCCTCGACCAGTCGGCCCGCGGGCGACGCCGCCCCGCCGCGGACCCGCGGCTCCTGAGCGGGTGAGGGCGCCCGAAACCGTCTGGACAGGGGCGCCGGCCCGCCGCTACACTTCGAGGCCGCAGACCGGAGGGGCAGAAAGGACGCCGCCGATGCGACGTTTTCTGACCGGTCTCATGTTGGGGTGGGCGACGATGTATTGGTACGCCTACGAGAAGGACACGACTCTTCAGAGCCTGAGCGGGTGGTTCGCGCAGGCGTCGCACGACGCCGGAGCGCCGAAGAAGATCGACCAGATGTTCCACAGGTGAGCCGTCCACGAGGTCGCGAGGGAGAGCGATGGCGAGCGAGAAGACCCTGCGCGACGACCTGCGGGTGGCGATGAAGGCCCGCGACATGCCGACCGTCTACGTGCTGCGCGGCCTGCTCGCGGCAATCGGCAATCAGAAGATCGAGAAGGGCGTCGACGAGCTCGGCGAGGCCGACGTCGTCGCCATCGTCCAGCGCGAGGGCAAGCAGCGGGAGGAGGCGGAGGGGTTCGCCCGCGACGCCGGGCGGGACGAGCTGGTCGCCCAGAACGCCGCCGAGCGCGCCATCCTGGCGCGCTACCTGCCGGCGCAGCTCGCCGACGCTGACCTGACCGCGCTCGTCCGCGCATGGCAGGCCGAGGGCCTGACCGCCATGGGTCCGATCATGGCGCGCCTGAAGGAGCGTCACGCCGGACAGTACGACGGCAAGCGCGCGAGCGAGCTCGTCCGCACGATGCTCGCCGCCAAGGCGTAGCCGATCCCCGCGGGGCCGCCGCGCCGGCACCGCCGATTCCTCGCGTTTCATTTTGACTTGCCGGAGGCCATCCGGCTACCATCCGCGCCCGCGGAGGAACACGATGGAACTTCCGGTCGTCACGCGCCTCAAAAAGGACCTGCAGGGGCTCCTCCACGAGCTCAACGTCAAGCTTCCCAGGGAGTTGCAGGAAGCAGCGGCGCACGGTGACCTCTCGGAGAACGCCGAGTACGAGGCCGCGAAGTCGCGCCAGGAGTTCGTCCGGGCGCGCATCGGCCAGATGCAGGGCCGCATTCGCGAGCTCTCGATGTACACGCTGGCCTCGATCCCGCGCGACGTCGTCGCCTACGGCAGCCGGGTCACCGTGGAGGACGTCGTCGAAGGCACGACCATCGAGTACCGGATCGTGTTCCCGGAAGAGGTCGATGCCGCGAGCGGCGCGATCTCGCTGAGCTCGCCGATCGGCAGGGCATTGCTGAACCGTACCGTCGGCGACGAGGTCGAGGTGCAAGCACCGGGCGGCAAGCGGAGCTATTCGATCCTCGGGTTGATCACGCTGCACGAGGCCTTGGCGGCCGACTCCGCCGCAAACGACTGAGCCAGGAGGGCCAGATGGCGTATCGCAACCTCGCCGAGATGTTCCTCGATCGCGCGGCCGTGCGGGCAGCGAAGCCCTGCTTCCGCGTGAAGCGCGACGGCGCGTGGCACGACACGAGCTGGAGCGACGTGGCCGAACGCATTCATGAGACCGCCGCCGGGCTCGTCGATCTCGGCATCGAGCCCGGCCAGAAAGTCGCGATCCTCTCCTCCACGCGCCCCGAATGGGTCGAGGCCGACCTCGCGATCTACGCGTGCGCCGGCGTGTCGGTGCCGATCTACCAGTCGAACCTGCCGCACGAGTGCGGCTACATACTGTCGAACTCGGAGTCGCGCGTGTGCTTCGTCGAGAATGCGAAGCAGCTCAAAAAGATCCGCGAGGTGCAGCGCGACGGCTTCGAGCTCGACGGCTCGCAGTGTCGCGTCGAGGTGGATCATATCCTTCTGATGGACGGCGAGCCCGACGGACCGGACGTCGTGACGCTCAATGCACTGCGCGAGCGCGGCCGCGCGGCGCGTGAGCGCCTGAACGAGAGGATGCGGGCGCGCCTTGCATCGGTCGGCCGCGACGATCTCGCGACCATCGTCTACACCTCCGGCACGACTGGCCCGCCGAAGGGAGTCATGCAGACGCACGGCAACCATCTCGCGAGCGTCGAGGCGGTCGGCACCGTCGATCTCGCGCGGGAGGACGAGGTGGCGTTCCTCTTCCTGCCGCTCGCGCACTCGTTCGCGCGCATGCTCGAGTACTACGGGCTCTGGGCTGGCACGGTGACCGCCTTCGCCACCTCGGTCGACGCGGTGGCGCAGGAGATCGCCGAGGTGAAGCCTCACCTGATCCCGTCGGTGCCGCGCATCTTCGAGAAGATCTACGCCCGCATCATAGGCACGCGCGACGCGGCCAATGCGGTCCGTCAGACGCTGTTCGACTGGGCGATCGGCGTCGGGCGGGAACGCAGCCTGGCCGAGCAGGAGCGCCAGCCGGTGCCGCTCCTGGTCCAGGCGCAGGCGCTGGTCGCCGATACCCTCGTCCTGTCGCGCATCCGCGAGGTGCTGGGCGGTCGGGTCCGCATGATGGTGTCCGGCGGCGCGCCGCTTGCGCGCGAGATCATGGAGTTCTTCCATGCCGCGGGCATCCTCATCATCGAGGGCTACGGCCTCACCGAGACGACGCCGATCCTGACGGTCAACCGACCCGACCACTTCAAGTTCGGCACGGTCGGTCCCGCGATCGACGGCGTCACGCTGCGCATCGCGGCCGACGGCGAGATTCTCGCGAAGGGCCCCAACATCGCGCAGGGCTACTACAAGCGCGCGGAGGCAACCGCCGAGACCTGGGATGCGGACGGCTGGTTCCACACCGGCGACATCGGCGAGGTCGACGGCGACGGTTTCCTGCGCATCACCGACCGCAAGAAGGATCTGATCAAGACCTCGGGCGGCAAGTACGTCGCGCCGCAGAACATCGAGAACCTCTTGAAGACGCAGCTCCACATCAGCCAGGCCGTCGTCATCGGCGACAACCGCAAGTACTGCGTCGCGCTGATCACGCTCGACCTCGACGAGCTCGAGCGCTACGCACGCTCGGCGCAGATCGAGGTGAAGGAGCCGAGCGCCCTCGTGCAGCACCCGAAGGTCGTGGAGCTCATCGACGGCGAGGTGCAGACGGTCAACAAGCACCTCGCGTCGTACGAGAGCATCAAGTATTTCCGCATCCTCGACCGTGACTTCAGCCAGGAGACCGGCGAGCTGACGCCGAGCCTCAAGGTGAAGCGGAAGGTCGTGACCGAGCGCTTCCGCAATCTGATCGACGAGATGTACAGCTGACCTCGCGACCCGGCCTCGCTTGCGCGCGTGTGTCGGCCATGTTACTTCCTGAGTGGTTTTGGCCGAAAAAAGTGGGCCCCTGCCCGCTTTTTTCGTTTTAGGGGCCGGGCTCGGCCGGCCAGTCTTCCCCGCGACGGGGTTTCCTGAACGGAACTGACGTTGTGCTCTCGGCCTCCGGTCGCGCAGGGCTGGCTCGCTGTGCTGCGGTCCGTGTGGGCGAGAGGACATGGAAACCGACTCGAAGCTGGCGCGCGTGTGGAAGATCGTCGAGCCGATCGCCCTCGAGGCCGGTCTCGAGCTCGTCGACGTCGAGCACCGTCGCGAGGGGCGGGGGTCGGTCCTGCGCCTGCTGCTCGACAAGCCGGGCGGTGTCTCGCTCGACGAGCTGGCGCGCGTCAGCCGTGAGGTGTCCGACGTCCTCGACGCGCAGGTGGACGTCGTGCCCGGCACGTTCACGTTCGAGGTCTCGTCCCCGGGCATCAACCGGCCGCTGACCCGGCCGGCGCACTTCGCCGCGTACGTCGGCAAGCGCATCCACGTCCGCACGCGCGAGCCCATCGCGGGACGACACTCGTTCCGGGGGATCCTCAGCTCGGCGGACGACCACGGCATCGTCGTCACGAGCGACGACGCACAGGCACACGCCATCGACTTCGCGCGCATCGCGCGGGCCCAGTACCAGCACGACTTCGCGTCCGCCGGCGAGACGAAGGCGCCGGCACGCCGGGGCCAGCGGCGCGCGAGCGGCCGTGCGCGCTAGAAGGAGTCCATGATGCTACCCGATCTGAACCGTGTCATCGAGCAGGTAAGCAAGGAGAAGGGGATCGACAAGGCGATCATCGTCGGCGCCCTCGAGGACGCGATGTTGTCGGCGGCGCGTCGCCAGTTCGGACTCGAGCATCAGATCGAGGCCAAGTTCAATCCGGATATCGGCGAGGTCGAGCTGTTCGAGATCAAGACGGTCGTCGACGAGATCACCGACCCGACGAACCAGATCACGGTGAAGGACGCCAAGGCGACCCTCGATCCGGACGCCGAAGCCGGCGACGAGCTGCTCTCCAAGCTCTCGCAGGAGAAGTTCGGCCGCATCGCGGCGCAGGCGGCGAAGCAGAACATCATCCAGCGCGTGCGCGAGGCCGAGCGCGGCATCATCTTCAACGAGTTCAAGGACCGGAAGGGCGAGCTCTTCTCCGGCATCGTGCAGCGCTTCGAGCGCAAGAACATCATCGTGAACCTCGGCCGCACGGACGCGATCCTCCCGGAGAAGGAGCAGATCCCGCGCGAGCGCTACCGCCAGGGCGATCGCATCCGCGCCTTCATCCTCGACGTCGAGCTCACCAGCAAGGGGCCGCAGATCGTGCTGTCGCGGACGCACCCGGGGCTGCTCATCAAGCTCTTCGAGCAGGAGGTGCCCGAGATCTACGAGGGCATCGTCGAGGTGAAGGGCGCCGCGCGCGAGCCCGGCGGGCGGGCGAAGATCGCCGTCTACTCCAATGACAGCGACGTCGATCCGGTCGGCGCCTGCGTCGGCATGCGCGGCACGCGCGTGCAGTCGGTCGTGCAGGAGCTGCGCGGCGAGAAGATCGACATCGTGCCGTGGACGCAGGATCAGGCGGAGTACGTCTGCCGCGCGCTCTCGCCGGCCAAGGTGTCGAAGATCATCATGGACGAGGACGAGCGGGCGATGGAGGTCATCGTTCCCGACGATCAGCTCTCGCTAGCCATCGGCAAGAAGGGTCAGAATGTGCGCCTGGCGTCGCGCTTGACCGGCTGGCGGCTCGACGTGCGCGGCGAGGCCGAGGCCGAGGAGGAGGCGCGGAACGCGCGTGCCTCGCTCATGTCGGTGCCCGGCATCGGCGACGTGACGGCCGAGCTGCTCTATCAGCACGGCTTCAAGTCGGCCGAGGAGCTCGCGGCGTCGGATGCCGAGACGGTCGGCCAGGTCGACGGCGTGAGCGGCGACAAGGCCACGACGATCATCGAGTCGGCGCAGAAGCACGTCGAGCAGAAGCGCATCGAGGCGGAAGCGCGTGCGGTCGAGGAGGCGGCAGCGGCCGCCGCCGCTGCGGAGGCCGCCGCCGCGGCGGAGGCGGCCGCCACTGCGGAGCCCGGGGAGGCGACGAGCACCGACGCCGGCCCGTCGGAGGAGGGCGGCGCGGAGGGGTGAGCGGCATGCGTCGTTTGCCGGTTCGCACGTGCGTCGGCTGCCGTGCGCGTGACGCGCGCGGCGTGCTCACGCGGCTCGTCGCCCACGAGGGGCGCCTCGCGGTCGACGCCACGGGCGCCGCGCCCGGCCGTGGCGCCTGGATGCACGCGCGCGCGGCGTGCCTCGAGGTGTTCGCGCGCAAGGGCGGGTTTGTACGCTCCCTTCGTTGCGTGATACCTAAACCAGAACGTGTAGCGCTGCGCATGCAGTTGTCGGAGGTACAGGATTGACCGCTGGCAGTAAGACAAAACGCATCCACGAGCTCGCCAAGGAGTGGAACGTCCAGGCCAAGGACGTGCTCGCCAAGATCGAGCGGCTCGGGATCCGCAACAAGAAATCGCAGAGCTCGCTCAGCGACGATCAGATCGCACGGGTGCGCGAGGCGCTCGGATTGCGTGACAAGGCGGCGGTCACGATCGGCGCCGAGCGCGTCGTATCGGAGCGCGTCGTCACGGAGAAGGATGCGACCGAGGAGCAGATGGTCACGGCGCGCGAGCAGGTGACCGAGAACCGCGTGCGCGCCAACGTCATCCGCCGGCGCACCACCCGGGTCGAGGTCCTGAAGCGCGAGGAGATCGCGACGCCGGTGGAGGAGCCGGTGGCGGCGGAGCCCGAGCCGCTCGCACCGATCGCCACGGACTCCTTCGAGGAGACGGAGCTGTCGGTCTTCACCGAGGAGCCGGAGACGGCGGCGCCCATGCCTCCCGCCCAGGAGCAGCCGATCGAGACGGCGCCGCCCGCCGAGAGCGCCGCCGAGCTTCCCGAGCAGGCGGCCGCCGCGGCCGCGCACCGCGAGTCGCCCGCAGCCGAGGCGCCCGCGCCGTCGAGGGAGGCCGCGGCCGCTACCGAAGCGGCGGCGAGCGCTCCCGCCGCGCCGCCCGTGCGGCGCCTCGACGACGCGCCGCAGACCGTCCGCGTGCTCGGCCGCATCGATCTGAAGAAGGCGGTGCCGCCGCCGCCGGGGCCGCGCCGCACGGACACCGCCGATCGGTCTGGTGCCGCGGCACGCCCGCGTCCCGGCGCCACGCCGGCAGCGCCGGCCGAGCCGGGCCGCGCCGCGCAGGCCGATCTCGGCAAGAAGAAGAAGCGCAAGGTCATCAAGAAGACGGACATGCTCGAGACGCTCGAGCGCGACCGCCGCCCGGGCGGCAAGCTGCGCCGCAAGAAGCGCGCGTTGCCCGGCAAGGAGCAGCACCGCACCGAGATCACCACGCCGAAGGCGAGCAAGCGTGTCGTCAAGATCTCGGAGGCGATCACGGTCGGCGATCTCGCGAAGGCGATCGGCGTCAAGTCGAGCGAGGTCATCCGCAAGCTCATGGACATGGGCATGATGGCCACCGTCAACCAGGTGCTGGACCACGATACGGCGACGCTCGTCGCGGCGGAGTTCGACTACAGCGTCGAGAACGTCGCCCTGAACGTCGAGTCGCTGCTCGACGCCGGCACCGAAGAAGCCGCGGACAGCGGCGAGCGCGAGCCGCGTCCGCCGGTGGTCACGATCATGGGCCACGTCGACCACGGCAAGACGTCGCTGCTCGACGCGATCCGCCAGGCCAACGTCACCGCCGGCGAAGCGGGCGGCATCACGCAGCACATCGGCGCCTACTCCGTCGAGGTCGGCAGCCGGCGCGTGACCTTCCTCGACACGCCGGGCCACGAGGCCTTCACCCAGATGCGTGCGCGCGGCGCCAAGGTCACCGATCTCGTCGTCCTGGTGGTCGCCGCCGACGACAGCATTATGCCGCAGACGCAGGAGGCGATCGATCACGCGCGCGCGGCCGAGGTGCCGATCGTCGTCGCGATCAACAAGATCGACAAGCCGGATGCCGACGTCGAGCGCGTGACGCGCGACCTCGCCGGCGTCGGCCTCGCGCCGGAGAACTGGGGCGGGGACACGATCGTCGTGCCGGTCTCCGCCAAGTCGAAAGATGGCATCCCGCACCTGCTGGAGATGCTGCTTCTCCAGGCCGACGTCCTCGAGGTCTCCGCCAACGCCAACCGACGGGCGCGCGGTGCGATCATCGAGGCCAAGCTCGATCGCGGCAGGGGCCCGGTCGCAACGGTCCTCGTGCAGGAGGGCACGCTCAAGGTGGGCGACGCCTTCGTGTGCGGCCTCGAGTACGGCCGCATCCGCGCCATGCTCGACGATCGCGGTCGCAAGGTCGACAGCGTCGGCCCGTCGACGCCAGTCGAGATCCTGGGGCTCACCGGCGTGCCGGCCGCCGGCGACACGTTCGTCGCGGTGAGCGACGAGGCCAAGGCCCGGCAGGTCGCGGAGCATCGCCGCGCCAAGCAGCGCGAGAGCGAGCTCGCGACCACCAGCAAGGTCTCGCTCGAGGACCTCTACCAGCAGATTCAAGCCGGCGGCGTGAAGGCGCTGAAGGTCGTGCTGAAGGCCGACGTGCAGGGCTCGGTCGAGGCGATCCGCGACGCGCTCACCCGTCTCTCCACCGACGAGGTGAAGCTCTCGGTGATCCACTCCTCGGTCGGCGGCATCAACGAGTCCGACGTCCTGCTCGCGGCCGCGTCCAACGCGATCGTGATCGGCTTCAACGTGCGGCCCGAGTCGAAGGCCGCCGACCTCGCGGGACGCGAGGGCGTCGACATCCGCCTCTACAACATCATCTACGAAGTGGTGAACGACGTGCGCGACGCGCTCGAGGGCATGCTCGAGCCGACCCTGCGCGAGCGCGTGCTCGGCAAGGCCGAGGTGCGGCAGGTCTTCACGATCCCGAGCGCCGGACGCGTGGCGGGCTCGTTCGTCACCGACGGCAAGATCGTACGCGGTGCCAAGGCGCGCGTCGTGCGCGACAACGTCGTCGTCCACGACGGCAAGATCGGTACCCTGCGGCGCTTCAAGGACGACGCACGCGAGGTCACCGCGGGATACGAGTGCGGCCTCACCCTCGACAACTTCCCCGACGTCAAGGAAGGCGACGTCGTCGAGGTGTACGAGATGGAGGAAGTGGCCCGCCACCTCGCGCCGGCGCCGCGCTCCGGCGCCGGATCGGGACAGGCCCAGGTCGAGCCGCGCGCCTGACGGCCGTCCGGTGTCGCCGTGACGGTCGGGGTCTTGCGCCTGACGCTCTTCATCCACGAGAATCACTCGCTGAAGGGCAAGCGCAGCGTGCTGCGGAGGATCAAGGCGCGCGTCCGCGAGAAGTTCAACGTCTCGATCGCCGAGTGCGGCGACCACGACATGTGGCAGCGGGCCATGCTCGGCATCGCCCAGGTCGGCACGGACGAGCCGTTCGTCGACGGCGCGTTGCGCGAGGTCGTGCGCTTCATCGATGATCTGCAGATCGCGGAGCTCGGGGAGGAGCAGCTCGAGTTCCTGCACTACTGAGCACGACGCCATGCCGGGCAAGCGAACGGAACGGGTTGGGGCGCTCCTCCAGGAGGCGCTGTCGGAGACCCTCCTGCGCGGGGTGAAGGATCCGCGCGTCGGCATGGTCACGGTCACGGGCGTCGATCTCTCGCCCGATCTGAAGTACGCGAGGGTGTTCGTCTCGGTCGTGGGCGACGCCGAGGCCCGGGCGCGCTCGCTGGCGGGCCTGGCGAGCGCTCGCGCCTATCTCCAGGCGCAGGCGGGCAAGCGCCTCGGGCTGCGGTACACCCCCGAGCTGCGCTTCGAGATCGATCCGTCGTTCGACGCGGCGGACCGTGTGGAGCGGCTGCTGCGCGAGATACACGAGAGGGACGAGAAGGACGCGGGGACGGGCGCGGACGGCGCTGACGACGCTGACGACGCCGATCCGGACGAGCCCGGCCGCACGCGGGGATGAGGGGCGATGCACGGCATCCTGCTCGTCGACAAGCCCGAAGGGCTCACCTCCGCCGCCGTGGTGGCACGGGTGAAGCGGGCGGTCCGCGCCGGCAGGGCCGCGAAGGTCGGTCACCTCGGTACGCTCGACCCGTTCGCGACGGGTCTCCTGCCGATCTGCCTCGGCGAGGCGACGAAGCTCGCGCAGTTCCTCGCCGCCGAGGCGAAGCGCTACGTCGGCGAGATCGTGCTCGGCGTCGCGACCGACACGCTCGACCGCACCGGTAACGTCGTCGAGATCCGTCCCGTGCCGGCTCTGACGCCCGCGCTCGTCGGCGGGGCGCTCGCCGGCTTGCGCGGGCCGATTCTCCAGACGCCGCCGATGTACTCGGCGCTGAAACAGGGCGGGGTGCCGCTCTACCGTCTGGCGCGCCAGGGGCAAGAGGTCGAGCGCCCGGCGCGCCCGGTCGACGTGACCGCCTTCGACGTCGCGGTGACGGCGCCCGACAGGCTGGCGTTCGCAGTCGCCTGCTCGAAGGGCACCTACGTCCGGGTGCTGGCGCAGGATCTCGGCGCGGCGCTCGGCACCGTGGCGCACTTGAGCGCCCTGCGGCGCACGGAGTTCGGACCGTTCGGCGTCGGCGAGGCGGTGCCGCTCGACCGGGTCGACGATCTCGCGCGTGACGGCGCGTTGCTGGTCGTGTCGCTCTCGGCGGCGATGATGCGCTATCGCGCCGTCGTCGCCGACGCCGGGCTGATCACGGCCATCCGCCACGGCCGCCAGCAGGCGCTGCACGTTCTCGGCGCGCCGCACGCCGCCGCCGAGGTGGTGCGCATCGAGAGCGCCGACGGCGTCCTCGTCGCGGTCGCCGAGGCGGCGGGCGAGGGCGGCTGGCGCCTCGCCCGCGTCATGGCCTCCTGAGCCTTGCTTTACAACCTTTCCGGTGCGTGTTACTGAGTCCCGTTAACGAGAACGACTATGGGAGAAGGAACGAGCAGCGCACAGGTCATCGAGGCGTTTCGACGCCACGAGACCGACACGGGGTCACCCGAAGTGCAGATCGCGCTGCTCAGTGACCGCATCGGGTACCTCACCGAGCACTTCAAGGTCCACGCGAAGGATCATCATTCGCGGCGCGGCCTGCTCAAGCTTGTTGGGCAGCGGCGGCGGCTGCTGGACTATCTCAAGCGGAATGAGTTCGATCGTTACCGTACGGTCATCGATCGCCTCGGCATCCGCAAGTAGCCCAGCTCTCCTCTTTTCCGAACCCATCTCCGTTCTCGAATTCACGCACAACGTGCAATTCGGCAGTCCCCGCGGGGGATGGGAGTAACTCATGAAACGAGTGGAAATTGATCTTCACGGCCGGCGTCTCTCCATCGAGAGCGGACGCATGGCCAAGCAGGCCGGCGGGTCCGCCCTGGTGCAGTACGGAGGCACGGTCGTCCTGGTGACGGCGGTCGCGGCCAAAGAGGCGCGCGAGAACATCGATTTCTTTCCGCTGACGGTCGACTACCAGGAGAAGACCTTCGCCGCCGGCAAGATTCCGGGCGGCTTCTTCAAGCGCGAGGGGCGTCCGACCGAGAAGGAAGTCCTGACGTCGCGCCTCTGCGACCGCCCACTGCGGCCGCTGTTCCCCGACGGCTTCCGCTGCGAGACGCAGATCATCGCGACGGTGCTGTCCTACGACAAGGAGAACGACGGCGACGTGCTCGCGATGTGCGGCGCGTCGGCCGCGCTCGAGATATCCGACATTCCCTTCGGTGGCCCGATCGCGGGCGTGCGGGTCGGGCGTATCGACGGCCAGCTCGTCCTGAACCCGACGGCGTCGCAGCTGGCGCAGTGCGATCTCCAGCTCATCCTCGCCGGGTCGCGTGACGCGCTCGTCATGGTCGAGGGCGGGGCGAAGATGGTGTCCGAGGACGCGATCCTCGACGCGCTGTACTTCGGCCATCGCGAGCTGCAGCCGATCCTCGACATGCAGGAGGAGCTGCGGAAGGCGCTCGGCAAGCCGAAGCGCACGGTCGTGGCGCCGGAGGTCGATCACGCGCTCGAGTCGCGGGTGAAGCAGCTCGCGGCCGGCAAGATCTCCGAGGCGCTGGCCACGGCGGGCAAGCACGAGCGCAGCGACGCCGTGCGCCAGGTACGCACGGACGTCCTTGCGGCGCTCGCGGGCGAGTTCCCGGAGCGCGAGCGCGAGATCAAGCACCTCTTCGAGCACGTGCACGAGGAGGTCGTGCGCGGCATGATCGTCAACTCGAAGCGCCGCCTCGACGGCCGCGGCCTCGCGGACATTCGCCCGATCTCGAGCGAGGTCTCGGTGTTGCCGCGGACGCACGGCTCGGCGCTCTTCACGCGCGGCGAGACGCAGGCGATCGTGGTCGCCACGCTCGGCACGTCATCGGACGAGCAACGGATCGACTCACTGCTCGGCGACACCTACCGGAAGTTCATGCTGCACTACAATTTCCCGCCCTACAGCGTGGGTGAGGTGAAGTTCCTGCGCAGCCCGGGCCGGCGGGAGATCGGCCACGGCGCGCTCGCCGAGCGCGCAGTCGCGGCCGTGCTGCCCGACGAGACGCAATTCCCCTACACGATCCGCGTCGTCTCGGAGATTCTGGAGTCGAACGGCTCGTCGTCGATGGCCTCGGTCTGCGGCAGCTCCCTTGCCCTGATGGACGCGGGTGTGCCGATCAAGGCGCCCGTGGCCGGCATTGCCATGGGTCTGATCCGCGAGGGCAACGACGTCCGCGTGCTCTCCGACATCCTCGGCGACGAGGATCACCTCGGCGACATGGACTTCAAGGTTGCCGGCACGTCCGAGGGCGTGACCGCCGTCCAGATGGACATCAAGATCGCCGGCGTCACGCGCGAGATCATGCGCGACGCCCTCTACCAGGCGCGCGAAGGCCGTCTGCACATCCTGCGCTGCATGCAGGAGGCGTTGGCGACGCCGCGGGCCGACGTCTCGTCGTACGCGCCCCGCATCGTGACGTTGAAGATCCGCGTCGACCGCATCCGCGACGTCATCGGACCGGGCGGCAAGGTCATCCGTGGCATCATCGAGGAGACCGGCGTCAAGTTCGACGTCGAGGACGACGGTACCATCTACATCGCCTCGGCCGACGAGCCGGCGATGCAGAAGGCCGTCGACTGGGTGCACCGCCTGACGGCGGAGGCCGAGGTCGGCCGCATCTACAAGGGCACCGTGAAGAAGATCATGGACTTCGGCGCCTTCGTCGAGATCCTTCCCGGGACCGACGGCCTGGTGCACATCTCGCAGCTCGCGCCGGAGCGCGTCGCCAAAGTGCGCGACGTCCTGAACGAGGGCGACGAGGTGATGGTCAAGGTCCTCGAGGTCGACAAGACGGGCAAGATTCGTTTGTCGCGAAAGGACGCCCTCAAAGAGGCGGGCGCTGCCGGCTGATCCTCGCCGTCCGCCCCGGCGCCGGCCGCCGACCGCGGCGGTCGGCCGGGTGCGCCATCCGCCCGCGAGCGGGCAGATGGCGAAGACGACGCTCCCGAACGGCCTCCGCATCGTGACGGAGGAGATGCCGGGGGTCGCGTCGTTGGCGCTCGGCATCTGGGTGCAGCACGGCTCGCGCGACGAGGAGCCGGCGCGAAACGGCCTCGCGCACTTCCTCGAGCATCTCTTCTTCAAGGGCACGGCGCGGCGGACGGCGGCGCAGCTCGCCGAGGAGATCGACGCCGTCGGCGGTGTGCTGAACGCCGATACCGATCGCGAGTTCACCTGCTACCACGCCAAGGTGCTGGGCGAGCAGGCGCCGCTCGCGATCGACCTCCTGGCCGACATGTTCCTCGCGTCGCGCCTCGACCCGGAGGACATTGCGCGGGAGCGCGAGGTCGTCCTCGAGGAGATCGCGCAGATCGAGGACACACCCGACGACGTCGTCCACGATCTCTTCCACCGCGAGTACTGGCCGACGCATCCGCTGGGGGCGCCGGTCTGCGGGACGCGCGCGACGGTCGAGGGTTTCGACCGCGCCGCCTGCCTCGACCTGCTGGCCCGGCGCTACCGCCCGGACCGGATCGTCATCGCGGCCGCGGGGAGCCTCACGCACGCGACGCTCGTCGACGAGATCACGGCGCGCTTCGGCGACCTCGACGGCCGGGCCGCGGCCGAGGATGCCACCCGGCCGACGGCGCGCTCGACCGTCGCCGTCTTCGAGCGCAAGCTCGAGCAGGTGCAGCTCTGCCTCGGCACGGCCGGGGTGGCGGCCGCCGACCCGGCGCGCGACGCCGTCGCGGTGCTGAACGCTGCGCTCGGCGACAGCCCGGGATCGCGCCTGTTCCAGGAGATCCGTGAGCGCCGCGGGCGCGCCTACTCGATCGAATCGTTCACGTGCGGCTACCGTGACACCGGCTACATCGGCATCGCGGCCGGCACGCGGACGCGCTGGATTGCCGAGGTGCTTGACGTGGTCCTGGCGGAGCTCCGCCGGGTGAAGCGCGAAGGGCTGCCCGCGGCCGAGCTGGCGCGGGCCAAGGGAAAGCTCAAGGGAACGATGCTGCTGGCGCTCGAGACCTCCGATCAGCGGATGGAGCGACTGGCGCTGAACGAGATGTACTTCGGGCGCGCGGTGCCGGAGGAGGAGATCGCGCGCCGTATCGACGCCGTCCGGAACGACGACGTCGTCGCGGCGGCGGAGCGCCTCTTCGTGCCGGAGGGCTGCGCGCTGGTGCTGCTGGGAGACGTCCGCGGGCGCGTGCCGGATGCACGCGTCTTCGAGACGCTGGGGTGAGCACGAGGTGAGCACATGATAGCCCGTTACACGCGACCCGCCATGGGTGCCGTCTGGACCGACGCCGCGCGCTACGCGCACTGGCTCGAGATCGAGGCGCTGGCCTGCGAGGCGCTGGCACGGCGCGGCACGGTGCCGAAGTCGGCCGCGCGTGCGATCCGCAAGCGGGCGCGCATCGACGTCGCGCGGATCGCGGCGATCGAGGCGGAGGTGAAGCACGACGTCATCGCGTTCGTCACGCAGGTGGCGGAGACGGTCGGCCCCGCGGGCCGCTTCCTGCACCTCGGCCTCACCTCGTCCGACGTGCTCGACACCGGGTTCGCCCTGCAGCTGCGCGAGGCCGCGCGGCTGCTCCTGGCCGGCCAGGAGGCGCTCATTGCCGCGCTCGGCCGCCTGGCCCGGCGCCACAAGCGGACGCTCATGATCGGCCGCACCCACGGCATGCACGCCGAGCCGATCACGTTCGGGCTCAAGGTGACCGGCTGGCACGCCGAGGCGCGCCGTAACCGCGAACGCCTGGTGGCTGCGACGGAGCGGATCGCCTTCGGCAAGATCTCCGGCGCCGTCGGGGTGTTCGGCAACGTGACGCCCGCGGTCGAGGGGTACGTGCTGAAGCGGCTGGGCCTCACGCCGGAGCCGCTCGCGACCCAGGTCGTGGCACGCGACCGGCACGCGGAGTTCTTCAGCACCCTGGCGCTCCTCGGCGCCGGCCTCGAGCGCATCGCGGTCGAGGTGCGCCACCTGCAGCGCACCGAGGTGGGGGAGGCGGAGGAGCCGTTCAGCGCCGGCCAGAAGGGCTCGTCGGCCATGCCGCACAAGCGCAACCCGATCGTCTCCGAGAACACGGTCGGCCTGGCGCGTCTGCTGCGCGGCTACGCCGGCGCGGCGCTCGAGAACGTGGCGCTCTGGCACGAACGCGACATCAGCCACTCGTCGGTCGAGCGGGTCATCGGGCCCGACGCGACCTGCGCCCTCGACTACATGCTCGCACGCATGACGGCCGTGATCGATGGGCTGGTGGTGCATCCGGAGCGCATGCGGCGGAACCTCGACCTGAGCCACGGCGTCGTCCTTTCCGAGAACGTGCTGCTCGCGCTGGTGGGGGCAGGTGCCGACCGCGCCGAGGCGTACCGCTGGGTGCAGCGCGCGGCGCACGCCGCGCTCGACGGGAGCGCGAGCTTCGCGGACGCGCTCGCGGCCGAGCCCGAGGTGCGCAAGCGGCTGAAGCGCGCCGCGATCGACGCCGTGCTCGATCCCGCGCGCCATCTCGAGCATTTGGACTTGCTCTTTCAGCGAGGCTTGGGTAGCAATCGCGGTAGGCCGCGCCGCGGGGTGGGGACTCGACCTCGATCCTAGGCGCAGCGCGCGGGGGGATCCTGTGAACGACTCGGTTGACGCACGCGAGCTCCTCTACGAGGGGAAGGCCAAGAAGCTTTTTGCCACTGCCGACCCCGATCAGCTCCTGCAGTTCTTCAAGGACGACGCCACCGCCTTCAACGCCAAGAAGCGCGGCACGATCGTCGACAAAGGCATCCTGAACAACGCCATCTCCGAGGTGTTCTTCCGGCTCCTCGACACGGCCGGGGTGCCGACCCATTTCGTCCGCCGCCTCGACGACCGGCGCATGCTGGTGAAGCGGCTCGAGATCGTGCCGATCGAGATGGTCGTGCGGAACGTCGTCGCGGGGAGCTTGGCGAAGCGCCTCGGCATGGAGGAGGGCAAGGTCCTTCCGGAGCCGATCGTCGAGTTCTACTACAAGAGCGATCCGCTGGATGATCCGATGATCAACGAGTGGCACGCCCTGGTCTTCAAGATGGCGACCAAGGCCGAGCTCGACCGCATGGTCGAGCTCACCCTCAAGGTGAACGCCGTCCTGCGGCCGTTCCTCGCCGAGCGCAACATCGTCCTCGTCGACATGAAGCTCGAGTTCGGCCGCTTCCACGGCGAGATCATCCTCGGCGACGAGATCTGTCCCGACACCTGTCGCTTCTGGGACAGCAGCTCCGGTGAGAAGATGGACAAGGACCGCTTCCGACGCGACCTCGGCCGTGTCGAAGAGGCCTATCAGGAGATCGCGCGCCGCGTCGGCGTGTGATCGTTCCGTCGAGGACGCAATGGGGTGGCTGGCGCGCGTCTACGTGACGCCGAAGCAAGGTGTTCTCGATCCGCAGGGCAAGGCCGTCCAACAGTCGCTCCACGCGCTCGGCTACCCCGAGGTCGGCGAGGTCCGCATCGGCAAATTCATCGAGCTCCAGCTCGCCGAGGTGAGCCGCGAGAGCGCCCAGACCCGCGTCACCGAAATGTGCAACCGTCTGCTCGCGAACGGCGTGATCGAGGACTTCCGCTTCACCATCGACCCCGAGTCTTGAAAGGCGGATCGCCATGCGTTGGGGGGTAATCACCTTCCCCGGTTCGAACGACGACGTGCAGGCCGCATACGTCCTCGAGCATCTTCTCGGCGAGAGCGTCGTGCGCCTGTGGCACAAGGACACGGCGCTCGACGGGCTCGACTGCGTCGTGCTGCCGGGCGGGTTCTCCTACGGCGACTACCTGCGCTGCGGCGCGATGGCGCGCTTCTCGCCGATCATGCGCGCCGTGTCGGAGTTCGCCGCGGCGGGGCGGGTGGTGATCGGTATCTGCAACGGCTTCCAGATCCTCTGCGAGGCGGGCCTCCTGCCCGGCGCGCTGGTGCGCAACCGCGATCTCGCCTTCATCTGCGGTCGCGCGCACGTGCGCGTGGAGGATGCGGAGACGATGTTCACCAACCGCTGCCGGCGGGGCGACGTCCTCGACATTCCGATCAAGCACGGCGAGGGCTGCTACGTCGCGGACGACGCGACGATCCGCAGCCTCGAGGCGCAGCGCCAGATCGTGCTGCGCTACGCCGACGCCGAGGGGCGGGTGACACAAGAGGCCAACCCGAACGGCTCCTGCAGCGGGATCGCCGGCATCCGCAACGCGCGCGGCAACGTCTTCGGCATGATGCCGCACCCCGAGCACGCCTGTGAGCGCCTGGTCGGCGGCGAGGACGGCCGCAAGTTCTTCCTCTCCGTCATCGCCGCAGGCGGCATGGTGTCCGATCCGATCGCGTCGAAGGTGGTCTCGGGCCCGTGATGCGGATCACGGTCGAGACGGCGCTGCAGCACGGTCTCACGGCGGACGAGTACGCGCGGATCGAAGCCGCGCTGCAGCGGACGCCGACCATCGAGGAGCTCGGCGTGTTCTCGGTGATGTGGTCGGAGCACTGCAGCTACAAGAGCTCGCGCGCCTACCTGCGCGGCCTGCCGACCAGCGGCCCGCGGGTGCTGCAGGGGCCTGGCGAGAACGCCGGCGCGCTCGACGTCGGCGACGGGCTCGCCGTCGTGTTCAAGATCGAGAGTCACAACCATCCGTCGTTCGTGGAGCCGTTCCAGGGGGCGGCTACCGGCGTCGGCGGCATCCTGCGCGACATCTTCACGATGGGCGCGCGGCCGATCGCCAACCTGAACTCGCTGCGCTTCGGCGGCATCGCCCACCCGCGGACGGCCTACCTGGTGGGCGGCGTCGTCGGCGGCATCGGGCACTACGGCAATTGCATCGGGGTGGCGACGGTCGGTGGCGAGGTGGCATTCGACCCCGGCTACGACCACAACATCCTGGTCAACGCCTTCACGCTCGGCGTGGTCGGATCGGACCGCATCTTCCGCGCCCGCGCCGAGGGCGTCGGCAACCCGGTGATGTACGTCGGCTCGAAGACCGGCAAGGACGGCATCCACGGCGCCAGCCTGCTCGCGTCCGCCGAGTTCGACGCCGACTCCGAGAGCAAGCGTCCGACCGTCCAGGTCGGCGATCCGTTCACCGAAAAGCTCCTGCTCGAGGCCTGCCTCGCGCTGATGTCGCCCGCCTACAGCGACCACCTGGTCGGCATCCAGGACATGGGCGCCGCCGGCCTCACCAGCTCGTCGGTCGAGATGGCGGGGCGCGGCGGCAGCGGCATCGACCTCGACCTCTCGCGCGTGCCGCTCCGTGAGCAGGGGATGACGCCCTACGACATCCTGCTGTCGGAGTCGCAGGAGCGCATGCTGCTGGTCGTTCACAAGGGCTCCGAGGACGTCGTGCGCGAGCTCTTCGCCAAGTGGGACCTGGACGCCGCGGTGATCGGCCATGTGACGGACACGGGGCGCCTGCGTGCCACCTGGGAGGGCCGCCAGGTCGTCGACATGCCGATCGCGCCGCTCACCGACGGCGCGCCCGTCTACCACCGGCCGGCGGTCGAGCCGTCGGCAGACGACGGGGCGAAGCTCGTCCTGCGCGAGCTCGCCGAGCCGCGCGACTACAACCAGATCCTGCTCCAGCTCCTCGAGTCCCCGAACCTCTGCTCGCGCGAGTGGGTCTATCGCCAGTACGACACCTACGTCGGCGGCAACACGGTCGTGCGGCCAGGCTCCGACGCCGCGGTCGTCCGCCTCGACGGCACGCAGAAGGCGGTCGCGATGACGCTCGACTGCAACAGCCGCCTCTGCCTGCTCGATCCCTACGTCGGCACCGTGAGCGCGGTCGCGGAGGCGGCGCGCAACCTCGCGGCGTCGGGGGCGGAGCCGATCGGCGTCACCAACTGCCTCAACTTCGGCAGCCCCGAGAAGCCCGAGGTCATGTGGCAGTTCCAGCAGGCGATCGCCGGCCTGCGCGACGCGTGCGTGGCCTTCGGCACCCCGGTCGTGAGCGGCAACGTGAGCTTCTACAACGAGACCGAGGGCCGCAGCATCCCGCCGACGCCGGTCATCGGCATGGTCGGGCTGCTCGAGGACGTCGGCCAGCACGTCACGCAGTGGTTCAAGGGGGAGGGCGACGCGATCGTCCTGCTCGGCCGCAACCGCGAGGAACTCGGCGGCAGCGAGTACCTTGCGGTGGTGCACCACCAGGTGCGGGGCACGCTGCCCTGGATCGATCTCGACATCGAGCGCCGCCTGATCCGAAGCGTCCTTCACGCGACGCGTGAGGGCCTGCTGCGCTCCGCACACGACGTCTCCGAGGGCGGCCTCGCGGTCGCGCTCGCCGAGTGCTGCATCACGAGCGAGAGCGGACCGCATCTCGGAGCCCACATCGACGAGCTGGAGGGCGGCATCCGCGCCGACGCGCTCCTCTTCGGCGAGAGCCACGGGCGGATCATCGTGTCCGTGCGCCGGCGGAACCTGACGCGCCTGCGCGAGATCGCGCGGCGCGAGGACGTCGTGATGACGACGATCGGAGAGGTGCGCGGCCACCGGCTGGAGATCAACGACCTCGTCGATCTCCCGGTCACGACCATACGGGAGCGCTGGCGGGGGGCGTTGCAACGCGCGCTCGCCGGATCGCCCGGGGAATGATAGACGTGTTCCCGTGAGTGACCTCCTCGCCCAGGGCGCGATCCCGCAGACGACGGAGGCCACGGAGCCCCCGGAGGCTCCGGACGGCTTTCACGAGGAGTGCGGAGTCATCGGGGTGTACGGGCATCCCGAGGCGGCGAACCTCGCCTACCTCGGCCTGTGCGCCCTGCAGCACCGCGGGCAGGAGGCGGCGGGCATCGTCTCCTCCGACGGCCAGGTGCTCGTCTCGCACCGCGGGACCGGCCTCGTCGCCGACGTGTTCCGTGAGGACATCGTCCGCCGCCTGCGCGGCGAGTCCGCGATCGGCCACAACCGTTACTCGACCACCGGCGCGTCGCACCTGAAGAACGCGCAGCCGCTGGTCGTGGAGTACGGCCGCGGCGGCCTCGCCGTCGCGCACAACGGAAATCTCGTCAATGCCGAGGAGCTGCGCACGCGCCTCGAGGAGCGCGGCTCGATCTTCCAGTCGACGGTCGACAGCGAGGTGATCATCCACCTGATCGCGAGCTCGCAGGGCGAGACGCTGGAAGACCGGATCGTCGACGCGCTCCTGCAGGTGCGCGGCGCCTATTCGCTCGTCTTCCTCTCGACCGACAAGCTGATCGGCGTACGCGATCCGCACGGGTTCCGCCCGCTCGTGCTCGGCAGCGTCAAGGGCGCGTGGGTCCTCGCCTCCGAGACCTGCGCCCTCGACCTCATGGACGCCACCTACGAACGCGAGGTCGAGCCGGGCGAGATCGTCGTGCTCTCGAAGGACGGGCTCGCGTCGTACCACCCGTTCCCGCCGGCGGCGCCGGCCGCCTGCATCTTCGAGTACATCTACTTCGCGCGTCCCGACTCGACCGTCTTCGGCCGCAACGTGTACCGGGCGCGCAAGGAGCTCGGGCACCAGTTGGCGCGCGAGTCGGGGGTGCCGGCCGACATCGTCGTCCCCGTGCCCGACTCGGGCGTGCCGGCGGCGATCGGCTACGCCGAGGAGTCGGGCATCCCGTTCGATATGGGCCTCATCCGCAACCACTACGTCGGCCGCACGTTCATCGAGCCGCGCGACGCGATCCGCCACTTCGGCGTGAAGGTGAAGCTGAACGCGCAGCGAGAGGTGCTCGAAGGGAAGCGCGTCGTCGTCGTCGACGACTCCATCGTGCGCGGCACCACCAGCCGCAAGATCGTCAAGATGATCCGCGATGCCGGGGCGCGTGAGGTGCACATGCGGATCAGCTCGCCGCCCACCACCAGTCCCTGCTACTACGGCATCGACACTCCGAACCGCAGCGAGCTCATCGCCTCCTCGCACGACGTCGAGGAGATCCGTCGCTACATCACCGCCGACTCCCTGGCCTATCTGAGCGAGGCCGGCATGTACGCGTTCCTCGGCGGCCCGCGCGGCGGATTCTGCGACGCCTGCTTCACCGGGCGCTACCCGGTCGCGTTCGAGGACGTCGCGAAACACCGGCAGCTCGTCCTCTTCGACGCGGCCGAACAAGTCTGAGACTGGCTGACCCGCGGCCGCGATGCCCGCCCGCAACGAGCTGATCGCGGAGATCGAGCACGGCCCGAGCGGGGAGTCGGTCGCCGCCTTCTTCGACCTCGACCGGACGCTGCTCGCCGGCTTCTCCGCGGCCGAGTTCATCCGTGCCGACGTGCTCGCCGGACGCATGGGCATGTCGGAGCTGGCGCAGACGCTGGTCGCCGCGGCGCGCTTCCAGCTCGGGGCGCTCGGGTTTTCCGCCTTCGTCGCCAGCACTGTCGAGCGGCTGGCGGGGCAGCTCGAGACCGAGTTCGCCGCCACGGCCGAGGAGATCTTCGAGCAGCGCCTGGCCGCGGCCGTCTACCCGGAGTCGCGCGCCCTGGTGCACGCCCATCTCCGCAAGGGGCACACCGTCGCGGTCGTCTCCTCGGCGACGCGTTACCAGATCGAGCCGCTGGCGCGCGATCTCGGCATCGCGCACGTCCTCTGCACCGGACTCGAGGTGCGCGACGGCCGCTTCACGGGCCAGGTCGTGCGGCCGACGTGCTACGGGGAGGGCAAGGCGACGGCCGCCCGCGCGTTCGCGACGGGGCGGGGCGTCGACCTCGGACGCAGCTACTTCTATACCGACAGCGAGGAGGACCTGCCCCTGCTCGAGATCGTCGGCCAGCCGCGCCCGACGAACGCGAGCGCGCGCCTGGCCGAGATCGCCGCCAAGCGCGGCTGGCCGGTCCGCCACTTCCACAGCCGGGGCACGCCCGGGCCGATCGAGGTGCTGCGCACCGCGCTCGCGATCGGCAGCATCGCGCCAGCCTTTGCGCTCGGCCTTCCGGCGGCGCTGCTCAGCTGGAACTGGCGGCGCGCGGTGAACGTCGCCATCGTGACCTGGGGCGAGGTCGGGACGGCGCTCGTCGGCGTCGACGTGCACGTGCGCGGCGAGCAGCACTTGTGGGAGCACCGTCCAGCGGTCTTCATCTTCAATCACCAGAGCGGCATCGATATGCTGCTGCTCTGCCGCCTGCTGCGGCGGGACATCGTCGCCGTGGCGAAGCAGGAGCTGCGCCGCAATCCGATCTTCGGGCCGGCCTTCGCGCTCGCGGGAGTCGTGTTCGTCGACCGCTTCGACCACGAGCGCGCGGTGGCGGCGCTGGCGCCGGCCGTCGATACCCTGCGCCAGGGCATCTCGCTGGTGCTCGCGCCGGAGGGCACACGCAGCGTGACGGCCCGGCTCGGCCGCTTCAAGAAGGGCGCGTTCCGCCTTGCGATGACAGCGGGCGTGCCGATCGTGCCCATCGTCTTCCGCAACGCGCTCGACGCGCTCCCGAAACACGGCGTGATCGTGCGTCCCGCGACGGTCGAGGTCGTCGTGCATCCGCCGATCCCGACCGACGACTGGACCCTCGCGAACCTCGACGAGCGGATCGCGGCGGTGCACGCGCTCTACGAGGAGACGCTCGACGAATGATCGACGCCGCCGTGCCGCAGGAGTCGACCGTGCGCGCGGCGCGCGCACGCTACTTCGCGCGCAACGGCTTCGACGAGTGCGGCTACGACGACCACTGGGTGCACCTCAAGGCGGGGCCGATCCCGATCGTGTTTCCGAACACGAGCGCGCGCGTCCGGTCGGTGCGGGTGCACGACGTGCATCACGTGGTGACGGGCTACGAGACCACGTGGACCGGTGAGGCGGAGATCGGCGCGTGGGAGATCGCCTCGGGCTGCGCCGATCATGGCGCCGCGTGGGTGCTGAACCTGCTGGCGCTGCCGATCGGCCTCGCGATCGCGCCCGGTGCGACGTTCCGCGCCTTCGTGCGCGGCCGGGGGAGCAGGAACCTCTACCGCGAGACGATCGACGACGCGCTCCTCGCGCGCCGGGTGGACGAGCTGACCACGGCGCTCGGGCTCGACCGGCCAGCGGGGGCGGCGACGGCGGCGGATGGGGCGGCCTTCGCGGGGTGGAGCCTGGTTGGGATCGCGCTCCTCACGGCGACCGTCGCCCTCACGTTCGCCCCGCTCATCCTGCTCATCGCCGTGCTCGTGCGCTGAGCACCGGGCCGGGCCAGACGGAAGGGGTGCCCGGGCGGCCCGCATGCGGGGAGGGCGTGTTGCGCCGGCGCGGGGCGCGACGTAGCCTTCCGCCCGAATGACGCCGTTCGACGAGCCGTGGGACTACCTCGTCATCGGCAGCGGCATCGCGGGCCTGACCTTCGCGCTCGGGGTCGCGGGCACGGGCCGCGTCGCGATCCTCACCAAGGATCGCGCCGACGAGAGCAACTCGGCCTACGCGCAGGGCGGTGTGGCGACGGTGTGGAGCCCCGAGGACTCCTTCGAGGCCCATGCGGACGACACGGTGAGGGCGGGCGCCGGGCTCTGTCACGAGGACGTGGTCGAGATGGTCGTGCACGAGGGGCCGGAGCGCATCCGCGAGCTCATCGCGCTCGGTACGCGCTTCGACTCGCACCTGACCGGCGACGCGATCGAGTACGACCTCGGACGCGAGGGCGGGCATTCGCAGCGGCGCGTGCTGCACGCCGGCGACCTGACGGGACAGGAGATCGTGCGCGCCCTCGGCGCTGCCGTCCGCCGGCATCCGAACGTCCACATCCTCGAGAACGCGCTCGCGGTCGATCTCCTGATGGATCGCGTGCAGCGCGAGGACGGGCGCCCGGTCTGCCGCGGCGCCTATGTCTACGACCGCGCGAGCGCGACGGTGCGGACGGTGCGCGCGCGCGTCACGGCGCTCTGCACCGGCGGCGCGGGGAAGGTGTACCTCTACACGACGAACCCCGACGTCGCGAGTGGCGATGGCGTCGCGATCGGCTTCCGCGCCGGCGCCGACGTCGGCAACATGGAGTTCTTTCAGTTCCATCCGACCTGCCTCTACCACCCGAAGGCGAAATCCTTCTTGATCTCGGAGGCGCTGCGCGGGGAGGGCGCGCGGCTGCGCACGCCCGACGGGACGCTTTTCATGGGCAGCTACCACCCCGACGCCGAGCTCGCGCCGCGCGACGTGGTGGCGCGGGCGATCGACCACGAGATGAAGGTGCACGGCTACGAGTGCGTGTACCTCGACATCACGCACCAGCCGGCGAGCTATCTGGCCGAGCGCTTCCCGCACATCCTGCAGCGCTGTCGTGAGCTCGGCATCGACATCACGCGCGAGTGGATTCCGGTCGTCCCGGCCGCGCACTACATGTGCGGCGGCCTCGTCACCGGTCGCGAGGGGCGGACGACCGTGCCGCGCCTCTATGCGGCCGGCGAGGTCGCCATGACCGGGCTGCACGGCGCCAACCGCCTCGCCTCGAACTCGCTGCTCGAGGCGCTCGTCTTCGGGCATCGCGCCGCGGCCGACGCGCGCCTCGTCGTCCACGCGGACACGAGATCGCTGCCCGCGATGCCGGACTGGAACCCCGGCACGGCCGTCAACAGCGACGAGAACGTCGTCGTCACCCAGAACTGGGACGAGGTGCGACGGACGATGTGGAACTTCGTCGGCATCGTCCGCTCCACCCGGCGGCTGGAGCGGGCCCGCAAGCGCATTGCGATGCTGCAGGAGGAGATCCGCGAGTACTACTGGAACTTCCTCGTGACCGGCGACTTGCTGGAGCTGCGCAACATCGCGACCGTGGCCGAGTTGATCGTCCGCTCGGCCTTGCAGCGGCGCGAGAGCCGCGGCCTCCACTATACGATCGACTATCCGGAGCGTGACGATCACGGCGGTCTGCACGATACGATCCTGCCCGGGTCAAGAACCTGACCCGGCGGTCTGGCCCATCCGCCCGAGCGATGCCTTTATACGTTGACGGCGGGCCTCCGGGTTGACTATGGTTCCCCGCGATGACCCTGGTCTCTCGGCGGGTTGGGGTGGTGGTGGCGGGCGCCGGAATCGTCCAGCTGCTCCTGAGCATGGTTCCGCGGACGGCGGCGGCCGACATCTTCCTGAAGCGCGATCGCTTCGGCGTGCTGCATTTCACCAACGTCCCCACCGACAAGGGCTACAAGGTCGTGATGCAGGAGCAGTCCGGCATTGGCCGGGTCACGGCGACGGCGAGCTCGGTGAGCTTTGGGCGCGTCGACTCGCGGGCGTTCGATCCGATCATCGCCGAGGTCGCGGCCCGCTATCAGATGGACCGGGCGCTGGTGAAGGCCGTCATCAAGGCCGAGTCCGGCTTCGAGCCGCGGGCCGTGTCGCCGAAGGGCGCGCGCGGGCTCATGCAGCTCATGCCGCAGACGGCCATGCTCCACGGCGTGCGCCACATCCACGAGCCGAGCGAGAACATCGAGGGCGGCGTGCAGCATCTGCGCATGCTCCTCGACCGCTACAACAACAACGTCCCGCTGGCGCTCGCGGCCTACAACGCGGGCGAAGGCGCGGTCGACCAGGCCGGCGGCATCCCGGCGTTCCCCGAGACGCGCGACTACGTCTGGCGGGTCCTGCAGTTCCGCCAGCAGTACCTCCAGCAGTACCTGCAGCAAGCGGTCGCGCGCGCGCGGTGACGACGGCTCCGGGTCGCGTGCGCGGTCACCCGAGGGAGCGTTCCGGGTGGACGCGGCGAGGCCGGTCGTGAGCCCATCGTGAGCCTCGACGCCACGCGGGCGCCGCTGCGTACGGCGTCGCTCTGGACCGCCCCGAACGTCCTCACGCTCTTCCGCATCGCGCTCGTCCCGGTGCTCGTCTACCTGCTGCGCGAGCCGGGACGGGCGAGCGGCGCGCTTGCCGCGTTCTTCTTCCTGCTGGCCGGGCTGACCGACTATTACGACGGCTATCTCGCCCGCAAGCACGGCATCGTCACGACGCTCGGCAAGTTCCTCGATCCGCTGGCGGACAAGCTCATCGTGGTGTCGGCGCTCATTATGCTCGCGGCGATGCCGTGTCCCGAGACGCCGGGGCATTGCCCGCGCGTGCCTGCCTGGCTCGTCGTGTTGATCGTCGGGCGCGAGCTCGCGGTGACGGGCCTGCGCAGCATCGCGTCGGGGGAAGGGGTCACGCTCGGCGCCGAGGAGCTCGGCAAGTACAAGATGATCTTCCAGACCTTCGCCGTCTTCGGGTTGCTGCTGCACTACCGCTACCTGTTCGTCGATTTCCACGCCGGCGGGATGTACTTCCTATGGCTCTCGGTGCTGCTCGGTCTCTGGTCGGCGGTCGACTACCACGTGCGCGTGTACCGGGTCGTGCGCGCCGCGCCGCGGCCCGTTGACAGCTCATCGGTACCTCCTTAAGGTAACGCCCCTGTGCGGGTGTAGCTCAGTTGGCTAGAGCACGACCTTGCCAAGGTCGGGGTCGAGGGTTCGAAGCCCTTCACCCGCTTTCACGCAACGCGCGTAGCACGCGTCCCTCGGGCCCCGGCGCATCGCCGGGGCCCGTGTCTCGCCGCCGGCCGTGGTGAGCACCGCCGTCCTGACCGTCTATCCGACGGCGTTGAAGGTCGAGGAGGTGCTGAAGGAGCGGGCGCGTGCCGGCGACCCCTCGCTCGGCCACCGCTTCACGACCTTCCCGGAGTTGATCGACGCCCTCGACCGCGACACCGGCGGCCCGGCGGTCGTCGCGGACACGCTCGCGCTCGTCCTGGTCCACCAGGCACTCGTCGACGACGGCAGCGAGCGCGTCGTCGAGCACCCGGGCCTCGCGGCGAGCGTGCTGCGCGCTCTCGGGGAGTTGAAGGCTGCGTGCCTCGCGCCGGAGGCGATCGCCGCCGTCGCCCTGGCGGCGCCTGGGGGCGAGGTGCGCCAGCGGCTCGCCTGGCTCGGACGCGTCGCCGCCGCCTACGCCGAGCGTCTGCGGCGGGCCGGCCGCGCCGACCGGCACGATCGCGAGCGGCGCGTCCTGGCGCTGCTCGAGCGCCACCTGGCACTCGGCACGCGGCCGCGCATGCTGGCCGGCGTCGAGCGGCTCGTCATCGCGGAGATCTACGACTACTCGCCGGCGCAGTCGTTGATCGCGCGCGCCCTCATCCATCTGGTGGGCGACGCCGAGCTCGTGACCCTGGCGCATCCAGAGAACGTCGACGCGAGCCGGTTCGTCGAGCTCACGTGGAACCGCTTCGTCGACGACCCCGACGTCGCCGACAAGGTGCTGCCGGATTTCGTCGTGCGCGGCGGCCGGCGGGGATCGCTCGAGCGCGTGCTGGAGAGCGTCTTTGCCGAGCCGAAGCCGCCTGCCGCCGACGATACCGACGGGCGCGTACGGATCGTGGTGGCGCCGAGCCGGACTGCCGAGGTCGTGGAGGTCGGCCGGCGCGTGCGCGCCGCGCTCACGGCCGGCACGCCGCCGGAGCGGATCGCGATCCTCGCGCGGCGCCTCGAGGGCTACCGGCCGCTCCTCGAGGACGCGGCGCGCAGGCAACGCCTACCGCTCGCTTTTCGCGAGCCGCGTGCCCTCGCCGCGCACGGCTCGGTGCAGGCCGTGCTGCGTCTCGCGCATGCGGCCGCCGACGGCCTGCCGCGTGATGCGCTGATCGCGGCGTTCGAGAGCCCGTACCTGCCACGCGCGCCGCGCGGCGCCCGCGCGGTCCTCGCGGCGGCGGGTTACGTCGACGGCGCGACGAGGGCGCTCGCCGACTGCGTGGCTCGGGCGGAGCGGCCGGGCGCGGACGGTGGCAGGACGCGCACGGGAACGGACGGGCGCGCGCGACGCCAGGCGGCCGTCGTCGTGACCGCGCAACGGGTCGGCGCGCTCGCGCGCTCGCGGACGGTGCCCGGGCACGCCGCGGCGCTGCGCGCGCTGCTCGGCGAGCTCGGCTGGACGGTCCCCGGCGGTGACGCCATCCCCGGCGAGGCGCCGAGCGAGGGCACGGCGCTGGCGGCGCTCGATCGCCTCCTCGGCGACCTGGCCGACGCCGCGACGGTACTGGACGAGCGGCCGATCGCATTCGCGCGCTTCGTCGCGCTCCTCGAGAGCGCGGTCGAGCTCGGCGACGTCGACCCACCGGGGCCGGCGCCGGCCGGTGTGCACGTGCTGCCGATCGCCGACGCGCGCGGCCTCGACTTCGACGAGGTGTTCCTTCTCGGGCTCGACGACGGCACGTTCCCTGCGCCGGCGCGCGAGGACGGCCTGCTCTCCGACGCCGCGCGCCGTACGATCAACCGCCATGGGCCCGCCGAGGTGTTGACCGGGCTCGCGACCGTGACGACTCCTGCCGCGCTCGGCCGGCTGCTGCGGCTGCGCGCCGACCGCGCCGCGGAGGATCCGTTCCTCTTCTATCTGGCGCTCTCGACCGCAGAGCAGCGCGTCGTGGTCACGTACCCGGCGCGCGACGACGACGGCGGCGCGCTCGTGCGCTCGCCGTTCATCGACGAGCTCGTGGCGATCGTCGGCGCCGGCGCCGTCGAGAGCGCGCCGGAGGAGGGCGGCTCGATCGCCGGCGCGGCGGACGGGCGAGCGCTGCTGAACGCCGCGGTCGTGGCGGCAGCCGAGGGACGTCCGGGCGCGCTCGCGGCCGCGGGGGTGCGTCTGCCGGCGGGCGCGCTCGGCCGGCTGCTGTCGCGCATCCGCACGGAGCGGCGACGGGCGCGCTACTTCCTGCTCGACGGCGGCCGCGACCGCGCCGCGAAGGAGGCGCTGGCGGACGCATTCGTGGGCCGCCTGCCGGCCGACGAGGCGCGGCGCGCCCGTTTGCGCGGCGCGTCCTGGAGCGCGACCGCGCTCGACGAGCTCGGCGCCTGCGGCTTCCGCTTTTTCGCGCGGCGCGTGCTGCGGCTCGGGGACGCGAGCGCCGGCGACGAGGGCCTCGACGCGCGCGAGCAGGGTCTCCTCGTGCATCGGTTGCTCGAGCTCGTCGTGGCCGAGGTTGAGCCCTTACCGGCCGAGCCGCGTGCGGCGGCCGAGCGGGCGCGCGAGGTGGCGGAGTCGCTGCGCGCGACGATCGCGCAGGAGCAGCGCCCGGCCGACGCGAGGCTCTTCGACCTCGCCTGGGAACAGGCCGTGCGTGCTGTCGCCGAAGTCGTGGCCGAGGAGGCGGCGAGTCCGCCGGGGCCGGGGAGCCTGCGGCGGCGCCTGCTCGAGTGGCGGTTCCGGCTGGCGATCGCCGATCATCGCGCGTGCGAGCCCGCCGAGCGGCTCGACGTGATCGTGGATGGCACGATCGATCGTGCCGACCTCTGGATGGACGAGAGTGGGCGCGTCGTGGCGGCGCGTGTCGTCGATTACAAGAACGCCAAACGCGAGCGCGAGTACGCCGTGCGTCTCGATCCAGCCGGCGAGCGTGGCACGATGAGCTTCCAGATCCCGCTCTACGCGATGGCCCTGCGCGCCGCGCCCGAGCTGGCGTGGCGGGCGGACGCGCGCGTCGAGGGCGGCTACGTCCTCGTGCGCGGCGGCAAGAAGATGCTGGTGAAGGCGCTGCCGGAGCGCCTGCTGGCGCTGGCACCGGAGACACGGGCGGGCGCCGAGGGCGACGACGGCGTGCCCGTCGCGAGCCGCGTCGTCGAGCTCGTCGCGGACGCGGTCGCGGGCCGCTTCGACGTCGAGCCGTGCGAGTGCAGCCCCTACTGCGCGTATCGCTACGCCTGCCGCTACGAGCCGCCGCCGGAGGAAGAGGAATGACGGCGACGGACGAGCGAGCGCTGACCGACGAGCAGCGCGCGGCGGTCGCATGCTCGGGCAGCGTGCTCGTGCGGGCCGGCGCCGGCTCGGGGAAGACCGTCGTGCTGGTGGAGCGCTACGTGCAGGCGCTCTGCGGCGAGCGCGGCACGGAGCCGCTCGAGATCGAGCAGATCATCGCCGTCACCTTCACCGAGAAGGCGGCGGCCGAGATGCGCGACCGCATCCGGGCCCGCCTCGGCGCGCGGGGGGCGCGCGCGGACGGGGACGAGCGCCGCCGGCTCCTACGCATCCAGCGAGCGCTCCAGTCGGCGTGCATCGGCACGATCCACGCGCTGGCGGCGGCGCTGCTGCGCGCCGCGCCGGTCGAGGCGGGGATCGATCCGGCGGCGCGCGTGCTCGACGAGATCGAGGGCCCGGCATACGTCGAGCGCGAGGTGCGCCGGGCGCTGCTCGCGCGTCTCCGCGCCGGCGACGAGGACGTGCGCCGCTGTGCGGAGGCGTGGGGCTTCGGCGGGGCCGGCGGCGACCTGGTCGCGAGCGTCACCGACACCCTCGCGAGCCTGGCGCGGCGTGGCGTGCCGGTGGCGGCGTTGGGCGACGCGCTCGCGCGCCAGGCGGAGGCGACGCGCGCGACCCTCGGCGCGGCCGGCGTACGCGGGCGCGCGATGGTCGCGAGCATCGACGGGTGGGTCGCCGGGGCCGGCCGCGCACTGCCCGAGGGGTTCTGCGCCCGCTGGCCGGCGTGGCGTGCCGCGCTGTGCGCGCTCGACGAGGCGGGGGCCGAGGGCCTCGTGCCGTTGCGCGCGTTTCCTTCCGAAGCCGGCCGCGCGTTGCGCAAGCGGCCGGGGTGGAGCGAGCATGCCGAGCTGCTGGCGTTCGCGTGGCAGGACGGTACGCCGCGCTTCCGCGGTGTCCTCGCGGCGGCCTTCGGCGCCCGGCACGGGCTCACCCTGGCGGAGGGGCTCGGCCGGGTGATCGCTGCGGTCGACGCACAGCTGGCGGCCGCCAAGCGGCGTGACGGCGTCCTCACGTTCGACGACTTGATCGTCGGCGCCAACGCGATGCTGGCGGCTCACCCGGCAACCGCCGCACGCCTGCTCGGCGAGGTCCGCGCGGTGCTCGTCGACGAGTTCCAGGACACGGATCCGATCCAGATCGCGCTGGTGCGGCGGCTCGCGTCCGGCGGCGGAGAGCTCTTCGCGGTCGGGGACGAGAAGCAATCGATCTACCGGTTTCGCGGCGCCGACGTGGAGGTCTTCGCCGACATGCGGCGGACGATCGGTGTCGAGCTGCCGCTCGCCGACAACTTCCGCTCGCGGCCCGCCCTCCTGGCGTTCGTCAACGGGCTCGCCGCGCGCCTCTTCGCGGCACCGGCCGAGGCGCCACCCTGGCGGGTGCGCTGGTCGGCGGAGCAACGGCTGCGTGCGCGGCGCGAGCCGCACGAGGAGGCGCCGCGCCCGGCGATCCGTCTCGTGAGCCTGGCGAGCCAGATCGAGGAGCACCGCCCGCCGCTCGCGGCGGCGCCGGCACGTGCGCTCGAGGCGCGTGTGGTCGCGGCAACGATCAGCGAGCTTCTGGGCGAGGGCTGGCGGGCGCGCGACGTCGCGGTGCTGCTGCCGGCGCTCACCCAGGTGAAGGCCTACGAGTTCGCGCTCCGCCGCTGCGCGATTCCGTACGAGATCGTGCGCGGGCGGGGCTTCTACCAGTGCCAGGAGATCCGTGACCTCGTGCACCTGCTCGCCGCCGTCGTGGATCCCGAGGACGAGCTGGCGCTCGCCACCGCGCTGCGCTCGCCGCTCTTCGGGCTCTCCGACACGGCCCTCGAGCGCTTGACGGTGGCGTCCGGACGCCTGGGCACGGCACTCGCCGCGGCCGACGTCGCGCTCGACGCGGACGATGCCGCGGGCCTCGCCGAGGCACGCCGCGTGCTGTGCGCGCTGCGCAAGGCGCGCGACCGGGTGACGGTGGCGGAGCTGCTGACGCAGGCCATCGACGCGACCGGCATCGAGCAGGTGCTGACGGCGCAGTTCCACGGCGCGCAGAAGGTGGCGAACGTGCGGAAGCTGGTCGCCCGCGCTCGCGCGCTCGGGCGGCGCGGCTTCCTCGACGCCGCGACCTTTGTCGCCCGTGCCCGCGAACTCCTCGACGAGGTCGCACGTGAGCCCGAGGCGGCGCGGCTCGCGACCGATGTGGACGCGGTGCAGGTGATGACCGTCCACCAGGCGAAGGGTCTCGAGTTTCCGGTCGTGATCCTGCCCGATCTCGCACGCGAGGCGCCGCGCGACTACCGCTCGCCGGTCGTCGTCGATCCGCGCTACGGACTGCTCGCGTCGGCGACGTTCGGCGCCGGGCGCCATCGCCTGCCGCACGCGCTGATCGAGGAGTGGCGGCAGGACGACCGCGAGCGCGGCGAGGCGGAGCGGGCCCGCCTCCTCTACGTCGCCTGCACGCGTGCCCGCGAGCTGCTCGTGCTCTGCGAGGGCAAGGGGCGCGTCGCGGCGCTCCGCGAGCAGGACGGCACGCCGGCGCGGAGCGCGTGCGAGCATCTCTGGGCCTTCCTCGGCCGCGAGCGGGTCGCGGCGTTCCTCGCGGGATCGGACGTACGCGTGGTGCTCGACGCGACGGGCGAGGACGCCGCCGGCGCGCCCGTGCTCGTGCCGGTCGAGCTCGAGAAGAGCGCGGCGCTGCTGGCGCGCGTGCGTCCTCCCGAGGCGGACGCGGGGGAGACGAGCCTCGCGCGCGTCGCCGATGCCGTCCCGACCGGGGACGAGGTCGCGGCGGTCGCGTCCGTGCTCGACCGGCCCGAGGCACGGGCGGCGCCGCTCGTCGTGAGCCCGACGGCGCTCGCCGACTACGCGCGCTGCCCGCGCCAGTTCTGGCATCGACACGTACGCGGCGTGCCGGAGGGCGGCGCGGCCGGAGCGGGCGCTACCGATGGCTCGGTCGGCGCCGACGAGCGGGGCGCACAGCGGCGGGACCAGGTCGTAGCGGGGCCGGACGACGCGGCGGAGCCGCGCGGCGATGCGCGGCTCGGAATCGCCGCGCACGCGGCGCTCGAGGTGCTGCCGCTCGATCTGCCCGAGGAGGCGCGCGCGGCGGCCGTGGCGGCGGCCCTGGCGCCGGTCCGCGACCTGATACCGGCGGAGCGCGCGGCGCTCGCGCGCGATCTCGAGGCGGCGCTGGCGCGGGCGGCGGCGGAGGGCGACGCGTTCCGCCTGCTCGGACGGGAGATGCCCTTCTGCGTCGCGCTCGACGCGTTGCCGACGCTCTACGTGCGCGGTCGCATCGACGTGGTCGGCGAGCGCGAGGGCGGCGTCGTGGTGCGCGACTACAAGTACGCGCGCGCCTCGGGTGACGCGGAGGCCTATCGCGTGCAGCTCGAGGCCTACGCTCTCGCCGTGGCGGTGGCGGAGCCGGGGCGGTCGCTCACGGCGGAGATCGAGTGGCTACGCGCACCCGGCGCGCGCGTCACGCTCGCGATCGACCTCGCGGCGGCGCGGGCGCGCTTGCGCGTCACGGCCGGTGCGCTGGCCTCGGCGATGGCGGCGCGGCGCGCGGAGGCGTTCCCGCAGGCGTTCGACGCGCCCGCGCCGTGCCGCGCCATCGGTTGTGCGTTCGTCACGCGCTGCTTCCCGCCGCGGTATCGCGGCTTCCGCGAGCAGGCGCCGTCGGGTAGCATGGCGCCGTGAGCGAGGAGGCGGGGCAGGAGAACGGGCGCGAGGGGCGCCCGCGGATCGCGATCGTGCTGTCGGGCGGCGGAGCGCGCGGTGCGTACGAGGCCGGTGTCCTCTCGTTCCTCATGTCGGATCTGCCGAAGCGGCTCGGACGGCGACCGATCTTCGACATCGTGAGCGGCTCCTCGGTCGGCGCGATCCACGCCTGCTACTGGGTCGCGACCCTGCACGAGGACGACGAGATGCGCGCCTCGCGTCTGGCGCAGGTCTGGGACTCGCTCTCGATCGAGCACGTCTATCGCCTGAGCCTCGCCGATCTCGTGCGCATGCCGTCGCGCTTGTTGGGCCTGCCGCCCTGGCAGCGCCCGGCGAGCGGCGAGCGCCTGCCCGACCGCTTGCCGGGCATCCTCGACACGGGCGCGCTGGAAGAGCTGGTGATGCAGCAGATTCCGTGGGCGCATCTCCGGCCGAACCTGCGCAGCAGCCGCACCACGGTGTGCGTCTCGTGCACCGAGATCGCCTCGGGGCGTGCGGTCGTCTTCGTCGAGGGCCAACGCGTCAACCTGAAGCCTTGGGAGTACGACCCGTACGTGGTCGCGCGCGCGTCGGCGATCGGGCCGCTGCACACGCTCGCCTCCGCCGCGATTCCGCTCCTCTTCCCGGCGGTGCGGATCGGCAAGCACTACTACTGCGACGGCGGCCTGCGTCTGAACACACCGCTCTCGCCGGCGCTCCGGCTCGGCGCCGACCGTCTCCTGCTGGTGGCGCTGCGGCACCCGCCCGACCCGGCGACCGAGGGCGATCGCGCCCGCGAGGTCGCCTACAGCAACCCGGCGTACCTCGTCGGCAAGGTGCTGAACGCGCTCCTCCTCGATCACATCGACTACGACCTGCAGCGCATGCGGCTCGTCAACTCGATCCTCGCCGGGGGCGAGGCGGCGTTCGGGCCCGAGTTCCTGCCGAAGATCAACGAGATCATCCGCCAGCGGCGCGGCGCCAACTACACCACGGTACAGGAGTGCGTGATCCGTCCGTCCGAGGATCTCGGCCGGCTCGCCGGCCAGGCGTACAAGCAGCGGACCCGGTCGCTCTGGCCCGCGCGCCTGGTCTCCGATCTCGTCATGCGCTCGGCGGCGCAGGGCGTGCCGGAGGGCGAGGCCGACCTGCTCTCGTACGTGCTCTTCGACTCGGCGTACACGCGCCAGCTGATCTCGCTCGGGCGGGCGGACGCGGCGCGCCAGGCGGACGAGATCGCGGCGCTCTTCTCCTGACGCCGCGGACGGCATGAACCGCACGGTGCGGAACGCGCTCGCGGAGATCATTCGCGGCGGGCTGCACCCGCCTGCGTCGGGCGCCCCGGGCGCGCCCGACGCGCTCGACTTCCTGGCGCGCGTTCTCGCCTCGGAGCACCCCGTCGAGATGCCGCGCACGGCGGCCGCCATCCTCGGCGATCTCGTGACGGCCTCGCCAGCCGGCGGCGCGCGGGTGCACCTGGTCGCCACGCCGGCCGTCGCGGCGGCGCGTGCGGAGGCACAGGAGCGCGTCCGCCGCGGCCGCGACGCGCGCCGGCGCCTGCGGCGCCGCGCGACACCCGCCGCGACGCCGCTCGCGGCGACGCTCCGTCGCGCGGCGGCGCTCTTCGATGCGCGCCTCTACTTCGAGGTCCACGAGGAGCTCGAAATCCCCTGGCGCGGGGCGACCGGGGACACGCGGCGCGCCCTGCAGGGCCTCGTGCAGGTCGCGGTGGGGTTGCACCACGACGAGGCGGGCAATCGCGAGAGCATGCGCCGGCTCTTCGCGTCGGGACGGGCGAAGCTCGAGCCTTATGCGCCGCGCTGGCGGGGCGTCGATCTCGCGGCCCTGCTGCGCGACGTCGATGCGTACGAGGCTGCCCGCGAGCGCGGGGGCTCTCCGGTGCCGCCGCGCCTCGTCGTCGCCTGAGGCCGCCTAGCGGCAGAGCGCGGCGAGCTCGTCGACCATCGCGGCGATCGCGCCACAGCCGGCCTCCCAGAAGCTGGCGGACGTGAGGTCGATGCCGTAGCGCCGCAGGAGCGCGGTCGGCTCGAGGCTGCCGCCGCTCGCGAGGATCTCGGTGTAGACCGGCAGGAAGGCCGCGCCCTCGTGCAGGTAGCGTTGGAAGAGCGCGAGGGTCAGGAGCTCGCCGAAGGCGTACGCGTAGCAGTAGAACCGGCTGTGCACGAAGTGCGGGATGTAGCTCCAGCCATGGCGGTACGCCGGGTCCATCTCGACGGCGTCGTCGTGCAGGACGCGCTGCGACTCCCACCAGAGCGTGCCGATCTCGTCGGCCGACAGGCGCTTTTCGCGGCGCGCGGCATGCAGCGCGAGCTCGAAGCGGGTGAGCGCGTGCTGGCGGAACACGGTGCCGTACATCTCGTCGAGCGTCGCGACCAGGATGCGGCGGCGGCGCACGGCGTCCGGCGCGAGCCGCAGGAGGTGGTCGGTCACCAGCATCTCCGCGAACACGGATGCGGTCTCGGCCAGCACGAGCGGTGGGTCGTAGTTGAGCAGCGTCTGCCGGCGCGCCAGCGTGTAGTGGATGCCGTGGCCGAGCTCGTGCGCCAGCGTGGCGACGTCGCGGCTGGTGCCGGCGTAGCTGGCGAGCACGTACGGGTGATGACGCGGCGTCCATGCGGCGCAGAAGGCGCCGAGCCGCTTGCCGGGACGGATCTCCGCGTCGATCCACCGGCCGTCGAAAAACGCCTCGGCGAGATCGGCGAAGGCGCCATTGAAGCGGCCGAACGCGTCGACGATGACGGTGCGGGCTTTGGCGAAGGGCATGCTGTCGTCGGCGTCGTCGATCGGTGCGTAGACATCCGCGCTGCCGAGCCGCGGAAGGTTCAGCAGCTTGGCCTTGAGCTGGAGGAAGCGCCGGATGACCGGATAGTGGCGCTCGACCACGTCCATCATCACTTCGACCGTTTCCGGCTCGAGCTCGTTGGCGAGGTGCGTCGGCTCGGCGACGTGGCGATAGCCGCGCAGCTCGCAGTCCATGCGGTGGTCGAGCACGAGCGCGTTGGTGACGGCGGCGATCGGCAGCGCTTGGGCGGCATACTCGCCGAGCAGCGCGCGCAGGGCGCGGGTGCGGAGATCGCGGTCGGGGTGATGCAGGAGCGCCATCACCTCGCCGTCGGTGAGGACGCGATCGGCCCCGTCGACGCGGACGCGAAAGCGCAGCGAGCCCGCGAGCTCATCGAAGAGCTGGACGAACGACGAGGGTCCGCTCACGTGCTTGCGGGTCAGCAGGCGCTCCTCGGGCTCGCTGAGGAGGTGCGGCTTGAAGCGGCGCAGCGCGCGCAGGAAATGCGCGTACTCGGCGAGCGCGGGGTCGGCGATCAGCTCGGCGAAGCGTTGGTCGTCGATCGCGGTCAGCTCGAGCTCGACGAAGACGAGGAGGGCGCGGAGATCGGCCTGCTCCTCGGTGGTGCGTTGCTCGAGGTCGAGTGCCTCGGGCCGGCCGCCCTCGGCGGCGGCGAGCAGGGAGGCATAGAAGCCGGGGCGCTGGCCGAGCTCGAGGACGTCCTCGTAGGCGACGAGCGCGCGGCAAATGTCGCTGGCGGATGCAGTCGTGAGGACGCCCCGCCACTCTGCCGCGAAGCGCTCGGTGCGCTCCCGGGCCTCGCGCGCGTCCGCCGCCAGGCGCGGGTCGTCCGGGCCCTCGTAGAGCTCGCCCAGATTCCAGCGCACCGGTTCCGCGACCACCGGCGTGCTGTAGCAGCGGCCGGACGTTTCGGCGAGCGCCTGGCAAAATCCCGAGGCGTGTGGTTTGAAAAACAAGGGCGGAGGGCCCCCTTTTCCCTCCGCCCCACTCGCGTCCATGCCGTTGCCGGCGTGTGCGCAAGTCGTGTGCGGCGTTTCGCCGCGTGAGGCAAGGGTAGGAGAGGACGGCCAGGGCGGCAATTGTCGGAAGGGGGGAGGGGGTAGGGAGAAAATGGGGGCGTTCGCGCGGGGACACATGGGGGGAGTCAAAAAACTCACCTGGTGCCGTGTGGTCTGCGGCAGCTTGCTGGGAATCGCGGCGGCGTGCGTGAATGCACCGGCCGCGCACGCGGCGTCGTGCAGCCTGCCCGCGCAGTTCGCGATCACGGCCGAGCAGCACGGCCTCCTCGATCGCGGCTCGGGCGGCGTCGTCGTGACGGCGGTATCCGCCGACGTCGGGCTGCTCGAAGGCGACGTCATCCGCCAGGCGAACGGCGTGCGCGTGAAGGAGTGCGCCGACCTCGAGCATGCCGCGGCGGACGCGCTCGCGCAGGGGCTCGTGCTGCTGCTCGCGGTCGAGCGCGGCGACCGACGCGTCGCCGTCGCGGCGACGACGCGGCAGAGCGCCGCACGCGAGGGTGCCGTCGCGAGTACGACGGCGCCGCCCGCGAGCGCGCCGCCGGCGAGCACGGCGCCCGCCGAGGTGCCGGGGCGGCGCGCCGCTCCCGCGCCGCTGCCCGTCGGGACCCCGATCGTCGAGCCGACGCCGCTCCGGCGCGAGGTCGCGCTGCCGCCGCGGAGCGGTGCCTCCGCCGCGCTGGTGGAGCGCGCCGGGGCCGCGGCCCGGGCGCTGGTAGCGATCGACGCGGCCGCGCAGCCGGGAGCGCCACTCGCGCTCTACGAGCGCCGGCTCGGTGAGGCCGAGGCGGCGATCGGCGCGCTCGAGTTCGGTGTCGACGCACAGGAGTCGGCGGTGCGTGACTACGTCGAGGAGGCGCTCGCGCTCCATCGCGCGGCGCGTGATGTGCGCCGCCTCGAGCTCGAGACGATGGCGGAGAAGGGGATGGATCGGCGCGCCTCGCTCGCGAACGGACTCCCGTACTTTTCCACCTCGAAGGTGCCGCGGCTCGTGCGCGCGTATCCCTTCCTCGAGGCCTGCATCCTCGAGCCGCCGCACGAGATTCGCGTGCCCGTCCCCGGCGAGGCGGCCGGGCGCTGGAGCCCCGATCAGGCGCTCGAGCTGCTCTGGGGCCGGACGCGGGCGGCGAGCGCCGCGCTGTCGGCATGGGCGCATGGCGGATGAGGGCGGCAATCGGCGATGTTCGGGCCGCGTGCGATACTGACGAGGTGACGGGACGTGCATCGGCGCGGGGGCGGGCGGCGCGACGGAGCGCCACGCTCGGCGTGATCGTCCTGCTCTCCGGAGCCGCGCTGGCGCTCGCGCAATCGACCGTACCCGGTGCCGGGCACGGCCACGGCGGATCCCGCCCGGACGTGTTCGTCGAGGTGCCGCTCGACGCGCCGACGCCCGGCGTCGTCTTCCCGTTCGGCGGATCGCACCATCAGGTGCCGGGCGTCGTGTCGGTGAACCGCGCTCCCTACTACTGCGTGCCGCACAAGCGTGCGTTCCGCGAGCGTCTGGACTTCGTCGCACATCTCCGGACCGAGCACGGGCTCGCCGACGATGAGATTGCCGGCGCCGTGCTCGTCCAGCACGGCCAGGTGCGTTACCCGGGCGACGCGCCCCGGTGACGCGCGGCGCGGAGCGGCCGCGGGCGCTCGCGCGGCTCGAGCGCGAGATCGTCGGCTGCCGGCGTTGCCCGCGTCTCGTCGCGCATCGTGAGCTGATCGCGCGCGTGAAGCGGCGCCAGTTCCGCGACGAGCAGTACTGGGGCCGTCCGCTCCCCGGCTTCGGCGATCCGGCCGCGCGCCTCCTCATCGTCGGGCTCGCACCGGCGGCGCACGGCGGCAACCGGACGGGCCGGATGTTCACCGGCGATCAGAGCGGCGACTGGCTCTTCCGCGCGCTCCACGAGGCGGGCTTCGCCAATCAAGCGCTCTCGGTATCACGCGACGACGGCCTCGCGCTGCGCGACGCCTTCATCACCGCCGCCGCGCGCTGTGCGCCGCCGGACAACAAGCCGACACCCGACGAGCTGGCGCGCTGCCGGCCCTATCTCGTGCGCGAGCAGGCAATCCTCGCACACGTGCGCGTCGTGGTTGCGCTCGGACGGATCGCGTTCACGACCGTCCTCGGCGTCGAGCGCGCCGCCGGTACGGCACTGCCCCGGCCGCTGCCGCGCTTCGCGCACGGTGCGGTGAGCGCGCTCGGCGGCCGTACGCTGATCGCGTCGTACCACCCGAGCCGGCAGAACACCCAGACCGGCAGGCTCTCACGTGTGATGCTGGCGGCGGTCTTCGCGCGGGCGCGGGTGGAGATCGGGGCTCGCGCCTGAGCGCGCGTCGCGGCTGCTCATTGCAGCGCGGACGAGCCGGGGCCGGCGGAGACCGCGGCGTCGACGGACGGGGCGCGCCAGTCGACGATCGGCAGGTAGGCGGTGAAGGTGGTGCCGGCGCCCGGCATGCTGTCGATCGTGACGAAGCCGCCGTGCGCCTCGACCAGCGTACCGACGATGTAGAGGCCGAGACCGGTGCCCTCGTGCGTGCCATCGTCATGGCGGGCGTAGCGCTGGAAGATGCGCGAGAACTCGTGCGACGGGATGCCGACCCCCGTGTCGGAGATCGCGAGTCCGACGCTCGAGGGCAGCCGCTCGGTGCGCAGCGTGACGATGCCTCCGCGCGGCGTGAACTTGATGGCGTTGGTCAGGAGGTTCGCGGCAACGCGCTCGACCTGCAGCTCGTCCGCAAGGATCGGTGGGAGATCGGGGTCGAGAGCGAGGTCGACGCGGAGGTCGACGAGCTGCGCGTGCGCCGCGTACTGCTCGACGGTGCGGCGTGCGACGGCGTTGACGTCGATCGGGCGGCGATCGAGCGTCATGCGGCCGGATTCGATGCGTGAGCTGTCGAGGAAGTTGCCGACGAGGGTCAACACGGTGCGCGTATTGTTGTTGATGCGCAGCAGCAGCTCGCGCTGCGCCGGCGAGAGCGTCGAGCCGGGATCGAGCATCATCTCGGTGTAGCCGAAGATGGCGCTCAACGGGTTGCGGATGTCGTGGCCGACCATGGCCAGGAAGTCGCTGCGTAGCTGGTCGAGCTCGCCCTGCTTGGTCGTGTCGCGGCAGACGATTGCGAAGCCGACCGGCACGCCGCAGGTCTGGACGACGCTCGGCTGCGCTTCGAGGTGAAGGACACGGCCCTCGCGATGCACGCCCTGGAGGGCGAGCGCGGTCGGCTCGGCGGGCGTGAGCATGTCGCGACGGGTCCAGCGACGCAGCGCACGGATGCTCGGCTCGCTCAGGAGCTGCGAGGCGGGGGTTCCGATCACGAGATCGCGGTCCCAGCCGAAGAGCAGCTCGGCGGCCCTATTGATCGAGGTGAGGCTCTCGGAGAGGTCGAAGGTGAGGATCGGCGCGCCGGACTGCTCGACGAGCGAGCGGTGGCGTTCCTCCGAGGCGGCGAGCCGGGCCAGGCGCCGCTCGAGCTCGCGCACGCGGTCGTCGTTCGGGGCGGGACGGGCGGTGGCGGCAGCCGCCTGGCGCTGGAGCCAGCTGGCGACGACGAAGGCGAGGAGGGACGCGAGCAATGCGATGCCCGGCAGCAACGCGGTCTGGTCGTGGAGCAGGGTGGTCAGGAGTAGGGCCGCGCCGACCAGGAGGGGGAGGTCGGCGCGGCGCGGCCGGGGCGGGGTCGGATTCGGAGCAGCGGGGCGTTGGCTGTCGGACGATCGCATCGCTCGCGTTCCAGGTTCCGCATGGGGGGTGGCATGCGGTGGGCGCCGTGGCGCTCGGGAATGGGTTGAGCGAGTTCCATGCCACGGGCCGACGCCAGGAAATCGCGGATCTGGCGTGGCACGGGCGGGCGCGACGGGCGCCCACGCGCCCGCCGCGGCACAGCCGTGTGTCAGGGTGAACCGAGGCGCGAGAGGTTGCCGAGGATGTTGCGGATCGTCTGCTGCACGGCGTCCGGGATGTCACGGCTGAAGGCGACCCGCCGCCGGCCGCCGAAGTCGCGGCGCACGACGACCGTGCCGCTCGCGATCGGCAGTGGGCGCAGGAGCCGCTGCAGCCGGCGGCGCTCGACCTCCGGCAGCTCGCTGCCCTCGACGGTGACGATGCGGCGGCGCCCCTCGGTCGCGAAGCGGACGCGCGTGCCGCGCGGTCCGCGCCTACTTAAACGCACCGACGATGCGCCGCCAGCGGTCGTCGTCGGCGCCAGGATTGTACGGGACGTAGAACGCGACGCGATCGAGGATGTCGCCGTACTTCGCCTGGATGGTCGGCGCGATCTGATCATACGTGGCGGTGACGGCGAAGACCTCGAGCATCTCGTCGGTGATCTCGCGGCCCATGCCGGACCAATCGCCTTTTGCGGCCTTCTCGTTGAGCCGCACGCAGGTGTCGCCCCAGCCGTGCGTCTCGAGGACCCGGATGTAGGTGCGGGTGGAGGCGTAGAAGGCGATCTGCATCCGCACGGCGTCCTTGGCGCGCTCGATGTCGGCGTCGTTGGCGCCGGTGATGACGAAGGCGCTCGTCGAGAGCGTGAGGTCGCTCCGCTTGCGGCCACCGGCGGTGAGGCCCTCCTCGACCTCCGGCAGGAGGTGCTCACGCAGGTAGCGGATCGAGTGGAAGGGATGGATGTGGAAGCCGTCGCAGAGCTCGCCGGCGAGCCGACACATGTAGGGGTTCACGCCGGCGATGTAGATCGGGATGCCCGGGTGGGCGATCGGCCCGGGATTGAAGAAGGGCGTCATCAGCGTGAAGCGGTAGTGCTGGCCCTCGAAGGCCGGCTTGGTGCCGCTCTGCCAGCAGTCCCAGATCGCGCGGATCGCCAGGATCATCTCACGGAGGCGCGGGCCGGGGGCCTCCCAGGGGATGCCGAAGCGGCGCTCGTTGTGGCCTTTCACCTGCGTCCCGAGGCCGAGGATGAAGCGGCCGTCCGACTGCGCCTGCAGGTCCCAGGCGATCTGCGCGTGGACGAGCGGGCTGCGCGGGAACGCGACCGCGATCGAGGTGCCGAAGCGGATGCGCTTGGTGTGCTCGGCGACCAGGGCGAGCGGCAGATACGGATCGTGGCTCGTCTCGGCGGTCCAGAGCGCGTCGAAGCCCATGGCATCGGCCGCGCGGGCGTAGTCGGCGACGGACGAAAGGGCCATCGGGGCGAGAACGGTGTCGAGCTTCATGGGGTGACCTCCGGGCGTGATGCCGGAGGGCATAACGGACCGTTGCCGCTATGCCAACACGCCGCGCGCCGTCCGGCTCCGGTCAGGTCATGGACCGACGGGCCGCTGGAAGCCGCGCGAGACGAGCGGTGGCACGAGCGGTCCGTGCAGGCGACCGGCGGGGTTCGAGAGCGGCACGATGCGGTCGGGGATCGGCGCGTTCGGGTTGAACGGCAGCGGTGCGAACGGAATGCCGAACGCGAAGGTGGGATAGTCCGACAGCACGACTTGCGGCGGCTGCACGTGCTCGACGATCACGGTGGGCGGCGGCGCCTGCACCACGATGTTCGGCGCCACCACGACCGGCGGGGGCGGGGGAGGCTCCGGCTCGGCCTGGGGCGGCGGGGCCGCGACCCCGAGGGACGACGCAACGCGGATGGCGGTGGCCTCGGCGCCCGCCTCGGACTGGCCGAGGCGGCGCGCCCGCCCGGCGGTCCGCGTCGCGGTCACGACCTCCTGGACGACCGCGGGCGAGAGCGGCGCGTTCGGGTACCAGCCCATCGAGGGATAGATGCCGACCAGGTGCAGGAGCGACACGGGATCCTGCGAGGGCGAGACCTGCAGGCCGAGCTCGCGCGCCAGGGCCGCGGCGTACATGCTTTGCGTCGGGCCCGTCGACGGGGGGCCCGGCGGCTCCGGCCGCGCCTTCGCCTGGTAGACCTGCGCGTGATCGCGCTGCGCGTCCGGCACCCGCGACTTGTCGTCGTCGAAGTGGGTGCGGCCGCTCTCGTCGGTCCAGCGGTAGATCTCCGCCCGCGCCGGGAGGGTGCAAAGGCAGAGCACGAGCGTGGTCGCGACGAGGGGGATGCGCGTGCGCATGAGGCGATTCTAGGAGCATCGGGATCCCCAAACAACGTGGAGTTCCGGAGGCCGGCCGCGACGTAGGCGCCGCGCGCGTGTTGCGATCGGGTGCGTGTTCCCATGCAGGTGCGTGGTTGCCGGTCGGGAGGGGGCTGTAGTATGCATCACCCTCTCCGGCGGCGTACCCAAGTGGTTAAGGGAGAGGTCTGCAAAACCTCGATGCAGCGGTTCGAATCCGCTCGCCGCCTTTCGCGTTGTGGCCTTCGCGGCGTGCCGCGCAGCGACCGCCGTCGCGGGTGTGCGCGGCACCCGGGCCGGGGTGGTGGAACTCGGTAGACACACGGGGCTTAAAACTCCGTGGGGGTTCGCCCCCGTGCGGGTTCAAGTCCCGCCCCCGGCACTGCACGCGACGCGCCGCTCGCCTCCGGCACCGGGGCGCGCTCGCTCTCGCCGGTCAACGTGCGACCTGCTAGAGCTATCGGCTTCCATGAGCCCACGGATCGCCCGAGGGGTACCGGTGAACGGGCGGCGTTCCGCGTTCGCATGACGCCGCTTGCCGCGAGCCCCGCGGCCCGCGTCGTCGCCGCGCCCGCCCGGACCGACGCCGCAGGCCCGCCGACCGTCCAGGGCAAGTTCTTCTGGACCGGGGGTGAGAAGTTCTACCTGCGTGCCGTGTCGTACGGTCCGTTCGCGCCGGCGTCGCACGGCTCGCAGTTCCCCGAGCGCGACGTGGTCGAGCGTGACCTCACGCTCATCCGCGAGCTCGGGGCGAACGTCATCCGTACGTTCACGGTGCCGCCGCGCTGGCTGCTCGACCGGGCCGAGGTGCACGGCCTGCGGGTGATGATCGGCATTCCATGGTCGCAGCACGTCTGCTTCCTCGACTCGCCGACGACCGTCGAGGAGATCCGCGAGACCATCCGGCGCGCGGTGCGCGACTCGGCCAATCACCCGGGGGTCTTCGCCTACATGATCGGCAACGAGATCCCGCCGGACATCGTCCGCTGGTACGGACCGACGCGCATCGAGCGCTTCCTCGGCTTGCTGCGGGATGACGTGAAGGCGATCGTGCCGGCGGCGCTCGTGAGCTACGCCAACTTCCCGCCGACCGAGTACCTCGACCTGGCCGACATCGATTTCGTCTGCTTCAACGTCTACCTGCACGACGAGGGCGCGTTCCGCCGCTACCTCGGCCGCCTGCAGAACCTCGCGAGCGACCGGCCGCTCGTGCTCACCGAGCACGGCATCGACTCGCACCGCCTCGGCGCCGCTACCCAGGCCGAGATCCTGGCTTGGCAGGTACGCGGCGCGTTCGCCTCCGGCGTCGCCGGCACTTGCGTCTTCTCCTGGACCGACGATTGGTTCACGGGCGGGCACCAGATCGAGGACTGGGCATTCGGCCTCGTCACCCGCGACCGCAAGCCAAAGCCGGCCTACCGCGCGGTGCAGGCGGAGTTCAGCGGCGACCTGCCGCCGCCCTTACCGCGCTACCCGCGGGTGTCGGTGGTGATCTGTGCCTACAACGCGGAGCGCACGATGGACGCGTGCCTCGCGTCGCTGCGCACGCTGCGCTACCCCGACTACGAGGTGGTGGTCGTCAACGACGGCTCGAAGGACGCGACGCAGGCGATCGCCGAGCGCTACCCCGAGTTCATCCTCATCAACCAGGAGAACCGCGGCCTCTCGGTGGCGCGCAACATCGGGGCGGCACGCGCGACCGGCGAGATCATCGCCTACACCGACTCCGACTGCGTCGTCGATCCGGACTGGCTGTCGTACCTGGTCGACAAGTTCGTCGACGGCGGGTACGTCGCGGTCGGTGGGCCGAACTTCCCGCCGCCCGAGGACAGCGCGGTCGCCGCGTACGTCGCGGCGTCCCCCGGCGGACCGACGCACGTCCTGCTGAACGACGAGGTGGCGGAGCACATCCCGGGCTGCAACATGGCGTTCACCAAACGTGCGCTCGAGGAGGTCGGCGGCTTCGAGGCGATCTTCGCCGCCGCCGGTGACGACGTGGATCTCTGCTGGCGCCTGCAGAACCGCGGCCACGTCATCGGCTTCAGCCCTGCGGCGATGGTGTGGCACTTCCGCCGCAACACCGTGCGCGACTACCTCAAGCAGCAGCGCGGCTACGGCAAGGCCGAGGCGCTGCTCTATTTCAAGCATCCGTATCGCTTCAACATGCTCGGGCAGTCGCGCTGGCTCGGCCGCATCTACGGTGACTTCACGACGTCGCTCTTCTCGCGCCGTCCCATCATCTACTCGGGCACGTTCGGCCGCGGGCTCTTCCAGACACTCTACGAGCCGCCGTCGTCGCTCTTCGCGTATCTGCCGTTCACGCTCGAGTGGAACGTGTTCGCGCTCATGTTGCTGGTGGCGGCGCTGGCCGCCGGCCGCAATCTCATGCTCGCGATCGTCCCGCTCGGGATCACGCTCGTCTCGTCCGTGGTGAGCGCGATGCAGGCCCGCATCGAGCCGCACTACGACGACTGGCGCGGGCGGGCGATGGTCGCGCTGCTCATCTATCTCGGGCCGCTCCTACGCAGCTGGGAGCGCTATCGCTGGCGCATCAAGGGCCTGATCGACGTCGAGCGCATCCGCGAGGCCGAGCCGCGGCAGCGCCCGCGGGTCCGCTGGCTGGCGCGCGAGTTCCACCTGCGGTACTGGAGCGACAGCGGGCAGGAAAAGGAAGAGCTGCTCGAGGGCGTCATCGGGTTCCTCCTGCCGCGCAAGTACCTCATCGCCCACGACCTCGGCTGGAGCGGCTGGGATCTCGAGATCCACCGCGGCATCTGGGCGAAGTCGCAGGTGCGGGTCGCGGTCGAGAACCACGGAGGGCTGCGACGGCTCTTCAACGTGCGCTGCACCGTGAAGACGTCGCGCGCCGCCAAATTCGCGCTCGGCGGCCTCGCCGGCCTGCTGGCGCTCGGGGCATATCTCCTCGTGCCGGAGCTGCTGGCGGTGGCGATCGTCCTCGGCGTGCTGACCGGGCTCTCGGTCGGCTACCAGAGCTTCGTCGTCGGGCGCGTCATGTACCATGTGAGCGAGATCGTTGCGGAGCGAATCGGGCTCGTCCCCGTGGAGCCGAGCCACTGAGCGACGCCGGCGACTCCGCGGCGCCGCGGCGGCGCTTCCCGCTGGCGCACACGATCGCGCAGTACCTCCGTCCGTACCGGATGCAGTTTGCGGCCGCCGTGGCACAGGTGCTCTTGATCAGCGTCTGCGAGCTGCTGAAGCCCTGGCCGCTGAAGCTCGTCGTCGACAACGTGGTCGGCCACGAGCCGCTCGCGCTGCCCGGGTTCAGCGGGCTCGATCCGCGCACGCTACTGATGGTCGCCTGCGGAGGGTTGGTCGTGCTCTACGCGGCGCTCGCGGCGCTCAGCGTGGTCAACAACGCCACCACGATCACCATCGGGCAGCGCATGGTGAACGACCTGCGGCTCGATCTCTACCAGCACCTGCAGCGGCTCTCGATGCGCTTCCACAGCACGCGCGAGGTCGGGGATCTCCTGTACCGGGTCATCGCCGACACGTTCGCGATCCAGACGCTCAGCATGAACGGCGTCTTCCCGATCATCACGTCGGCGGCGATGTTCCTCGGGATGATGGGGGTGATGCTGCGAATGGACTGGCAGCTCACCCTGCTGGCGCTGGCGGTCTGCCCGTTCATCTTCGTCGGCATCTCGTTCATGGGACGGCGCATCACCGAGGTCGCGACCGACGCCCGCCAGAAGGAGAGCCGCCTCTACTCGGTCACCCAGCGCGGCATCTCGGCGATCCGCGTCATCCAGGCGTTCACCACGGAAGAGGAGGAGGCGCGGCGGTTCGCGACGTCGAGCAGCGAGAGCCTGCGGGCGAACCTGCGGCTCTACGTCCTGCAGACCGTCTACTCCTCGCTCATCAACGTCGTCGTCGCGGTCGGGACGGCGCTCGTGCTCTGGGTCGGCGTCTCGCACGTGCTCGCCGGCACCTTGAGCGTCGGCCAGGTGCTGGTGTTCACGACCTATCTCGCGTCGCTCTACGCGCCGATCAACAGCGTGAGCCAGACGATCGGCATGGTGCAAGGCGCGGCGGCAGGGGCGCGGCGCGTGCTCGAGATCCTGGAGACGACACCCGACCTGCCCGACGGGCGCCGCGCCGTCGACGGTGCGGCGCTGCGCGGCGAGGTGCGCTTCGAGCACGTCGACTTCGCCTACGTCGCCGGACGCCCGGTGCTGCTCGACGTCGACCTGACGGCGCAGGCCGGCCAGGTGCTGGCGATCGTCGGCCCGACCGGCGTCGGCAAGAGCACGCTCGTCAGCCTGGTGGCGCGCTTCTACGATCCCGTCGCGGGGCGCGTGCTGCTCGACGGCGTCGATCTGCGCGAGTTCCGCCTGCGCGAGCTGCGCAGCCGCATCGCCATGGTGCTGCAGCCGGCGTTCGTCTTCCCGACCAGCGTCCGCGAGAACATCGCCTACGGCCGGCCGTTCGCGAGCGAGGCGGAGATTGCGCGCGCCGCGCATCTGGCGCAGCTCGACGGCTTCCTCGCGCGGCTGCCCGAGGGGCTCGCGACCCAGATCGGTGAGCAGGGCGCGACCGTGTCGGAGGGCGAGCGCCAGCGCATCACGATCGCCCGCGCCATCCTGCGCGACGCGCCGATCCTCATCCTCGACGAGCCGACGTCGGCGCTCGACGCCGAGACCGAGGCTCTCATCATCGCGGCGCTGCGCGAGCTGATGCGGGGACGGACGACGTTCGTGATCGCGCACCGGTTGTCGACCATCCGGCATGCGGATCAGATCGTCGTCCTGCGCGACGGCACGGTCGCGGAGACGGGACGCTTCGACGAGCTGGTCGAGCGCGGCGGTGCGTTCACCCGCCTCTACGAGGCGCAGTTCGGAAAGCCGGTGAAACGTGGTGCGGCGGGGTAGGACCGGTCCCCGGGCACGGGTCGTCGTGCTCGGCATCGCCGCGCAGTATCCGCTGGCGGGGGTGACGTGGCAGGCGGTGCACTACCTCGAGGGGCTGCGGGCGATCGGCTGCGAGGTCTTCTACGTCGAGGACTCGGGCGCGCCGCCCTACGACCCCGCATGCGGCGGCATCGCGATCGACGCGTCCGCCAACGTCGCCTTCCTCGCCGCGATCATGCGACGCTGCGGTCTCGCCGAGCGCTGGGCGTACTGGGACGGCCAGGCCGACGTCTGGCACGGCATGGGGCGCGAGCGGGTGATGCGGCTCTACGGCGAGGTGGATGCGATCGTGAACCTGTGCGGCGCGACGCATCCGCGTCCCGAGCACCGGCAGGGTGCACGGCTCTGCTACGTCGAGACCGACCCGGTCGTCGAGCAGATGCGGGTCGCGAACGGCGACGCGCGCAGCATCGCCTTCCTCGAGGCGCACGACGTGCTGTTTACCTACGGCGAGCTCATCGGCACGCCGTCCTGCGCGGTGCCGGTCGAGCGCTTCACCTGGCTGCCCACCCGGCCGCCGGTCGTGCTCGACGAGTGGACGCCGTCGCCGCCCGGCGCCGCGTACCGTTCGATCGCCACCTGGGAAAACAAGGGCAAGGACGTGACGTTCCGCGGCGAGACGTATCAGTGGACGAAGCACCGCAACTTCGTCCGCATGATCGACGTGCCACGGCGGAGCGGCATACCCTTCGAGCTCGCCATGGACCCCCTGGACGACCCCGTGCGCCGCGACCTCGCCGCTCATGGCTGGACGCTCGTCGATCCGCGCCCGCTCTCGGCCGACCTCGACGCGTACCGGCGGTTCGTGCAGGAGGCGCGCGGCGAGTTCACGGTCGCCAAGGACGTGTACGTGCGCCCGCGCAGCGGCTGGTTCAGCGACCGTAGCGTCTGCTTCCTCGCGGCCGGCAAGCCCGTCGTCACCCAGGAGACGGGCTTCAGCGAGGTGGTGCCGGCGGGACGGGGCTTGCTGAGCTTCGCGACGCCGGAGGAGGCGGTCGCGGCCGTGCGGGCCGTCGAGGCGGATCCGGAGACGCACGGCCGGGCGGCACGCGAGATCGCGGCAGAGTACTTCGCGGCGGAGCGGGTGCTCGGCGCGATGCTCGACGCGGCCGGGATCGGGTGAGAGAGGGCGCGTGCGCATCGTCGTCACCGGTCTGATCGCCACGTATCCCGTCGGCGGCGTCGCCTGGGACTACGTGCAGTACGTGCACGGGCTCGCGGCGCTCGGTCACGAGGTCACGTACCTCGAGGACACCGGACAGTGGGTCTACTCGCCCGCGCGGCAGACGTTCGTCGCCGAGTACGCGGACAATCTCGCCTACCTCCGCCGCGTGCTGCGGCGCGAGGGCGGCACGTATCCGTTCGCGTTCCGCGACCCGGCGGGCGCGCTCCACGGCATGGACGAGGCCGGGCTGCGGCGGCACTGCGCGGAAGCGGACCTCTTCCTGAACGTCTCCGGTTGCTGCTGGCTGCGCGACGAGTACCGCGGGCGCGGCATCGCCGCCTACGTCGACACCGACCCCTGCTACAGCCAGGCGAAGCTCGCCGCCGCCGACGCGGGCACGGCGGACGAGCACGTGGCGTACTCGGCCGCGATGATCCGCCGCCATGACGTGTTCTTCTCGTTCGGCGAGAGCATCGGGACACAAGCATGCGCCATTCCGACGGCGGGTCTCCACTGGCATCCGACCCGCCACCCCATGGTGCTGGCCGACTGGCCGGCGCCGCCGGCTCCGGCGGGGGGGCCGTTCAGCACGGTGATGTCGTGGAAGATCGACGTCACCCCCCCGGTCGTCGGCGGGCGGACGTACGGCGGCAAGGACGTCGAGTTTCCGTTGATCCACGACCTGCCCGGACGGACGGCGGCGCCGCTCGAGGTGGCGGTCGCCGGCGCGGCGCCGCGCGACGAGCTGCGCGCGGCGGGGTGGCGCGTGATCGACGCGCGCGACGTCTCCGCAACCCCCGAGGCCTACCAGGCGTATCTCGCGGCGTCGCGCGGCGAGCTCAGCGTCGCCAAGGAGGCGTACGTCGCGACCCGCAGCGGCTGGTTCAGTACGCGCTCGGCGTCGTACCTCGCGACCGGCCGTCCGGTGGTCGCGCAGGATACGGGGCTCGGCGCGCACCTGCCGGTCGGCGACGCGATCCTCACGTTCCGCGACCGCGACGGCGCGCTCGCGGCGCTCGAGCAGGCGCAGGACGATCACGAGCGGCGCTGCCAGGCCGCGCGCGAGATCGCGGCGACGGCGTTCGACGCGGGAGGCATCCTGCGCCGGCTCCTGGCGGACGCGGGGCTCTGACGATGGCGCCGCGCGTCGTCGTCGCCGGGTACCTCGTCCGCTATCCGCTCGGCGGCTACGCGTGGCAGGCGTTGCATTTCCTGGCGGCGCTCCGCGCGCTTGGCTGCGAGGTGCTCTTCTACGAGGACAGTGCCTACTACGCCTACGCGTACGTCCCGGGCGCGGCGGCGATGCAGGCGGACGACTACGGCTACGGGGTCGCGCAGGCCGAGCGCTTCCTCGGCGTGCACGGCTTCGGGGAGCACTGGACGTTCTGGGACGCCGGCCGCGACCGTCACTACGGGCTCGGCGCGGCGGCCGTGCGCGACGCGCTGCGCGCGGCCGACATCGTCCTCAACCTCGGCGGCGTGAACCGCATCGCGCGCGAGCGTTGCCCGAAGGCCGTCTTCGTCTACGTCGATCTCGACCCGGCGTATACGCAGCTCCGCTTGCACGACGGTGATTTCAAGCTGCGCAGCATGGTCGATGCGCACGACGTCCATTTCACCTTCGGCGAGAACATCGGGACGCCGGGCTGCCGCATTCCGACCGCGGGGATCGCCTGGCGCCCGATCCGCCAGCCGGTCGTCGCGGAGCTGTGGACCCCGCTTGCGCCGCGTGCCGACGCCGCGTTCACGACGATCGGCAAGTGGGACAGCGCGGGCCGCGACCTGACTTTCGGCGGCGAGGTGTTCACCTGGCGCAAGCGCACCGAGTGGTTCCGCTTCCTCGAGCTGCCGCGCCGGACCGGCGGGCGCTTCCGCGTCGCGCTCGACGTCGCGAGCTCGCCGGACGATCTTCGCACGCTCGAGACGGCCGGCTGGGAGGTGGTCGACCCGCTCGCCATCTCGCGCGATCCGGAGAGCTACCGCACCTTCGTGCGCGAGTCGCGCGGCGAGTTCACCGTGGCGAAGGACGTGAACATCCGTCTCGCGAGCGGCTGGTTCAGTGATCGGAGCGCCTGCTACCTGGCGTCCGGGCGGCCGGTCGTGAACCAGGACACGGGCTTCGACCGCGTGCTGCCGACGGGGACGGGGCTCTTCAGCGTCCGCAGCCTCGACGACGCCGTCGCCGCGTTCGCGGCGATCGCGGCCGACTACGAGCGGCACGCCGCCGCGGCCCGCGCGCTCGCGTGCGAGCACCTGTCGCCGGCGCGCGTCCTCGGGCCGCTCCTGGCGCTCGCGCCATGAGGCGCCGGGGGCTGCGCGCCGCGGCGGGCGCGGCGCTGCTCTGCGCCGTCGCCGGCTGGTCGATCGGCGCCCGTGGCGCCGATCCGGCGGAGCAGGGCGGAGCGCCGCGCAAGCCGACCATCACCTACTGGAAGGTCGCGATCTCGATGACGGTCGAGCCGAGCGTCGTGCCGACGCACGTGCGGATGCTGGTGCCGCTCTCGAACGGGCGGCAGGCGATCCTCAGCCGGCAGGTGCGGCCGAGCGCCTTCCGCTTCGAGGAGCAGAGCGTCGGGCCCAATTTGTGGGCGCGCTGGGAGGCGCCGGGCGTGAAGGAGAAGCGCGGCGGCATCGAGTACGGCTTCACCGCGCGCACGACCGACGTCTGGATGGACGTGCCGCGCATCGATCGCGGCGCGAGCGCCCCGCCACCGACCGGCCTCGACGATCTCGCGCCGACGGACCAGATCCAGGCGCACGATCCGGCCGTGCAGCGCCGGGCGGCGTCGCTCACGCACGACACGGCCCGCCTCGACGAGATTGCGTGGTCGCTCTTCCAGTACGTGGCGTCGTTCGAGCGCGCCGAGGGCAGCGACGACGCGGAGAACGACGCGCGCACCGTGCTGGCGGCGCAGCGCGGCAACGCGACCGGCAAGGCGCGGGCGCTCGCGGCGCTGCTCCGCAGCCTCGACATCCCCGCCCGTCTGGTCGGCGGCGTCCGTCTGGAAGACGCCGCGCGCAAGCGGACGACGATCTCGTGGGTCGAGGCCTGGCTCGGCGACGCGTGGATTCCTTTCGATCCGGCCGGCGGCAACTACGCGCATCTGCCGAGCAACTACCTCGCACTGTACTACGGCGATTTGCCGCTGATCGAGCACACGGCCAAGGTTGCCGTGCACTACGACATGCTGATGCACCAGGTGACGCGCCAGTCGCTGTTGCAGAGCGAGAGCGATCAGCCCCGGCCGGCGGCCGGCCGTGCACACGAGGTGAGCTGGGAGACCGACCGGGTACGCACGTACGCCTTCTATGCCGATCAGCCCGTGGCGTCGGTCGTGCTGATCACCGACCAAGCGATCCCCGACGACGTCGTCGCGCAGATCGCCGACGACGCGCGCCAGCGGCAGATCAGCATCGTCTTCCTGAACGCGCGCTTCGAGTCCCGCTACTTCCGCGAGAACTACATGCAGCGCCTGCTGAGCAGCAACTTCGCCGCCGTCGCCGAATCGCATCTGCTGCTCGTCTCGACCCGCGACGAGGCCGGGCTCTACGCGCTCCTGCAGCTCGGCGAGCAGCGTCTCACCCTGCGCGACGCACGCATCGTCGTCGCCGGCAGCTTCCCCCGGGCGGTCGGCCGCGTGCTCGGCGCCGTGCTCTACAAGCTCGTCGATCCCGGCGAGCTCGTGCTGGTGACGCAGGACGCGCCGCTGCTGTCGCTCTGGAAGATGGCACGCGCCAACCTGCTCGACGGGACGCCGATGGTCGAGGCCGCGGCCGCGTGGGACGTGCACCCGACGGTCATCGACCAGGACGACGTCCGTCACCTGGCGCGCTGGCGGCGCGGGCTGGTCTTCGCGTGGTCGAAAGCGGTGCGGGCGCAGGTGCCGCTGCAGGCGATCAACCTCATCCTGGTGCTGCCGGTGATCGCCTGCATCGTCGTGATCTTCCGCAACGTCATCGGCATCGAGACCTTCGGCACGTTCGCGCCGGTGATCGTCTCACTGGCGTTCCTCATGACCGGCCTCGTGTGGGGCGCGGTGATCTTCTGCGTCATCGTCGGCGTCGGGGTCTTGTTGCGCGGCGTGCTCGCGTGGTTCCGCATCCAGCTCGTCGCGCGGCTCGCGATCCTCATCGCGGTGGTCTCGGCCACGATGGCCCTGCTCACCGTCGGGGGCGCGTACTTCGGCATCGGGGCGCTGCTGAACGTCAGCATCTTCCCGATGGTGATCATGTCGAACGTGATCGAGAGCTTCACCACGACCCAGGTCGAGATGGGCACGCGCGAGGCGCTCCGCTTGACGCGCAACACGCTCGTCGTCTGCGCCGCCTGCTACCTGGTGATCGAGCTCGGCGGCGTCCAGTCGATCGTGCTGGCCTTTCCGGAGAGCCTGCTCGCGGTGATCGTGCTCGAGGTGCTGATCGGCAAGTGGCGCGGACTGCGCCTCCTCGAGTACGTGCGTTTCGCCGACCTGGCGCGCCGCGTGCGGGCGACGCCGTGACGCTCGCGGCGCGCGCCCGTGCCGCCGCGCGCGGCCTCTCCGCGCTGCTGGCCCGGGTGCGGCGCGACGCCCTCGGCATGAACCGGCGGAACGTCTCGTTCCTCGTGCCCTACAATCCCCGGCCGCTCTTTGCGCTCGTCGATCACAAGCCCTCGACCAAGGAACGCCTCGCGCACGACGGCATCCCGGTGCCCGTGACGTTCGCGGAGCTCGGGCGGGCGTGGGACGTGCGACGTCTCGGCACGGTGCTCGCGCCGCACGCCGACTTCGTGATCAAGCCGGCGCGCGGCGCCGGCGGCGGCGGCGTGCTGGTGATCACCGGCCGCGACGGCGACGCGTTCGTGAAGGCGAGCGGCGAGCGTCTCGGACTGCGTGCGCTCGAGGACCATTGCGTCGAGATTCTGGGCGGCGCGTTCGCGCGCCGGCAGCACAGCGATCAGGTGCTGATCGAGTACCGGGTACGTCCGGACTCCGTGCTCGGCGGGATCAGCTACCGCGGCGTCGCCGATGTGCGCGTGCTCGTGTTCCGCGGCGTGCCCGTGCAGGCGATGCTGCGGCTGCCGACGCGCGCGTCGGACGGACGCGCCAACCTGCACATGGGCGGGATGGGGGTGGGGGTCGACCTCGCGAGCGGCACCACGACGCACGCGGTGCTGAACGGCGCGCCGGCCCCGGTGCATCCGGATCTCGGCCGCTCCGTGCTCGGGGTGCAGGTACCGGTCTGGGAGACGTTGCTCGAGATCGCGACCCGCTGCTTCGACGCGGTGCCGCTCGGCTTCCTCGGCGTCGATCTCGTGCTCGACGCCGACCTCGGACCGCTCGTGCTCGAGCTGAACGGGCGCCCGGGGCTCACGATCCAGCTCGCGAACGGGCGCGGGCTGCGCCGCCGCATGGAGGCGCTCGAGCGCCGCGAGGTGCGCGGGCTCGGCGTGGCGGAGCGGATCGCGCTCGGCCGCGCGCTGCAGACGACGTGACTCAGTCCGAGCGGAAGCTCCGCCAACCGCGCTCGCCCATGACGAAGCGGTTCAGCCGGCCCGCGGCGCGCGCCTCGAGATGGGCGCCGGGCTCGGCCGCGTCGTAGTCCTCGTCGCCTGGATAGAGCACGGTCATGGCGTCCGCGACCTGGACCGTCTTCGGCAGGATCGGGGTCACGCGCCGGCCGGTCGCGGCGGCGAAAACGGCGGCCGTCGTGCCGCAGCGCCCGACGTCCTCGAGCGTCCGCAGCGTGGGCGGCGCAAGGACGATGCGGCCGTCGCGCGACTCGGCGAGCGCAGCGCGCGGCGTGAGCCAGGCGGTCGCGACGGTCTCGCGCTCGTCGTGCAGCGGCACCTGGCCGAGGGGCATGTGGGCGACGAAGAAGCGCGCGTCGTAGCGCCGCGGCGCGGTCACCGGCGTGATCCAACGGCTCCAGTAGCGGAGCGCGTCGGTCGCGAGCGTGAGGCCCTCGCGGGCGATGATCTCGGCGAAGGTCAGTCGGGTGGCGAGGAGCGCTGCGCGGTGCTCGTGGAAGCGATCGCGCAGGGCCGCGTCGGTGAAAGCGAGCGGCGAGGCGCCGACCCGGGCGAGCAGGATGCCGGTCTCCTCGAAGAGCTCGCGGATGGCGGCGACCCAGAAGGCGAGGGCGGACGGCCCGTCGAGCGCCTCGCCGAGACATTTCGCCGCCGTGTCTCCCGAGAGCGCCGGCGAGGCATCACGCAGGGCGGGCGCGCGATCGTCGGCATCGACGATGCCCCCGGGAAAGACATGCGCGCCGCCGAAGGCGCGGCTCTCGGCGTGGCGTTGTACGAGGAGGACCTCCGCCGCGTCGCCCGCGTCGCGCAGCAGCACGACTGTCGCCGAATCGACGGGATGGGCGTCGGACATGCCCGTCGACAGTCAGCGACCTCACGTCTCGTGTCAAGACGCAGTCCGATACGCGCCAGCTCTACGATTTTGCTTGACAGTCCGCACTTGGTCTCACTACCGTTGCCGGGGAAGCGTGGCCTAGTTCCCCCGGGAGTTGCCGTCACCGCCGCCCCCTCGTCACGGGAGGCGGGTCCCCACCCGGGCTCGCAATCGTTTGAGGAGGATCCATGCGATCACTGTCTCGGCTGGCCGTGTGTGCCGGCGTCCTGGCCTTGTTGGTGGCGGCTCCGCGGCACGCCCACGCGGACTGCTCGTCCGCCGGAACGGTCTCCAACCCGAACGACTGCGTGCCCGTCGGCAAAGGCTCGCAGGACTGCCACGTGGAGTGGGCCATCACGCCGCAGCCGCCCCTCGATCCCAAGAACGGCTTCCCGACGGCGAAGATCACCTGCATCGACAATGATCCGAGCTGCGACGCCGACACGACGCCCGGCCAGTGCACCTTCCTCGTCGGTGCCTGCGTCAACGTGACGGACTCGCGGTTCACCTGCTCGCCCACGAGCGCGGCGACGTACGATCTCAAGAAGCCGAGCACCAAGGATGCCGCCAAGCCGCACAAGGATCCGAACGCGCGCGACAACCGCCGCCGACTCGACCTGAACCTCGACGCCCTGATTCCGACGGCGACGCCGAACGTCTGCACGCCGCAGGATCGCTTCGTGGTGCCGCTCAAGAAGGGCATCCTGAAGGGCAAGGGCAAGATCGTCCTCAAGGTGACCGACTCGGTGCCGAAGACCGATGCCGACTCGATCAAGTTCACCTGCCTCCCCAATCCCAACATCGCCACCAGCGTCTGTGCCTCGGCCCGGCAGATCAGCTCCACGTCCGAGCTGATCGGCGGCCCGCTCGCCATGGGCCAGGTCGGCGACTACCTGATCGAGAACGACAAGGCGCGCTTCATCGTCCGTGACACGGGCCGCGAGTTCGGCTTCCTCCTCACCTACGGCGGCCACCTCATCGACGCCGACCTCCAGCAGAAGCTCGGGCCGGGCGCCCTGAGCCCGCCATATCCGCCGGGACGCGACTCCTTCCAGGCGCTGACCCCGCTCATCAACATCTCCTCGACCGACAACCCGACCGCGATCACCGTCGTCAACGACGGCACGGGGGGCGGACCGGCGAAGCTGCGCACCACCGGACCCGACGACCTGTTCGACCCGATCGATCCGCGGGTCGCGATCCTCCAGTTCGACGCCACCCGCCTGAAGGTGCCGAGCAGCGCGGTCGACAACGACATCCCGGTCACGGTCTCGAACGACTACACGCTGAACTGCGGCGACAACTTCCTCGAGATCGAGACCACCGTCAACAACACCGGCGGCTCGGCGCTCGACCTGTACATCGGCGACTACATCAACGGCAGCGGACAGCTCGAGGCCGTCGGCTCCGGTCTCGGCTTCGGCGACGCCGCCATCCGTCTCGGCGACGGCAACGGCACAACCACCCCGGCGTACGACTTCTTCGGCTACTTCGGCTTCGGCCAGGCCGACTTCCTCGACTACGCGGTGCTGCCGCAGATCACGACGGCCACGAGCTCCTTCGCCCAGTCCGGCGTCACGGTGCCGATCTACGGTCAGGGTCTGATCGGCGTGCTGCTCGGTACGAACGACTTGTTGAAGCCGCCGGGGTTCCTGCACATCAACGCCGGCAGCTCCAACTCCTTCAAGCGCTGGTTCGCCGTCGGCAACAACGGCATGGGCCAGATCCTCGACGTCCGCACCAAGCTCGCCGCGCGCGGCGACGTCACGCCGCCGCTCAAGACCGGCTTCGTCCAGGGCGTCGTGACCGTCGCGGGGCAGCCGATCGACGGCGCGCGCGTCGTGATCCTGCAGCAGCCGGGCGAGCGTACCGCCCAGTCGGCGCTCATCGACGCCTTCGAGACCCGCGACGGCGGCTTCTTCCAGGGCACGCTGCCCCAGGGCCAGTACACGGCAGAGGTCAAGGTGCCGGGTCATCTCTACGAGGGCGGCGGCTCGCAGCCGCTCGGGAAGCCGATCAAGATCGGCGGCGCCACGACCGTCGTCAACTTCGACGTGCCCGCGACCGGCTATCTCCAGGTACAGGTGACCGATGGCGTGAGCTCGCAGCCGATCGCCTCCAAGGTCTCGATCGTCGGCCTCGAGACCACCCCGGATCCGGGCAACAGCGAGAGCGCGGTGCTCGCGACGGTGTCGGGCAACATCTTCGGCTACGACGCCCACGAGAAGGTCACCATCTACGGCCTGCCGCAGGTACACTTCACCGATCTGAGCGGTGACACCGGCGTCTTCGCCATCCAGCCCGGGACGTACCAGGTGGTCGTGTCGCATGGTCCGCGCTACTCGGTCTCGAAGCAGATGGTGACCGTGAACCCGGGCACGCCGTCGACGCCGCAGATGCTGACGGCCAACGTCGTGCCGGTCGTCGACACGACGGGCTTCATCTCCGGCGACTTCCACGTCCACATGCTGCGCAGCCCCGATTCCGTCGTCAGCAACCAGGAGCGCATCGTCACCATGCTGGCGGAGGGCGTCGACTTCTTCGCGGCGAGCGATCACGATTTCGTGACCGATCTCACGGCGGATGTCGCGGCGCTCGGCGCGCAGAACGCGGTGAAGACGGCGATCAGCCAGGAGATCACCTACTTCGACAGCGGCCACTTCGGCGCGTACCCGTTCGATCCTGCGAACCTGCCGGATCCGACCAGCCACACCGGCGGCGCCCTCGACTGGGGCGACTCGTCGGCCGCGATCGGCGCCGGCTATCCGTCGGATGGCAGCTACGATCTCAGCCCCGACGCCATGGCGCTCCTCGCGAAGGGATTTCCGTACAATGCGGTCGTCGTACAGGCCAACCACTTCAACAGCGGCACGCTCGGCTACTTCCGGCTGCACGGCATCGACAGCACGCTGGCGCCGCCGCAGTCGAGCACACCGCCGGGACAGATCCGCCTCAACCCGGCGCTTCCCAACAGCTACACGGACGAGCTCACCGCCCTCGAGATGTGGATCGAGAACAGCCGCTCGCAGGCGGCGCTCGCCCTCGGCGAAAACTTCGGTGACTGGTTCAACATGCTCAACAACTGGAGCTCCGCGCCGGGTCACGACCGGCTGCGCAAGACGGCCACCTTCGACTCCGACACGCACTCGACGGTGATCGTGCAGGCGGGTGGGCCGCGGAACCTGATCGCCGACAACTCGCCGTCGATCTCCGCCATCAATCCGGTCACCGCCGCGACGCACATCAACGAGGGCCGCAACATCGGCACCAATGCGCCCTTCCTGCAGGTCAGCATCAGCGGCGACGGCGGCGCGACGGCGGCGCACGCGCTCGGCTCGCCGCTCCTCGTGCCGGCGGCGCTCGGGACCGCGACGATCAACGTCAGCGTCAAGAGCCCGGACTGGGCGGAGTTCGACCAGATCCAGCTCTTCGTCAACTCGGTGCCCACCTGCATCCTGCAGTGCATCGGCGGTCCGAATGCCGGCGCGACCTGCACGCAGGATTCCGAGTGCCCGCAGAGCACCGGCTGCGGCAAGAACTTCGTCGGCGGCGTGAAGAAGGTCTGCACCGCGGCGCCGACCTACACCTTGAACAAGGGCGTCGATTTCACCGTGAACACCGTTCCGGTGAACGGCTCGAACCGCCTGGAGGCCAACGCCTCGAAGGTGCTCACGGGCGGCAGCCTGCCCGCGGGCGACTTCTGGGTCGTCGTCGTGGTCAAGGGAACGGATGGGGTGTCGAAGCCGCTCTTCCCGATGGCGCCCGCGTCCATCCTGGCGAAGGCGTGCAGCGGCGATCCGTGCCGCGCGTGCACCAGCAACTCGAACTGCACGCCGTTCTTCGGCACGTGCACGGTCACCAACCTCACCGCGGCCGATCTCGGCGACGGCAACCTCGGCCAATGCGGCGTGACGTCGCTGGCGATCGCCAATCCGCTGTTCGTCGACCGCGACGGGGACGGCTTCTACAAGGGCCTGACGATCCCCTGAGCTGGCGCGGCTCCTCTCCTACCGGGGGCGTTCCCAAGCGGGAACGCCCCCGGTAACATTTCCCTCCATGACGACGAAGCTTCCGACGCGATCCGCGCGTGGTCCGGCCGCCGTGATCGCGCTGCTACTGGTCGCGGGCGCGGCGTCCCCGGCGCGCGCCGTGTCGCCGGTCTTCAAGCTCGTGGACGACTCGACGCTGATCGTCCGCGGGACGGTCGAGAACGTCGCGTCGTATGCCAAGGACGCCTTCCAGGTGTTCACGATCCGCCCGGGGGAGACATTGAAGGGGAAGGCGGCGGACGGGGCGCCGATTCAGCTCGTCGAGGAGCGCGTCTTCGGATCCGAGCGGCCGTACTTCGCGCCGCGTGCCGACGTCCTGGTGCTGGCGTCGCCGCTCCCCAACTACAGCTACTATCGGAGCTCGCTGCCGCAGGGCCCGTCGTATCTCCGATGGACGTCGCCGAAGGACTCCGCCGCCGAGGTCGAGGAGCTGCAGGACCCCGCGGTGCTCGCGGCGGTGCGCGGGTATCTCGCCGCCGGCAACGACGAGGCCGCGGTCGGCAAGCTCCTCGCGCAGCAGCTCGCGACCACGCTTCCGCGCCTGCGGTCCGACGCGCTCGCGACGATCGTCGCGCGGAAGGACGTCGTCGCGACGCTCGACGCCGGCGCGCTCGAGCCCCTGCGCCGCGCGCTCGCCGACGAGCGCCTTGCAGCGGCGGAGCGCGCCACCATGCTGAACCAGCTGGCGCGCGCCGGCGCGCCGGGCGTCGCGCCGATCGCGGAGGAGATCGCGGCGCAGCACGGTCCGCTCGAGGCGGCGGCGGTGGATGCCCTGATCGTGGCCGGCCGGGCGCCGAACGAGGCGGCGCTGCTTGCCGGGTCGCGCAGCCAGAGCCCCGCCCTGCGGGCGGCCGCCGTCCGTGGCCTGGCGCATCTGACCTCGCGCGCCGCGTTCGAGCGCATCGCCGAGATCGTGCGCAACGACCCGTCGAGCGAGGTGCGGGTCGCGGCACTCTCCGGCCTCGCGGTCGCGCGCGATCCGCGCGCCGTCGCCGTGCTGGCCGGGCCGATGCGCGGCGACGACGAGGCCGAGATCCGCGCCGCGAGCGACGCGCTGGCGCGCATCGCGACACCGGAAGCCGTGCGCGCGCTCGGCGAGGCGCTGCGCTCGGGCACGACCATGGCGGCGGCGTCGGCGGCGTTCGCCTTGAAGCTCACGAACACCGCCGAGGCCGAGAAGATCCTGCACGAGCAACGCGAGGCCAATCCCGACCCGCACATCCGGCGCGCGATCAAGCTCGCGCTCGGCGAGCACATCGAAGAGCACGAGGACGAGTGACGGGCGCCGCGCGGCGCGCAGGGACGGGCTGGCGCATCGCCCTGTGGGCCGCGTCGCTCTGCTGCGGGGGCCTCTGCGTCGCGGCGCCCGCGGCGGCGCATCAGGCAGGCGTCAGCTCCTCCGAGATCACGGCCGAGGGCGGGAAGGTCCGCGTCGACCTGACGCTTTCGAGCCACGACCTGCAGGAGGTCGACGCCGATCGTGACGGCGTGATCACCGACGAGGAGGTGGTCGCCCAGTACCCGGCGTTGCGGCGCCGCTTCGAGCGGGCGATCGTGGTGCAGGCAGGCGAGACGCTCTGTCCGCTGACGTTGCAGGACTTCTTCGTGGATCCCGTCGGCACGGTGCTCTTCCGCTTCCGTGGACCGTGCCCGGACGAGGCGCCGCTGCACGTGGCGTTTCAGCTCCTCGCGATCAGCGGGGCGCCGGGCTACGACCTGTCGCGCATCACGTTCCGCGGGAACCTCGTTCAGCGGGTGTTCACGCGCGACGACACGACCGCCGTCGTCGGCGCGGCGGATGAGCCGCCGGGGCCGATGGCCGGGCGCTATTTCGCCCTCGGCCTTGCGAGCGTCGCCGCGCGTGTCGACCACGTGCTGCTGCTGGCAGCGCTCCTCCTGGTGGCGCCGGGGCTGCGGCCAGCGGTCGGCGTCGTCGCGGCGTACGCCGTCGCCCAGACGGGCGGGCTCGTTCTCGGTGCGCTGCAATCGAGCCCGCCGCCGCGCCTCCTCGAGGCGATGGCGGCGCTCGCCCTGGCGTGGGTGGCGCTCGACAACGTGCTCTTCGATCGTACCGGCGGCCGCTGGGGCGTCGCGCTCGCGTGCGGAGCGGTGCACGGCCTCGCGTTCGCGGGGATGCTGCGCGCGGCAGCCACCGTGCCCGGGCCGCCGTCGATCCTGCCGTTCGTCGGCGCAGTGCTGCTGTCGGACGCCGTGGTGGGCGCTGCGGGACTTCTCGCGGCGACGGCGCTCCACCGCACACCGGCGCGCCGCACGGCGGTGATGGCGATCTCCGCCGCGATTCTCGTGTTCGGACTGTATCGCTTCGTCGCGCGCGCCTTCCTCGCTTGACACCCCGCCGAGTCGCGTGCGACCTCTCGTCCTGGAGGAAGAGGGGCATGCGGGGTCGATCGGGTCGTCTCGTGTCCACGAAGACGTACGTCGAACGTCTGCTCTGGGGCGCCGGGTGCACGCACGTCGCCGGGGTCGACGAGGTCGGCATGGGCCCGCTCGCCGGTCCGGTCGTCGCGGCCGCGGTCGTGTTCGCGCCAGGACGCGCGCTCGCCGGCATCGCCGACTCGAAGCAGCTGACCCGCCTCGCGCGCGAACGCATGGTCGAGAAGATCCGTTCCCACGCGCTCGGCGTCGGCCTGGGTCTGGTCGAGCCCGAGGAGATCGACCGTGTGAACATCTACCAGGCGGGGCTGAAGGCCATGCGGCTCGCGGTGCGGGCGCTGCCGTTCGAGCCCGATCACGTCGTGGTCGACGCCCGCCACATCCCTGGTCTGGAGATGCCGCAGACGCGCTACGGCCACGGCGACGCGTTCGTCTACTCGATCGCCGCCGCCTCGATCGTCGCCAAGGTGCATCGCGACGACCTGATGCGCAGGCTGGACGCGCAGTACCCGCAATACGGCTTCGGACGCCACGTCGGCTATGCCACGCGGCAGCACCTCGAGGCCTTGCGGCGCTTCGGCCCGAGCCCGCTGCACCGCCGCTCGTTCGCGCCGTGCAGCGAACGGCCGGTTTCGTAGCCGGGCGCCGAGCCCTATAATCGACGCCATATGAGCGTCGAGATCGTGATGCCGAAGCTCAGCGACACCATGGAGGAGGGCACGATCCTCCGGTGGCTGAAGCAGGTCGGCGACCAGGTAGCGCGCGGCGACGTGATCGCCGAGGTCGAGACCGACAAGGCCGACATGGAGCTGGAGGCCTCCGCCGCCGGCGTGCTGCGCGAGATCAAGGTGCAGGAGGGGCAGAGCGCCGTGGTCGGTGCCGTGCTGGCGCTGGTCGACGAGGGCGGCAACGGGGCGCAGGCGAAGCCCGCGGCGAAGCAGGAGCCGGACGCCGAAGCCCGGAGCTCGGAGACCGCCGGCGAGGCGAAGAGGGCCGAGCCGGCGAAAGCCGGGGCGAGGACGGCGGAGCCGGCGAAGGGCGGCAAGCGCGAGGCGGCCGGGCGTCCACAGGACGTCGAGGGCGCGCCTGCGGCCGCCGCCGCGGCACCCGGGCGCGACGCGGATCCGAAGGCGACGCCGGCGGCGCGCCAGCTCGCGACCGAGCGCGGCGTCGACCTGAGCATGGTCCGCGGCAGCGGGCCGGGCGGCCGCATCGTGAGCGACGACGTCGCGCACGCGCCGGGTGCCCCCCGCGCGCGGGAGCCGGAAGGTGCGGTCGCGGGCCGGCAGGAGCTGTCGCGCATGCGGCAGTCGATCGCGCGCCGCATGAGCGAGGCGTTCCGTGACATCCCGCACTTCTACGTGACCGCCGAGATCGACATGGGCGAGGCGGCGCGGCTCAAGGACTCGCTCGCGAAGAACGAGGTGTACGTCACCGCGGTCACGTACACGCACATGGTGCTGAAGGCGACGGCCCTGGCGCTGAAGCGCCACCCGCGGCTCAACGCCTCGTTCCGCGACGACGCCATCGAGCTGAAGGGCGAGATCAATCTCGGCATGGCGGTGGCGGTCGAGGACGGCCTCATCGTGCCGGTGCTGCGCGCCGCCGACGAGCGGCCGCTCGGCGAGATCGCCTCCGAGGCGCGGCGGCTCGTCGAGCAGGCGCGGCGCGGGCGCTTCGCGAAAGAGGATCTCTCCGGCGGGACCTTCACCGTGAGCAACATGGGGATGCTCGACCTCGAGGAGTTCGCGGCGGTGATCAATCCGCCGCAGGCGGCGATTCTGGCGGTCGGCGCGGTGAAGGAGCGGGCCGTGGTGCGCGACGGCACGATCGTCGTGCGGCCGACGATGCGGGTAACGGTCTCGTGCGACCATCGCATCATCGACGGCGTCGTCGCCGGGAGGTTCCTGGAGGAGCTGAAGCGTCTCCTCGAGAATCCGATCGTGCTCGTGGTGCAGGCGTGACGCTTGCGCGTCCCGCCGAGACGGCGCGGCCGCTCTGCATCGAGCGGCTCGGCCTGCGCACCTACGGCGAGACGCTGGCGCTGCAGACGGCGCGCCGCGACGCGGTGCTCGCGGGGGCGCCCGAGTGCCTGATCCTGGTCGAGCATCCGCCGGTGATAACCCTCGGGCGCGGCGGCGACGAGCGCCACGTGCTGCAGCGGACCGCGCCCGTCGTTCGGGTGAACCGTGGCGGCGACGTCACGTACCATGGCCCGGGCCAGCTCGTCGGCTACCCGATCCTCGACCTCGACCGGCGCGGGCGCGACATCCATCGCTATCTGCGCACGCTCGAGGCCGTGTTGATCGACGTGGCTGCTCGCTTCGGCATCGCGGCCGCGCGGTGCGAGGGCCGAACGGGCGTGTGGGTCGGCAATGACAAGCTCGCCGCGATCGGCATCGGCGTGCGCCGCTGGGTGACGATGCACGGCTTCGCGCTCAACGTCGACGATCTGCGGCCGGCGTTCCGCGCCATCGTCCCATGCGGGCTGGCCGATGCCGGGGTGACGTCGCTCGGCGAGGGGGCGGGGCGGGCGGTCGCGATGGCGGAGGCGGAGGCCGCGGTGTCCGAGGCGTTCTGCCGCGAATTCGGCTATGACCAGGTCGTGGAGATGATGGCGTGATCGCGCGACGGCATCCGGAGTGGATCCGGGCACGCGCGCCGTTCGGTGCCGCGGTGGCGCGGACGCGGGCGATCGTCCGGGAGCATCGCCTGCACACGGTGTGCGAGGAGGCGCAATGCCCGAACGTCGGCGAGTGCTGGGCACACGACACCGCGACGTTCATGCTCTTGGGAGACACCTGCACCCGCAACTGCCAGTTCTGCGCGGTGAGCCACGGGAAGCCGCTGGTCGTCGATCCCGACGAGCCGCGCCGCGTCGCCGAGGCGGTGGACCGGCTCGGCCTGCGCCACGTGGTGGTCACGTCGGTCAACCGCGACGATCTCGCGGACGGGGGGGCGGGGCACTTCGCGGAGACGGCACGCCAGCTGCGTGCCCGCGTGCCGGAGTGCGCGATCGAGGTGCTGATCCCGGATTTCCAGGGTGACCTGGATGCCCTCGCGACCGTCGTGCGGTCGCCGATCGACGTGTTGAACCACAACACCGAGACGGTGCCGCGGCTCTACAAGCGCGCGCGGCCCGGGGCGACATACGAGCGGAGCCTCCGCATCCTGGCGGGCGCCAAGCAGCTCCGACCGACCCTGCGCACCAAGACCGGCCTGATGCTCGGTCTCGGCGAGGAGCCGGACGAGGTGCGCACGGTGTTGCGGGACCTCCGGGGCGTCGCCTGCGACGTCCTGACCCTCGGGCAGTACCTCCAGCCGAGCCGGAACGAGCTTCCGGTGGCGCGCTACGTGACCCCCGAGGAGTTTGCCGCCCTCGGCGAGGAGGCACGGGCCATGGGGTTTGCCTACGTCGAGTCCGGCCCTCTGGTACGCAGCTCCTACCATGCCTGGCGCCATACAGGGGCGTCGGAGCCCTGAGACTGGCCCCCCGGGGGATGCGCTCGGCCCGGCCCGGGGCTGATTTCCAGGGGATGGCACTTCCGCGTAGCGCAGCCTCTCTACCCTACGATGTAGAGTCTGGTCCGCGAAAAAATAAAGAAAAATCTGCGTACCATATTTGCGTAGGGTGCCTCTTTACTCTAGGCTGCGCGTTTCTGGCGGGTCTGGGTCCCGAGGGCGCCGTGGGGTCACGGTGCACTACGTTTGGTGTGGACGAGGTGAGCGATGCTGAAGTTGTATGATTCTCCCGAATGTCCGTTCTGTCAGAAGACGCGCATCGTCCTGGCCGAGAAGGACCTTTCCTATGAAACCGTACCGGTCGATCTCCAGGCCGGCGAGCAGAAGCGCCCGGATTTCCTCAAGTTGAATCCGTTCGGCAAGGTCCCGGTCCTGATCGACGACGAGGTGATCGTGTACGACTCCACGATCATCAACGAGTACCTCGAGGACGAATATCCGCACCCGCAGCTGATGCCGGCCGACTCGGCCGCGCGGGCGCGCGTCCGCACCTTCGAGGACTACGCCGACAACGCCTTCATCCCGCTCACCGGCTCGATCATGCGCGAGCTGCGGAAGCCCGAGACGGAGCGCGACGAGACGAAGATCACCCAGGCTCGCGAGCAGATCGCGCGCCAGCTCGCGGTGCTCGACGGCTCGCTCGCGGGACGCAACTGGCTCGTGGGCAACTTCTCCCTCGCCGACGTCGCGTTCGCTCCCCGGGTCGTGATCCTGCCGGCGCTCGGCGTCACGCTCGATCCCGAGTGGCGGAACGTCGCCGCCTGGATCCAGCGGCTCAACCAGCGCGCCAGCATCCACGACCTCGCGGGTCTGGCGAACTGGCGCAAGTAGGGCCCGTCGCGCCCGCCCGCCGGCGTCAGGTCGGCGGCAGGGGGATCCTCGGCTCCGGCGTCGCGTACTGCGCCTGGTAGATCTGGACGAAGGACAGGACGATCGAGAGCAGGACGGGTCCGAGGAAGATTCCGAGGATGCCGTAGGCCTCGACGCCGCCGAGCATCCCGAAGAAGAGGAAGAGCGTCGGCAGGCGCGCGGCCCCGCCGATGACGAGCGGGCGGAGCACGTTGTCGACCGTGCTCACGACCAGCGTGCCGTACACCGCGAGGCACACGGCCTGCAGGTTCAGCCCTGCGACCGCCAGGTAGACCACGCAGGGAATCCACACGGCGGCCGAGCCGATCAGCGGCACCATCGCCATGATGCCGCACGCGACGCCGAGGAACGCGGCGTAGGGCACGCCGAGGAGCGCGAGCCCCACCCAGAGGAGCACGCCCTGGACGACGGCCGTCACGACCATGCCGCGCATGACCGCGGAGAGCGTCTCGTAGAGGCGGCGGAAGACCGCGTCCTTGTCCACCGGGTCCATGGGGATGAGCCGGCGGAAGGACGCCAGCATCCGGTCGCCGTCGCGGAAGAAGAAGAACAGGGTGAACAGCATGATCGAGAAGTCGAGCAGGAAGAGCGCGACGTTCCGCGCAAAGGCGGTCACGTGCGTGCTGACGGTGTCGGCGCCGCGCTGCACCAGCGCGCCCCAGTCCATCTCCCAGCCCTGGCCGCGCAGGCGTTGCGCGACGCGACCGATGCGCGAGGCGCGGAGCTCCGCGATGCGCTGGTCGAGCCGGCCGGAGCGCACCCACTCGGTGAGCTGGCCGTAGAGGCCGACTGACTCCTGCGTCACGACCGTCGACAGCGAGGCCGTCGGCACGGCGATGCTGATCGTCACGATCGTCGTCAGCGCGGCTGCGGCGAGGGTGGTGTTGCCGCGCAGCGCGCGCAGCACCCGTTGGTAGAGGGGATAGAACACCATCGCGAGCACGCCGGCCCAGACGATCGGCCCCAGAAACGGCGTGAAGACGCGGTAGAGCTGGTAGAGCAGGAAGAGGAACATCGCGAAGAAGAAGCCGGCGAATACCTGCTCGCGCGCGACCGCGAGCCGGCGGCCCCAGCGGTCGCGCTCCGGGCGTGGCGGCAGCGCGCCGAGATCGGCGGGACCGCCGGGGACGGCCGCGATCGGCGACGGGCTCGGGCGTGACGGCGGGGTCGCGGCCACGGCGCCTCAGCTACCGGCGATGGTCATCCGGCGGATCTTCAGTGTCGGGGCCGCGACGCTGCCGCGGAAGACGAGATCGCTGCCGACCATCTCGATGTCGCGGAACATCTCCAGCAGGTTCCCCGCGATCGTGATCTCCTCGACGGGATGCGTGATCTCGCCGTGCTCGATCCAGAGGCCGGCCGCGCCGCGCGAGTAGTCGCCGGTGACGGGGTTCACCCCGAAGCCGATGAGCTCGGTCACGAGGAGCCCGCGATCGACCGAGGCGACGATGTCCTCGGGCGAGGAGGCGCCGGCAGCGAGATAGAAGTTGGTCGGTGCGGCGCTCGGCGAGTCGCCGACGGCGCGGGCGGCGTTGCCGGTGGAAGCGGCCTTCATGCGGCGGGCCGAGTAGGTGTCGAAGAGGTAGCTCTCGAGCTTACCGTCCTGGAGCACGACGGTGCGCCGGGTGGCGAGCCCCTCGGCGTCGAACGGCCGCGAGCCGAAGCCCCTGGGCAGGCGCCCGTCGTCGACGACGGTCACGAGCGGCGAGGCCACGACGTCACCCAGCCGCCCGAGCAGGAAGGACGTGCCGCGATAGAGGCTCTGGCCGACGACGGCGCCGGCCAGGTGCCGGAGCAGCGAGGCGGCGACCTCCGCCTCGAAGACGATCGGCGCCTCCTGCGTGGGGACCCGCTTCGCGCCGAGGCGGCGGACGGTCCGCGCCGCAGCCCAGCGGCCCACCTCGGCCGCATCGTCGAGGCGCGCCAGGTGGCGGCTCCGAGCGTACCAGTAGTCGCGCTGCATGTGGCCGTTGGCGACGGCGACGGGTTGCACGCCGAGGTCGAACGAGGAGCTGCGGTAGCCGCCGTCGAAGCCGAGCGTCGAGGCGTAGGCGATGGTCGCGCCGGTCTGCGAGAACTCCGCGCCCTCCGAGTTGCTCAGGCGGGGATCGACGGCGAGCGCGGCACCCTCGGCAGCGCGCGCCCGCTCGAGCGCGTCCTCGGGGGAGGGCGCCGCGGCGGCCTCGTCATAGAGGTCCAGGTCGGGGGCCTCGGTCGCGAGGGCGGCGCGCTCCGGCAGGCCTTGCGCCGGATCGGGCTGGGTGACACGTGCGAGCGCGACGGTGTCGTCGGCGCAGCGGGCCAGGCCGCCGCGCGTGAGGTCGGCCGTCGCGGCCAGCGCGGAGCGCTCGCCGACGAAGACGCGGAGGCCCAGCCGCTTCTCGCGCGCGTCGGTCATCTTCTCGACCTCGCCGAGGCGCACCCCGGCGGCGAACGAGGCCTGCTGCACGAGCACGGCGTCGGCGGCCGTGGCGCCCGCCCGGGTGGCGAAGTCGAGCACCGATTGGAGCGCGGCGCGCAGCTCCTCGGGGCGCAGCGCTCCGGCGGCGCGGCTCACGCTCGCGTGCCGCCGACGGTCAGCCCGTCGATGCGGATCGTCGGCAGGCCGACGCCGACGGGGACGGACTGGCCGTTCTTGCCGCAGGTGCCGATGCCCTCGTCGAGGGCGAGGTCGTGTCCGACCATGCTGATGCGGGTGAGGACGTCGGGGCCGTTGCCGATCAGGGTGGCCCCCTTCACGGGCCGGGTCACTGCGCCCTGCTCGATGAGGTACGCCTCGCTCGCGGAGAAGACGAACTTGCCGCTCGTGATGTCCACCTGGCCGCCGCCGAACGACACGGCATAGAGTCCGCGGTCGACCGAGCGGATGATCTCGTCCGGCGTCGACTCCCCCGCCAGCATGAACGTGTTCGTCATGCGCGGCATCGGGCTGTGGGCGTAGCTCTCGCGCCGGCCGTTGCCGGTCGGCGCCATGCCGGAGAGGCGCGCGTTCAGGCGGTCCTGCAGGTAGCCGCGCAGGACGCCGTTCTCGATGAGCACGGTGCGCGAGGTGGGCGTGCCCTCGTCGTCGACGTTCAGGGAGCCGCGGCGGTTCGCGATCGTGCCGTCGTCGACGACGGTGCAGAGGTCCGAGGCGACCTTCGTCCCGAGGAGCTTCGAGAACGCCGAGGTGCCTTTGCGGTTGAAGTCGCCCTCGAGGCCGTGGCCGATCGCCTCGTGCAGGAGGATGCCCGGCCAGCCCGAGCCGAGGACGACCGTCATCTCACCGGCGGGCGCGTCCACCGCCTCGAGGTTCAGGACGGCCTGGCGCGCGGCCTCGCGGGCGAAGCGCAGGTGGCGGTCGCCCTCGAGCAGGAACGCGAACGGCTGCCGGCCGCCCCCGCCGTAGGTGCCCTGCTGGCGGCCCGAGGCATCCTCCGCGATGCAGGTGATGGAGAGGCGGACGAGCGGCTGCGTGTCGCTCACCATCGTGCCGTCGGACGTGACGATCATCACGACCTTGTGCTCGAACACGAGCGACGCCATCACGTTCTTGACGCGCGGGTCGTGCTGGCGGGCCGCACGGTCGACGGCCTCGAGCAGCGCGATCGACTGCGGCAGCGGCGTCTCGGCCGGCGAGCCCGGCAGCGTGTAGAGGTCGCGCGTGGGCTGCGCGGCGCGCAGGGCGACGGCCTGGCTGCCGCCGACGTCGCCGGCGATGTGGCCGGCGGTGCGCGCCGCCTGCTCGATGGTCGCGAGCGTCACGTCGTCGCTGTAGGCGTAGCCGGTCTTCTCGCCGGCAAGGATGCGTGCGCCGACGCCCTGCGAGACGTCCTTGCTCGCCTTCTTCACGAGGCCGTCCTCGAGCGTCACCGCGGCGGTGGTGCGGTACTCGAAGTACAGGTCGCCGTAGTCGGCGCGCCGCGAGAGCGCCGAGCCGAGCGTGCTCTCGAGCGCGGTTGGCGAGACGCCGTAGCGGTCCTGGAAGAAGCGATCGGGTTTTGTGGGAGCGGCCATGTCGTGTCGCGGCGCAAAATACGCTAGCAGATAGCGGAGAGGCGGCAAAGGAGGCGTGCGATGGAGACGGAAGCGGATCGTGTCCTGAGCGAGCTCATCGCGCAGCAGGAGCGGAAAGTCCGCGCGTACGCCGCGCGCATCGATCCGCGCCTCACGTCCGACGATCTGCTGCAACCGCACGACTTCCCCGCGCTCGCCCGCGACCCCGGCTTCAACTACGAGGACGGCGTGCTCGCGGGGCTGCGCAGCGCCGCGGCGGCACTGCGCGCGGCCGGCGGCGTGCGCTGAGCCGCGGCCGCGGCCGCGGCCGCGCGCCTCAGGCGCGGTGCTAGGCGACGGTCGGGCCGTCCTCCGAGGCGAGCACCTCCGCGAGATGCAGCGTCCTCACTGCGGCACCCCGCCGTGCGAGGCCACCCGCCATCTGCAGCAGGCACCCGGCGTCGTTCGCCACGACCGCCGCGGCGCCCGTCGCCATGATGCCGTCGAGCTTCGCGTCGAGGATCGCGCCGGATACCTCGGGGAACTTGACGGCGAAGGCGCCGCCGAAGCCGCAGCAGTGCTCGGCGTACGGCATCTCGACGAGCGTCAGGCCGTCGACGTCGGCAAGGAGGCGGCGCGGCTCGTCGCGGATGCCGAGCTCGCGCAGGAGGTGGCAGGAGTCGTGGTAGGTGGCCGTGCCGCGCCAATGGGCGCCGACGTCGGTGACGCCGAGCACGTGCACCAGGAAGGCCGAGAGCTCGAAGGTGCGGGCGGCGAAGTGGCGCGCGCGCTCGGCGTGTGCTCCGGCGGCGAGGAGCCCCGGATAGAAGTGGCGCAGCATCGTCGCGCACGAGCCCGAGGGCACGACGATCGGCGCCGGATCGGCGAAGATCTCGACCGTACGCGCCGCGAGCGCGGCGGCCTCGTCGGGGAAGCCGTCGTTGAAGGCGGGCTGGCCGCAGCACGTCTGCGCCTCGGGGAAGCGTACCCGGTGGCCGAGCCGTTCGAGGATGCGGACCGTGGCCTCGCCGATCTGCGGCGCCAGCTGATCGGTGAGGCAGGTGACGAAGAGCTGGACGTCCATCTCAACAGTCCGCCTCCTCGACCACGATCACGTGCAGCGCGCACGGGCCGTGGACGCCGACCACGAGCTTCTTCTCGATGTCGGCCGTGCGGCTCGGGCCGGTCACGAGGGTGACGCAGGTATCGGGAGCGCCGTCGCGGCCGCGGCTCGCGGGCAGCGCCGCGCCGAGGTCCGCGACGACGCGCGCCGCGGGTACGACCGCGACGTGCAGCGGCGGCAGCAGCGAGACCGTGCGCGCGCCGCTCGCCGCCCGCAGGAGGAGCGTGCCGCTCGCGGCCACGAGCGCGTCGGCCTCGGTGATCCCGGCGTCGGCGTGCGCGATCGCTGCCGCGTCCGCGTCCGTGCCGGCAAAGCGGACGTCGAGGCCGTCGCGGGAACCATCGGCGGCGGAGACCGCGACGGCGCGCGCGAGCGGGGTCGGCCAGGCGACGGCACGTGCGACGCGCGCATCGGCGAAAATGGTTGCGACGGCCGCGCCGGCATCGGCGACCGTGGCCACCACGTGCACCACGGTGCCGACGGCGCGCGCCTCACGCGCGAAGTCCGCGAGGAGCGCCGCGCGATCGGACGGCGTGGCGGCCGATGCGGGAGGGGGGCGCGTGTCCGCCGACGCCACGTCGGACACGTCGGCAAGCGCGGCGCGCACGGCCGCGAGCACGGCGTCACGCGGCACGGGAACCGTCTCCGTCACGGCGGGCACGCCAGCGCTCGTGGAAGGACGCGGCGGCGGGCGCGGGCAGGCGGCGGGTGCGCTCCCAGGCGGCGAGCGGCGGCGCGAGCCGGGCGAGCGCGGGAACGCGGGCCAGCAGAGCGGCCCCGGCGCGCGCGGCGGGCGCGAGAAGCCGGTAGAGCGCGGCCGACGACGCCAGCCGGCGCCACCCGCGCACCAGCAGGCGCTCGCTCGCGGACGCCGAGCGGAGCGCCGTGGCGCGGGCGCGCCAGGTGAGCAGCAGGCGCGGAATGTCGATGCGGACCGGGCAGACGTCGCGGCACGCACCGCACAGGGTCGAGGCGAAGGGCAGGTCGGGGACCTGGGCGATGCCGAGGAGGCCGGGCGCGAGAATCGCACCGATCGGTCCCGAGTAGGGGTAGCCGTAGGCGTGGCCGCCGACCTTCCGGTAGACCGGGCACGCGTTCAGGCACGCGCCGCAGCGCAGGCAGTAGAGCGCTTCCCGCACCGCGGGATCGGCCAGCACGCGGGAGCGCCCGTTGTCGAGCAGGACGACGTGCACTTCGTCGGGACCGTCGGTCTCGCCCGGGCGGCGCGGGCCGCTCACGAGCGACACGTAGCTGGTGAGCGTCTGGCCGGTCGCGCTGCGCGGCAGGATCTCGAGCAGCGGCGCGAGATCCGCATCGCGCGCGACCAGCTTCTCGATGCCCATCAGTGCCACGTGGACACGCGGCAGGGTGAGCGCCATGCGGCCGTTGCCCTCGTTCTCGACCACGACGAGCGTGCCGCTCTCCGCGCTCGCGACGTTGACGCCGGTCACGCCCATGCCGGCCTGGCGGAACTTCTCGCGCAGCACGCGGCGCGCGACCGCGGTGAGCGCCTCGGCCGTCTCGTGGCGGGGCTCGCCGAGGCGGCTCGTGAAGAGCGCCGCCACGTCGTCCTGCGACATGTGGATCGCCGGGGTGATGATGTGCGACGGCGGCACGCCGGCGAGCTGGACGATGTACTCGCCGAGGTCGGTCTCGACCGCCTCGATGCCGGCGGCGGCGAGGCTCGCGTTGAGCGCGATCTCCTCTGACACCATCGACTTGCCCTTCACGACGAGGCGCACGCCGTTCCGGGCGGCGATGTCGAGGACGAGACGGCACGCCTCCGCGGCGTCGCTCGCCCAGTGCACGACGCAACCGTGCTCGACGAGGCGGCGCTCGAGCTCCGGCAGGAGGGTGTCGAGGTGGGCGACGGCGTAGGCCTTGGCGGCGCGGGCGCGATCGCGGCGCGCCTCGCCGTCGGGCAGCGCCGCGAACACGTGCGCGCGCTTCTCGAGGAACGGCAGCGACGCGTGGTCGAGCTTGGCGTGCAGCGCCTTGTCCGCCGCGGCGGCGGCGGCCCGCGCGCGGAAGGGCGACGGCATCGACATCGCGGTCCTAGTGGAGGGTGATCGCGACGTTGCCGAGCCGAGCGAGGTGCGATCGGACGTCGGCGGCGTGGGCGCCGTCGGGGGCGAGCTCGAGATAGCGGCGGAAGTCGGCCGCCGCGGTGGCGAGACAGTCGAGGCGCTCGTACAGGAGACCGCGCACGCGCAGGTGCTCCGGCACGTCGGGTGCCAGCACGAGCAGCAGCTCGACCGTCGTGAGCGCGTGGGTGGGCTCGTCGCGGTCGAGGTAGATGCGGAGCAGGTTCGCGAGCATGCGGCCGAGGATGCCGGTCGGGCCCGTCGCCTGCAGGACCTGCGGCAGGACGCGCTGCAGATCCGCGCCGGGCGTGCCGCCGCCGGCGCTGGAGAACGCGCGCAGGCGGCGCAGCATCTCGTCGCGGCCAACCGGGCGGCCGCCAAGGAACGGGTCGAGGAGGATGGGGCCGGCCGTCCCGGACGTGCGGACGAGGAAATGGCCGGGGAACGGCACGCCCTCGACGGTCAGGCCGAGCCGTGCGCTCGTCTCCATGAGGACGACCGAGAGCGTGATCGGGATGCCCGTGCGCCGCTCGAGCACGTCGTTCAGGAAGCTGTTCCGCGGGTCGTAGTAGTCGTCGGTGTTGCCGCGGAAGCCGCACTCCTCGAACAGGTAGCTACTCACGGCGCCGACGCCCTCGAGGGGCGAAGGCGCCGCTTCGACCCGTGGGCGTACGGCGGCCGCCAGGTCGTCGAGACGGCCGAGATAGCGGCCGGCATCGAGGTCCGGGTAGGCGAGGCGGGCGATCTCGAGGGCGGCACGTCCGAGATCGCAGCGGTCGCCGTCGGCGACCAGGGCGCCGAAGCTGTCGCGCAAGCCCTGCATCGATCGCATACCCGGTAGCATAGCATGTGCCCCGTCGCCACGACGGCGCTGCGTCCCGGCCTCCGGGGAAAAGTGGATTTGGCGATCCGTCGGGTGCCGCATATACTGCTGAGGTCGCGCCCCCGGGTGCGATCTTGCATGGCGAGTATCGCCCCCAAAAGCATGCTCGGCGAGCTGCTCCAGGCGCTCGAGGGCCCGGCACCGCTGATCATCCTGCCGCACGACAACCCCGACCCCGACTCATTGGCGAGCGCGGCCGCGCTCAAGTTCCTGGCGGCCAATCTCCTCGGCAAGGAGGCGGTCATCGCGCAGGGCGGCATCGTCGGCCGGGCGGAGAACCGGGCGATGCTGACCTATCTGAGCATCGACCTGCGCCCGGTTTCGGAGCTCGACCTCGGGGCGGACTCGCTCGTGGCCCTGGTCGATACGCAGCCCGGCCGCATCAACAACTCCCTGCCGCGCGGCATCGTCCCGGCCGTCGTGATCGACCACCACCCGGCGTACGGCGACTACCACCAGGTGCCGTTCCTCGATCTACGGGACGAGTACGGCGCCACCTCGACGATCCTCACCGAGTACGTCCGCGAGTCGCACATCGACCTCGAAAGCAAGCTCGCGACCGCGCTGTTCTACGGCATCTCGGCCGAGACGCAGGACCTCGGCCGGGAGGCGACGCCCGCCGACATCGCCGCGGCCCAGTTCCTCTACCCGTACACCAACAAGCGCCGCCTCGCGAAGATCGAGAACGCGCGCGTGCCGCGCGTCTACTTCCGCGCCTTCCACGAGGCGATCGAGCGCGCGGTGATCTACGACCGTGCGGTCGTGTCGATCCTGCCCGAGGTGCAGTACCCCGACATGGTTGCGGAGGTCGCCGACTTCCTCTTGCGGCTCGACGAGGTCGAGTGGGCGTGCGCGATCGGCGCGTTCGGCGGCAACCTGCACGTGTCGCTGCGCACCACCGAGCGCGACGTCAACGCGGGTGACGTCCTGCAACGTGTGCTCGGCAGCGACTCCGCCGGCGGCCACGACATGACCGCGGGCGGCCGGATGCGCATCGACCCGGCGGCGCCGGGC